>NZ_LMEG01000009.1:0-141972 GCF_001426275.1 Ensifer sp. Root423 | reverse complement strand
GGTCCGCCTTGCCTACAACCTCTTCACCCAGAAGCCGAAGCAGGAGAAGGACGACTTCCTGAAATGGACGTCGTCGGTCAAGTACAAGCAGGGYAACGACTATTTCCGCCACAACGGTGCCGGCGAGATGCTGGTGTTTTCCGCCGCCGACTTCGAGGACTTCCGCGAGCCGCGCCCGGACATGCCGCCGGAGATGGAGGGCGAACTCGAAGAGGTCGTGCGCATTCTTGCGGAGAACCGCTGGCCCTGGCGACTGCATGCCACCTATGACGAGACGATCACCCGTGCGCTCGACGTCTTCGAGAAGGTCAACCGGGATATCCCGCTTGAGGGCATCAACTGGTTCTTCGACCATGCGGAGACGATCTCTGACCGCTCGATCGACCGGATCGCCGCCCTTCGCGGCGGCATCGCCGTGCAGCACCGCATGGCCTATCAGGGCGAGTACTTCGTCGAGCGCTACGGCCATGGTGTCGCTGAAGCGACGCCGCCGGTGGCCAAGATGCTGGCAAAGGGCGTCAACGTCTCCGCCGGCACCGATGCGACCCGCGTCGCATCCTACAACCCCTGGGTTTCGCTGTCGTGGATGGTGACCGGCAAGACTGTCGGCGGCCTGCAGCTCTACCCGCGCGCCAACTGCCTCGATCGCGAGACGGCGCTTCGGATGTGGACCGAGAAGGTGCAGTGGTTTTCAAACGAGGAAGGCAAGAAAGGCCGGATTGAGAAAGGGCAGTTCGCCGACCTCATCGTGCCGAACAAGGATTTTTTCAACTGCGCCGAGGACGAGATTTCCTTCCTCACGTCAGAGCTCACGATGGTCGGCGGCAAGATCGTCTATGCGGCCGGCGAATTTGCCTCTCACGACGAGAACAAGGTGCCGCCGGCAATGCCCGACTGGTCGCCGGTCCGCACCTTCGGCGGTTATGCCGCCTGGGGTGAGCCCGAGGGCAGCGATTGCGGCGTCCATGGCCACGATCATGCCGGCGCCTGGACGTCGAAACTGCCGATCGCCGACCTTAAGGGTTTCTTCGGCGCGCTTGGATGCTCCTGTTGGGCGGTGTGACGATAGCGGAAGGGAAACGCAGAATGCGCACGAAAGCCGGCGCCGTCGCGATGGCCGCGGTCTCAATCTTGCTCAACGCATCGCTCGGATCGGAGCAGGCCTCGGCCTCGCCGACTGAGGGCGTCCGGCACCTCTCGGCGAAAGTCGTGGTGAACCATCCGCCGGCGAAGCATGGAGCCTACTACCAAGGCATATCCCAGAGCGCGGTCACCGCTTTGAAATGGCCGAAAAATCGATGACGGCGGCTTTGCCGCCCATCAAGCCGAAGACCGCCTGACAAGGAAACGAAAGATTGAGCCTCTCTTCCCTCAAAAACCGTCTCGCCGCTCGCCTCCGGCCGGGCCTTACCGGCAACCGTGTCATATTCGTCGGCTTGCTGGCGCTCTGCTCGGCCTATATCCAGGGACCCTTGACGAAAATTTTCGACTTCCCGGGCGCGCTTGCCGAGATGGAGCATTTCGGCCTCTATCCGGCACCGCTCTTTGCTGTCGGCGTCATCGTGTTTGAGCTTGCGATGTCGGCTCTCGTCCTCTCAGGCTTCTACCGCTGGGCGGCGGCAGGCGCGCTTGCGGCCTTCACGCTCGTCGCCACCTTGCTCGCATTCCGCTTCAGGGAACTGCCGCCCGGCATGGAGCGCGCGATGGCGACAAACGGTTTCTTCGAACATATCGGCCTTGCCGGCGCATTCGTGCTCGTTGCAGTTTATGATCTGCGCGAACGTGCATCCACGGAGAGGGGCGGCCAATGACGCAGGCAGCGACCAACAACGCCGGCACTTTCGCGCCCTTGCGCCAGAAGGTTTTCGCCGTGCTCTGGGTGGCGACGATCATCGGCAACACCGGCAGCTTCATCCGCGATGTCGCAAGCTCCTGGCTCGTCACCGACCTGTCGGCAACGCCCGCCGCCGTCTCGATGATCCAGGCGGCCGCGACGCTGCCGATCTTCCTGCTCGCCATTCCCGCCGGCGTGCTCTCCGATATTCTCGACCGACGCAAATTCCTGATCGTCGTGCAGTTCCTGCTCGCATCCGCGAGCCTCTGCCTGTTGTTCCTCTCTGCAAGCGGGCTGCAGTCGGTGACCTCGCTGATTGCGCTTACCTTTGTCGGTGGCATCGGCGCAGCGCTGGTTGCCCCCACCTGGCAGGCGATCGTGCCGGAGCTCGTGTCGCGACCGGACGTCAAGGGCGCGGTCGCGCTGAACTCGCTCGGCATCAATATCTCCCGCGCGATCGGCCCGGCGCTTGGCGGCCTGCTGCTTGCATGGTTTGGCGCGGCCGTCACCTATGGCGTCGATGTCATCAGCTATGTCTTCGTCGTTGCCGCATTGGTCTGGTGGCGGCGGCAGGTGCCGGAGGACGACGCGCTCGCCGAGCGCTTCCTCGGCGCCTTCCGGGCCGGCCTGCGCTATGCGCGCGCCAGCCGCGAGCTGCATGTGGTGCTTTTGCGTGCAGCCGTGTTCTTCGCTTTTTCAAGTGCGATCTGGGCGCTGCTGCCGCTGGTCGCCCGCCAGCTTCTCGGCGGCGGCGCCAGCTTCTACGGCATCCTGCTCGGCGCCGTCGGCGCCGGCGCGATCGGCGGCGCGCTGGTGATGCCGCGCTTGCGGGCCCGGATGGATGCCGACGGATTGCTGCTTTTGTCCGCGGTCCTGACCGCCGCCGTCATGGGCGTGCTTTCCTTCGCGCCGGCGCAATGGGTGGCGGTGGCGGCGCTGCTCGTCTGTGGTGCGGCCTGGATCACGGCGTTGACGACGCTGAACAGCACTGCGCAAGCGATCCTGCCCAACTGGGTGCGCGGACGCACGCTCGCCGTCTATCTGACCGTCTTCAACGGCGCGATGACCGGCGGGAGCCTTGCTTGGGGCGCGACCGCCTCGGCGATCGGCGTGCCCTTCACGCTCGCCGTGGCGGCCATCGGCCTTCTCTCAGTCGGCTTCGCCTTCCACGCCATGAAGCTGCCGAAAGGTGAGGCGGATCTCATTCCTTCCAATCATTGGCCGGAGCCCCTGACCAGCGAGCCGGTCGAACACGACCGCGGACCGGTTCTCGTCCTGATCGAATATACGATCGACAAGGCGGATCGGTCCGAGTTCCTGAAGGCGCTCGCCCGCCTGTCGCACGAGCGGCGGCGCGACGGCGCCTATGGCTGGGGCGTGACCGAGGACGCGGCCGATCCCGGACGGCTGGTCGAATGGTTTATGGTCGAATCCTGGGCAGAGCATCTGCGCCAGCACAAGCGCGTGTCGAAGGCCGATGCCGACATTCAGGACGATGTCCGCCGCTACCACAAGGGGCCGGCCGCGCCGGTCGTCAACCACTTTCTCGCGATCAACCACCCCCATCTCGGTTGACGCGGACCGCACGTCCCGGCGCGGATCTCGCGCCGGGGCCACATCTCGAAGACATACACCCAACCCAAACAAAGGAACCGTTCCCATGACCGAGAAGTTCGTCAGGACTGAAGACGGCGTCGATATCTTCTACAAGGATTGGGGCTCGGGCCAGCCCATCGTCTTTCACCATGGCTGGCCCCTGTCGGCGGACGATTGGGATGCGCAGATGCTCTATTTCGTCAGCAAGGGCTACCGGGTCATCGCCCATGACCGCCGCGGCCATGGCCGTTCGACGCAGGTGAGCGAGGGACACGACATTGCACACTACGCGAAGGATGTTGCGGCGCTGACCACCAAGCTCGGCCTCAGCGATGCAATCCACATCGGTCACTCCACCGGTGGCGGCGAAGCGGTGGCTTACGTGGCGCGCCACGGCGGCGGCCGGGTTTCCAAGCTGATCATCGTCGGCGCCGTGCCGCCGATCATGGTCAAGACCGAAAACAATCCGGGCGGCCTGCCGATCGAGGTGTTCGACGGTTTCCGGGCGGCGCTTGCTGCCAACCGCGCCCAGTTCTTCCTCGACGTTCCGGCCGGCCCGTTCTACGGCTACAACCGCCCGGGTGCCGAAGTATCGGAAGGCGTCGTCCGCAACTGGTGGCGTCAGGGCATGATGGGCAGCGCCAAGGCCCATTACGAAGGCATCAAGGCCTTCTCCGAAACCGACTTCACCGAAGACTTGAAGGCGATCGACGTGCCGACGCTGGTCATGCACGGCGACGACGACCAGATCGTGCCGATCGACGACAGCGCGCGACTGGCGGTGAAGCTGCTGAAGAACGGCACGCTCAAGGTCTATGAGGGTTATCCACATGGCATGTTGACAACCCATGCCGATGTCATCAATCCCGACCTGCTCGCCTTCATTAAGGCCTAAAGCTCGGGCACGGTCCGCGGTGTCCGGGTATTGCGGACCGTGCCGGGACAACGCTACTGCATGGTTCCCTATTCATCGCCGGTTGTGCGGACGGAACATGCAGCGCTTCGAAGCGCTACAGCGCCCTCTATGCGCCTCAAAGGCGCGCGGCGCTGTAGTGCCGGCGCCGCACCGACAGCGGCGCGCAGCCGCGCCGGTTGCCAGGAATTCATCGTCAGTGTCTTCAGCGCGCCCGCTTCGGCCGGCGAACGGCCCGGACGACGCCGCTCGGGCCGCCGCCACAGAAGAAGCGCTCGCCGCCATCGGACTCCAGGCCCGATACGCCCATTCCGGTCGGCATGGCGACCGTTTCGAGCACCGCTCCCGTTTGCGGATCGATGCGCCTGATATCGCTTTCGTCACCCTCCCAGGTGCCGTGCCAGAGTTCGCCATCGACCCAGGTCACCCCGGTCACGACGCGCTTGGATTCGATCGTGCGCAGGATTGCGCCGTTCTCGGGATCGATCTGATGAATTTTGCGGCCCCGATGCTGCCCAACCCAAAGCGTGCCCTCGGCCCAGGCAAGGCCGGAATCGCCGCCACCGCCTGGCGCCGGGATTGTCGCGAGAATTTTCCCGGTTTCCGGATCGATCTTCTGGATGCGATCTTCGGCGATCTGGAAGAGGTGCTTGCCGTCAAACGCCGTACCGGCATGCGCGGCGACGTCGATCGAGCGGACGGGCGCACCGTTTTCCGGGTCGAAGGCGTTGATCGTGTCACCGGCGGCGAACCATACGTTCCGGCCGTCGAAGGTGACGCCATGGACCTGGTCTGCCCCGGGGAACGGGCCATATATCTGGATGATTTCGGCTTCGGATCTTTTCATGGGTCTGATCCTATTCGTTTGGCAAAGGGCCAGGGAGTAACAACACTGTCGGGAATGCGGCAATCGGCGGCACGACCCAGCGCCGTGCCCGCCCGCGCCCGATCGGCATAACCTTGCCTTGCGAGGCGAGCTCTTCGAGCGCCCGCTGCACGGTGCGCGCGCTGGCGTCGAGCGCGATTGCGAGCGCCGAACTTGACCAGGCCTCGCCGTCCGCCAGCAGCGCCCGCATCGTCGCATGTCGCTCGTCGACCGGCGGGGCAAGGACGACGACCGTGTGCTTGCCGTGCGGCACCAGCCGGAAGCCATCGCTCGTCGCCGTGATATCCGCAAGCGGGCGCAGTTCCTCGCGCAGCCGGCCGATTTCGACACGCAGCCTTGCCCGGTGGGATTCGTCGACATGTCGTGCGCCGAAGGCCCGGGCGAGCAAGGTTCGCCTTGAGACGTCTCCCGGCCAGGCTTCGCCCAGCGCGCGCGCCAGCGCAAAGAGCACCGGCCGAGTGGCAAGCGTGCACAAGGTCGCTTGTCTTCGGACGAGGTTCCGGCAGGCGTCGATGACGAGGGCGCCGGAAGCAAGCAGCTCTTCGACCTCGCCAAGCAGCAGCGAGCGCTCTTCCCCATCCGCCATGAGGCGGGCAGCCGGCGCTTTAAGCACGGCGGCCGCGTTTTCAACTTCCAAGATCAGGGCCGGAATGCCGGTCGCCCGTGCCGCTTCGCCCGCCCGCCCGAAGGCGGCGGTGGCGGCCTCGGTTCGCAACCGGCGCACGGCGATGCCGGCGAGCGCCAGGTCGTGGGCGGCTTTCGACAGCGGTGTCAGCCGCGCCGTATCGATATCGGCAAGCAAGTTCTCGGCCTCGTCCAGACGGCCGATCAAGAGCAGGCGCCGTGCCCCGAGATTGCGGGCGTGGGCGGCGTTGAGGTGGTCGCCATGGGTTTCGAGCGTCGAGCGGGCGGCGTCGAGCGCCCGCATCGGCCAGGAAAGATCACGGGAGACGATGGCGATCTCTGCCTCGGCGACGATGCACCGCGCCCGCGCCACCGCTTCCTTCGTGCCGAAGGCGCGCGCGGCGTTCTTCAGCAGGACCTTTGCGCGGGTGAAGTCTCCAAGCTGGGCCATGGCGATGCCGCGCAGCGCCAGTGCCGGCGGATCGTCGCGTAGCGCCACCCGCTTCAGCGCGCCGAGCGGGTCGCCCGACGCCAGTGCTCGCGCCGCGGCGGTGATCAGCGAATCCATCGAAATCCCGTCACACTTGTCACTCCCGCAAGCCGTGTTCCAGCCTTTATCTATCTCTCAGGTGGCAACGGACAACAGAAAGAAGCTTCGTCGCACAATCAAGCGGAAACAGTCGGGCGCATGCCTTCAAGGCTGCATCGAATGTGAATCTGCACCTATTATGAAATTCTTTCGAAGCTCCTGTCGGCTTGGCACCGGCGTGAGCGTCTTTCAATCGGGCGGGCGAGGGGATGTCCCAGGCACGGTCCGTCGCGCGATCAGGTTGCACAATTTTTCGGCGTGGCCGGACGTCCGGCCGGGCGGATTTAAGGAGATTTGCAATGACCAATTTGCATTACCGTTGGGTCATCGTGGCGGCGGGCGGGCTGCTCGGCTGCCTGGCGATCGGCGCCATGTTTTCGCTTCCGGTGTTCCTGCTGCCGATTTCGCGCGACACCGGCTGGTCGGTGACAGGCGTTTCGAGCGCCATGACCATCGGCTTCCTGGCCATGGCATTTGCCAGCATCGCTTGGGGCAGCCTTTCCGACCGATGGGGCGCGCGTCCGATCGTGCTCATCGGCTCGGTGCTCTTGGCCGTCAGCCTCATGGCAGCGAGCTGGACGACCTCGCTGATCGCCTTCCAAATCCTTTTCGGTGTCGTGGTCGGCACCGCGACGGCGGCGATCTTCGCGCCGATGATGGCTTGCGTTACCGGCTGGTTCGATACGCATCGCAGCCTCGCGGTCTCGCTCGTCTCGGCCGGTATGGGCATGGCGCCGATGACGATGTCGCCCTTTGCCGCCTGGCTGGTATCCGCCTACGACTGGAGAACCGCTCTGCAGATCATCGCGCTGGTCGTTGCCGTCATCATGATCCCGGTCTCGTTTCTCGTTCGCCAGGCG
This sequence comes from Ensifer sp. Root423, assembly GCF_001426275.1. Lineage (NCBI taxonomy): Bacteria > Pseudomonadati > Pseudomonadota > Alphaproteobacteria > Hyphomicrobiales > Rhizobiaceae > Ensifer > Ensifer sp. Root423. Next base: position 134,670 of record NZ_LMEG01000009.1, on the reverse strand, counting down.
CCGGCACTTGCCGACGGTGCTGCCGCGGCCTCGCCCGAGGAAGAGCCCCATTCGTCGATGACGACCAGCCAGGTGCTGAAATCGCCGCTCTTCATCATCCTGCTTCTGACCAACTTCTTCTGCTGCGCCACCCATTCCGGCCCGATCTTCCACACGGTGAGCTACGCGATCACCTGCGGCATTCCGGTCATGGCGGCCGTGTCGATCTACAGCGTCGAGGGTCTTGCCGGCATGGGCGGCCGCGTCGTCTTCGGTCTGCTCGGCGACCGTTTCGGGGCCAAACGTGTGCTCGTTCTTGGACTTCTGGCCCAGGCCTTCGGCGCGCTTGCCTATGTCTTTGCCGCCGGGCTCGGCTCGTTCTATGCGGTCGCCGCCCTGTTCGGCTTCATCTATGCGGGCGTCATGCCGCTCTATGCGGTGCTTGCCCGCGAGAATTTCCCCTTGCGGATGATGGGGACGGTGATCGGCGGTACGGCCATGGCTGGCAGCCTTGGCATGGCGACGGGACCGATTGCCGGGGGCCTGATCTATGATGCGCTGGCAAGCTACACCTGGCTTTACATCGGTTCCTGGGGCATCGGCCTCGGCGCGTTCCTGATCGCGCTCACCTTCCGGCCGGCGCCGCGCTACCAGGCGGCGGTGGCCGCGGCCTGATGCGAGCGTGCTGACAGCGAGAGAAAGGGCTCCGCCTGGGAAGGGGACCTTTGGATCATTGCAGGCGCTGATCCGCGTCCGTCTTAGCGGTCGTCTATCCGGACGGTTCGTGCGCCGACATGCAGCGCCCGGCCGGCGCCCAGACCCATGATCGCCACGCCGATGCCGAGCGCGATGAAGAGAACGGCGCTGGCGGCGAAGCTGCCGGTCCAGCTGCGGATGAAGCCGACAAGCAGGGGGCCGATGGCGGCAAGCACGTAGCCGACGCCCTGGGCCATGCCGGAGAGATGGGCCGCCACGTGCGAATCGGGCGAGCGCAGCACAATGAGGGTCATCGCCGCAGCAATCAGGCCGCCCTGTCCGATCCCTTGCAGAACAGCCCAGACGAGCACCGTCGAGAGCGGCGCGAAAAGGATGCCGATCAGCGCGATGACGGCGGCGGCGACGAGCGCCACGCAGACGGCGCGCTGGTCGCGGCGCCTTACGGCGAAGGATGGCACGAGCAGGCAGGTGACGACCTGCATCATGATCGAGGCGGAGACGACCGCACCGGCAGTTGCGGCATCTAGGCCACGCTCACGCAGGATCGGCGCCATCCAGCCGAAGACGCAATAGGCGAGTGCGGATTGCAGACCCATGAAGAGCGTCACCTGCCAGGCGAGCCGATCGCGCCAGAGGCCGACGACGCGGAAGCCGCTGTGGCGGGCTTGCGCCTTGCCGCGCAGCGCCTGCGGTGCCCAGATCATCAGCACGATGAGGGCGGGTACCGCCCAGGCCGCGAGCGCGCCGGACCAGGAGCCGACCACATGGTGTTCGATCGTCAGCGTCAGGCCGGCGGCGCTGGCAGCACCGGCGCACAGCGCCATGGTATAAAGGCCCGTCATCATCGCGGCGCGGTCGGGAAAGTCACGCTTGACGAGCCCGGGAAGCAGCACGTTGCCGATCGCGATCGCCGCACCTGCCGCAAATGTCGAAAGGAAAAGCAGCGGCACGGACTGAACGCCGCGCAGACCCGTGCCGAGCGTCAGCAGGACGAGCACCCCGAGAAGCGTGCGTTCGGCACCGAAGCGTTGGGCGAGCTTCGGCGCAAGCGGCGCGAAAAGGCCGAGGCAGAGCACCGGCAGGGTGGTGAGCACGCTGGCGCTGGCGGTGGAAAGGCCGGTCGCCTGCATCACCTCGGGCAGCAGCACCGAGAGACTTGAAAACAGCGGCCTGAGGTTGAAGGCGATGAGCACGAGGCTGACGCCCAGCAGAATGCGGGCGCTGCGGCTCAGCACCGGTGGTTGCGGTGCCGGCAGGCTGTCGGCCTCGGCATCGATAAGCTGGTCTTCGATGTCCAGCGGTTCGGCGGCTTCGGCTTTGTGGGGATCACGAAAAGTCTGGTTCATTGGGAAAGTAGCCGATCAAGTTCAGCGAGGACGGGGGCCATGAACGCCCGAACGGCGGCCGCGGCCTTGTCCGGATCACTGGCCGCAATGGCCTCGACGATCGCCGCATGCGCCCGGTCGTCCGGCTCCGGCAGGTCGCCTGACAGCGTCGAGTGAATGGTTTCAAGAATGGCCGAAGTGAAAAAGTCATAGAGCTCGACGATGGCCCTGTTGCCGGAGGCCTCGACGATCGACCGATGAAAGGCAATGTCGCGCCGTCCGAAGGCCTCACGCCCACCATCGGAAACCGTGCCGCGGGCGAGAAGAAGGCGCTTCATATGTTCCAGATCCTTGGGCGTATGCCGCAGCGCCGCCAGGCGGGCGGCTTCCACGTCGAGGGCCGCGCGCGCCTCCCATTGGTCGCGCAGGCTCGCCCGCTTGACGCGGTCAAGCGCGCCCGAGCTATCGACCGTCGAGCGGACATAGGTGCCGGAGCCCTGGCGGGCGTCGAGCAGCCCCTTCGAGATCAGGACCCGAACGGCCTCCCGCACGGTTCCGCGGCTCACCGCCAGAAGCTCGGTCAGCGCCGTCTCGTTGGGAATGCGTTCGCCGATAGCCCAGCGGCCGCTCAGGATTTCCGCCCGCAGGCTTTCGGCAGCGCTCTCGGCAAGGTTGGTACGATTGATCGGTTGCATTGTCTGCTCATCAAGTCATCAGATGATTTGATGGATAGGGTGAGGCGTTCGCAGAGTCAAGCGTGACGACGGGGAATGAAGAAGGCGTCGAAGCGTCGTGAGGCCGGTTTCGGCGACAGGATTTGTCGGTGGCTGGGATGCGGAAGCGCTGGCGCGCGCAATGGCAGTCGCGCGCCGGTCGGCGCGCGATACTCAGGCTTTAGCTACGGGAATCCAGTCCCGGCACCGCGTGATCTCAGTTGAGCCTGAGATCGAGGCCGGGATGCAGCTTCTTGAGGTTCGGCAGCGATTTCGACTGCCACGGGATCTCAGAGGTTCCGCGCACCGTCAATTGCACGTTCGGGCGGTTGCGTGCCTCGATCGTCAGCTTGGCGAGCAGGTTGATCCCGGACGAGTTCAGGAACTGCAGTTCGGTGAGGTCGATCGTGATGTGCTCAGGCTCGGTCTCCAGAACGCCCATCACCGTCGAGAAGATCGGGGCATAGGCCTCCGTTCCCGGCAGCCGCATCGTGCCTTCAAAATGAATATCGTTGCCTTCGGACCAAACGCGATACTCTTCTTCGTCCTTGTTTTCCATGTTCACCGGCTCATCAGTTCGAGAGGTCTGGGACCGCAATGGAGGCATAAGTCTCCAATGAGGTTTCGCCGTCGTCACCCTGGGCGCCAAAAACCCAAGCGAAACGAACGCCATAATCGCTCATCAGCGTCAAAAGACCAAGCCCCGAGCCGCTCTTGCCGAGCCCGGTTGCGTTGGCTTCGATGCGCTCGATGAGCAGGTCGCCCGGGTCGCCGTCGGCGATCTCGGACAAAAGATCCTGGAAGCGCGCAGCCGCTTCGTTGTCGATCACGTTCGACACTTTCGTGCGGAAGCTGTGGCCCTCGAGGGCGGCCTCGACGACCACGGAACCGGAAGCGCGGAACTTCACGGCATTCTCGACCAGTTCGTTGGTGAGGTAGCCGATGTTGTGGCGCACTTCCCGATAGGTGTTGCGCGACGCGCGATAGCGCAGCGCCGCCAGTTCGGCGACGAAATCCGAAGCCATGGCGCAATGCTTCCAGCTGAGATCCAGCGGCCCGTCGTAAAGACGCAGCCGGGTCATCTTCTGGTGGGCGCCGATCGTCAGGTCCGCCAGTCCGTAGAGCGTGGTCATCTGATCACCTGTGTCTCATGACGACGAGCGTGATGTCGTCGTAGATCTTCTGCTTGCCGATATGCGCCATCAGGTCGTTGATGATACCCGATTTGACGTCCTCGGCGCTCTGTCCGTAAAACTTTCCGGCACTCTCGCACAGTCGCTCGATGCCAAACAGTTCGCCCTTGGCGTTCGCTGCCTCGGTCACGCCGTCCGTATGCAGCACGATCATGTCGCCGCGGCCGAACGAGATCTCGCGGGTGGCAACAAAGCGCGAAATGTCCGATTCCAGGCCAATCGGCAGGCCGAGGTCGAGCGTGTCGATCCGCTCGATTTCCGCACCCTTGCGCACGACGATCAGTTCCTCGTGCTGCCCCGACAGCGTCAGGCGGCCGTGGTCGTAGTCGAGGAAGGCCAACGACAGATGCTTGTCAGTGTTGGTGCGCACGATGTTCTTGTAGATGGCGCGGTTGAGGCGGTTGAGAAACTGCTCCGGGTCCATGTCGCCGGCTTCCTGCAGGGCCCTTGCGACCGACTGCACCATCAGCATCAGCACGCCGCTTTCAAGGCCATGACCGGTCACGTCGCCGATGCCGATCTTCAGCCGCTCACCGTCGCGCAGCACATCGTAGTAGTCGCCGCCCACCTCGTCGGCCGGGCGCATATAGGCGGCGATTTCGAGATCGGCGATTTCCGCGAGCTCGCCGGCCTTCGGCAGCACCATCATCTGGATCTGCTTGGCGACGGCGAGTTCGGCGCCAAGGCGCAGGTTCTCGCTGCGCAGTTGGGTATTCAGCGTCGAAATCTGATGGTTGGCGTCCTCGAGCTGCTTGGTGCGTTCGGTCACCAGGTTTTCGAGGTTCTCGGTATGGTAGCTGATCTCCTCAGCCATTCTATTGAACGCGATAGCCGCTTCACCGACTTCGTCGCGTGTCGTGATGGGCACACGGACGGAGTAGTCCTTCGCCTCGATGCTGGTTGCCGCTCCGGCGAGCGCGCTGATGCCGCGGGTAACCCGCTTGGAGATGCCGAACACGGCGAGCGTGACGAACAGCAGCGAAGCGAGCAGGGCCAGGATCTGATAGATGAGGATGCGGTTCGTCGCTTCAGAGATACTCGCCTGTGCCGCAAACAGCGAGGCATAGATTTCGCGCTCCGGCACGACGATGCCGATCGACATGGTCTCGCGGCGCACCGGGCCGGAAACCCAGAGGTTCTCCGGCTCGAGCTGCTTGAGGAGAATGAGATAGGGGACCTTCTCACCACTCTCATCGAGCAGCACCCGCTGAATGGCGCCATCGGTGCCAAGCGGCAGCTCTGCGATCGCGGGCTGGGCGCTGCGGCGCAGCGAGCGCTCCAATCCGGTGACGCCTTGTCCACCCGTGTCGCTGGACCGCCGCAGGCCGATCACCTTTTCGCCGACCGGATTGATGGCAAGCACGTTGCCGTCGGACATCACCAGAAATCCGAAGCCGCTGTCGCCGACCTTAACGCTTTCGACAACCTCGGCCAGCTGGTCGAGCGTGATATCGGTTCCGGTTGCTCCGGCGACACCTTTGCGGTCGGGCGTCCAGAGCGGCTGGAAGAAACTGACGATCAGTTTGCCCGAGGCGGCATCGGTGTAAGGTGCCGTTTGCGTGGTATCGGCTGCAACGGGCCTGAGGCTCGGTTGCTTCGCCCATTCCTCCCAGGACTCATAGAGGCCGGGGAAGAAGAAGTTCCAGAAGTTGGCTTCGTTATGGCCGGGGTAGAGACGGTCGAACGTCTGTGCCTGATCCGCATAGGGCGCCATCCGCAAGATCGGCCGTTCTTTTGGTCCGACGTAGTACATCTGCAGTTTGGAGCGGCCGTGCGCAAGCAGGGCGGGGGCAACCAGATCAAGAACGGCGCTGTTCTCGATATCGGCCTGTACCTCGGGCAGTGGCCGATGGTCGGGGCCAAGGAGATAGCTCCAGACGCTTACGCTCGAGAGCGGCCCCGGAAGGTTCTGCGCCCACCCACCTTTGGCATCGTAAGTGACGGTAACGGACTCCGGTGCGTGCCGCGCAAGTGCCTCACCGACGTCGGACCGGCGCACGGGGCGGTCGATCTGCGCCTGGATTACGCCCGCGAGCGTGGCGACGTCGGCGTGAACCTGGCCGAGCAGAAGATTAACCCGCGCGGCCGTCGATTCCGCGTAGGTGAGCATGTAGTCTTCGTTGGCGTTTTGCAGGCCCTGTCCGACTTCCGTCGTCGCGTCGCGCGACAGTCTTTGAACGTTCCAGAGCGCCAGCCCGCCTGTCAGCAGGAGGTCGAAGAGCACGGCGCTGCCGACGACCAGCACGAACTTGGCGCGAAAGGATCTCAAACCGAACCGGGGACGTTTGATATTGCTCGCGCTCATAGTGGTTTGCGCCCGGACGCTGCCCAGATCGGCCAGCCCGCATAGCCCTTCGGATGCAGTGCAGCGAAGATGTGATCCCGGAAGCCCTGGCGGAACCGCTCGATGAATTCGGGTGTTTCGCCGTGCCTCACCGCCATGTCCGCAAACATCTTCTCCCAGCCGGCGATGATATCGGCGAAATCCTGTGGGTCACCGTCCAGATTGGTGACCATGAAGGATTCGACCAGGATGTCGTCGAAGCCCGTGTCGGCAAGATAGCGCCGGCTCTTCGGCCCGAACTCCACATCTATCTCGAAATTGCTCAAAAGCCGCGCGAGCTCATTGTAGGTCCATTGGATGCTTTGCGCCCGCGGCTCGCCGAGGCAGTGCGAGTTCTTCTCGTTGGTGATGTAGACGCGGCCGCCCGGCTTCACGATCCGATAGAGTTCCTTGAGAAGCAGCTCCGGCTGATTGAAGACCTGCAGCGAGTGGCGGCAACTCACGAAGTCGAACTGGTTGTCCTCAAGCAGCATCTCCGACGCGTCGCCGTAGGTGTATTCGATACCCGTCACGCCGAACTCGGCGGCCACCTTTCGGGCATAGGCGAGGCTCGGCTTCGAGTGGTCGAGCGCGACGATCCGCGACGGCTGGAACTCCTTCTGCGCGAGCACGGCGAAATCGCCGATGCCGCAGCAGATGTCGGCCACGGCGATGCCGGGCCGCATGCCGTGGCGCGGCAGGATGGTGCGCTCGTGGCGCCACGTCAATTTCGTCTGCGCGCGCAGGATTGGAATGAAGCTCGTATCCTCGAAGTAGTCCTGGCCGGGATAGAACATCGAATCATAGACCTCGACGGAGATCTGCGGCTCGATCGTGCTCAGGTGCCGGAACATGCGCGTCGTCCAGCTGACGACGCTTGACGTGATGACGATCAGGCGCAGGTCCGACCGCTCCCGGCAGGCGTCGAGGGCGACCCGGATGAAGGCCTGGAAGGCCGTGTTGTTCATCTGGATGAGGCGCTTCACATCGATATAGAGAACGCCGCGCACCGTATCGATGGCTTCCCTCAGGGCATGGATACTCTCGGCGATTTCATCGATCGAACGCGGCCGAATCGTTCCGGCAAGCGAGAAGATCTGGCTGTTCGGATCGAAGTCGACCTTGAAACGCTGAGGAAGGCTCGCCGCCATCAACTCACCATTCCTTCAAGAGGAAGATCCACGATCAGGGTGATGGCCGGCGCCGCATCCTCGTCAAGCCGGAGGCGGGCGTCATAGTTGACCGCCAGGTCCAGAAGCACCGATTCCCGGCTGGGGGCAAGGTCGTTGGAAATGGCGTCGAGATAGCGGGCCTGGGCATCGCTCTCGCGGGTTTTCGAGACCGCCTCGCGATAGAAGCGCGCCTGACCAGGTGGGCATGGAAAGCTCAGTTGAACCCGTTCCGTGGCGCCTTGGCGATAGATCGACAGGCCGATCTTTCCGTCGGTGGTGCCGCCGCGAAACGAAACCTCCAGAAGCTCGTTGAGGGCGGAGGAAAAGAAGTTGGAATGCCGTACCGGATCGGTCCTGTTGTGGCTGATCATCCGGGCGAGGTAGCTCGAGACATGATCGCAATGGTGCCAGTCCGAAAGGAAATCTTCCATCTCCATATCGAACTGAAGCAGCGGCTCGAAAGCCGTTTCCGTGGTCTTATTGACACTAGCACCCATGCAGCAATGTCCTCCGCACCCCGAACTCTGCCACGGCCATACGCCACTTTCTATAATGATTTCTAACCACGCAACCCCGGGATCTTGCATGAAGACAACCCAGGTATTGCCTCGCGCCATATCGGGCGCAACGCACAGATGCGGGGGGCTACAGCGTCGCCATTGCCGATGAGCGGCGAAGATAGGCGCCGATCGCGTCCGCCGGCATGGGCATGCCCAGGAAATAACCCTGCAGACGGTCGCAACCCTCTTTTCGAAGCCAGACGGCCTGCCCGATCGTCTCGACGCCCTCGGCGGTCACGCGCATGCCGAGACCGTGGGCAAGGGCGATGATCGACCGGACGATCGTCTGGCTCTTTTCGTCGCTCTCCAGATCCTTGATGAAATAGCGGTCGATCTTGATCGTATCGAAGGGGAAGTTCTTGAGGTAGCTGAGCGACGAATAGAAGGTGCCGAAATCGTCGAGCGAGATCTGGATGCCGAGCACGTTGAGGGTGTTCAGCGTGTCGAGATTGTTGGTCGTGCGTTCAAGCAGCACCGATTCGGTAACTTCCAGCTCCAGCCGGTCGGCCCTCAAGCCCGCCATGTCGAGCGCCTGGGCGATCCGGTCCGTCAGGCCCTCGCGCAGGAACTCCGCCGGCGACAGGTTGACGGCGACGGTGAAATGCGACGGCCAGGTGGCAGCCTGCCGGCAGGCCTCCTCCAGCACCCATTGGCCGATCTCGTTCATCAGGCCGTCGGCTTCCGCCATCGGGATGAAGACGTTGGGCGGGATCGTGCCGACCAGCGGATGATGCCAGCGCACCAGCGCCTCGAAGCCGACGATCGAAAATGGCGGCTCGACGAGCGGCTGGTATTCGATTGAAAACTGCTTGTCCTGCAGCGCGGTGCGCAGACTGCGGCGCAGCATCTCGCGCTGTTCCAGCACGATCAGCATGGAACGGCTGAAGGTCTTTGCCCGGCCTCGTCCATCCTTCTTGGCGGCATAGAGCGCAATGTCCGCCGCCTTCATCAGTTGCTCGATGTCGTTTCCGTCGTTCGGCGCAATGGCAATGCCGATGCTGGCGCCGACGAAGACGGAAATGCCGTCGATCGTGAAAGGTTCGCTGAACGCCTCGATCAGTGCCTCGGCGAGATACTCGGCGTCCGCCGGCTGGTCGCTTTGACGCTGGATGACGGCGAATTCGTCGCCGGCCAGGCGATAGGCGACTTCGCCGTCGCGAAGGGCGCCGCGAATGCGCTCGGCCGCCATCTTGAGGACGGCGTCGCCGGCGCCGTGGCCCAGCGTGTCGTTGACCGGCTTGAAATCGTCGAGGTCGATCTGCATCAGCGCCAGCTTCTCGCCGGATGTCGGCAGGATGCTCTGCAGGTCGTCGCTGAACTGCCGCCGGTTGGGCAGGCCCGTCAGCACGTCGTGGGTCGCCTGGTGCAACAGCAGCGCGCGTTCGCTTTCGCCATGGCTGCCGATCTCGCGGCGGGTCGCGCGGCCGCTCGTTTCGAGCACGCCGATGCCACGCATGGCGCGAAAGACGAGCAGCGTGCGCCGCGACTTGGTGGCGGCGTCGACCACCTCGACGCTGCGCGGCACGCCGTAAGCGATGACGGATTCCACCGCCGCCTTGGAAACGGGCGCAAGCAATTCGGGATAGAGATGCCACAGGGTGGCATCGACAAGCGTGCCGACTTCGTAGGTTTCCTGCAGCGCCGGCGAGGCGCTGGTCAGATGAAAGGCCTCGTCATAGAACGAGAGAACCTCGTCCATATGAGCCGCAACGGGATCCTGCACTGAAGCTGAAGCAGACAAGGTTGCATCAGTGTCCGGCATGCTTGCCTTTCCCTCTCTGTTTCGAACGCGCCGGAAGAATATAAAAGCCCGCTCCAGCGGCGCTCCGTTTCGGCTCGTCCTTCTGCAAAGCTACCGCGTCGCCCGCCCGGGTCAATGCCAATAGGCTGCCTGCGATCTTACCTGTGGAAACCTCGCTTCGGAGCATGGCGAGCGCTGCTCGATATCCTTTGCCCCACACGGTTGTATATAAGCTTCCTCTTGTATCATTTGCCATCATTGCATGCAATTTGGGGCGGAACAGCTGTGGGCGTTTCGGCTCCGCCTATACGCATGTCTCATTGTGGGACGCCATATCAGCAAGGGTTTCGGGCGTCTACTGCGGCCGGTCGCGGTTAAGCAAACGGCAGATACGCCCGCGCAACGGGGCCGTTGGGCTCCGTTTAAGTTTCGGTTAACCATAAAGGAAGTTTTCAGGGGATTATGTGGCTTGACCCATCCCGCGATCACCCGGAATTAAGAACCACGGCCGAGTTGGCCACCGGGTTGCCGGTGGCCAATCGCTATTAAGCTCAGTGCGTGCTCAGAATCACGTCGGTCTTCTGGAAGGTCCGGACGTCGATCAGGCCCTTGTCGGAAATGCGCAGTTCCGGAATGACGACAAGCGCAAGCAGCGAGTGCTGCATATAGGCGTTGTTCAGCCGGCAGCCACAGGCGCGCATGGCCTCGACGATGGCGGCCGCTTTCTCGGCGACGATCTCCGCTCGCTGATCCGACATCAGGCCGGCGACGGGCAGCTCGACCAGGGCCAGTTCGCGGCCTTCCTTGATGACGACGATGCCGCCGCCGACCTCGTGCAGGCGGTTGGCGGCCTTGGCCATGTCCGCCTTGTTCGTGCCGACCACGATCATATGGTGGCTGTCATGGGCGACCGTGCTCGCCATGGCGCAATCGCTGTCATAGCCGAAGCCGGAGACGAAGGCGTTGACCACGTCGCCGGTGCCGCGGTGGCGCTCGACGAGCGCGATCTGGCAGACGTCGTTGGCCCGGTCCATCTGCACGAGGCCGTTCTCGATCGCCACCTCGGCCTGAAGCGCCCGCGTCGGCGCCTGGTTCTCGACGACGCCGATGACGTTGACCCGTGCGCGCGTCGCCCGTGCGTTGGATGGGATGTCGAAATCCGCTGCGGCCAGTAACCGGCCAAGGTGGACGGTGTTGTGGGCGCTTTCCGGGTAGACATAGGCCGGGATATCGCGCGCGAGTGTGCCGTTCTCTGCCATCAGCTCGCCGCGGGCAAAGACCATTTCGATCGGCAGCGCGGCGAGGTCCGAGGTGACGATCAGGTCTGCCCGGCGACCCGGTGCGATCGAGCCGATTTCGCGCTCCAGGCCGAAATGCTGGGCGGTGTTGAGCGTCGCCATCTGGATCGCGGTCACGGGTTTCAGACCTTGAGCGATGGCATGGCGCACGACGCGGTTCATGTGTCCGTCGTGCACCAGCGTGCCGGAGTGGCTGTCGTCGGTGCAGAGCAGGAAGTTGCGCGGGTCGAGGCCGGATTCGGTGACGGCCTTGATCTGCGCGGCAACGTCGTACCAGGCGGAGCCGAGGCGCAACATGGCGCGCATGCCCTGGCGCACACGGGCGATTGCGTCGTCGACCGTCGTGCCTTCATGGTCGTCGGCCGGTCCGCCGGCGGCATAGGCGTGGAACTCGCGGCCGAGATGCGGCGAGGCATAGTGCCCGCCGACGGTCAGCCGCGCATCCTGGGTGGCGGCGATCTCGGCCATCATCTTCGGATCGTTTCCGGCAACGCCGGGGAAATTCATCATCTCGCCGAGACCGATGACGTTCGGCCAGGCAAGCGCCTCGGCGACATCCTGTGCTGAAAGCTCGGCGCCGGCAGTTTCAAGACCCGGGGCGCTCGGCACGCAGCTCGGTACCTGGACCAGTACGTTGATCGGCAGGCTCTGGGCTTCCTCGTTCATCAGCCGGACGCCGTCGAGGCCGAGCACATTGGCGATTTCGTGCGGGTCGATGAACATGGTGGTGGTGCCGTGCGGAATGACCGCGCGGGCAAATTCGGTGACGGTGACGAGGCCGCTCTCCACATGCATGTGCGCGTCGCAGAGGCCGGGAACAAGATAGCGCCCGGCGGCGTCGACGACCTTGGTGCCTTCGCCGATCGTGTGGCTGGCATCCGGACCGACATAGGCGAAGCGGCCGGCTTTGACGGCGATATCGGTGCCGGGGATGATTTCGCCGGAGTAGACGTTGACCCATTTGCCGTTGCGGATCACGAGATCGGCGGGCTTGCGGCCCATGGCGACGTCGACCAGTTCGGGTGCGGTCTTCGACCAGGATTGAAGCATGACTGTTTCCTTCGGATGGGCGATGTCGGCGCCCTTGCATTAAGGGCGCCGTCGGATTTTCTGGCGGTTACTGGGTCTGGGCGACGAGCGCTGCGGCGAGCAGTGCCACGAACCACATGACCGGTCTTACATCGCCAGCCCGGCCGCAGACCAGCTTGATCAGCACATAGGCGATGATCGCGAGCGACAGGCCGAGCGTGATCGAGAAGGTGAGCGGGATCAATACGATCGCAAGGAAGGCCGGGATCGCCTCGTCGAGCGCGCTCCAGCGGATGTTGCTGATAGGCTCGGACATGAAGAGGCCGGTGAGGATCAGCACCGGGGCGGTCGCAACCGCCGGCACCAGAGAAAGCAGCGGCGACAAAAACAGGAAGGGCACGAAGAGCAGACCCGCGACCAGCGCGACGAGACCGGTGCGTCCACCCTGCTGGATGCCGGCGCCGGATTCGAGATAGACGGTCGCCGGGCTGGTGCCGAGCGGTGCGGAAATCAGTGCCGCGATGGCGTCGACATGCATCGATTCCCGGATGTTGCGCGGCATGCCGTTTTCATCCTTGAGGTCTGCCGCTTCCGCGAGGCCAAGGAAGGTCGAGAGCGCCTCGATGAAGTTGGTGAACAGGAAGACAAAGATGAAGGGCAGGTAGATCAGGTTCAGTGCGCCCAGGAGATCGATCTGGCCGACGAAGCTGAAATCCGGTGCAGCGGAGAAACCGCTCCAGTTGACCAGCGTGTGCACATCCGGCGTCTCCGGCCAAAACGCGCTGCCGTCGCCCCACCAGCGACCGATCGGGATCGAGAGAATAGTGGTGAGGATCATGCCGGCCATCATCGCGCCCGGAACCCGCCGCACCACCAGCGCCACCGTGAGCACGAAGCCGGCGATGAAGGTGAGGGTGACCGGGTTGAACTGCGTGAGACCAACGATCGTGTCGGGGTTGGCGACGATGAACTTGGCGTTTTCCAGGCCGATCAGCGCGATGAAGAGGCCGATACCGCAGGCGATGCCATAGCGCAGATCGACAGGGATCGCCTCGATGATCGTCTGGCGCAGATTGAAGAACGCCATGACGGTAAAGAGCACGCCGGCCCAGAAGACGCAGCCAAGCGCGACCTCGAGCGGCACCTTGGCGCCGACCACCATGGTGTAGGCAAAGAGCGCGTTGATGCCCATGCCCGGCGCCACCAGAATGGGGCTACGCGCATAGAGCCCCATGGCGCAGCTGCCGATGAAGCTGACGAGCACCGTCGCCGTCACGCCGGCCGAAAATGGAATGCCGGCATGCGCCAGGATCGAGGGATTGACGACGATGACGTAGGAGGCGGCGAGGAAGGTTGTGAGGCCTGCGAGGATCTCGGTGCGGACGGTCGAGCCGAGCCGCGAAATCTGAAAGTAGCGGTCGAGCAGCGCTGCGAGCCAGGATGTCTCCGGGCTTGGTGCCGCCTCCACGGACTTGTTCTGATAGTTCATCTTGTTCCCCTTTTTTTGAACGAAGAAGGGGGCCGGCATGACCGGCCCCCTTCCAAGGCATCATTCCGCAGCGACGGCGCGCTCGTCCCCACCGGCGGGCGAAAACGGCGAGATCACCTTCAGCCCGACGCAGTCGACGACACCGAGATCGGTGATCGCATATTCCGGGATCGCCGTGATCTGCAACACGAACATGTACATGAAGGGCCAGGGCAGCGGGCAGCCGAGGGCGCGGGCCGCGTCGTCGAGCTGGTCTTCCAGCGCTGCCATCTCGGCCGGCTCGATGTCGGAAACGATGCCGCCGATCGGCAGGTGCAGGAAGGCCTCGACCTTGCCGTTCCTGACCACGACCTGGCCGCCATTGTTGGCGATCAGGTGGTTGATGGCGATACGCATATCCTCGAGATCGGCGCCGATGCAGATGATGTTGTTATCGTCAGGTGCGGTGGAGCTGGCGATCGCGCCTTGCTTGAGGCCGAAGCCGGAGGCAAAGGCGACCGGACGGTTGCTCGTCTTGCCGTAGCGTTCGACGACGGTGACGTATTGCACGTCCCGTGCGGGATCTGCGAGCACCTGGCCGTCCTTGACCGCAAGCGTCACGTCGCGGCGAGTGCGCACGAAGATCTTTTCCGGGGTGACGGCGATCGCCATGGCGTCTGCCGTCTCGCCGGCGCCGTGATAGGCGACCTTGAGATCGCCGGGCTGAAGCGGCGCGACCTTCACCGAGTTCAGAAGTGCGACGCTGCGCTGCGGCGGGATCAGTTCGATCGCCATCTTGCCGTTGCGGGCGACGACTTCACCCTTGGCGACGACGGTTTCGATGGTGAAGTTGCGCAGGTCGTCGACGAGCAGGATGTCGGCCGCGCGGCCGGGCGAGATCGAGCCGACCTTGTCGTCGATGCGGAGCGCATCGGCGCCGTTGATCGTCGCCATCTGGATCGCCGCCATCGGCGAAATGCCCATGGCGATCGCCATGCGCACCATGTTGTCGAGATGGCCGCGCTTGAGGATGTCGCTTGCTACCACGTCATCGGTGCAGAAGCTGATGCGGCGCAGCGCCTTAACGCCCATTTCCGTGACGATGCGCAGGTTGTCGGCGAGGAAGTGCGAGATCGAGGATTCTCGTACAACGACATGCATGCCGGCGCGCAGCTTTTCGAGCATTTCTTCCGGCGTGTAGCTCTCGTGGTCGGCGCGAACGCCGGACTGCTGGTAGCCGTTGAGCCGCGCGCCACGGGTCATCGGGCAGCAGCCGAGAACCGGCAGGCGGCTCTTTTCGGCGAGTTCGAGCGCCGCGAGCACGTCGGCGTCCTCCTCCTGGATGAACTCGCGCACGGTTTCCCATATGCCGACGCATTCCGGCCAGTGGTGCGTCGCCTGGTGGTCGGCCGGGCTGAAATAGTGGCCGACGGTCGAGCGCGGCATGGTGTAGGGCGTCTTGCAAGGGGCGCCCCAGAAGACCTTGAGTGGCGTCTGTTTTGCCTCGTCGAGGAACTCGCGCGCCGCGGCCGGGCCGCCGACGACGATGATCTGGTCGAGGCCGGTGACGATCGAGGTGGTGCCGAGCGGCACGACGGCCTTGGCAAAGCTCGTCAGTGACATCTTCGAGCATTCGACATGCAGATGCCCGTCGATCATGCCGGGTGCCAGGTATTTGCCGGTGGCATCGACGATCCTGGTCTCTGGCCCGATATAGTCGGAGATGTCGCCGACGGCGATGATGCGTTCGCCATAGATCGCGACGTCGGCCTGGTAGATCTCTTCCGAAACGACGTTTACCAGGCGACCGCCGCGGATCGCCAACGTTGCCTTGCCGCCGGTGCCGGATGCGGCGCGAATGAATTCTCTGATATCGCTCACTGGAACCTCTTCTCCCTTAGCTCCAGTGAATATTCCCAATTCCCAGTCGTTTACACAATGGGCCGAAATAGGCTATTCTCTGGACATATCGTGCAAGATTTTGGACGAAATATGGATCTTTCGCTCATAGACTGTTTCGTGAAAGTTGCGGATTCCCGTTCGATTTCAGCGGCTTCCAGGCGCCATCGCCTGCCGAAATCAACACTCAGCCACAAGATCCGGCAATTGGAGGATGAGTTCGGCATCGAGCTCTTCGTGCGCGAGGGTCATCAGTTGCATGTGACCGACGCGGGCGCGGAGTTCCTGCGCTACGCCCGGCTCATTCAATCGAATTGCGACGATGCGGCAACGGCGATGGCGGAGATGCGCCAGGAGGTGGCGGGCACCCTGCGCGTGGGCTCGACCGGCGAGTTCGGCACGACGATCACCTCGGAACTGCTCTATGCCTTTCGCCAGCAATATCCGCAGGTCAATCTCGACGTTGTGTTCCTGTCCTCGCGCCAGCCATTCTCCGACGTTACCGAACAGGCGCTCGACGGTATCTTCCATTGGGGCGAGCCGTCCGATGTCGACTACATCAGCCGCAGACTTTCGGTCTCGTCTTATGGCCTCTTCGCCAGCCCGCAATACATCGCCCGGCATGGCCAGCCGGATAATCCGGATGCGCTTGCCGGCCATCGCGGCCTCGTCTTCCGCCAGCCGACGCGGCTGCAGTCCTGGTATCTGACACAGTCAGGCGAAGACGAGGTGGACCTGCTGCCGACGGCGACCTGCACAACCAACGACTACTGGACGATCAAGTATTTCGCCGTCGCCGGTGAGGGCATCGCCTATCTGCCCGACTTTTTCGTCGAGACCGAGCGGCAAGCCGGCCTGCTGGAGCCGGTGCTATCGGACTGGCGCTCGCCGCAGACGGCGATCAACCTCATCTATTCGCGCCGCCGGCACGTCTCGAAGCGGTTCAAGGCCTTCGTCGACTTCTGCATCGACTTCTACCGCGACCGGGACCGGGTGAAGATCCCGCGCTACTACGTGGAGCGCGTCAGCCTCTAGAGGCGAGGCGAGGCGAGGCGGGGCAGCGCCATGCAGCGGCGTCTCTAGCCCAGCAACGAAGGCAGCGCGCTGGCGCCGTCGACATTGCCGCCACAAAGCAGGATGACGTTGGTCTGGCCGGTGCACCTCGCCGCGATCTGCCGGAAGCCGGCAAGTGCGAGAGCTGCCGCCCCCTCTACCAGCATATGCTCGTCGAGCAGCAGGTCCCGCATTGCGGCCGCGATCTCTGCTTCCGAGCAGGTCACGACCTCATCGACCACGGCCATCGACAATGGGAGGGTCACGCTGTCTTCGTCGAGACCGCCGGCAACGGCATCGGCGAGCGTTTCGAGGTGTTCGGTTTCGACCACCCGGCCGGCCCTTATCGAGGCCGCAAGCGCTGCCGAATTTGCAGCGGACACGCCGATGACGCGAGTATGCGGGCGGAAACTCTTCAGCACCGAGCCGATGCCGCTGATCAGTCCGCCGCCGCCCATGGCGATGAAGACATTGTCGATGCGTTCGGCTTGCTCAAGGAGTTCAAGTGCGATCGTGCCCTGGCCGGCGATGATTTCCGGGTCGTTGTAGGGCGAGACGTAGCCGAGCTTTTCGGTCGCGGCCAGCTGCTGCGCATGCTGTTCGGCAAGCCCGGTTTCGGAACCGTGAAGGACGACCTCGACGCCGTAGGCGCGGATGTGCTCCAGCTTCGCCGGCTTGACAATCTCGGGCAGCACCACCGTCAGCTTCTGGCCGATCGCGCTTGCCGCATGGGCAGCACCGATGCCGTGATTGCCGGAGGAGGCAGTGATCACCTGCTGGTCCCTTGGCAGCGAGGTCATCTTGCTCGCAGCCCCCCGGATCTTGAAGGAGCCGGTCAGCTGCAGGTTTTCCGCCTTGAACAGTACCGTCGAGGCTGTCTGCGGACCGATCGCGCGCGACGGGATCAGTGGCGTCTCGTAGATGAAGGGGCGGATGCGCTGGCGTGCGCGGACAGCGCGCGCGGCCGTTTCGAAGACGTCTTTGGTCATGCGGTTGTTCCTTGCGAACGGCCGAGCAAGCCGAGTTCATCGAGCACCGTGCGGGCAATGGCGGTGTCCTGCGTCGCGATCCCTGTCAGGTCGGCGATGGTGATGTCGTTGTCCGACCGTCGACCTTCGGCCGCACCGGAAAGGACCGCGCCGAGGGCGACACAGCGTTCCTCCTGGATCACCACGGCCCGAGCCGCTGCAGAAAATTCCCCGTGGTCCAGGCATTGCTCGGCGAGATCGACAAAGAGGCGGTCGGCGCGGGCAACGAGGGCAGTTTCGAGCTCCTGCTTGCCGGGTGCGTCCGCGCCCATGGCGGTGATATGGGTGCCAGGCCCGATCCAGGCCGATCGGATCAGCGGCTTCTTCGATGGCGTCGTGGTTACGATCGCATCGGACTGGCGGCAGAGCGCTTCGAGATCGGTTGTCGCAGCGATGGGAAGGCCGAGGTCCGCGAGGTCGGCAAGCACGGCGTTCGCCCGTTCCATTGATCGCCCCCAGACCGTGAACCGCAATGGACGATTCGAAAGGGAGGCAAGCGCCCGGATCTGGATGCGCGCCTGCGTGCCGGCGCCGACGATCCCGATCGAGCCGGCGTCCTTGCGCCAGAGCGCCGTGGTCGCGATCGCACCGCCGAGACCGGTGCGAAGATCGGTGAGGAGACCCTTGTCGTCGAGCACGGCCACCACGTCGCCGGTCTCTGTCGAGACCGCAACCATCATGCCGGTGCTCGACGGCAGTCCCTTGGCCGGATTGTCGTAGAAGCCGGAGGCGATCTTCACGACGAAGATTGGATCGCCTTCGATGTAGCCGTATTTGATGTGGCAATCGGCGTTGCGACCGGGAAGCGGCAGATAGCCGACCGGCGGCAGATTGGCGCGACCGTCGGTGACGGCGATATAGGCGTCGCGGATGGCCGGTGCCGCGAGCGTCAGCAACGGCAGCTCGGCCAGCCTTTCTCGATCGATGACGATCATGGCGCGCTCCCCTGGCTCAGATATTTGTAGACGGTCGCCCGGCCCATGCCGAGGATGCGCGAGATGTAGGAGGCGGCATTCTTGCCGCCGAATGCGCCATCAGCAGAAAGGGCGATCACCAGCGCCTGCTTGTCGTTGCGGCTCAGGCTCGAGACTGTCAGCCCGCGCGCCACGGTCCATTGCTGGACATATTCGTTGACGCGCTCGTGCCAGTCTTCCTTGAACAGGCTCTCGGGGTTGTCCGCGTCGACGGGAACGCGGACGAGCGCGTTGAGCGTCCTGAGTGCCGCATGAAAGTCGGAGACATCGGCATTGATGCAGAGCACGCCGATCGCCTTGCCGTCCGCGTTTCGCAGCACGGCGCTGATCGCCTTGATCGAGCGTCCGTCCCAATTGACCTTCTCGTAGGGGCCGATGATCGCTTCGCCTTGGCTGAACCCGATTTCGCTCAGCAGCGAAGCTTCGCCGATCTCGCGCTTGGAGAAGTTGCCAGCGATATGGACGACGGTTTCAGTCGCCAGATCGTGCAGCACGACCTCGGCATAGGGCTGGAACAGCAAGGCGATCGCGTCGCAGACCAGGCAATAGGGGCGGAGTTCTGGGGTCACGGCGTTCCTCTTCCTCGATAGCAATCCTTAAATCACGCGTAGACGTAAAAGTCTATATTGGATTTATAGTCTGAATGCCGCTCAAAACGACGACAGCGGCGCGCCGCCATGGGCTCGCGCGCCGCCATGGGCTCGCGCGCCGCTGTCCAAGTAGCCAACAGGGAGGGGGATCAGCTAGCTCGTGGCGGTTTGACGACCTTCGTCCGCCTCCAGCCGGCGGCGAGTGGCATCACGGCCATGGCGCCCGCCAGGATCCAGAGAATGATCGAGATCTTGCTCTGGAACAGGATCGAGATATCGCCGCCGCTGATCGCCAGCGCATTGCGCAGGTTCACCTCCATCACATGGCCGAGCACGAAGCCGAGGATGATCGGCGCCATGTCGAAGCCGGCCTTTCGAAGCAGCCAGCCGATGATGCCGATGCCGAGCATCAGGAGGATCGAGAAAACCGAGGCGTGGGTGGAATAGACGCCGACAACCGACAGCACGAGGATGCCCGGAACCAGCAGCCAGTTCGGTGCCGTCAAGACGCGGGCGAAGATGTTGACGAGCGGCAGGTTGAGGAGAAGCAAGAGTACGTTGCCGATGAAGAGCGATGCGACGAGACCGCCGACCACTTCCGGCCGCTCGGTAATCAGCATCGGACCCGGCTGGATGTTGTAGAGCATCAATGCGCCGAGCATGACGGCGGTCGTGCCGGAGCCGGGCACGCCGAGCGTCAGCATCGGTACGAAGGCGCCGCAGGCGGTGGCGTTGTTGGCAGCCTCAGGGGCAGTGAGACCTCGTACGTCGCCCTTGCCGAAGGTGCCTTCGCTGTCGGAGATGCGCTTCTCCGTGGTGTAGGAAACGGCGCTCGAAACCGATGCGCCGGTGCCCGGCAACACGCCAACGATGAAGCCGATGACCGAACCACGCAGCGTCGCACCGATCGATTTGCGGATATCGTCGAGGCGGGCGGTCATGCGGCCGAGTTCGCGGATTACCGTGACGCCGCTTGCCTGGTGTTCGAGGATCAGCAGCGCCTCGGATACCGAGAAGAGACCGATGACCAGCACGACGAATTCGATGCCGTCGCCGAGTTCCGGCTCGTTGAAGGTGAAGCGATAGGCGCCGGAGGTGGCGTCGAGCCCGACAGTCGCAAGCATCAGGCCGAGCGTGCAGCCGATCAGCGTCTTTACCGGCTGGCTACCGACCATGGAACCGAGGGTCGCGAAGGCGAACACCATCAGCACGAAGTATTCGGCCGGGCCGAAGCCGATGGCGAGGCCCGCAAGCAGCGGCGCGAACAGCGCCAGCCCGACGGCGCCGAAGACCCCGCCGACGAAGGAGGAGAGGCCGGAGAGCATCAACGCTTCGCCGGCGCGGCCCTGGCGGGCCATCGGGTTGCCGTCGAGCGCCGTCATGACCGCGCCGGCATCGCCCGGCACGTTCAGAAGGATCGAGGAAATGCGGCCGCCATATTCGGACCCGCAATAGACGGCGGCGAGCAGGATCATCGTGCTTTCGGCCGGCAGGCCCATCGTATAGGCGATCGGGATCAGCAGCGCGATGCCGTTGATCGGCCCGATCGCCGGCAGGGCGCCGACCAGGGTGCCGATGAAGCAGCCTGCAAGACCGATGAGCAGGTTCTGCAGGGTGAGGGCGACGGTAAAACCGTTCCAGAGATAATCGAGATTCATTGAGATCACTCCATAGCCGGCGGATCAGCCAAACAGCCGGCCGGCGGGCAGATAGACGTCGAGCAGGTAGGAAAAGACGAACCACCAGAGGGCGGCTTGCCCGACGCCGCCAATCAGCGCGAGACGCAGCGGCGCGCCGAAGATCCAGCCGACGCCGAAGGTCAGCAGGAAGATCGAGGCGGCGAAGCCGGCGGGCTCCAGAAGCAGTGCCGATGCAAGAAGCAGGAGCGGTACTGCAATGATCTTCACGAGAAGCCGCCCCTGCGGAAAGGCTTCGGTCGTTCCGGGGCTTTTCAGGTAGAAGAGGCAAAGCACCGCGAGGGTGATGGCGAGCAGCACCGGCACGACGCGTGGACCGAGCGGGTCCGAGGCGAAGGCATATTCGATCTGGCTGCCGCCGATGCCATAGGCAATCGCCAGCGCGAGCATCAAGAGCCCGCCGACCCTGCCGATGCGGGAGGATGAGGAAGTGGTGTCTGACATGGTTCTGTTCCAGATGTTTACGCCAGGGAACGGGTCTTCAATCCGGCCGGATGAGACGATCGGCAGGGAGCCCGTAAAGTGGTGGCAAACAAGCGGAGCGGGAGACTGTCCCGCTCCACCGTCCGGCTTACATGCCGGCTTCCTTGGCGATGATCTTGAAGCGTGCCACGTCCGCCTTGACCTGCTGGTCGAAGGCGTCGCCCACCTGGGTGTATTCGTAGAGGCCGCGCGCCTCGCGCTCCTTCACGAATTCCGGCGTTGCGGCGAGCTTGGTGAAGGCATCGGCCCACCATTTGTAGTCGGCGTCGGAGACGTCCTTGCCGACGTAGTAGCCGCGCCAGACCGGCCATTCGATGTCGACGCCCTGTTCCCTGGCGGTCGGCACTTCGGCGAGTTCGCCCGGCAGGCGATCGGGCGCCATGACCGCGAGCACGCGGACCTTGCCGGCCGCATGGTGCTTGGACATTTCCGCCGCATCGCCGGCACCGACCTTGACGTGGCCGCCTTCGAGCGCCGTCAGTACCGCGCCGCCGCCTTCAAGCGCGACGTAGCGCATCTGCTTCGGCTCCTGTCCCGCAGCTTTTGCCAAGAGCGAGCCCTTCATCCAGTCCTGCGAGCCAACAGCGCCGCCGCCGGCGACTGAGAAGTCGGTCGGGCTTGCCTTGTAGGCGGCGATCAGCTCGCCGAGGCTCTTGTAGGGGGAATCCGCGGCGACCACGAGCACGCCGTAGTCGGCGCCGAGCGCGCCGAGCCAGCGCACGGCGTTTTCGTCATATTGCCCGAACTTGCCCTGGGCGATCAGGAGCGCCGAGCCGGAGGAAGCAGCGGTGATCAGGTTGCCGTCGGCGCCGCGCTTGCCGATGACATGGTTGTAGGCAACGGCACCGACGCCGCCTTCCATATAGGTAACGGCCATCGGCTTGCCGATGATCTTGGCTTCGAGCAGCGCGTTGGCGGCAAGCCGGCAGGTAAGGTCGAAGCCACCGCCGGGCTTGGCGCCGGCCAGGCACTCAGGCTTCGACGGCTCCGCACCGGCGGGCGATGCCACGGCGGCGAAAAAGCCGGCCGCCAGAAGGGTCTTCACAAAGGTTCGGGTCATGGTCTCTCTCCCATCCATGAGTTCTTCTTTCAAAGGCGCTATCGCGCGCCTGCCTCCACCGTGACATCCAGGATCCGGACGGCATCGACCCGCATCGACGGACCGCGTGGCGGCCGCCTGAAAATGCCTCGGCGATGATTGTCCTCCAGACCCTGGCCGCATCTCCCGTTGTGGCGATCAGGCAGTCCTCTTTCCTCCGCGAACCTGTCACCACGCTGTCACGAAAGCGGTCAAATCCGCCGGGTTGATCGGTGAAATCTTCCGTGTCACTGCTTGCCCATGCGCATCTTTCTGGTGGAGGACACGAGGGATGTCGGGGAGGCAATCAGCCGGCGACTGGAAAAGGTCGGGCACACCGTCGATTGGCAGACGGACGGTCAAGCCGCCGCCGACATACTCGAATTTACCGACTATGATCTCGTGATCCTCGACGTCATGTTGCCGGGGCTCGACGGGTTTGAGATCCTGCGCCATCTGCGCGCCCGGAAAAAGACGACGCCGGTGCTGGTGCTGACGGCGCGTTCTGAAATCGAGGACCGGGTCGGCGCGCTGGACCTTGGCGCCGACGACTATCTCGTCAAGCCGTTCGATTTCCGCGAGCTCGAAGCGCGCACGCGCGTGCTCCTGCGCCGCCGCCAGGGCGACCCGACCAACCTCATCGAGTGCGGCGATCTGGTGCTCGACCGCAACAGCCGCTCCGTGCGGGTCGGCAACCGCGAGGTCCAGCTCAAGCGGCGCGAGATAACGCTTCTCGAAGTGCTGGCCGCCCGGCCGGGCCGGGTTTTCAGCAAGGACGAACTGCTCGATCAGCTCTTCGGTTTCGACGAAAACGTCAACCCCAACGCCGTCGAACTCTATGTCGGAAGGCTGCGCAAGAAGATCGAGGGCTCGTCGGTGCGCATCGTCACCATCCGCGGTCTCGGCTATCAACTGGTGGCCGATGAAGCGGCGTGAAACCTCGCTCTTCTGGCGGCTCGTGCTGCGCGTGGCGCTGGTGCTTTGTGGTGGTGCGACGCTGCTTTCCGCCGCCGCCTGGTACTATGCCCGCGCGGCCGCCGACGATGCCTATGACCGGCTGCTCCTCGGGGCGGCGATCCAGATCACCGCGAACATGACTGTGGATGCGGGCAATCTGGGTGTAACGCTTCCGTCGTCGGCCTTCGAGTTGCTTGGCCTTGCCGAGCGCGACCGCATTTTCTATCGCGTGGTTGGCCCCGACGGCCGAACCTTGACCGGCTACGACGATCTCGACATCGGCATAAACGTCACCGCGGCGCGGGCCGGCCCGGTGTTCCTGACGACGGAATATCGCAACGTGCCGGTCCGCGTGGCCGTGGTCTCGCGGGCGCTTTCGGATCCGTCCTTCTCCGGCTGGGCCTATGTGGTCATGGCGCAGACGACCGAAGCGCGGCGCGGGCTTGCCGGGGAATTGACGACCCGCGCCATGATCCTCGTCGGCATCATGAGCCTGCTTGCGCTTGCCGGCACCGTGCTTGCCATCCGCTATTCACTGCTGCCCGTCGATGCCCTTGCCGCGACGCTGCGTGCCCGCGATCCGCAGGATCTGACCCCCGTCGAGGCCGAAATGCCCAGGGAGCTCAAGCCTTTCGTCGGGTCGATCAATCACTTCATGGGCCGCCTCGACGAGCGCGTCACCTTGCTTCAGCGCTTCATCGCCGATGCGGCGCATCAGATACGCACGCCGCTGACAGCCCTTTCGGCACAGGTCGACATGCTCGAAGACGACGACCTCGACGTCAACCGCAAGCGGCATCTCGGGCGCGTGCGGGACCGCGTCAGCCAGCTGGCGCGCCTCACCAACCAGTTGCTCAGCCATGCCATGGTCATCCACCGGTCCGATTCCGTGCGCTTCAAGCCCGTCGACCTTGGCGATATCGCCCGGAAGGCTTTCCGCTCGACGGTGCCGATTACAGTCGACCCGGACGTCGTCGTTTCCTTCGAGGACAGTGCCGAGCCGGTCTTCGTGCGCGGCGATGCGGTGAGCTTGCGTGAGGCGATAGCCAATATCATCGACAACGCGCTGCAGCATGGTGTCGAGCAACGGCTGGCCGTGCGCGTGAGGCGCGAGGATGACCGGGCCCTGGTGGAGGTCGCCGACGACGGTCCCGGCATTCCGCCAGCAGAATGGGCGGCGGTCACGACGCGGTTCGTCAGTTCCAAGACGGAAGAGGGAAGCATGGGGCTCGGCTTTGCAATCGCGGCGGAGGTGGCGCTGGCGCATCGCGGCACAGTTCGGTTTCTGGAGAAAGGCGCGCGCGACTTCACCGTCATTCTCGATATTCCCCTTTATCGGGAGGGAACATGAGGATGTGGCGGCAACTTCGACCGATCGCACTTGTTGCGGTCCTTGGCTTTGCCAGCCCGGCCGGCGCGGTCGAGGGCACGCGGGCGTTCTTTCCGGCGCTCGACGCCGAGCGCGGCCGGCTTGTCATCAACGGCGCGACCGACATCGAGGCGATGGAGCCGCTGATCCGCGATTTTCAGGAGACGGCGCGCGATGTCGCCATCGATTATACGGACTACGTGACCAACGATCTCTATCGGGACGCCGACATCGCCTGCCGATTGAAGCAGCCTTTCGGTGATCTCCTGCTGTCTTCATCCGTCGATCAGTTGGTGAAGCTTGCAAACGACGGCTGTGCGCTCGCGCATGTCTCGCCGGAAACCCGCGACGTGCCGGCCTGGGCGAACTGGCGTGACGAGGTCTTCGGCTTTACCTTCGAGCCCTCCGTCATGGTCTACCACAAGGATTTCGTGCCGCCGGAGGATGTGCCGCACACCCATGGCGAGCTCACCGACCTGCTGCGCTTCAAGCCGGACTATTATCGCGGCCGTATCGGCACCTACGACCTGCGCCAGTCCGGCATCGGCTATCTGCTCGCCTTCCTCGATGCCCAGCAGGCCTCGACGACCTACGGCCGCCTGCTCGAAAGCCTCAGCCGCGCCGAAGCCGTGCTGCGCTGCTGCAACAATGCGGTGTTGTCTGAACTCGACAGCGGCAACGTCTATATCGGCTACAACATCCTCGGCTCCTACGCCTATGCCGCGGCGCGACGTAACGGCAAGCTCAGGATCGTGCTGCCGCACGACTACACGCTGATCCTCAGCCGCGGCGCCCTGGTTCCGACGGGCGCCAAGCACCCCGAGCTCGCCGGTCGCTTCCTCGATTATCTGCTGTCCGAACGAGGACAGGACGTGGCACGGGAGAAAGCGTTTTTCTTCTCGCGGAGCGGCGCACTGCCGGCCGAGGTCGACGGACCCGAAAAACTGGTGGAGTCCGGGATCGGCCGGCCGATCCGGATCGGCCCGGCCTTGCTTGCCGCGCAGGACCGGCTGCAGCGCTCCCGGTTCATTGACGACTGGACCAAGCTGATCGTCGATACCCCGGTTCGGCTGCGCCCGAATTGAAGGGCGCTGCCTGCGGTCAAAGCAGGCGCCGGGATCGCGCGCGGCCTATCGCTCGCCCTTGCGCCAGGCGCACAATGCGTGGTCGAGCGACAGCCTGCCGGGACCGGAGGCCATCAGCGCGAGCGCCATGGCAGCCCAGGTGATGTGGATCGGCCAGCCGTCCGGTACGGTCAGCTGCACAACAATCGTCATGACCAGCAGCCCGAGGGCGGCAAAACGCGTTCCCAGGCCGAAGACAAGCAATATGGGAAGAATGATTTCCGCCGAACCGGCGGCAAAGGCCGTCAAGGCGGGCGCCGGATAGGGATAGGGGCCGCCGGGTAGATGCAGCCGGAATTCCGAGCTGAACAGCAGGACCGCCACGTCGTTCAATTGCAGGAACCCGTCCCACTTGCTCATGCCTGACCGAAAGAAGGGAACGGCAAGGCCGAAGCGCAGGACAAGCTGGGAGAGCCAGAGCGGCGCGAGCGCGCCGACGGCTCGGTTCGCCCGCTGGGTCCATTGCGACAGATCGGCTGTATGGCCGTTTTGCGAAAATCTGGATGCGGACATCATGGTTTCATCCTCCGTGATGAGTTGCCGTAAAGGCCCCCGCTTCGAGCGCGGTGGCGATTGCGGCTGCGAGATCAAGCGTGGGGCATTGCGTGGCAGCATCCGCGGCAGCCGCGGCGAGGGGGATGCCTGCCAGCAGCCGCGAAAGCAGAAGATCGGCGCCGGGCGCGAGACGGCGAACGATGACCTCCAGGTCGGGGCGGGTGATCAGCGCGCTCTCCGCATCAGCCGTTTCGACACGCCCCACCGGCCCGCTCTCGCGATTGACGGCAAAGATCGTGACGGCCGGATAATCGGAACGGACAAGCCTGGTCGCCGGATGCGGATCGAAGACGACGCCGCCGAGCTGCTCGGGCGCAATCAGGGAAAGTGCAGAAGGCGGAAGCGCCGGGGCGTCGGCGGCGTGATAGGCGTCGAGCCAGGCCCGTTCGATCCTTGCTACATCGGCAAGCCATGGCATGGATTGGGCATACTCGTAGCGGGCAATGAAACCCGGAAAGTCGCGGCCATATTCGAAGAGCAGCGGCGAGACTGGCGGTGTTTCGCGCACGTGAAAGCGGGCCATGGCGCGAAAGAAGGCCTCGCCGGTAATGCGCTCAGTCGCCGGGAAGGTCGCCGCCAGCGCTTCGATCAGGCTGACGGTGACGTTGTTGCGGTAGACGTTGAAGCGCTTCACCGCCGCCTTGCCGTTCGGGCCGGCGACCAGAGCCGGCGTCGGCCGGTCAGGTGCGAGCAGCGGCGGCACGAAACCGGCGGCATAATTGCCGATGCGGTTGAGAGGCATGGGGAGCAACCCGTCAGGCGCGGACACGGATCTTCTCCCGCGATATCCGCTGCCCGTAGGCATCGAGGATCGTCTGCGCCGCCGTGGCCTCGCGTTTCAAGACCGGCCAGTCCGGAATGGCGCTGTCCCACTCGATCAGCGTCGGGATGGCGCCGACGCGGGCGATGACGATGTCGTAGAGTTTCCAGACGGCGTCGGCAACCGGCCCGTCATGGCTGTCGATCAGGAGCAGGTCGCCTTCGTCGTCTTGCTGCTCCGCATGCCCGGCAAGGTGAATTTCTCCGACATGTTCAAGTGGAAAGTCGCTGAGATAGGCGAGCGCCGAATAGTTCTGGTTGGTGGCGGAAACGAAGACATTGTTGATGTCGAGCAACAGGCTGCAGCCGGTGCGCTTCACCAGTTCGCGGACGAACGCCGTCTCGCTCATCGTCGAATCCTGGAAGGTGACGTAGGTCGACGGGTTTTCGAGCAGCAGCCGGCGGCCGATCGCGTCCTGGACCTCGTCGATATGATCCGATACGCGGGCAACGGTGGCCTCGGTGTAGGGCAGCGGCAAGAGATCGTTGTAGAAGGTGGTCTCGTGGGTCGACCAGGCGAGATGCTCGGAGACGAGGGCCGGTTCATAGCGGTCGACCAGTGCCTTGAACCGCCCAAGGTGCGCCTTGTCGAGTGGCTGTGGGCCGCCGATCGACATGCAGACACCATGCAGAGACACCGGAAAATCCTGGCGAATGCGGGCGAGCGCCGCATGCGGCGGTCCGCCGGCACCCATGTAGTTCTCCGCATGAATTTCGAAGAAGCCGCCGCAGGCATCATCGGCAAGGATCGCCTGGAGGTGCTGATGCTTGAAGCTCGTTCCGGCGAGCCCGGTGATTTCGTGTTTCGGCAGGCGAGGGCCTACCGGGGCAAGTCTGCTGCCGTTGTCCGTTGATGTGCGCATTGCCAATCCCGTCATAATCCTGAGACCCTGGATGGCGGGTGGGAACGTCCCTGGACCGCTACCCCTTGAAAACCGAGGCGGAACGGGACGCGATCGCCCCGCGTCCCGTTCCTGAATTGCGATCGATCAGGACGGCATGTCGCGCGAAAGCGCCTCGGGCGAACCCATGCGGCCGTCGGGCAGCTTCATCGTCGTGCAGGTGCCGCCGTCGACGAATTTCCAGGCATTGCCCTGATAGTCGACGGTGGATGTTGCCTGGCACGTCGTGCCCGGGCCGGCGGCGCAATCGTTCTGGCCCTTGAGCGCGACGCCGAAGCATTTCTCCTTGCCGGCATCCATGGCGGACTTGACCTGCGCTTCAGTCAGTGGGCTCGCAACCGCGAGCGACGACAGGGCGGCGGCGACCGCGCTTGCCAGCATTGCGCTGCTGATCGTGGACTTCATGGACATCATATTATCTCCGTGTTGAACTGTTCCCGTGCGTCCTGTCTGAGGCGCACATCGGCTCTTTCGCCGCGGCGACACCGGGCGTTACATAACGTTGGCAACACGCTTTCGTGATGGGCTCGCGAGGTCGGTCTGAGCAGACAGCGGCCGCGAATTTGAGATAGCCGTGTAACAAACGCCGGGAATCGGCGAATGGGGAGGAAAGGCGCGGGTGAGCGGCGCGGACGACGAACATCTCGCAAGACTTCTCCGCGCGGCTGTGGCCGGCGACGAAAAGGCCTATGCCGACTTCCTGCGGGACGCAGCACAGGCGATCCGTGGCTGGGCCCGGCGCTGGACCATCGGCGGAGGCGTCGATGCCGAGGACGTTGTGCAAGAGGCGCTGCTGGCAGCGCACGTCAAGCGCCACACCTGGCGGGAGGATGCGCCTGTCATCCCATGGCTGCATGCCATTGCCAGGCACAAATACGTCGATGCCGTGCGTCGTCAGGCTCGCCGCCCGACGGTCGGCATTGAGGGGCTTGAAGACACGCTGGCAAGCGTGGAGACGGAGAAGGCCAGGGATTGGGAAATCGGCCGGGCGCTGGAGGGGCTGGCCCCAGGACAGCGCTCAGTGGTCAACGCGATTTCGATCGAGGGTTCCACGGTGGCCGAGACGGCACAGAAACTGGACATGAATGAAACGGCGGTTCGGGTCGCGCTTCACCGCGGCCTTGCTGCAATCGCCCGCCGATTTGGACGAAACTGAGATGGACACGAACGACCTTATCAAGGCTCTCGCAGCGGACAATCGGCGACCCGGCCTGCCGATGAACACCGTATGGTCGGGCGTCGCCATCGGCGCGCTCGTTCTTGCCGGCGTCGCGTTCTCGATCCTGCTCGGGCCGCGGCCGGATATCGCCGCTGCCGCCGAGACCGTGCGTTTCCTGTTCAAATTCGTGGTGACGATCGCGCTCGCTGCGGTCGCTTTTGCGGCCATGCGCGTTGCCGCATGGCCCGATGCGGATCCGCGCAAGCTCGTGCCCTACCTTGCCGTCGCGCCGGCGCTCGTTGCCGGCGGGGTGTTGCTCGAGCTTCTTGCTGTGCCATCCGATACCTGGACGACGAAACTCGTCGGAACCAACTATCTCGTCTGCATGACCTTCATTCCACTGATCGGCCTTGCGCCCTTGGCGCTGTTCCTTCTCGCACTGCGCCATGGTGCGCCGGCGCGCCCCGGCTTTGCCGGCGCCCTGGCAGGGCTCGCGGCCGGCGGCATCGCCGCGACCTTCTACGCGGCCCACTGCCCGGACGATTCACCGCTTTTCGTCGCGACCTGGTACACGATCGCGGTCCTCATGCTGACGGTGCTTGGGGCGTTGGGCGGCCGCTGGGCGGTTCGCTGGTAGGGCCGGCCATATGAGCCTTTGCCGGCGTTCAAAACAAAAAAGGCCGGCAATGCCGACCTTTTCCCGCTCGCTGCGTCACACTGCCAGTACATCCGTGGTCAGCGTTTGCGCGCGAACTACGCCCGGAGCCTTCGGTTGATCATGTCCGTCAGGCTCCACGGGCAATTTCCTGATGCCTATGTGTGGTGCCGCACCAAAGGTTTCAAGCCCCTGGCAAGAGATCGTCGCGGGCTTCCATCGCTTCGGCCCTTACACTAGCAATGAATGCTGACGCCGTGTTCGCGCAGTAGGGAGACGAGACGCTCCTCCGGCAATTCATTGGTTACCAGCGCATCGATATCGGCAAGCGAAGCCAGGCGCACCAGCGCACGCCGGCCAAACTTGCTGCTGTCGACGGCGAGGATCACCCGCTCGGCCTGGCGCATCGCGGCCGAGACGGCGGCGACTTCGGCATGGTCGTCGTCGCCGATATCGCCGTCCTGATCGATGCCGCTGACCGAGATGACGGCGACGTCGAATTTGAACTTGCGGATATAGTCGGCGGTCTCCTCGCGAAACACGCCGGCATCCACTTGCCGCACGAAGCCGCCGGGCACCGCGACGGCAAAGCTGCTGCTTTCGCTGAGCGTGGTTGCGACGCGCAGACTGTAGGTGACGACACGAAGATCGCGGCGCTTGAGCAGTCCGCGCGCCACCGCTTCGCAGGTCGTGCCGGTGTCGAGGAAGACGGCAGCGCCGTCGGCAACAAGCTCGGCGGTCAGTTGCCCGATGCGTTCCTTCACCTCCGCGTTGTCGATGCGCCGCTGGCGGTAGATGTTGGGATCAACCGGGGTCGCAATGGTCGCGCCGCCGTGCAGGCGCCGCACCTTGCCCTCCTGTTCGAGCGCCATGATATCGCGCCGTGCCGTCTGGGTGGTGACGCCGAACAGGCCGGTGATCTCCTCGATCGAGATATAGTGGTTCTTCTCGAGGTGGCTGAGAAGCTGCGCCTGCCGGCGCGTCTTCTTGTCCCCATCCGAAATATCCCGATCGTCCATCACCCTCATCCTGATTGCCCCTCAGCACGCTTTGCTACCATAGGGCCGACGCCGATCTCCAAGGAAATCAGCGCAGCACCTATGGGCCGCGCGAAATTTTATGGCGCCCCATGAAATGTTGTAAAACTGACATTTGACTCGCTTAATGTCCGTAATCGTACATTTCAGTGAACTCTTCCGCACATCAATACCATCGCCATGAAGGTCTTGTGACGGAGCGTGTTCGCATCGCGACATTGGAGCAAGATATGAGACAACGTGGACACCACCTCCGCGGGGTGCGGGCTTTTGCGCGCCTTGCGCAACCGTTGCGCCTGGCGACGGCGATCCTTCTGTGCGGAACGAGCCTGACGCTCTCGGCGGCCGAGGCGCGCGCCGCCGACGACAGCATGAAGATCCTGACGCTCAACACCTGGCTGGACCGCTTCAAGGCCAACCCGAGCGTGATGTCGGACTTCTTCGTCAAGGGGAACTACGACATCCTGACCTTCCAGGAGTTCCGCGCCAACAGCACCTACGCACGCGACATTCCCGGCGTCCTGAAGAATGCGGGCCTTGGCACCTACGCGACGCGCCAGGACAGCGATACCGGCGTGTTCTCGCGTCTCCCCGGCACCTTCGGCGCCAGCACACTCGGCGACATCGTGACCTACACGGTGGTCGATCCGACCGTCAGCAAGCCGCAGGTGGTCGTCGGCACCACTCACCTCAACTATTACGACCCGCCGACGACCCGCATCAGCGAGGCCAAGGGCATCAATCAATGGGCGAAGTCCGAGACGCGGCCGATCATCCTCACCGGTGATTTCAATGCCGGCGATGTCTCGGAACGCGGCCTGCATTCGATCAGCCAGCAGGAATTGCTGCTGAAGACCTACGTCAAGAGCCCGAGCAACAGCTTCTATCTGAGCCTCTTGCGCGACTATGCCAAGGATCAGCAGAAGCTAGATGCCTATATCGCCGAGTGGAAGGGCAAGAGTGCTTCGGCGATCAACGGCTCGACGGTTCCCTCTGGCCTCTTTGCCGACGAGATGTACCCGGTTGCCGGCAACCTGCCGCAGACGATGAACATCCTAAAGAAGCAGTTCCAGATCTTGCAGCTTCCGAACGAGCGCGAGCAGTTCTCGCCGCACGGCTTGAACGACGGCAGTGTCACCTGGCCGTCGCACGGCGAAGACGCCACCAACACCTGGGCAAGCTGGCACCGGGTCAAGATCGATCACTTCCTGGCGTCGCGTCCCTTCGGCAAGTGGTGGACGCTCGCCGACGATCCGAAGGATCCCTATTCGGGCGTCATCACCGACGTCAGCTACGTGACCAATCCGGATGGATCGAAGACGCCGCTTTCGGACCACGAGCCGGTCGCCCACACGGTGCGCTGGGTCGGCCCGGTTCTGCAGAACTACACGGATCCGGCGACAGCGACGGCCAGGACCCGGATCGTCTGGGGCGATGAGGCATCGACCTTCGCCGAGAAGGGCAAGGTCTTCAACCTTAGCCGCAACAACATGCGCAACGACGTCTATCTCGGCCAGATCGCCGACGAGAACGGCCTGCCAATTCTGGCCGGTCTGACCGACCAGGAGAAGAAGACGCTGCTTGATTGCAAGAGCAGCGATCCGCGCTTCCAGCAGGCGATCCGCGACTATTGCATCGACGATCATTCGTTCATCGGCGAAACGCTGGTGACCGACGGAGGTACCGTTGTGGTCAAAGAGGACGCTGCGCTTGGCAGCGCAGCAGCGAAGCTGAGGCTCGATGGCGGGGCCCTCAGGATCGCCGGTCGCGACATGCATCAGATCAACCGCGATATCGTTCTCGAAGGTGCCGGTGGCGCGCTCGACGTGGCGGACGCCGCCAACGTGGTTGCCGTCAACAAGGCGATCAGCGGCAGCGGCGGTCTCACCAAGCTCGGCCCCGGCGCGCTCGTGCTTAACGGCCAGAACACCTATACCGGCGCGACCGTGGTCAAGTCCGGCCTGCTTTCGGTGCAAGGGTCGATCGCCTCGTCTTCAGGGCTCACCATCGAAAAGGACGGCGCCATCGGCGGCATCGGGACGTTCGGCAGCATCACGATTGCCGACGGCGGCGTGATTGCCCCCGGCAATTCGATCGGCACGCTCAACGTTGCCGGAGATATCAATTTTGCAGCGGGCTCGACCTATGAGGTCGAGGCCAACGACAAGGGCGAGAGCGACAAGATCGTCGCGTCAGGCAAGGCGACGCTCAACGGCGGCTCTGTCCTGGCGCTCGCAGCCAATGGCAGCTATGCGCCGCAGACCAACTACACGATCCTGACGGCGGCCGGCGGCGTGACCGGTACCTTTGCCGACGTCGCATCGAGCCTCGTCTTCCTCGATCCGACGCTCGGCTACGACGCCAACAACGTGACGCTGACACTCAGCCGCAACGACATCCGCTTCGCGGATGTCACGGAAACCGCCAACCAGCGGGCAACGGCGATCGCCGCTGAAAGCCTCGGCTTCTCCAATGCAGCCTATTCGGCGCTCACCAACCTCGACCGCGCGCAGGCGCGTTTTGCCTTCGACCAGCTCTCGGGTGAAATCCATGCCTCGACCAAGGGTATGCTGCTGCAGGACGGCCTGCTCCTGAACGCTGCAGCCACCAACCGCATCTGCGCGGCTTTCGGCGATGACAGCACCAAGGCGACGCCAGTGCTCGCCTATGGCGAAGGCGGCATTGAAAGCGTTGCGGCCGATACGGACCGCTTCGCCTTCTGGAGCCAGGCCTTCGGCATCTGGGGCGATACGGATGGCAACGGCAATGCGGCGGGCTTCCAGCGTAACGTCGGCGGCTTTCTCATGGGCGCCGATGGCCTCGTCGGCGACAACTGGCGCGCCGGTCTCTTCGGCGGCTACAGCCGCTCGTCCTTCGATGTGGTCGACCGTCATTCCTCCGGGGACAGCGACAACTACCACATCGGTGCCTATGCCGGGACCGGGCTTGGCGCGCTGTCGCTGACGGCGGGTGCGACCTACAGCTGGCATCGCATCGAAACGACGCGCAGCGTGTCCTTCGGCGGTTTCGACGACAGCCTGTCGGCGGCCTATGACGCCCGCACCGCCCAGATCTTCGGCGAGGCGAGCTATGCCGCGAGTGCCGGTCGCTTCGATTTCGAAGGCTTCGCCAATCTCGCCTATCTCAAACTCGACACGGACGGTTTCCGTGAAAAGGGTGGCGCCTCGGTACTCTCCGGCCGCTCGAACAACACCGACACGACCTTCACGACGATTGGCGTGCGCACCTTGACCGACGTTTCCTTCGGCGAAACGGCGGCGGTTCTGAGCGGCACCGTCGGCTGGCGCCATGCCTTCGGCGATGTCGTGCCGACCTCCACGCTTGCCTTTGCGGGCGGCCAGGGCTTTACCGTCGGCGGTGCGCCGATTGCCCGGGATGCGGCACTCGTCGAAGCGGGCATCGACTTCAAGATCGCTCCGGCCGCGACCTTCGGCGTCAACTACACCGGCCAGATCGCCTCAGGCGTTTCCGACCACGGCGTCAACGCCAAGCTGAAGGTGAGTTTCTGAGGCGGCAACACATCGCTCTGAACATCGAACGCCGCGCATGGTTTCCATGCGCGGCGTTTCTTGTGGTTGGTTGCGGCGGCCTTGTCGATCAGATCCAGACGGTCCTTCCTGCGCCATCGCAGCCAAGGGCGCGCAGGATGTTGAGGGGCACGTCGAGCATGGTCTCGCGACCCGCGGTCAGAAGGAACGAGGCGGTCTGCGGCTCGCGATAGGCAAGAATCTCGTCGCGCGAGGCGGCGGTGTAGATGCCGCGCAGGGCCCTGAGGCAACCGCTATGGGTGACGACGACATGGCGGCGGCCGCGGTCGAGCGTGTCGAGCCAGGCCTGAAGGCGCGCTGAAAGCGCAGTCCGGCTTTCGCCGCCCGGCATCGAATAGTCGAACGGGTCGGCGCTGTGCGCATCGTACTGATCGGCAAGATCGCGCTCGATCTCGTCATGGGCCAGCCCCTCCCAGGCGCCATAGGAGCGTTCGGCAAGGGCAGCCGCCTCGGCAAAACGATCGAAGGGGATCGACCAGGTGTCGGCGAGGATCGATGCGGTCTGGCGGGCGCGGCCGAGCGGGCTCACCCAGAAGGTCAGGTTCTTTTCCTCGTCGGCGATCCGTTCGGCAAGGCGCAGGCCGACGGCGAGTGCCTGGCGCACGCCGTTGGCGGTCAGCGGCGTGTCCTTGCGGCCCTGCAGGCGGCCGGCGACGTTCCATTGGGTTTCGCCGTGGCGGATGAGGATGAGGCTTGGAAGATCTCTTTTCATGCGGAACTCGGGTGTCAGCGATCTGGCGCTGCTTGAAATGGGGAAGCTGGCGCCCGCCGGCGAGACCGGCGGACGCGCGTCGTATGCTCTAGTGGGCGAGCCATTGCGCCGACGACGGCTTGAGGCCGAGCGTCGTCGTCGCGCCGGGTTCGAGAAGCGCGTCGCCGGAATGGAAC
Source organism: Ensifer sp. Root423 (assembly GCF_001426275.1). NCBI lineage: Bacteria > Pseudomonadati > Pseudomonadota > Alphaproteobacteria > Hyphomicrobiales > Rhizobiaceae > Ensifer > Ensifer sp. Root423. The sequence goes on along the minus strand of NZ_LMEG01000009.1, from coordinate 99,316 downwards.
GGCGCGTCGATCAGCACCGTCGCCGCCCCAATCCTGACACCATAGCGCACGGTCGCGCCCAGGAACTCGCGATGCGCGATGATGCCCTCGAGCGCGACGGCGCCGGGCTCGAGGCTGCCAATCGTCGCATATTGCGGCCGGAAGACGAGCTTGGCGCCTGCGGGGACCTCGGTCCCCGCAGGGATCGGGATGGAGCCGCCGCCCACGACCTCGAAGCTTCTGGCAGCGCCGCTGCCGGCCACCTTGCCGTCGAGAATGTTGGCCGTGCCGAGGAAGTTGGCGACGAAGAGGTTGGCCGGCTTCTCGTAGAGCCCCATCGGCGTTCCCACCTGCTGGATGCTGCCCTCGTTGAAGACGGCGATCCGGTCGCAGACGGTGTTGGCCTCTTCCTGGTCGTGGGTGACGAAGATCGTCGTCAGCTGCAGCCGCTGCTGCAACTCGCGCAGTTCGCGCCTGACTTCGACACGCATCTTGGCGTCGAGGTTGGACAGCGGCTCGTCGAGCAACAACACCTTCGGTTCGATCGCGATGGTGCGGGCGAGCGCCACGCGCTGCTGCTGGCCGCCGGAAAGTTGCGACGGCCGGCGATCAGCGAGGTGCTTGAGGCCGACGAGGTCCAGCGCCGCCTTGACCCGACGGTCGACCTCGGCGCGTGCCAGGCGCCGTTCTTCGAGGCCGAAGGCGACATTGGCGGCGACCGTCATGTGCGGCCAGAGCGCGTAGGACTGGAAGACCATGCCGATGTCGCGCTTCCATGCGGGCATGTCGAGCACGTCCTGTCCGCCGATCACGACCTTGCCCTGACGGGCGTTGTTGAAGCCGGCGATCAGCCGCAAAAGCGTGGTCTTGCCGCAGCCGGACGGGCCGAGAAAGGCGAAGAATTCCCCCGGCTGTATTTCGAGATTGATGTTCTTCAGGACGTGCAGCGCGCCGTAGTAGAGATTGACGTCACTGATGCTGATCGCCTTGGCGGGGCCGGCGGCGAGTGCGGCGCTGTTGATGTTCACTGTCATTGTTTCCTCCCGAATTATTTTGCCGTCCCGAGCGCCTTCTGGCGGCGCTCGATGACGTAGTGGGACAGGAGCGTGCAGAGCGCGACCATGATCACGGCGATGACGCCGAGGGCCGCACCCGGACCGCGACCGGCCGGCGATTGCATGAAGACGTAGAGCCCGTAGGCGATCGGCGCGTCCGAATTGCTCTGGATCAGCATCAGCGTCGCCGAGAGCTCGACGGCGGCCGTCGAGAAGCTGGTGACGAAACCGGCAAGCAGGCCGCCGGTCATCAGCGGCAAGACGATGCGGCGGATGGTCCGCTGCTTGGTCGCGCCGAGGTTTTCGGCGGCTTCTTCGAGCGATTCCGACACCTGTTGCAGGGCGGCGTAGCAGGCCCTCAGCGCATAAGGCAGGCGGCGGATGGCAAGCGCCAAAACCACCATGACCCAGAGCGTTGCAAGCGGTGTGCCGTCGGGCAGCGTGATGCCGTAGAAGGTCCGGAGATAGCCGATGCCGAGCACGACGCCGGGGATCGCGAGCGCTGCAGTGGCCGCCCAGTCGAGCCAGCGACGGCCGACGACCTTGGTGCGCAGCACCAGATAGGCGATGGCGCCGCCGATCACCACGTCGATCAGGCCGGCAAGGCTGGCGTAGATCAGCGTGTTCTTGATGTAGAGCGAGCTTTCGCCGAAGACGCGGCCGTAATGCGCAACGGTATAGGCGTCCGGCAGCGGGCTGAACGACCAGACGGTTGCGAAGGACAGCAGCAGCAGGCCGATGTGTGGCGAGAGCACCAGGAGAAGGATCAGAGCAACGACGCCATAGGCGATGACGCTTTCGCCGCGGCTGAGCTTGCGCCTGGAAAGGCCGCCGCCGCCTCGCTGCACGGTCGAATAGTCCTTGCCGCGCATGGCGACCGCCGAAAGCCACATGGCGAAGATCGAGACCGCGATGAGGATGACCGAGATGACGTAGCCCATCGGGTCGGTGAGGCCGACCGAGGTGACGCGGAGATAGGCCTGCGGCGCCAGCATGTCCTTGACGTTGAGGAGCAGCGGTGTCGCCAGATCGTCGAAGACCTTGACGAAGACGAGCGACGCGCCGGCGAGATAGCCGGGCATGGCAAGCGGAAAGACGATGCGACGGAAGAGCCGGAAGCCGGAGGAGCCGAGGTTCTGGGCAGCTTCCTCCATCGACCGGTCGATATTGCGCAGGCTGGTCGACAGGTTGATCAGGATGAAGGGGAAATAGTGCAGCGACTGCACGAAGATGACGCCGTTCAGCCCCTCCATGAAGGGGATGCGGATGCCGAACCAGTCGTTGAGAAGCAGGTTCACCGTGCCGTTGCGGCCGAAGAGAAGCTGCATCGCCACCGCGCCGACGAAGGGCGGCATGATCAGGGGCACGAAGCCGAGCGTCTGGATGATGAGCGAGCCGCGGAAGTCGAAGCGGGTCGTGAGCACCGCGAGCGGCAGCGCAATGGCACTCGCCCAGACGACCGACATGCCGGACACATAGACCGAATTGAAGAAGGACCGGCGGAAGAGGTCGGTGTTGAAGAAGTCGATGAAGTTGACGATGGTCAGCGCACCGGTGCCCTTCTCGGTGAAGGCGGTGTAGATGACCGTGCCGGCGGGGATGACCAGGAAGATCGCCAGGAACAGGGCGATCACCGAGACTGCCAGGATCTGGCCTGGTTTGGCCGCGGCGGGCCTGATGGGAGCGGAAGCGACGAGCGCCATGGGGCAGACTCCGGAGTGAGTTCGGCCAACCGGGCGCGCGCAAGGCGCGCCAAGGTCGGCGAAGCTATGATGTTTTGGGAGCATGACCGCCCGCCAGTCGGGCAGGCGGTCGCTGTCGCACGTTAGTCGACGAGGTTCAGGGCTTCTTCAGCCTTGGCCTTGGCGGCGGCATATTTCTCCGTCGCGAACGCGGCCCACTTCTGCTCCAGTTCCGCCTGGCGTGCGGTCTTCTCTTCGCCGCCGGTAAAGGCGTCGCGCGTTTCTTTGCTGGCTGCCTCCTCCGCCGTGATCGGCATGGCGGCAGCCAGGGCCTTGGCTTCGTCAAGAAGCGCGCGGGCCGCCGGCTGTTCGTTGGCAGCGAGCGCCTTTTCGGCCGCATGGATCGCCTGGGTGGCGCCCTTCAGGTTTTCGAGCTGGAAGGAGATGAGCTGGTCGAACAGCGTGTCGACGACATCCGTGCGCTTCTTCGAGACGTCGCTGTCAAAGGTGATCATCGACTGGAAGCGCGGATCCTTGAAGGGGTTCGGGAAGCCTTCGGGCGCCTTGGCGTAGAGCGCCGGGTTGATCGGCAGGCGACGGATCGCCGGCTCGAGCAGGACTTCCTGGCCCTTCTCCGACAGGATGTAGTTGACGAAGGCCTCGGCGCCGGCCTGGTTCGGGGCATTGGCGACGATGCCGATATTGGCCGGCACGACTGTCGTGACCGACGGATAGGCGAAGCTCACCGGGAAGCCGCTTGCCTGAGCCGAGAAGGCGAAGAAGTCGATGACGATGCCGATGCCGGTCTGGCCGGAGTTGACCGCGTCCGGAACGCCAAAGGAGCGCTCGGTCACCTGCTGCAGGTTGCCGCCGATGCCCTTGAGCGTGCCCCAGCCCTTGTCCCAGCCTTCGCCCTGCAGGATCGTCTCGATCGTCAGGTGGGTGGTGCCGGAGCGCGACGGGGCGGCGATGGCGACGTGGTCAAAGTATTCCGGCTTGGCGAGGTCGCCCCATTCGGCCGGCTTCGGCAGGTTGTTGGCTTCCAGGTAGCGGTCGTTCGACATGATGCCGTAGCCCGACGCGGCAAAGCCGAAATAGAAGCCGTCCGGATCGTTGACCGGATAGGAGCCGACTTTTTCGGGCAGGCCCGTCACCGACGGGGTGAACTTGGCCAGGAGTTCCTTGCTCTTCAGGCTGTCGAAGGCGTCAGGCGCCGACGCCCAGAACAGGTCGACCTGGTTGTTGACCTTGGTCTCGTCGATGTATTTCACGCCCGAGCTGGTGCTCTTGTTCTGGACGTCAAGGGTAAAGCCGGGATTGGCGGCCTCGAAGCCCGCCTTGAACGGATCGGTCACGTCCTTGGAGAACGAAGTGACGATCGTCACCTTGCCACCGTCCTGGGCGTGGGCCGTCACGATAAAGGCAGCCGACATCAGCATCGCTGCTGCGATGGTTTTCAACATAGGTATCTCCTCCCAATAGACCGCCAGTGCTTGGCGGCTGTCCTATTGAGAGCAAGGCCCGTGCCAGATCGAAAAACCCGGCAAAACCAGCCAGTTTCACGTCGGGATGGGTAAGAAAGGTAACATCGGGGCGGGCGAGGCGGGGTCAAAAGGGTAACATTACCCCTCGTCGCCATCGGCCCGGGCGTCGATGTCGAACTTGCGCATCTTCAGATAGAGCGTCTTGCGGGAAATGCCGAGCGCATCGGCGGTCGCACCCACGCGGCCCTCATGTCTGGCGAGACTGTTGATGATGATGGTCCGCTCCAGCCGGTCCATCTGCGCTTCCAGCGTCTCGCCGCCTGCGGTCGTGGCTTCGCTGTCCGGGCGCTCTTCGAGCCCGAGCACGAAGCGTTCCGCGACATTGCGCAGTTCACGCACGTTGCCGGGCCAGGGCCGGGCGTTGAGATCGGCCAGCAGATCGACGCCGACCGGCGGCGCAGTGCGCCCCTGGCGCTTTGCGGCAAGGCTGAGGAAGTGCTGGAACAGGAGGCCGACATCGCCCTTGCGGCGCGCGAGCGGCGGCAGTTCGACCCGGGCGATGTCGAGGCGGTAGGCGAGGTCTTCGCGGAATTCTCCCCGCCGCGCGGCATCGTGCAGGTCGGCTTTCGTTGCCGCCACCACACAGATGTTGACTGGCAGTTCGACGTTCGATCCGAGCCGTTCGATGACGCGCTCCTGCAGGACGCGTAGCAGCCGCACCTGGGCTGCGATCGGCATGGACTCGATCTCGTCGAGAAACAGCGTGCCGCCATCGGCATATTCGATCTTGCCAATGCGCTTTTCGCGCGCGCCGGTAAAGGCGCCGGCCTCATGGCCGAAAAGCTCGGATTCGAGCATCGTCTCGGGAATGGCGCCGCAGTTGACGGCGACGAAACGGCCCTTGCGGCCGCTGAAATCGTGCAGCGCCCTTGCCGTCACTTCCTTGCCGGTGCCGGTATCGCCGATGACCAGCACGTCGGCGCTGGCGGCAGCGATGCGCTGCAGCTTTTCGCGCAGCGCCACCATCGGCGCCGAATGGCCGATCAGGCGCGTCTCCCAGCCGTCCTTGTCGACGGAGAGGCGCAGCCGCCGATTTTCCAGCAGCAGGCGACGGTGATCGCGTGCCCGGCGCACGGTTTCGATCAGGTGCACCGGATCGGCTGGCTTCTCCAGGAAATCCCAGGCGCCTTCGCGCATTGCACGCAGCGCCATCGGGATATCGCCATGTCCGGACATCAGCACGATCGGGATATCGGGATCGATCTTGCGCACGGCGGCGACCAGGTCGAAGCCGTCATGATCGGGCATGCGCACATCCGAGACGATCACGGTCTCGCTGTCAGCGCGAAGGCCGGCGAGCGCCGAGACGACGGAACCGTGCGGGGAGACTGTGAAATCCTCCAGTTCCAACACCTGGCAGCAGGCCTCAAGCACGCTGGCGTCGTCGTCTATCAGGATGATGTCCGCTTCCGGTCTCATTCCGGGCCTTTCAGGGATACGAGGAATCGTGTGCCGGCCGGGCCGGTGTCGAGGATCGTGATGTCGCCGCCAAAATCCTTGACGATGTTGTAGGAGATTGACAGGCCGAGACCGAGCCCCGAGCCTACCGGCTTGGTGGTGAAGAAGGGATCGAACACGGCTGGCAGGTTTTCCGCGGCGATGCCGTGCCCGGTATCGCCGACGATCAGCCGGGCGACGCCGCCGGTGACTTCAACGCTGACGCTCACGCGCCGAAGTGGCTGGCCAGCGACGGCGTCGAGCGCGTTGCCGACGAGATTGACGGCGACTTGCTCGAGCCGGACCGGTTCGGCCATGACCATTGCCGAACTGTCCTGCGGCAACGAAAGATCGAGGGCGACGTTCTCCTCCTCGAAACGGTGTTCGAGCAGGCTGAGGGCGTCCCGCACCGCCGCGGTGAGATCGACCGGCCGCAGCTGCGCGTCCGGCCGCCGGGCAAAGCGGCGGATATGGCTGATCTGGTCTGCCATGCGTCCCGTCAGCCCCTTCATCTTGTCGAGGTTGTTGACGGCCTGCTCGCCCTTGCCGCGGCCGATTAGAGTGGCGGCGCTGTGAATATGGGCCCGAAGGGCGGCTAGAGGCTGATTGAGTTCGTGGCCGATGCCGGCCGCCATCTGGCCGAGGGCCGCAAGCTTTGCCGACTGGATCAGCTCGTCGCGGGTCTGGCGAAAGAGGGTGAGCGCACGTGAGAGGTCGCCGAGTTCGTCGGCCTCGGGCGGCGGGATCGCCGTGGAGTGCCGGCCCCCGCTGATCGCGCCGGCGGCCGTCGCCAGCAGGCGGATACGGGCAATGAGGTTGCGGTGGACGTAGAAATAGCCAATCGCGCTTGCGACGAGCACCGAGAGAATGGCGATCGCGACCAGCAGGCTTCGCCCGGTCTCGATTGCCGCAGCCGCGCGCCGGGCGGCGTCCCCGGCGCTTGCCTCGATCGCGATCACTTCCGTTTCGATCTTGCGGCCAAGCTCCTCGACGAGCCGGCCGTTTTCGCCGGCAAGTTCGGCAAGTGTGCTGGCCTGCAGCATTTCCGAGCGCTTGCGATTGGGTATGCCCGTCGAGGCGTTGGACTGGTCGAGAATGCGCCCGGCAAGCTGCCGAACGGTGATGCTGTCGGGCCAGCTGTCGAGCGAGCGGATGCGGTTTGCCAGTTCGTCGGCGCTGTCGCCGAGAAAGGCGTTGGTCTCCTGCATTTCCTCTTCGGTCGTGGCGTTGACCAGCCGACCGATCAGGCCTGTCGCAAGGTTCGCCTGGGAGACGACGGTCAGCAGCGCTTCGCTCTTGTGCTGTTCGGCGAGTGCGGCCGCACCCTGACCCTTGCGGGTCTCCGCTTCGATGTTGAAGCGGATGTCGTCGACCAACGGATCGGCTTCTTCCAGAAGATCGGCCTGGACCCAGCGCAACTCGTCGATGTCCGACCGCATCGCCTCGCGCAGCGTGAAGCGCTTGCCCGCGGCAAGGTCGATCTTTTTCAGATTGGTGCCGATGGCCTCGGCGAGCGGCAGCAGCGCCGCCGTGCTCGACTGCGCCGTGTTTTCTTCGAGCAGGGCGCGAAGGGTCTGGAGGCGCGTCGCGTAGACGGCGCGGATCTCGTTGTACTCGGCGCGGCTTTCGGCGCCGGCAAGTACCGACGTCACGGAGCCGATGTCGGCCCCGGCCTTGGAGAGTCGCGACGCGAAGGCGAGCTGCGGCATCTGCTCATCCGCCATGCGCGACAGTTCGCCCGACAGCCGCTCGTAGGAAAGCCAACCGACCAGGCAGGCGCCGACAGCGAGCCCGACGATCGCGACAAAGGCCAGCACGAGGCGGGCGCCGATGCCGAAGCGCCAGCGCGGCTGCCGTGCGGTCGTTTCGAGAACCGCCATCGTCACTGCCGCCACGGATGGAGATTGACGGGACCGCCAGATCGCGCCGCCGAGGACAGCAGCTGCTCCGCCTCGTTGAGGTTCTGTTCGATCAGTGCGCGCAGGCGGCTCGCGAGTTCTGCGTGGGCAGGGGAGCGGGCGACGCCGCGGGGCCATTCGCCTTGCAGGGCCTCAGCAACGTTGGCGACTTCGCTTGCCGAAAGCGGAGGCTGACCCAACAGCCGCCGCGCCCGAGCCAGCATGCTCAGCCGTTGCGCGTCTTCGATGTTCATCGCCTCCAGATCCGCGGCCCTCTTCCACAGGCGGGCAAGGGTTGCCCGGCGGCGCACGATATAGTCGTCGAAAATCAGATTGACGAGGCCATATCTGCGCGCCGACAGGGCGGCGTCGAAGCCGCCGGATTTCAGCAGGCGCTCGCCGTCTTCCTGCGGCAGCAGGCCGCTGTTGAGCGCCGGATTGACGGGAATACGGGCGATTGCCGGCGACAGCAGCAGTTTCTGGCCAGCCTCCGAAAGCACGAAATCGACGAAGCGTTCGGCTCCCGGCACGTTGCGCGCCCGGGACAGAATGCCGATGCTTGCCGGCACGAACACGGTGTCGGGCGGCAGGACGAAGACATTGCCGGCGCCGGCGAAATCCGGCGAGGTGGCGAGGAAATCGATGGTGATGCCGATGCTGAAGCGCCGCTGCGCCACGCCCGAAGCAACCCCGAAGCTGCGGGCGGTAACCGTTGAGAGATTGCCGCCGAGCTGCGACAGCATCGCCCAGCCTTTCTCCCAGCCGTAGGTTTGCAGCAAGGCTTCGACGATCAGGTGCGTCGTGCCCGAGCGGGAGGGCGTGGTGATGCCGATCTGGCCGGAATAGACGGGGTTCAGCAGATCCTGCCAGTCCTCCGGCACGGGCAGTTTGCTCCGGGCGAGATGGGCGGGATTGTAGACGAAGCCGTAGCCCGACAGTGCGAAGCCCAGATAGTAGCCCTGTGGGTCGTTCACGGGATAACCGAAGACATGATCCGGTGCGCCGGTGTTGCGTGGCGCGATCGGGCGCAGGCTTCCGTTGCGTTTCAAGAGCTCAAAGGCATCGGCCGCCGAGGCCCAGAAGATGTCGGCCGGCACGTCCGCCTTCTCAATGACGAAGCGGCTGGCGCTCGCGGTGTTGCGCTGCACGATCGTCACGCGCATGTCGGCATTGGCGCGTTCGAAAGCGGCGCGAAAGGGCTCGAAGAAGGAGGGCGGGTAGGAGGTGACCACCACGAGTTCCTGCTTCTCGACAGCACGCGCGGGCCCTGCAAACGCCATGAAGCCAAGGGTGATCAGCGGCAGCAGTGCCGCGACGATATCGAACCGGAACCTTGTCAATTCACTCCCACCGCGCATCGCCGTCCGGTCATTGCCGGTGCCGGTTGCCGCGGACCCTCCCCAAGATGCCGCCGTTTCGTGCATGCACGGTCGGCGATCGCGGCGTACTCTGCTACGAAGAGCCCACCGCCGTAAACCCCGGGAGGCATGTCGGAGACTGTTGCAAACAGGTCGCAGCCGCGACGATTGGCGCCATGGCAAGATTTCTGCACTTGGCGGTTGCGCGCGATTCGCCTATAGGTCGTCTTCCGGCAACCAATCAGGGAGGTTTCAAAAGATGCCAGCTTTTTCTTTCTCCCTACGGGGCGGCGTGCAGTCTTGAACTGGGCCGGGAAGGGCATTTTCGCCTTTTCGTCGTTTCCAGGTCGGATTTCGTTTCGCTGACCTTGGCCCTTCCTCTCCGGAGGATTCGGTCACTCCAATGATGCCGCATCGGAAGCTGGGTTCCTTTTAACGGCATATTCCATTCTGATCTTGTTTGAGGCCGATGCGTCGCGCATCGGGCGATTGTTATGGCTTTTACTCGTATTGACCTGCGCGGCGGTGCGTTCCGCAGCGTTCTTGGATTCACCTGGTCTCACTGGAAAGCGCAGCCGCTGCGCATCAGCGTCATTCTCGGCATGGTTCTCTTGTCGACGCTCGCTGACGTCCTGACGCCGCTCTATTCGGGCCGGCTCGTCGATGCCGTCGTTTCCGGTGTGGCGACCGATCAGCTTGCCTGGGATGCGGCGCTTGCCGCCTTCTGGATGCTGATGGCGCTGTCGCTCGGCGCGATCATTCTCAGGCACCTCACCTTCCTGGGGGTCACCGATCTGACCCTCAAGATGATGACCGACATCGCGTCGGCTGCCTTCTACCGCATCCAGCGCTTCTCGACCGACTGGCATGCCAACAGCTTTGCCGGATCGACGGTTCGCAAGGTGACCCGCGGCATGTGGGCGCTCGATCTCTTGAACGACACCTTGCTCGTCGCCCTGTTTCCGTCCGTCGTGATGCTGGTCGGATCGACAATCCTGATGTCGTTCTACTGGCCGATGATGGGCGTCATCATCGGTATCGGGTCGATCGTCTTCATCCTGATGACGATCGTGCTGTCGCTCGGTTACGTCGCGCCGATGGCAAGCCTTGCCAACCGGTGGGACACCAAGCTCGGCGGGGCGCTCGCCGATGCCGTGAGCTGCAACATCGTCGTCAAGGGTTTTGGCGGCGAAAGCCGCGAGGACGCACGCCTTGCCAAGGTGCTCGCCAAATGGCGTGACCGTACGCGCCGCACCTGGATCCGCGGCACGACCAACGGCACGTCGCAGGGCGCCATGCTGCTCATCCTGCGCGCGGCGGTGATCGGCTTTGCGCTGTTCCTCTGGTCGAAAGGCCAGGCGACGGCCGGCGACATCACCTTCGTGCTTACCTCGTTCTTCATCCTGCAGGGTTACCTGCGTGAAGTCGGGCAGCACATCCGCAACCTGCAGCGCTCGATCAACGACATGGAAGAGCTTGTCGACATCCATGGCCAGTCGCTCGGCATCGACGACAAGGCGGATGCCAAGCCGATCCGCATCACCGACGGCCGCATCGAGTTCAAGGATGTGACGTTCCACTACGGTGCGCACCGCAAGCCGCTCTACGACCGCTTCTCGGTGACGATCCGGGAGGGCGAACGCGTCGGTCTTGTCGGGCACTCAGGTTCGGGCAAGACGACCTTCGTCAAGCTGATCCAGCGTCTGCATGACCTGAAGGCCGGCGAGATCCGGATCGATGGTCAGGACATCGCATCGGTGACGCAGACGTCGTTGCGCCAGCAGATCGCGATCGTCCAGCAGGAGCCGATCCTGTTCCATCGCTCTCTGTCGGAGAACATCGCCTATGCACGGCCGGACGCCACGCAGAGCGAGATCGAGAAGGCGGCAAGGCTTGCGAGCGCCCACGACTTCATCACGGCTCTGCCGAAAGGCTACGGCACGCTGGTGGGCGAACGCGGGGTCAAGCTCTCGGGCGGCGAGCGCCAGCGCATCGCAATTGCCCGCGCGTTCCTCGCGGACGCACCGATCCTGATCCTCGACGAGGCGACATCGAGCCTCGATTCGGAATCGGAAGTGCTGATCCAGCAGGCGATGGAGCGGCTGATGCTTGGGCGCACGACGCTCGTCATCGCGCACCGGCTCTCGACGGTGCGGGCGCTCGACCGGCTGCTGGTCTTCGACCACGGCCGGATTGCCGAGGAGGGCACGCACGACGCGCTGATCCGCCTCGACGGTGGCATCTACCGCGGTCTCTTCGAGCGCCAGGCGCTGGAGCTGACCAAGGGGTTGGTGCTGAACGACCAGTAAGGCTTTGACGCCACCTGAACCATCGCCGCGCCTGCCAAAGGCGCGGCGATTTTTTATGCTGGCCGGTTAAGCCAACGATCGAGCCCGCGAGCCGCCGCACGCCCTGTGGCAAAGCAGGCGGTCAGCAGATAGCCCCCGGTCGGCGCTTCCCAATCGATCATTTCGCCGGCGACGAAGGTGCCGGGCAGCGCTCTTAACATGTATTCGTCATCGATCGCGGACCAGGCGATGCCGCCGGCGGAGGAGATGGCCTCGGCGATCGGGCGTGGGCGGATGAGCGGGATTGGCAACGCCTTGATCAAGGCCGCAAGTTCTGGAGGCGGCAAGCGCGCGGCATCAGGCGAAACCTCACGCAGCAGCGCCGCTTTCACCCCTTCGAGCCCGGCCCCCTTGCGCAGGCGGTTGGAAAAGCTGGTCTTGGTGTCGAGGCGGCCAAGGTCTTTTGCCAATTTCCCGACGGTACGTCCCGGGGTGAGGTCGACCACCAGGTCGGCCGGTTCCCCGCCGGACAGTCGATCCCGAAGCGCGCTGGTGTGCGCATAGACGAGACTGCCTTCGATGCCGGTCCTGCTGACGACGAATTCGCCCGGGACGGTGCCGGATTCCGACGTTGCGGTGACGCCCTTCAGCGCGGCGCCGGCGAAGCGATCGCGGAAGGTCTCGCTCCAGTCGACGTCGAAGCCGCAATTGGCGGGCTGGAATTTGGCGACAGACACGTCCCTCTGCTCCAGCCAGGAAACCCAGGCGGCATCCGACCCGAGACGCGGATAGCTGGCGCCACCGAGCGCGAGCAGAGTCGCATCTGCGCTGACAAGCGTCTTGCCGTCCGGGGTATCGAACGCGGGTGCTTTGCCTTCAAAGCCAGTCCAGTGGTGCCGCGTCAGGATGCGAACGCCTCGGCTTTCCAGCGACTTGAGCCAGGCGCGCAGGAGCGGCGACGCCTTCATCACCTCCGGGAAGACACGGCCCGAGGAGCCGACGAAGGTCCTGGTTCCGAGGTCTGCCGCCCATTGCCTGATGTCATCGGGCGTGAAGGCGTCCAGCGCCGCACGCAATCGCGGCGAGGCATTACCGAAGCGCTCCGCAAAGGCCACATAGGGCTCCGAATGGGTGATGTTCAGGCCCGACTTGCCGGCCAGCAGAAATTTGCGCGCGACCGTCGGCATGCTGTCATAGACGGTGACCGCGTGGCCGCGCTCGGACAGCACCTCGGCGGCCATCAAGCCGCTCGGTCCGCCGCCAATGACGGCGATGTTCTTTTGTCCCATGCGCTTTGCCCGGTCACAGATTTCGCTTCGGCGCACTCTTGGCCCGGCGGCGCGTGGCACGCAACCCCCGTCAGATGCCGCTATCGGCGATGGGCGCCGTTGAGCTTCTTCTCCAGCCACAGGCTGTAGCGCGAACCGGAAAAGCAGATGGCGAAATAGACCAGCGCCGCGAAGATGTAGGCCTCGCTGTAAAAGCCGAGCCAGGCGGGATCGGTGGCCGAGGTCTTGGCGGCATTGAGCAGATCGTAGATGCCGATGACCGCAAGCAGCGAGGTGTTGAGCACGATGCCGATCGACAGGTTGACGATGGCCGGGATGACAGCTCGCAGCGCCTGCGGCAGCACCACCAGCCGGAGCATCTGGATCCGGCTGAGGCCAAGCGACAGCGCCGCCTCCCTCTGACCCGCCGGGATCACCTGCAATCCGGCGCGGATGATCTCGGCGAGGTAGGCCGAGAAGAACAGGGTGACGCCGATCTGCGCCCGAAGCAGCTTGTCGATGGCCGCGCCGCTCGGTAGCGCCATCGGCACGATCAGCATGGCGACATAGAGCACGGCGATCATCGGCACACCGCGCAGCACTTCGATGAAGGCAATGGCCAAGGAGCGCACGAGCCCCATGTCCGACTGGCGGGCAAGCGCCAGCAGCAGCGCGATCGGAAAGGCGAAGGCAAGGCCGGCGATCGAGACTGTGAGCGTGATCGGCAGCCCGCCCCAATGATTGGTCGAGACCGGCTCCAAGCCCGACGTCCCCGCCATCAGCAGCCAGATGCCGACGAGCGCCAGCAACCAGACCGGCACCAGGCGGAAGCTCCAGAAACGGGGAATGGCGGAGATGGTCAGGAGCGCAGCAATGAGGGCGATCACCAGCGCCGGGCGCCATTGCAGCGGCGGCGGGAAGAAGGCGAAGAGCATGAAACGAAACTTGGCGCCGACAAACGCCCAGCAGGCGCCCGCCGTTTCCGTGGCGCAATCGGCCGCGGTGCCGGTCCAGACGGCATCGATGACGGCCCAGCGGACAAAGGGAAGTGCAATCCAGAGGATTGCGGCGAGCGTCGCCAGCGTGACGAGGCCATTGGCCCAACCGTTGAAGAGGCCTTCACGCCAGCGGTGCCAGTCGGGCGCGACCGGCGGCGCAAGTTCGATCTGGCTCATCGTTTTCCTTCTCCGCGCAGAACGACGCGCCGGTTGTAGAGGTTCATGAGGGCCGAAACCGCAAGACTGATCGTCAGGTAGACGGCGCCGATGATGATGATCGCTTCGAGAGCCTGACCAGTGGTGTTGGCCGTCGTGTTGGCGACGCTGACGAGATCGGGGTAACCAATTGCGACCGCGAGGCTCGAATTCTTGGTCAGATCGAGAAAGCTCGAAATCATCAGCGGCGTGATCACCCGAAGCGCCTGCGGCAGTACGACGAGGCGCATGATCTGCGCGGGCTTCAGCCCGAGTGCGCGAGCGGCTTCCCATTGACCCGATGCCACCGACTGGATGCCGCTGCGCACGATCTCGGAAATCGAAGCGGAGGCATTGACGACGAGGCCGATCAGCAGCGCGGCGAATTCCGGGGTCAGCGATAGGCCGCCGCGAATGTTGAAGCCGCCCTTGGCAGGCACTTCGACCGATGCGCTGAAGCCGAGGGATACGAGAGCGAAATAGAAGATTGCCAATGCGCCGAGTACGGTGCCGGCGGTTTTCGGCAGATAGAACGTCGCGCCCGCCAGCAGGCGCCTGGAAATGACGAGTGCCGCGAAGACGGTCAGGAGCACCGCGGGCAGCCATACGGAGGCCGGCAGACCGTCGACCGAAAGCGAGGGCAGAAAGACGCCGCGATTGCTGAGATAGACGCTGCCCAGAAACGTATAGGCGCCGCGCGGCGGCGGAAGCGCGCGGATGATCGCACTCCACAGGAACAGTTGCAGCAACAAAGGCGTGTTGCGCAGGAGCTCGACATAGCCATGGGCGAAGGTCGCTAGCAGCAGATTGCCGGACAGCCTGAAGATGCCGAGTGCGACACCGAGCACGGTTGCAAGCAGACATCCGACGAGCGCGACCTTGACGGTATTGGCGATGCCGGCGGCAAGCGCCCGGGCGTAGCTGTCGCCGGCCGCGTAAGGAAGAACGCTTTCCCCGATCTCGAAATTGGCCTGATGGGAGAGGAAGGCAAAGCCCGGCGTCAGTCCCATGCGGTGCATGCTCTCGGCGGTGTTCTGGCCGAGAAAGGCAAAGAGCAGCAGCACGCCGATAAAGAGCAGGCCTTGCTGCAAAGGCAGCGGCCCGATCCAGGACAGGAGGCGCGAGACGGGTCCGGGCCCCGAAGGGCCCGGTTGGAGTTGGCGTGTCATGGGAAGGACCATGAATAGGCTCAACGGAACGGCGGCGAATAGAGCAGGCCGCCGGCCGTCCAGGGCTGGTTGTAGCCGCGCTCGAAGTTGAGCGGCGTGCCCTTGCCGACGTTGCGCTCGAAGATCTCGCCGTAGTTGCCGACGGTCTTGACGATGTTGTAGGCGAATTTCGGATCAAGACCGATCGCTTCGCCGAGCGACGGATCGACGCCGAGGAAGCGCTTGATCGCCGGATCCTCGCTCGCAAGGAACGTGTCGACGTTCTCCTTGGTGATGCCGAACTCTTCGGCCTGGATCGTCGCGTAGACCGTCCAGTTGACGATTTCGAGCCACTGGTCGTCACCGGCGCGGATCGCCGGCGCCAAGGGCTCCTTCGACAGGCGCTCGGGCAGTAGCACGTAATCGTCGGGCTTGGAAAGCTGGGTGCGCTTGGCCGCAAGGTCGGTCGCGTCCTGGGTCAGGGCGTCGACGCGGCCTGAGTCGAGCGCCTTCAGGAACTCGCCGGTTTCCTCGATCGTGACCGGCGTGAAAGCCTTGCCGGTCTTGCGGAAGAAGTCGGCGATGTTGAGTTCGCCGGTCGTGCCGCTCTGGACGCCGATCGTCGCGCCGTCGAGTTCCTCGCCCTTGGCTACGCCAAGGTCCTTGCGCACCAGCAGTCCCTGGCCGTCGTAGAAGACGACGGGGCCGAAATGGAAGCCGAGCTTGAAGGCGCGGCTCACCGTCTGGGTGACACCGGACAACAGGATGTCGAACTCGCCCGATTGCAGCGCCGGCAGACGCTGCTGCGGCGACGAGTTGGTGAACTCGACCTTCTCGGCATCGTTGAAGACGGTGATGGCGATGGCGCGGCCGAAATCGACGAAGAAGCCCTGCCAGCGGCCGTTGCTGTCGGGTGAGAAGAAGCCCGGCGTGGTGCCGACGCCGACCTTGATGACGCCGCGCGCCTTGATCTTGTCGAGCGTTTCGCCGGCAAGCGCCGAGGTGGCGATGAGGCCCGCCGCCAGCGCTGCCGTCGCGGCAAAGGCTTTTGTGAAAAGTTTTCGGTGAGTGGAAGTTCGCTGCATGAGGGTCCCCAAAGCCAAAAGAATGTCATTGCGCCACCGGGCGAAGCCGTTCGGGCGTGAGTAAAAATTAAATCTATAGAAATTATATAATAGGTATTTTTGTGCGAAATTGGCGCGTGGCCCGAAACAGATTTCGCCGCCTCGTTTTTGCCGGGAACGTTTTTGACAAGAAGCCAGCGGTTGATGGCGGCGACCCTCGAAGGCGTCAATTTCATTCGCCCACGATCGATGGCCCGCAAGCTGCAGCGCGAACCTCCGGCTGCATATGCAGGCCTATGCCTCTTGTTGAGATCGGCGGAAGCTCCTAGGTTCCGCCCGTCGATTGGTTTATCTCCTTGGCGATGCAGCTTTTTGCGGGAAATTGGCGGGAACGGATGGGATGGGGCGCGCCGGTGTCGGTCGCCCTGCACCTCGTCGTAGCCCTTTTTCTTTTGTACGACCTGCCCTTCGAGCTGCCGACGCCGCCGAAGGAGCAGACCGTCAACGTCGAGCTCGTTCCGCCGCCAGCAGAGGCGAAGGAGCCGAAGAAGGCCGAGCAAAAACAGGCAGAGCAGAAGAAGGCGGGGCCGAAAAAGGGCGAAGAGAAGAAGGCTGAACAGCCAAAGCCGCAGCCCAAACCCAAGCCCCAGCAGAAGGCAGACCCGAAGCCGCAACCCAAGCCGGCGCAGCAACTGCCGCAATCCTTCACCTCGGCCATGGCCAAGACCAAGCAGGACAACAAGGAGGCAGAGCTTCCGCCGGCTGCGCGCGAGACGGAGAAAAAGACGGAGGCGTCCGAGCCGGCAAAGGCCGTGGATGACAAGGCAAAGCCGGCGGATAAGCCGGCAACGGTGTCCTCGACCGAGAAAAAAGAACCGGTCAAGGAACCGAAACCCCCGTCAACGCTTGCCGTGCCTGCGAGATCCACTGACAGCCCCACACAGAAGGCGGATGAAAAGGCAGCGGCGACGGTGGCCGAAGCCAAGCCTGAAGCAAAAGAAACGCCGGACGCCAAGCCGCAGACGGTCAAATCGGAAGACGGGACGGCAAAGGCAAAGCCGGCCGATGCTGCGGCAAAGGTCGAACTCAAGCCCGTTCCAAGCAAATTGACGAAAGCAAAAGAACTTTATTCTGCAAAGTCGATTGCCGATCCGCGGGTTAAACAGGCCCTGATCAACCTGCCGGTCAAGAGGCGGATCCTGCAACTGTGCAATCTCGAGGCGCTGGAACAGATCCGCAGCCAGCGGCCGGATACCCCGCCCGAAGGACTGGTGCCCTTCGGGCCGAGGGGTGGCTTCATCGCCAAAAACCGTATGGACGCCAGCGGTGGGGCCTACCAGAACAAATCGAACTGGTACGACGTCGACTTCAATTGCGTCGTCAATGAAGATGCGACCGAAGTGACCTCCTTCAGCATTGCCATCGGTGGCGAAGTGCCGAAAGCTGCCTGGAAGGAGCGGCGGCTTCCGGGGAATTGATCCTTCCGACACGGATGGGGGCATGTCGTTGTCCTGACCAAACCCCCTTCCGCAACAGCGCCCCACTGCGTGCAGCGCCTGTTGCCAGACGTCACGGATCGCCGCGCTGCACCTAGGATTCTTGCCTGCCGGACTCTTCCGAGCCCGGCAGGCGCGAGTGCGAGTTGCCACTCTCGCACCAAGCTGGCGCGGATGTTGTTACTCCGCCGGTTGAAGAGCCCGCTCGCGATAGACCGAAACCAGTGAGGTGCCGAGCATTGCGGCAACCGCCGCAAAGAGGAAGACGCCGGCCGGGCCCTGCAGTTCGACAAGGAGGCCGCCGAGGATCGCCCCGGTGGAAATGGCGATCTGGAAAGTGGTGAGCGTCGCCGCTCCAGCACCTTCGGCCTCATCACCGGCCGCACGGCTCAGGAACGACTGGACGCTGACCGGCAGGGCGCCGAAGGCGAAGCCCCAGGCCGCCGTGGCGACGATGGCGACGGCCGGCAGCGCGCCCGCCAGTGCCAGGACCAGCGTGGTGGCAGCGACGCCGGCGGCCGCCGACATCATCGAGAGCCGCGTGCTGCGCTCGGCGAGGAAGCCGCCGGCAATGTTGCCGAAGAAGCCGCCGATGCCGAAGGCGAGCAGGATCGCGGTTATCGCCTCGACGCCGAACTGCGGCACCTGTTCAAGGAACGGGCGGACATAGGTGAAGCCGGCAAAGTGGCCGGTGACGACCAAGAGGATGGTCGCAAGGCCGAGCCGGATCGCCGGGCGCTTCAGGACGTTGAGGATCGTGTCGAGGCCGGTTGTGCCGATGGGAGGCAGGCGCGGAACCGTTAGCGCCTGGACGATGAAGGTGACGATGCCGACGGCGGCGGCAAGCAGGAAGGCGTAGCGCCAGCCGAGCGTCGCGCCGATCCAGGCGCCGACCGGGGCCGCGCAGACGGTTGCGATTGAAACGCCGGACATCACGATCGCCATCGCCCGCGGCATCAGCCGGCCGGGAACGAGCCGCATGGCGAGCGCCAAAGACAGCGCCCAGAAACCGCCAAGGCCGATGCCGAGGAGGAAACGGGCGACGAGCAGCATCGAAAGGCTGGACGCGAAACCGGCGATCAGGCTGGAAACGATGAGCAGCGCGGTTAGGGACAAGAGCACGTTGCGGCGGTCGAAACGTCCGGTATAGACGACGATCGCCGGGCCGGCGATGGCCGCGACCACGGCCGTAGTGGTGACCGACTGGCCGGCGGCGCCGACGGTCACGCCGAGATCCGCCGACATCGGCGTCAGCAGACTTGCCGGCAGAAACTCTGCCGTGACCAGGCCGAAGACCCCGAGCGACAGGGAAACGACAGCCGCCCACAAGGGCTTGTCCCGTTCATCCGCCTGTCCCGTGGGCTTGGCGACAATACCATCCATGACTTTCATCTCCATTGCATGTGATGATGAAAATATGCATGGTTCTCTGGAGTTTCTATGCTAGAAAATCCAAAACACTGTGCTGTTTGTCCAAAGGTGAGATGTAATATGAGCGATGCGCTGACGGAGATCCTGCGCGGCCTCAGGCTCGACGGTGTCGAATATGGGCGCTGCCAGCCCTGCGCGCCATGGGCGACCTCCTATCCCGAACAGGAACCGGCACGATTTCATTTTCTTGCCTCCGGTTCCGCCCATCTGCAATCGCCAGATGGTTCGTGGATGGAGTTGACGCCCGGGGATGCCGTGTTGTTGCCGCGGGGCGATGCGCATGTGCTCGCGAGCAAGCCCGGCCTGCCGACGATATCGATCCGTGACCTGCCGAAACGGCAGCTTTGCGACGGCATCGTCGATGTGCAGTGCCCCAACTCGGACAGCCAGAACCTCCTGTTCTTCGCGGTGATGCAGTTCAATGTCGACCGGCTCCATCCGCTCTTGCAACTGATGCCGTCGGTGATGCGCACCAGCGATCTGGCTTCGAGCGAGCCGTCGATCCCGTCTCTGCTCGATACCATGACGCGCGAGGCGGCGATGCAGCGCGTCGGCTCCGGCGGCATCCTGGCGCGCCTTGCCGACGTGCTGACCGCCACGATTATCCGCGCCTGGGTGGAACACGGTTGCGGCACGTCAACCGGCTGGCTTGCCGCCGTGCGCCATCCGGAGGTGGGCCGGGTGCTCGCCGCCATCCATCTCGACCCGACGAAGGACTGGACGGTGCCGGAACTGGCAAAGCTCATGGGGGCGTCGCGTTCCGGTTTTGCCCAGCGCTTCGCCGATACGGTCGGCGAGACACCGGCCCGCTACGTGGCACGCATGCGCATGCACCAAGCGCATCAGTGGCTGCGCGAAGGAAAACGGGTCGCCCATGTCGCCAATCGTCTGGGCTACGATTCCGAGGCGTCCTTCAGCCGCGCCTTCCGCAAGATCATGGGCGCGCCGCCAAGCCATTCGCGCAGCCTGACGATGTCAGCGGATCAACTGGCATCCTGATCCGCTTTCGGGCGCGAAACCTTAGAACTTGACATTGAGATCGGCTCGGACCCCGTGCTCCCGGGCCGTCGAGGCGATCTGACCCTGATAGGAAACGCTGAGCGTCGATGCTGGCGTCAGCGCGGAATCGATACCGGCCTCGAGGATGGCGCCGTCGCGCGCGATGGGCGCACCGGCGACCGAGAAGGCCTCGCTGCCGGAGAATGCCTGGGCGAGCGCAGGGGTGATGTCGCCATAGGCATGCCGCCAGCCGATCATACCGCGCGCCGTCGCCTTTGCGGCCCCGAGCTCGAAATCGGCAGATGCGCGAAGTCCCGTTGTGGTGAAGGCCATGTCGCTGGAGCCGCCATGAACGGAGAGCGCTGCCGCACCGCCCTTCTCTTTGAACTCGTTGGTGTGCACGTTGACATAGGCGAGGTTGGCGAAGGGCTCGAAAGCAATATCGCCGGCCGTGAGGGCGTATCCGAGTTCGCCAAACACCTGCGTGGTGCCGGCGCGGTAGTCCGCGGTCAGGCTGTCGACAAGCGCTGGCGAAACGAGCTGCCGGCTGCTGTCGATCTCGCTGAAGGTGTAGGCAAGACCGGACCGGAACGACAGAGCGCCCCGGACCGCGCCGCCATAGACCCCGAGATGATAGTTGTCGCTCGAGGCCTGTGAGCGGCGGTCGTCGACCTTGAAGCTGGAATGGCTGTAGCCTCCGAGGAAGCCGAGCCGCCAGCCGCTGCCGATCTCACCATCGAGACCGGCAACGAACCCGCCGGTGGATCGAGACAAGTCGGCTGCATTGCGGTCGCCGTCGGTATCCCCCCAGGACCCGAACGCCGAGCCCCACGCGCGCATGGCTTCTACCGGAGAAATCGATGCCGTGGTGATCTCGTCGGTGCCAACGATCGGCCGCGCCGTGGCGCCGACAGTTTCAAAGGCCGCACGCAACCGGTCGTTCATCCGGTTGCCGATGAGCTGGCTGTTTTCGATGAGACCCGTCACCGTGGAGCTATGAACCTCGCCCGGCAGTTGCCCGAAGAGGTCGGTTGCGGTGTGCTCGTCGAGAGTGACGGCGAGATCATGGAGTTCCGCGCCGATGCCGAGCCGCTCGATTGCCGAGGCAGCAACTGCACCATTGCGGCTCGTCGCCAGATCCGCGAAGGCCACGGCATTGCGCGCGACATCGAGATAGACGGTGTTCGGGTCGTAGGCGAGGGTGAGATCGAGGAAGGCATAGCATCCACAGTCATCTTCGAAGCGCCCGGTCACCCCGCCGAGCGCGGAGAGAATGGTGTGGCGGCCGTCGCCCTTGTAATTTTCGGGTCTGACCCTGACATCAACGGCGCCGGCGATCTCCGCCGTGCCCGTGACGTCGAGCCGGCTGGTGCCATCGGGTGCGTCGAGATTGACGAGGAACCAGCCGTCGCCCGACTGGCGATAGTTGCCGGCCAGGGTCAGCGTACCGCCCCTGCGGCCCCAGCCCGGATTGACGGCGCCGTTGTTGTCGACATTGCCGTAGATGGTACCGTTGCCGGAGAGTATGCCGTTTCCGTCAGCAAAGGTCTCGGAGGCAATGCTGCCGGCAATCGCCAGGAAGCCGCCATCGACGCGTGTGGAGCCGTGATATGTGCTGTCACCGGCCAAGATCAATATGCCGTCGCCCGATTTGATCAGCCCTCCCGCGCCGGTGATGTTATTGGACCATGCGCTTTCGCCGTCCTCGATCACGGCGTGGAAATCACCCCAGTCGAACTTGCCCGGACCTCGCACTGCCCGCCCGGCGTTGACCATGCCATAGCCAAACACGGGATCGACGCCCCGGTCGCCATAGTCGGTGGCCGTTCCCAACAGGACTTGGCGGACCTGGTCCATCGTCATGTACGGGAATGCCTGCGCGACCAGCGCGGCCGTTCCGGCCACGAACGGTGCAGCCAGGGACGTGCCGTTTTCCCTGCTGTATCCTCCACCGGGGACGGCGACCATGATGTTGTCCTGAGGATTGGCCCAGACCCATTCGCCTCTTTCCGGGTCCCAGCGCGTGGCGTCGTCTCCACCAGGTGCGGCAAGACACCAATTTACTGCAACGCCACACCTGTTCGACCAATCGGGCATGTGTGTAGGACCGGTCGCCACCACGGCGAGCCAGCCCTGTTCCAGCTCCGGGAAAAGATAGGGGAGACCCGCATCGATGGACGGTTGTGCCGCGCCGTCGTTCATCGCTGCGAAGACGAGAAGTGCACCACGCGAAACCGCGTAGCGATAGGCGGACAGATTGTTTGAGAGCGTCGCTTCGGCCCGGTCGGCCGTCATTTCTGTAATGAAGCCGTCGCCATAACTGTTGTTGATGATCTTCACGCCGCGGTCGACGAGTGTATGGATTCCGTAGTTGGCGGCAGCATTGTTGATGTAGCCCGGTATGTCGGATGCCCCTGCCTGAACGATGGTCGCGCGCGGGGCAACACCGTGCATGCCGACCCCATCGCGATTGGCGGCGATGACCGAGGCGACCGTTGTGCCGTGACCCTCCCCTACGAACGTCCAAGGCTTCTCCGGATCATAAGTGATACCCTCCGCATAGCGTCCGCCAAACTCCGGGTGGCTAATGTCGAGGCCGCTGTCGACCACGCCGACCTTGATGCCGCTGCCGTCGTAGCCCAGCATGTAGGCATATTCAGCGTGGATAGTTGCCAGTCCCCACTGGGCGTTGAACTCTGGTGTACGCCACGTTGCCGGATCGCCGGGGTCGCCCGCATCCTGTGCGAACCCGGAGGATGACAGCGCGGTCGACACGACGAGCGTGGCGATGTGAGCGGCGGTTCGGCGGTTCTTTTGCAAGGCAGTTCCCCAATGCCCGGCATCGCGGCGCATCCGTGGCGCAGGGTATTGAAGAAAAACGGAAATTCACAAGGCGGGCGCGCGAAAGCTAGTCGCGCACGCTGCTTTGGAAAATACGGCAGGTGACGTATTTCGTCGCCCGAAACCGATATTTGTGTTGGTGGATCGCGGCAGGCAACAGGCGGTTCGTCGAAGAAGCCGCGGCGACAGCGATGAGGGCACCTGAAACACGCGCGGCCGAGGTCGCGCGTTCTCGACGACATCGATGCAAGAAGGGGCGGTGGCTGCATCCACCACCCCTCCTTTTGGCTATTGCGCCGGCTGGCTCTCGGCCGGAAGCACGGCCGCCGGCGAACCGGCCGCGGGCTGGACGGTGCTTTCGACAGGCGGAACCGGCGAGCGGGTGCGCAGCGTTTCGGCGCGGTGACGGCCGACCGAAACCCAGAACAGCGCGACGAGGGCGACAATCGTCACGGTCACGGTGACATAGCGGATCCAGGTCGGGGCGTGGCCGCCGGGGTCGATGTGCTTCTCGTCGATCTCGCGCTTGCGGGTGATCGCAGCCGAATAGAAGACGATCGTCGAGATCACGAAGATCAGCGACCAGCGCGTCTGCTCGCCATCGGAACCGATCAGCGCAACGAGGCTATAGATCGCGGCCGCGAGGCCGATGATGACGTACCAGTTGTAGGTGCTTGCCGGCATCTTCTTATAGCCGAGCACCTTGATGGAGATCGCCGAGTAGATATAGGGCAGCAGCGTCATGATCACTGCGATCGAGGCGATCTTGCCGAACTGCTCGCTGGCGGTCGGCGACATCGTGGCGAAGACCTGCACAGTCATGATCACGGCAACGATCGCAAGGCCGGCCGAAGGCACGCCCTTGGAATTGACCTTGGCGAAGATCGAGCCGAAGAGGCCGTCATCGGCGGCGGCCTTTGCCGTCTGACCGACGAGCAGCGTCCAGCCTGCAAGCGAGCCCAGGCAGCCGAGTGCGGCGCAGATCGCAACGACGGCACCTGCTGTATCGCCGAGCGCCAACCGCGCGGCGTCTGCGAAAGGTGCCGAAGACGCGATCAGCTCCTTGTTCGGGATCATGCCCATGATCACCGTCGACGACAGGATATAGGCAACGGCCGCGAGAATGACGCCGCCGACGGTTGCGATCGGCACGTTGCGCTGCGGGTCGCGCACGACGCCCGCCGAGACCGACGCGCTTTCGACACCGATGAAGGCCCAGAGCGTGAAGTTGAGCGTCGCCATGATCGCCACCCAGCTGTCCTTGCCCGATACGTTCCAGCCCTCGGAGAAGGTCGCCGGCGAGAACCAGAACCAGCCGAAGATCGCCATGCCGAGGATCGGCACCAGGGCGAAGGAGGTGGTAAAGGATTGCAGCCGCCCGACGACGTTCGGCCCGAGGATGTTGGCGTAGGTGAAGAACCAGATGAGCGCCACCTGCGCCAGCGCCGAGACGAGCGGATCGCGCAGCATCGGGAAGAAGGCGGTGAGGTAACCGAGACCGGCGACCGCGAGACCGACGTTACCCACGACGTTGGCGAGCCAGTAGATGAGGTTCGTCTGGTAGCCCATGTAGTCGCCGAAGGCCTTGCGCGTATAGGCGTAGGGTCCGCCGGCAGCGGGGTCGATCGCTGCCAGCTTGGCGAAGGTCAAAGCCAGCGCGATCGCGCCGGCAATCGTGATCAGCCATCCGAAGACGGCGATGGAGCCGACTGCGGCAAGGTTTGCCGGCAGCATGAAGACGCCGGAGCCCATCATGTTGCCCGCGACCATCAGGGTCGCGGGCACGAGGCCGATCTTGGCGGATTCCGCGACGCCCGCGGATGTGGTTTTGGAGGCCGTATCGACAGCAGCCATTGTTCTCGCTCCTGAAGCCGGGTCAGCGGGTCAACACATAGACGCGATAGAGGCCGTCCTCGACCTCCACCCCGTGCGTGTCATGGGTGAAGCCCGGGAACCGGAGATCATAGGCCTCCAGCGCCTTGAGGTAGCCGAGGACCGGACCATCGGCGGGCCCAGCGTTTTCGCCCGGCATCAGCAGCGGGATGCCGGGCGGATAGGGCACGACGCCCGTTGCGACCGTGCGGCCGGCCAGATGGTCGAGCGTCACCTGTTCCACCTCGCCGCGCACCAGCCGCTCGTAGGCGCGCACCGGGCTCAGGTCCGGATGTGGCAGGACAGAGAAGCCGGCGGCCATGGAGGCGGTGGTCTTCAGTTGGTCCATCGCCTGGAACATTGTGTCGGCGAGATCCTTGAGACCCATGCCGGCGTAACGTTCCGGGTGGTCCTCAATCAGCGACGGGATGGCCACTTCGAGCGTGAGGTTGGCGTCGTAGTCGCGCTTGAAGTCGCAAAGCGCGCTGACGAGCGAGCCCCATTTGCCCTTGGTGATGCCGAGCGAGAAGAGGAATAGGATGGTGAAGTCGGTCGTCTTCTCGACAACGATGCCGCGGGCATCGAGATAGGCGGTGACGAGGCTTGCGGGGATGCCCACCGGCATCAGCCCGCCGCCGGGCGCAACACCCGGTGTGACGATCGAGACCTTGATCGGATCGAGCATGCAATAGCCGTCCTCGATCTCGCCGAAGCCGTGCCACGCTGCCCCGGGCTTCAGCATCCAGCAGGACGGATCGGTCGCGAGGGATTCCGGCGAGGCTTCATGGAAGGGGCTTGTGCGGCCGGTTTTCGGGTCGCGCACCGTATCCGGTTGCCAGCAATCGAAGAACCAGTCGCCGCGCTCGGCCGCGTCGTTGGCGAGCCGCGACATCATCAGGCGGAAGGCGACGGCTTCCTCGATCGATTCGTTGGTGAGGGCGGCACCGCCAGGCCCGTCCATCATTGCTGCGGACACGTCATTGGAAGCGATGATCGCGTAGTTCGGCGAGGTCGACGCGTGCATCATGAACGTCTCGTTGAAGATGCCGTGCGGGATGGGCTTGCGGCCGTCGCGCACGTGGATAAAGGAGGCCTGCGAAAGGGCCGCCAGCAGCTTATGGGTCGACTGGGTGGCAAAGACCGTGGGCTTGTTTGCCGTATGTGCTTTCGGGTCGCCATGCATGGCGTGCCGGTCGCGATAGATCGGGTTGAAGCGGGCGTATCCGTACCAGGCTTCGTCGAAATGCAGCCGGTCGACGCTGGCGCCGAGCAGTTCCTCGACGCGAGTGACGTTGTAGCAGAGCCCGTCATAGGTGGAATTGGTGATGATGGCGTGCTTCGGTTCCCTGTCGGCGAGGTCGGCGGCGAGCGGATTGTCGTCGATCGCCTTGCGGATAGCGACGGCCGTCAGGCGCTCCGGTGGAATCGGACCGATAATGCCGTAGTGGTTGCGGGTCGGCACCAGATAGGTCGGCACGGCGCCCGACATGGTCATCGCGTGTTCGGCGGACTTGTGGCAATTGCGGTCGCAAAGCGCGATCTGGTCGCGGCTGACGCTCGCCATCAGGATGACGCGGTTCGACGTCGATGAGCCGTTGGTGACGTGATAGCTGCGGTGCGAGCCGAAGACGCGGGCGGCGTACTTCTCGCTGGCTCCGATCGGCCCGGAATGGTCGAGCAGCGACCCGAGTTCGCCGACCGAGATCGAGAGGTCCGAGCGCAGCAGCGGCTCGCCGAAGAACTCGAAGAAGGCGCGGCCGGGCGGGGACTTGAGAAAGCCGGTGCCACCGGTATGACCGGGCGTGTGCCAGGAATATTCGTGCACCTGCGAAAACTGCGCGAGCGCCTTGAACATCGGCGGCAGCACGGTTGAGCGATAGCGCTCGATCGCCGCCTGGATGCGCCCGCCGACAAAGTCCATCGTGTCTTCGAGCATCCAGACGAAGTCGTCGACCTTGGCCATGATCTCGGCCGGAACGGTGGAGGCGACGCTGCGATCGGCAAGCAGCAGCAGCGGTACGGTGCCGTTGCGCCTGCGCAGCGCCTCGACGACTTCGATGGACTGCTCGTGGCCGTCGGGGCCGAGGTCCCAGTCGACAAGGACGCACTGGAGCGCGGGGTCGGAACGGATGACCGCTATGCCGTCATCGGCGCTTTCCGCGGTGACCACTTCGATCTGGCGGCGTTCAAGTTCCGCGATCAGCGACCGCACGGCGCGGCCGGCCGCACTTTCCTCGCTGATCTCGTCGTCAAGAACGAGTGCTTTCATGCCGAGACGGCGGTGACCCCTGTTTAACATGCTCATATCCAATCCTCTCTCTAGTTCGGTGCTAGGTGCAGGTGGGGGTATTCTTTTTGACGTCAGCCAGTGGACGGCTCCTTCCTTTCGACTGACAGGTAGACGGGCAGTGCCACGAGCAGCAGCAGGAGGCACCAGAGGCCCGCCTGAGGTCCGCTGCCGTAGACCGTCCAAAGCGAAAAGATGAAGGCGACCAGGGCATAAGGCTTGTAGGGGCCAAGGCGGAAGCCGCCCCATTCCTCGTCGCGCGGACGTGTGAGTGCCAGGAACAGCGCGCCCTCGACGAGGCTGCAGAAGACGTAAGGCACCATGGCTGCGGTGGTCGAAAGGTCGACGGCGAACCTATAGACGGCCATCAGTCCCGACACGCCCGAGGTCTGCAGAACGAGAAGGGCCGAAGCAAGTAGCATCGACAGGACGATACCCCACTGCGGCACGCCACGGCTGGAAAGGCGCCCGAAAACTGGAGGGAACAGCCCATCGCGGGCCGCTGCCATCGGCACCTGAGCCATCAGCAGCGTCCAGCCGTTGAGCGCGCCGATCGACGAAAGAACGACGGCGGCCGCAACCAGCGTGCTCCCCCACCAGCCCCACATCATGAAGGCCGCATCGGAGAAGGGAGCGGCGGAACGCGCAAGCGTTTCGCGCGGGACCGTGCCCATGACCACGAGCGTGCCTAGGATGAAGATGAGGCCGCAGCAGAGCGTGCCGAGCACGGTCGCCCGCGGGATCGTGCGTTTCGGATCATCGACATCGCCGGCCGGAACGGTGGCAGACTCGATGCCGAGAAAGGCGAACATCGTCAACGGTGCGGTCGCGGAGATCAGACCGAGCATGGACAGCCCGCTCGGGTTGATGGGTGTCAGGTTCTGCGGCTCGATCCAGAAGAGGCCGAGAAGCGCAATCGCGATGAAGGGAAGGAGTTTCAATCCGACGGTCACGATCTGGAAACGCCCGGCGCTCCTGACGCCGAACATGTTGATGGCGGCAACCAGCCACATGGCGGCGAGCGAAACCGCCGTGAAGCCGCCCGGCATATGCTGAAGGTTCGGGAAGAACACGCCGAGATAACCGGTGAAGGCCATGGCGATCGCCGGCAGCGACGCCCAGATCGAGATCCAGTAGGCCCAGGCGACCAGAAAGCCGGCAAACGGACCGAAAGCCATGCGACTGTAGGCGTAGGGGCCGCCGGTCGCGGGCCTGACGCCTGCGAGCCGCGCAAACACAAAGCCGAGGCACATGGCGGCAACCGCCATGCAGACCCAGCCGACGAGGGCTGCGGCGCCGTAGGGCGCGAGTGCGGCGGGAGAGAGATAGAAGCCGGAGCCGATGATGTTGCCGACGACGAGCGCGGAGCAAGCCCAGATGCCGAGGCTCGGCCGTGTCGCCATTTCGGGCGTCGTCTGCTGAGACCTGCCTGAGGTTGCATCAAGCGGCTTCGTCATGGATGGGAGGCTCCCTTGCCAAAGGCGAGGCGAACTTATGAACTGTTTCTTATGGTTGCAACTGCTTTATTTCACTCGACTATCAGTCGCCGCGCTGACCCATGGGCCCATGCGGAAAAGTCTCATTCGGCTCATAGCTCCACGACCGACCGCGAAGGGCGGCGTTGCAGGCTTCTCATGAAACTATTCCATTTTTGCGATGCCGTTTTGCCGCCGATACAGGTAGGGTCGCCTGCGACGAAATGACTGCTTCGCGACCGCGGTGATGGGTGAGGAAAACGGCGAAAAATGACAAATATCAAGCGTTTACGGCTTCGCGACATCGGTTTCCACCCGGGTGCTTACGAACCCGGACCGCTCAATGCGATCACTGATGTGATGGGTGTCGCGGTCGGCCATGCCACCGTTGTCGAGGCCGACTGCATCCGCACCGGCGCGACCGCCATACTGCCTCATGACGGCAACCTGTTTCAGGACAAGGTGCCGGCCGGCTTCGCCGTGCTCAACGGCTTCGGCAAGTTTGCGGGCTCCACCCAGGTAGAGGAGCTCGGCGAGCTGGAAACGCCCGTCGTTCTCACCAACACGCTGGCGACGGGACGCGCCATCGAGGCCGTCAATCGCTGGACGCTGGCGCAGCCGGGCAACGAGAAGGTCGTGTCGCTGAACGCGGTCGTCGGCGAGACCAACGACTCCCGCCTCAACGACATCCGCGCCGGTCGCCCGACGATCGACGAGATCGGCGCTGCCCTTGCCGCCGCGGAGACCGGTGCCGTCGAGGAGGGGGCTGTCGGTGCCGGAACCGGCACGGTGGCCTTCGGGCTGAAGGGCGGCATCGGTACGAGCTCGCGACTTGTGAAGGCGGCAGGCGAGGTCTTTACGCTCGGCGTGCTCGTCCAATCCAATTATGGCGGCCGGCTCACCGTCTGCGGTCGTGCCTACGAGGCGCCGGCGGCACACGACCGCGACGGTTCGATCGTCATCGTGATCGCGACCGATGCGCCGCTCTCTTCCCGCAACCTCAAGCGTCTGGCCGAACGCGCCTTCGGCGGCCTGGCCCGCACCGGCGCCGCGCTCAGCAATGGTTCCGGCGATTATGCGCTCGCCTTCTCGACGGCTGCCGCCGTTCGTCGCACCAAGGCGCGCCGGGCCGCGATTGCCGACTATCCCGATCTTCCAAACGACCTAATATCGCCGCTCTTCGAAGCGGCCATCGAGGCGACGGAGGAGGCCATCCTCAATTCGCTGACCATGGCCCGCACGACGCATGGTTTCAATGCCGCGAACGGCAAGCCGAGCACGGTCGAGGCGATCTCGCTCGAACGGCTTCGCGCGCTCAGCGAACACTGATTTGTGCCCCTGGATCGCGTTCGGTGTTGCGGTCCATGCGCCTCTGCCAAACCAATTTTTACGGAGCCTACATGTCCCAGCCGTCCATCCGCACCGTCTATCTCAACGGCGAGTTTTTGCCCGAGAACGAGGCGCGTCTCTCGATCTTCGATCGCGGCTTCCTCTTCGGTGATGGCATCTACGAGGTCACCGCCGTGCTTGAGGGCAAGCTGATCGACAGCGCATCGCATATGGCGCGCCTGGAGCGCTGCGCGCGTGAAATCGATGTGCCTTTGCCTGTATCGACCGACGAGATCGTCACGATCGAAAAGCGGCTGATCGAAGAGAACGACCTTGTCGAAGGGATGGTCTATCTGCAGCTCACCCGGGGCGCCGAGGACCGGAACTTTCTGTTCTCCGAGGATATCAAGCCGACGCTGGTGCTCTTCACCCAGGCAAAGACGCTGGTGACTGCCACCACCAAGGGGCTGTCGGTCAAGACCGTGCCCGACCAGCGCTGGGCGCGCCGCGACATCAAGAGTGTGTGCCTGCTGCCGCAGGTGATCGCCAAGCGCATCGCCAAGGCTGAAGGCTGCGATGAGGCGTGGATGATCGAGGACGGGTTCGTGACGGAAGGTGCTTCCTCCACCGCCTATCTCGTCACCGCAGACAACCGCATCGTCACGCGCGGCAACAGCCACAAGACGCTGCCCGGCTGCACCCGGCTCGCCGCTCTCGCGCTCGCCGCCGAACAGGGAATGACGCTGGAAGAACGCCCCTTCACGCTCGAAGAGGCGCTCAACGCCCGCGAAGCGTGCCTCACCAGCGCTTCGAACTTCGTTGCGCCGATCACCCGCATCGACGGCAAGGCCGTCGGTAGCGGTGAGCCTGGCCCGGTGGTCAAGCGCCTGCGCGAGCTCTATCTGGAGCGCGCACGACAGACGGCGATCTAGCTCGCCCGTGCGGGCCAGGGCTGTCGCTTAGGCGACAGCTTCCAGGCTCTGCCAGACGCGGCCGACGATCGGGCGGCGGTTTTCCTTGGCGCGATAGAGCCGGATCTCGACACTGACGTCCCAGCGCGGATCGGCGGCCCTGACCAGCGAGCCGTTCGCCAGCTCATCCGTCATCAGGCTTTCGGGCACCCAGGCGATGCCCCAGCCGGATTCGGCCATGGCTTTCAGCCCCACCGACATGCTGCCTTCGTGCACCCTTTGCGCCGGCGGCAGCTCGCGCCCGATCAGATCATCCAGAAGCTGGCCGAAGAACGACGATTTTTCGTAGCTCAGATGCGGGAACGGCTTCGTGCCGCCTTCCAGCCGGTGCAGGGGCTCCCCCGCTTCATTCGCCGCCGAAACGGGGATGATGCGTTCGTGGCCGAGCACGCGATGTTCGAAGGCCTGCGGGTCGAGCAGGTGCGGGACCTGGGTATGGGCGTAGGTCAGCAGGAAGTCGCATTCGCCGTCGACAAGCGAGTTGAGGTTTTCCTCCATGCTGCCGGAATCGGGGCGAAGTCGGGAGAAGAGCGGCCCGCTCCGGGCGTTGACCCGTGTCATCCATGCGGGAAAGAAGGTGAAGGAGAGCGTGTGCAGCGCTGTCAGCTTGATGGTGCGGGCGTCGGAGCCTTCCTCCTGCTGCAGATTGCGCCTTGCCTGGTAGAGCTGTTTCAGAGTCTCCTGCGCCACCGGCACGAATTTCGACCCCGCCTCCGTCAGGCGTGAAGGATAGGTCGCGCGGTCGACGAGCGTGGCGCCGAGCCAGGCCTCCAACTGCCGGATGCGGCGGCTGAACGCGGATTGGGTGACATGGCGCTCGTCCGCCGCCTTTGAGAAGTTCAGCGTGCTGGCGAGCGCCAGAAAGTCCTCAAGCCATTTGATTTCCACGGGCATGCACTCCTGAAGTCCGGTCCGTCATTCGCCGGCGACCGGACTTCTTTTGTGGCAGCGCCCGCGCGTCATCAAGAAAAATCAGGCGCGGCGGCGATATTCGATCATCCGGGCTCGGCTTGTCACCAGTTCGAGGTGATCGGGCCCGAGGAGATGCAGACAGATGCGCTTGACCCAGGGCCCATCGCTCAGCGTGAACAGGAAGCGACCATTGCCAAGGGGAGTGAGCTTCATGGTCTGACGTACGGGGCCGACGCCCATCAGGACCGCGCCGTTCTCGACCGTGATTTCCGCGCCTTCGCCTGAGCGCCAGACCCCGGAGAGCGACGCTGGCAGCGGCTCATGCGTCGCCGCTGGAAGCAAGCACCGTGCCGCATGGCCGACCTCGCCGACAAGGGCGGCGCCGTCGCGGCGCAGCCGGAGAGGGGATGAGGCCGAGCGCGACGAGGCCCAGCCGTCGCCGTCGTCATAGAGCGTCTCATCCGCATCGAGATAGGTACAGGTGCTGCCCTTGACCTCGACCCACCACGGACCGGCCTCCGTCACGTAGAGACCGTCGCCGAGATCGGCTGCCGGGGTCGGCAGAGGAATGCCGGTGAGCGCTGCCATGCTTTCGAGCGCGATCTTGTAACCGTTGGTGTCCTCGCGGTTGGAGACCACGACGAAGCCGGCGCGCGTTTCGGGATCGAGGAGGAAATAGGTCTTGTAGCCGGGATGTGAACCGCCATGGCCAACGAATTCGCGGCCGCCGAGCGACGAGTTGCGCAGGCCGAGCCCGTATCCTGTTGGTCGCCCGTCGGCGAGATATCGGGGCGCCTGCAACTTCTGCAGAAGACCGGCGAAGCGGCCTTCGCCACCGAGCAGCGCCTGCAGCCAGGTGGCAAGCGCCCCGGCGCTGCCGGTGAGACTGCCCGATGCGGAAATGTGCAGGCCAGCGGCAGAAAGCTGCCAGGTTTCGCCCGAGTGCCAGTAGCCGGGAACGAGGTCGCTCACCGGATCGTTCCAGACATCCGGCGCCTTCAGCGCGATGCCAAGCGGGGCCGCGATTTCCCGTTGGACGAAATCGTCGAAGCGGAAGCCCTTGTGCTCCAAAGCCGCTTCGATGAGGCGATAGCCGGTGTTGGAGTATGAGACCTCGGTGCCGGCGTCAAAGTTCAGCCGCTCCAGGCGCGAGAGGTACTCCAGCAGCGGTCCGGCCTTGGTCTCCGTGTAGACGGAAAGGCCGAGCAACGACAGGCATTCGCGGGTATCCGGCAGGCCGCCACTCATGTCGAGCGCCTGCCCGACCGTCACGTCCGCAAGTGGCGCCCGCAGTTCCGGAAGATGCTGGCCGAGCGGATCGTCGAGACCGATAAGGTCGGCATGGGCAAGCACCATCGCTGAGAAGACGTGCTTGGTGAGGGACGCATAGCGCACGACGCTATCGAGTGTGAACGGCGCGGATGTCGCGAGGCTCTCGACGCCGGCCGCATGCGAGAAGCGCGGTCCGGATGCATCGAAGCCGATGACCGCGCCGCCCGGTTCGTCTGCCACCCATTGTGCGGTCAGTCGTCTCGCAGCCGCTTCGGCGGCTTGCCAATCCAGCGATGCCGGCTTCGTCATGTCCATTCTCCATCTGTGGACGCCCCGGTGAATGCAAGAGAGTTTCGGGCGGTATTACGCGCGTAGTCGGGTGCTGACATCTGTCCGGCCTTTCGCGCGACCGTTCATCCGTCGCTGGCCCGTATGGGAGTTCGCGGATCGGGTTCCAAATCAATTCGGCGTGCTCGAAGCACTCTGGAGAATACTGGTTTTCCCGACCCCGTCTCATCGACTGTTGCGCCATACCTTCCGCTGACCTTCCTGCAACTCGACGACCTCTGGCCGGGCGGTTATGCCGCCGCAGCTGGAGCTTTATAGACGCCGCCCTTTGCCATAAGCGCCCATACGATGCGGGCCATCTTGTTGGCGAGAGCGACTGTCACAAGCATGGGTGGCTTGCGGGCAAGCATGCGCCCGAGCCACGAACCTTCTGGAGTGCCGCGCCGGCGCGCCTGCAGCACCACGGCGCTTGCACCGATGATGAGCAGGCGGCGTAGTGTTCGCTCTCCCATCTTCGATGTCTCGCCGAGCTTTTGCTTGCCGCCGGTGGAGCGCTGCAATGGTGTTAAACCCAGCCAGGCTGCAAAGTCGCGGCCTCGCTTGAAGCCCGCAGCTTCTGGGGCAAGGGCGATCAAAGCCGTCGCCGTAATTGGACCGACACCGGGAACGCTTACCAACCGCCGTGCGTCTTCGTCTTCTCGCGCACGCCGAGCGATTTCGACATCCAGTTTCTGGATGCGTTGGGCGAGCGACTTCAGAGTATCAACCAGAATGGCGAGGGCCGTGCGTGCGGCCTCCGGCAACCTGCTCCTGGAATCCTCCACGTGCAAAACAAGTCTGGTGACGTGGGTCGGGCCCTGGGCAACAATCAGTCCGTATTCCGCCAGGTGGCCCCGCAAGGCATTGATCGTCTGGGTACGTTGCCGCACCAGCAAATCGCGCGCCCGAAACACGGCCGCGCTTGCCTGTTGCTCTTCACTCTTAACAGTTACAAAGCGCATCGTCGGGCGCTGCGCGGCCTCGCAGATCGCCTCGGCATCGGCGGCATCGTTCTTCTGGCGCTTTACAAAAGGCTTTACATAGGCAGGGGCAATCAGGCGAACCGTGTGGCCGAGTTTACCGATCTCACGTGCCCAATAATGCGCGCTGGAGCAAGCTTCCATCGCGACAATGCACGCCGGCTGCACGGCAAAAAAGGCGAGCAGCTTGTCCCGCCGCAACTGCTTGCGGAAAATGACCGCGCCAGCGGCATCCGCTCCGTGCACCTGAAAGACATTCTTGGCCAAATCCAATCCAATCATGGTAACGTTCATTTCGGACGTCTCCTCTGTTGTGGCGGTTAACATCCACCATGCTGGCACATTCGATGCCGTCGAGGGGCGTCCACCCCATCAATTCTGGTCGCAGTGGTTTCCCACGCGTATCTCCGACTAAGCACGACAGAACCTCGTGCCGCCAATTCCGATTCCGGCAGGGCCTATGCACGGTTTGCATTTGCCCGGTCCGCCTGCATTGCGTTAGGCCGGCGGGGAAAAAGGGTGCGGTTCCCGCACCCAATGTCTATGGTCCGTCGGCGACTATCCATGAGTCGCACTTGAGGACAACAGGTTGAGAAGGCGATCCAGAATTGGCGACGCAAGCGAAAATCCCGGTCTTTGACGGACATAACGACGTGCTGTCGCGGCTCTGGCGTTCGCCGGGCGGCGCTGCCGAGCGCCGCTTCCTCGATGGCGTCGATACCGGGCATATCGATCTCGACAAGGCCGCGGCGGGTGGCCTTGCCGGCGGCCTCTGCGCCGTCTACGTCGCCTCGCCCGGCCTTGCCAAGGATGGCAGCGGCGAGTTTGCAACGCCCGATCAACAAAGCGCACTCGAAGCCACGCTCGGCATGACGAGCCTGCTGATGCGGATCGAACGCCAGTCGGAGGGCCGGCTGAAGATTTGCCGCAGTGCTGCCGATATCCGCGCCGCCATGGACAAGGGTGCCTTTGCCTCGGTGCTGCACATCGAGGGTATCGAGGCGGTCGGCGCCGATCTCGACGCGCTCTATGTGCTTCACGCCGCGGGTCTGCGCACGCTCGGCCCCGTCTGGAGCCGGCCGAACCTCTTTGCCTATGGCGTTCCCTTCCGCTTTCCCTCTTCACCCGATATCGGTCCAGGCCTCAGCGAGGCCGGCAAGGATCTCGTGCGCGCCTGCAACGAGCTGAAGATCATGCTTGATCTCTCGCACATGAACGAGCAGGGCTTCTGGGACATCGCCGCGCTGTCGCAGGCGCCGCTCGTCGCCTCCCATTCCAACGTGCACGCGCTCTGCCCGCATAGCCGCAACCTGACGGACCGTCAGCTCGACGCGATCAGGGACACCGGCGGTTTGGCCGGCATCAACTTCGGCGTCCTTTTCCTGCGCGCGGACGGGACCAGGAACACGGATACGCCGCTCTCGCTCCTTGTCGACCACATCGACTATATCGTCGAGCGTATCGGTATCGATCATGTGGCGCTCGGCTCTGACTTCGACGGTACGGCCATCCCTGCTGCGATGCGCAGCGCGGCCGATCTGCCGCTGCTCGTCGACCTGCTGCGCACCCGCGGCTATGACGATGCGGCGCTCGCAAAGATCTGCCACGGCAACTGGATCCGCGTGCTGGAGACAACCTGGGGCGGGTGAGCGCCGCGCTCAGCCGCGAAGGACGTTAGGTCCTTGAAGCGATCGGCAAGCCTTCGAGCAGCACGCTGATCGCGCAATCGACGACGGCCGATCGCCGATCCCTGGCAAAAAGCCCATACTGGACGGCAAACGGCTTCGGTACGGCTGACGAGGCGGGCAGCGCCCGCATCGTGCCCGCGCGTATCGCTTCCGGCGGAAGCAAACCAATGCCGAGCCCGTTCTCGATCGCGGCCTGCAGCGCCGTGATGCTCTGGCTGGTAAAAGTGATCCGGTGTTCCCGGCCCTGGTCGGCCAAGGTCTCGATCATGCGTCGGCGCCAGAGGCAGGGTGCGGCGAAGGCAACAAGGTCGATCGGTCGGGTCTCGTCGAAGGCGTAGTCCGTCGCGCAGACCCATTGCAGCTCCACATTCCAGGTGGTGAGGGCGTCGGCGGCGACCACGGAGGTTGGCACGACCATGATATCGAGGTCGCCTTCGGGCCAGGTCTTTCCAAGCGCCACGCATTGCTCGACCACCACATCGAGCCGGATCTCCTGGTAGCCGCGCCGCAGTCGACCGAGCGCTTCGGGCAGCGCCGTCGTTGCCACTTCCTCGGCCAGCCCGACCCGCACGCCACCGCTCAGGTCAGCCTGCCGCAGCCGCGCCGCCGCTTCGTCGCCGAGCGCCAGCATGCGCGTGGCATATCCGAGGAACAATTCGCCTTCGGGTGTCGGCACGACGCCGCGACCGGTGCGGGTGAAGAGTTGTCGGCCGAGCAGATCTTCGAGCCGGCGCATCTGCATGCTCAGCGCCGATTGCGTACGGCCGGTCTGGGTGGCGACGCGGTTCAGGCTGCCCTGCCGGCAGACCGCGACGAAGCTGCGAAGGAGGTCGACGCCGATCTGATCAGATATCATGAAGTTTGAACTCTGTTGTCATTGATATCAGTCTACACGGGTAACTCATGCATGGCTATCTGTCAGATGTGATCAGCGAGGAAGGCGAGGCAGCATCAGGCAGATCGGCATCGGCCGCCGCCTGGAGGCGGCCAGGACCAGCCAACTCAACCGGAGGACCAGATCCATGAAAGCTATCCGGGTGCATCAGCACGGCGGCCCCGATGTGCTCGCCTACGAAAATTTCGAACTCGGCGAACCCGGCCCGGGGGAAGTGCGCGTGCGCAACCGGGCGATCGGCGTCAACTTCGTCGACATCTATTTGCGCAGCGGAGCCTACCCGCCGCCGCAGCTTCCATTCATCCCAGGTAAGGAGGGAGCCGGAGAGGTGGTCTCTGTCGGGCCCGATGTCGAGGGCTTCAAGCCGGGTGACCGCGTTGCCTATGCCGAGGCGCTCGGAGCCTATGCCGAGGAACACAATGTGCCGGCCCGTGTCCTCGTGCATCTGCCTGAGGATATCGACTTCGAGACGGGTGCGGCGATGATGCTGAAAGGGCTGACGGCGCAATATCTGTTGCGTCGCACCTTCCGGGTCGGGGCCGGCCACACCCTCCTCGTTCATGCGGCCGCGGGCGGTGTCGGCCTGATCCTGACGCAATGGGCGAAACATCTTGGCGCAAAGGTCATTGGCACCGTCGGTTCGCCGGAGAAGGCCGAATTGGCGCGGGCCAATGGTGCGGACTACGTGATCGACTACGGCAAGGAGAACTTTGCAACGCGCGTGCGCGAAATCACCGAAGGCGAGGGGGCCGACGTCGTCTACGACAGCATCGGCAAGGCGACGTTCGAAGGTTCGCTCGACAGCCTGCGCCCCTTCGGTCATTTCGTCAGTTTCGGCGCCGCTTCCGGCCCGATCCCGCCCTTCGACATCACGACGCTGGCGCAGAAGGGATCGCTTTATGCCACCTGGCCGCTGTTACCGGCGCATCTATCGCGGCGCGAGGACGTGCTGGCGATGAGCAAGGATCTCTTCGACGTTGTCGCGCGCGGCGCGGTCAATATCCGCGTGCACGCGAGTCTGCCATTGGCCGAGGCAGCCGAGGCGCATCGCCGGCTCGAAGGACGCCAGACGACAGGCGCCTTGGTGCTCCTGCCGTAAGGCCAGCGATGGGGCGATATGTTCTAAGAACTCGTGACGGCGCTGGCTGTGGCGCCCGTCACTTGCCTTCGGCGATCCCCTCGAGCCGGTTCTCTGCCCGGGTCACGGCGAGGCTGTCGGTGGGGCTTCCTGAGGGCGCTCCGTCGCCGAAGACGTCCATGGTGCAGGTGTGCAGGATCGTGGTCGGCTCACTGGTGTGGTTCCACATCGTATGGGTGCGCAGCGACGGGAAATGAGCGGAATCGCCCGCTTCGAGAACCATCGCTTCGCCGTCCACCTCCAGCGTCAACGCTCCCTTCAGGATGAAGAAGATTTCCTCTCCCTCATGCGACATTGGCTCGCTGCGATGGCCGGGCGGCTCGTGGATAATAGTGCTTCTGAGCACGTTGCCGGGAAAGGAGGCGGAGAGCCGCTCATAGGAGACGGCCTTGCCGCTTTCTCCGCCGAGCCCATAGACCGGACGGTGTTCGCGCCGGGTAAACGGCGTCGCCACCTTCGGCGGATTGAGGAAGCTGCCGGCCTCGACTTTCAAGGTCCGGCAGACAGCGATCAGC
The DNA here is from genome assembly GCF_001426275.1 of Ensifer sp. Root423. Taxonomy (NCBI): domain Bacteria; kingdom Pseudomonadati; phylum Pseudomonadota; class Alphaproteobacteria; order Hyphomicrobiales; family Rhizobiaceae; genus Ensifer; species Ensifer sp. Root423. The sequence goes on along the minus strand of NZ_LMEG01000009.1, from coordinate 60,974 downwards.
GAGGTCAGCGACGGGACGGTGATGCCGCGCTCGATCTGCGAGATGAAGCCGACGGAAAAACCGGCCTCGTCGGCGACCTCTTGAAGCGTCATCTTCAGGGCCTTTCGCCGTTGGCGCAGGCGATCGCCGAGCGGCGGCGTTTCTGCCTCGCCGGTCGAAGCGCCGCTGGCATGGTCCGTCGTCACTGTCTGTCCCCTTCTCGTCTCTCCTCAAGCTAGGGCGCGGCCCGATTTCCTGTCAATCGTTTTTAGATATCCTAAAAATATCGGTTGCGCCCGAAAGGTCGGCTCGGGGTGAATAGCGCGAGATCGGTCAGTTGCTGCGCGGCTGTTCGACGGTCGCCGCCACGATGCGGCGCACGAACGGATGGACCACGAGCAGGCTCGGAAAGGCGACCAGCCAGGAGAAAGCCCAGGCCTTGATCCATAGTGCGAGAATATCGGGATGGATGCCGTTGCCGATGGCCGTCGAGACGAAGGAGACGATGCCCGACATCAGGACGGAAAGAACAAGCGGCATGACGATGGCCTGGTATCGATGCGGAAGCTTTTTTGACATGAGGTGAACTCCGGGGGTGAAGGGAATAGGTGCGGCCGCCGACCGTTAGGCCTGCGCCAGCTCGCTAATGAAACTCTCGAGATTGCGCGGTTCGCGCTGAAGAGCGGCGCGCAGCGTCAGGCTGTTTCCGCCAAGTCCGACTTCGGCATAGTGGGCGTGAACCTTGGACAGCAGCTCCAGCTGGTGGTCGGTGTATTTCGCGGCGATCGGTTTTGCCCATTCGTGAAAGCCGATGGTTGCCGCAACGATCGGCCGACCGAGCGCGGCGCTCATCATTCGGGCGATTTCCTCGCGGTTGTGCCGGCCCTCGGCGCTAAGTTCCAGCGTCGCATGGGCGAGCCGGTCCTCCGTGAGGGCAATGGCCGCGACTTCAGCGACATCACGGTAGTCGACACGGGCGATGCGCGTTGCTGTCGGAAACGGCTCGGCGAAGCTGCCGGTGGCAAGCACGCTCGCCCAGGCCGACCGCAGGTTCTGCATGAAGTTTGCCGGATGCAAAATGGTGTATTCGAGCGGCGAGGAATAGAGCGCGTCCTCCACCGGGATCTTTGCTGCATGGTTCTTCAGCCGCACATGGGTTGGCTGGATGACCGAGGAGAAAACGAACTTCCGGACGCCGGCGCGAACGGCGGCTTCGACCATCGATACGCCCATCGCCGCCTCGTCCGGTGCAAAGGCCGGGCCGATGTGGAAGACGCCGTCAGCGCCCTCAAGTGCCCGGTCAAGGCTGGTGCGCTGGCGCAGATCGCCGATCGCGATCTCCGATGCACCGAGCGATTTCGCAATCGTGCCCTGCGCTTCGTCGCGGATGAGGGCACGGACCCTGGCGCCGCGCCGTGCCAGTTCGGGAAGGACAAGGCCGGCGAAGCGGCCGGTGGCACCGACGACAAGGATCGGGTTGGAGCGCTGGTTCATGGGGTCTGCCTTTCGAGCCGTCGTGATGTGACGATCTCAAGCTAGTGCTGCACAACAATGCGGACAATCGACGCAAAATGTGATTTATTCTCCAGCAAAACGGGATTATCGAATGAGCCGCATCGAAGATCTGGAGGCCTTTCTGGCCATCGTCGAGCAGGGGAGCCTGACGGCCGCAGCGAAACGCCTGGGCAGACCGTTACAGACGGTCAGCCGGTCGCTCGCCATGCTCGAAGCCGATGTCGGTGTCGAGCTGGTGCATCGCACGACCCGCCGCTCGATGCCGAGCGAGGCGGGCGAGAGCTTCTATCTGCGCATCAAGCCTGCGGTGGAGGAGATACACGACGCGCGCGAGGAGGCCGCACAGCGGCGCTCCGAGCCGTCAGGCGTGCTGCGCCTTGGGGCGCCCAATCTGTTTGCGCCGCGGTTCCTGATGCCTGTGATCGCCGAGTACATGGCGAAATATCCGGAAGTCGAGGTCGATCTCGACCTCTCCGATGCCTTCGTCGATCTGGCGGCGAGCGGACTCGATCTGGTCTTGCGGATCGGCGATCTGCAGGATTCTGGCCTGACCGGCAAGCGCCTGGGCGCGCTTCGCCGCGTCGTCTTCGGCTCGCCCGCCTATTTTGCGAGCTTCGGCCGGCCGTCTCATCCGCAGGAACTCTCTGCGCATCGTTGCGTCACGCGCACGGGCGACGAGCGACCCGGCGCCTGGATGTTCACCATCGACGGGCGGGCTCGCGCCGTCAAGGTGAGCGGCGGGTTTCGCACCAACTCGATGAATGCGATCTATGCGGCGGTGGAGCAGGGCCTCGGCCTTGGCTTTTCGCCGCTCTGGCAGATCAAACATCTGATCGACGCCGGCAAGGTCGAAACCGTGCTTGAAGACTTCGAGCCGGCCCCGGTGCCGATCCATGCGCTGTGGTTGGAAGGGCGGACCCCATCTGCAAAGATCCGCCGGTTTCTCGATCTGCTCGGCGCGCGGTTGAAGCTCGACCGCCTCTGAAGGGCTTGGGCTGCGCCGCCCCGTGAAAAGCCGCCTATTTCGCGAATTTCTTGGCGCCGGCAACGCAGAGCACGATCGCGCCGGTCGCGGCCAGCATGCTCCAGCTGACCGGCTCGCCGAGAAGTGTTGCAGCGAGTGCCAGGCCGAAGAAGGGCTGCAGCAACTGCAACTGTCCGACGCCGGCGACGCCGCCGAGCGCAAGGCCGCGATACCAGAAGACAAAGCCGACGAGCATGCTGAAGAGCGAGACATAGGCAAGGCCCGCCCAGGCGCCGTTGGTGACGGCTGCGAAGGAGGCCGGCAGCGTGAAGAGCGTCAGCGCCAGCATGATCGGCAAGGACAGGACCAGCGCCCAGCAGATCACCTGCCAGCCGCCAAGCTTGCGCGAAAGGCTGGCGCCTTCGGCATAGCCGAGGCCGCAGACAATGATGGCGCCGAGCATCAGGAGGTCGCCGACGGGCGATGCGGCAAAGCCCTGCACCAGCGCGAAACCGACGACCGCGGCGCTGCCGAGCGAGGAAAAGAGCCAGAAGGCTGGGCGCGGCCGCTCGCCGGCACGAAGCACGCCGAAGATCGCGGTTGCCAATGGCAGAAGTCCGACGAAGACGATCAGATGCGCCGAGGTGACGTGCTGCAAGGCCAGCGCGGTTAGCAGCGGAAAGCCAAGCACGACGCCGAAGGCGACGATTGCCAGCGAAACGAGATCGGCCTTCGCCGGTCGCGGCTGGCGGAAGATGAGAAGCAGCAAGAGGCCGAGCAGGCCGGCGATCGCCGCGCGCGCGACCGTCAGAAACACCGGATCAAAGTCCATCACTGCGACGCGGGTCGCTGGCAATGATCCGCTGAAGATCAGCACCCCGAGAAAACCGCTCATCCAACCGTCTGCCGTCTTGTCCATAGCATTCTCCTTTTTCGTCTGTATCCGTCGAACGGACTGGCTCTGCCAGAGACAATGCGGTACAGTTTTGCAAAACTGTATTGGATGTATGAGCAGTACGGATGGCGGTTCAGGAGTTGGAGCTCGGCAGCGAAACGCTGCTCGAAGGCGTGATGGCGACGATCCGGCAGCGGATCGCCGGGCGTGTCCTAACGCCGGGGGCGAAGCTTCCGTCGATCCGCGCCTTCGCCAACACCATGCGCGTTTCGAAATCCACCGTCGTCGAAGCCTATGAACGGCTGGTGGCCGAAGGTGTCATTCGCTCGAAGCCCGGCGCCGGCTTCTTCGTGGCGGCGCCGCTGGCGCCTCTGTCTTTGGCCGAGATCGGTCCGCGGCTCGACCGGGCCGTCGATCCGCTGTGGGTGTCGCGCCAGGCGCTGGAAACGGGCGATAGCGTGCTGAAGCCCGGCTGCGGCTGGCTGCCGCCGAGCTGGATGCCGGAAACTGCAATCCGCCGTGCTCTTAAATCGGCATCCAAGCTGGAGGCGAATGGGCTGACGGACTACGGAACGCCGCTTGGCCATCGGCCCTTACGCCAGCTTCTGGCGCGGCGTCTCGGCGAGCACGGCGTCGAGGCATCGCCCGACCAGATCATCCTGACAGAATCCGGGACGCAGGCGATCGATCTGCTCTGCCGCTTCCTGATTGAGCCAGGCGATACGGTCGTGGTCGACGACCCCTGCTATTTCAATTTCCATGCTCTGCTGCGCGCCCATCGGGCAGAGGTCGTGAGCGTGCCCTATACGCCTTCGGGGCCTGATCTCGAGAAATTCGCTGAGGTTCTCGCAACCCACCGGCCGCGGCTCTACATCACCAATTCCGGGCTTCACAATCCGACAAGCGCCACGCTCTCGCCGGTCGTCGCCCATCGTCTGCTGAAGCTTGCCGAACAGGCCGGGCTGACGATCGTCGAGGACGATATCTTCGCCGATTTCGAGCATACGCCGGCGCCGCGGCTTGCCGCCTTCGACGGGCTCGAGCGTGTCGTGCAGATCGGCAGCTTCTCCAAGACTCTCTCGGCCTCCATCCGCTGCGGCTTCATCGCCGCGCCGCGGGGGTGGATCGAGGGGCTGGTCGACCTGAAGATCGCCACCACGTTCGGTGGGCCGAGCCTTGCGGCGGAGCTGGTTTTTGCGATGCTCAAGGACGGCAGCTACCGCAAGCACATGGAGGCACTGCGCGAGCGCCTAGCACGGTCGATGAACGAGACGGCGGCGCGGCTCGGCGAGATCGGTATCACGCCATGGATCGAGCCGCAGGTCGGCATGTTTCTCTGGTGCCGTTTGCCCGATGGCATCGACGCGGCCGAGGTGGCGCAGAAATCACTGCAGCAGGAAATCGTGCTGGCGCCCGGCAACGTCTTTTCTCACGCCGGAACCGCCAACGGCTTCATGCGCTTCAATGTTTCCCAGTGCGAGGACGCGCGGCTGTTCAAGGTCCTGCCCGCGATCATGCGCCAATGCGTCGTCGGGCGCTGAAGTTGACCTGTCCGGTTCATTGCGCCACTGCACGTTTTGCAGGCAATCGCCGGCATCTACTGACGCTGGATCTTTGATCGCAGACTTGCCGCCCTGCTTTGCCGCGGAGTCGGGCAGGTTTTGCCTATTTTTTGTGCGAATCGCTGCTTCCTTGCGCTGTGGTATCGGTTCGGCAGCCCTCACACCTGCCTCTAATGACCCTTTTTCTGGATTCTCGACGCTTAATCCGAGTTGGCACGATTAATGCTTCTTAACGGTCATCGGTCGTCGGGCAGCCAGTCTGGATTGCCCAACCGCTTCGGAACCAAGCCATTCCTGGCGTCATGTGAGAGAACGAAATGACAAAGTTTAAGCTCGAATACATCTGGCTCGACGGTTACAAGCCCACCCCGAACCTGCGCGGCAAGACCCTGATCAAGGAATTCGATGCTTTCCCGACGCTGGAACAGCTGCCCTTCTGGGGCTTCGACGGTTCGTCGACGATGCAGGCCGAAGGCAGCAGCTCGGACTGCGTGCTGAAGCCGGTCGCCGTCTATCCGGATCCGGAGCGCAAGAACGGCGTTCTCGTCCTTTGCGAAGTCATGATGCCGGATGCCAAGACGCCGCATCCGTCCAACACCCGCGCTACGGTTCTGGATGACGACGGCGCCTGGTTCGGTTTCGAGCAGGAATACTTCTTCTATCAGAACGGCCGCCCGCTCGGCTTCCCGGATGCCGGTTACCCCGCGCCGCAGGGCCCCTACTACTGCGGCGTCGGCTTCAGCAACGTTGGTGACGTGGCCCGCAAGATCGTCGAAGAGCATCTCGACATCTGCCTGGCTGCCGGTATCAACCATGAAGGCATCAATGCGGAAGTCGCCAAGGGCCAGTGGGAATTCCAGGTGTTCGGCAAGGGCTCGCGCAAGGCTGCCGACGAAATCTGGCTTGCCCGCTACCTGCTGCAGCGCCTGACCGAAAAGTACGGCATCGACGTCGAATACCACTGCAAGCCGCTCGGCGACACCGACTGGAACGGCTCGGGCATGCATGCCAACTTCTCGACCGCCTACATGCGCGAAGTCGGTGGCAAGGAATACTTCGAAGAGCTGATGGCTGCTTTCGCCGAAGCTCGTGCCGACCACATCGCCGTCTACGGCCCGGACAACCACATGCGCCTGACCGGCAAGCACGAAACCGCTTCGATCCACCAGTTCAGCTACGGTGTTGCTGACCGTGGTGCGTCGATCCGCGTTCCGCACAGCTTCGTCAACAACGACTACAAGGGCTATCTCGAAGATCGCCGCCCGAACTCCAAGGGCGACCCCTACCAGATCGCTTCGCAGATCCTGAAGACGATCTCCACCGTTCCGACCGACGTCGAAAAGCGCGAAGCCGCCTGATTTTATGGTCCGGCGCACGAGGGCGCCGGGCCAAAAATCGACGGGGTTGCGCTTTTCGCGACCAAACAAAAACGCCCCGCGGTAAGCGGGGCGTTTTTGTTTTAGCCAGTCGGTGGGCGGCTCAGGCCGCGCGCACGAAATGATCGGGCTCGACCTCGCGGATTGTCTCCTGGGTCGCTGCCGAACGCCGGCGCGTTTCATCGGCTTCGGCTGAGCTCACCTGCGCGTTCGGATCGTCGAAGCGGATGTCCGGATCCGGCACAGCCGAGAGCAGCAGCTTGGTATAGGGATGGGCCGGGTTGTCGATGACCTTACTGGTATTGCCCCATTCGACGATCTGGCCTGCATACATCACCGCGATATCCTCGGCGACGTAGCGGGCCGTCGCGATGTCGTGGGTGATGTAGAGCAGGCCGAGATTCATCTCGCGCTTCATTTCGCTCAAGAGATTGAGCACGCCGAGCCGCACGGAAACGTCGAGCATCGAGGTCGGCTCATCGGCGACGATGACTTCGGGCTTGGCCGCGAGTGCCCGCGCGATGTTGACGCGCTGGCGCTGGCCACCGGAAAGTTCGTGAGGGTATTTCGGCGCGACGTTCTCAGGATCGAGCTTCACTTGCCGAAGCAGGGCCTTGATCTCTTCGTCGACCGCCGGACCCCTGATGTCAGCACGGTGCAGCATCAGCGGCCGCTTCAGGTGGTAGGCGATGGTGTGGGCCGGATTGAGCGAAGCGAAGGGATCCTGGAAGATCATCTGCACCGAGCGGCGATAGTCGGCGATTTCCTTGGATCCGGCCGCGTCGACGGGCTTGCCCTTATAGAGCAGCCGTCCTTCGCTCGGCTCGTATTCGCGCATGGCGATGCGGGCGCAGGTGGTCTTGCCGCTGCCGGATTCGCCAACGACGGCAAGCGCCCGGCCCGCATGCAATGAGAACGAGATAGCCCTCGCCGCGCGCACGGCGGCGGGGCCATTGCCGAAGGTCTTGCTGACCTTGTCCAGGGTAAGAATGGGTGCGGACATGCCGGTCATCGAAGAACGCCTCCGTGCAGCGAGGGGAAGGAGGCCCAGAGCTTCTTGGTATAGTCGTGCTCCGGTGTCCGGTAGATGGCGTCGGCGGTGCCCTGTTCGACCAGCTTGCCGCCGAGCATGATGCCGATGCGGTCGCAGAACTGCACCATCAGCCCGAGGTCGTGGGTAATGAAGAGCACGGCAAAACCGAGCTTGCGCCGGAGTTCGTTGATCCGCTGCAGGATTTCGCGCTGCACCACCACGTCGAGCGCCGTCGTCGGCTCGTCCATGACGATCAGCCGCGGATCGAGCGCAAGGCAGATGGCGATGACGATGCGCTGGCGCATGCCGCCGGAAAACTGGTGCGGATAATCGCGCATCCGGTCCGGCGAGATATCGACGAGCTTGAGCATCTCGGCGGTGCGATCACGCGCCTGTGCGCGGGTGATGCGCTTGTGCGTCTTCAAGACGTCGTAGAACTGCTGTTCGATGCGCAACACCGGGTTCAGTGAGTTCATTGCGCTCTGGAACACCATCGCCACTTCGCGCCAGCGGAAGTCGGCGAGATCCTTCTGGTCGAGGTCGAGCACGTCGCGGCCGTCGAGCAGGATGGCGCTTTCCTTGCGGATCAGCGCCGGCGGCTTGTGCAGCCGGCTGATGGCAAAGGCGATCGTGCTCTTGCCGCAGCCGGATTCGCCGGCAAGGCCGAAGACCTCACCGGGGGCAACGTCGAAGCTGACATTGTCGACGGCGCGGAAATCGTTGGTCTCGCCAATGTAATCGATGGTCAGGTTCTTGACCGAAAGCAAAGGTGCGGTCACAGGCGGCCCTCCCCGGAGCGGATGAGCGCGGACCAGCGGCCGAGCCGGTTGCCGGTGCGAAGCCGCGGATTGGCGATTTCGTCGACGGCGAAGTTGAGCAGCGACAGGCCGATGCCGAGGAAGGCGAGCGCGAAGCAGGGCGTCAGGATGTCCCACCAGGCGCCGACCGAAAGGGCGGAGGCCTTCTGCGCCGCATAGAGCATCGTGCCCCAGGAAACGACTTTGGGATCGCCGAGGCCCAGGAACTCGAGCGTCGCCTGGGTGATGATCGCGAAGATCACACTGCCGATGAAGTTGATGCCGACGATCGAGATGAGGTTGGGGAAGATTTCGAAGGTCATGATGCGCCAGCGTGGCTCGCCCATCATCTCGGCGGACTTCACATAGTCCTTCTGTTTGACCGACAGCGTCTCTGCGCGGGTGACGCGGGCACCCCAGGCCCAGGACGTGCAGCCGAGAATGAGCGCGATGACCCACGGGCTTGCCTGGCCGATGAAGGCGGCAAGCACGAGCAGCAGCGGCAGGTTCGGCACGACCAGCACCATGTTGGTGAAGAAGCTGATGACCTCGTCGATCTTGCCGCCGCGATAGCCGGCGATGATGCCGAGTGCTGTGCCAACAATGGTGATCAGAAGCCCGGCGCCGAAGCCGACGGCGAGCGACGTGCGTGCGCCGTAGATGAGGCGGGCGAAGACGTCCTGGCCGATACGGGTGGTACCGAGCCAGTGCTCGAGCGACGGTGACTGATGCGGCCGTCCGACGCGCGCGCCCGGGTCATAGGAGGTCAGCAAGGGGGCTGCGATCGCGACAGCCAGGATGAAGGCGACGATCAGCGCGCCGACCATGGCCTTGCGGTTGTGGATGAGCGGAAAGGAGGAGGTTTTCATCTCACGCCCTCTTCAGTCGCGGGTCGAGCAGCACGTAGCTGACGTCGACGATGAAATTGGCAATGAGCATGGTGGCGGTCATGATCAAGAGCTGTCCCTGGATGACGGGGTAATCGCGGGCGAGGATCGCTTGGTAGAGAATGTTGCCGAGGCCCGGATAGTTGAACACCACCTCGGTCACCAGCGAGCCGCCGAGCACAGTGCCGATGGCGATGGCAAGGCTCGAGACGGTCGGCAGCAGGGCGTTGCGCGCCGCATACCAGATCATCACGCGGGTGTCGGAAAGCCCCTTGGCGCGGGCCATGACGATGTAGTCTTCGCCGAGCAGGTTGATCATGTTGTTGCGCATGGTCACGGCGAAGCCGCCGGTCAGAACGGCGCAGAGCGTCAGCATCGGCAGGATGCCGTGGTAGAGGATGCTGCCGATATATTCGAACGTGAAGGCGGGATCGAGCGCCGGATCGGCAGCATAGCCGGTCGGGAACCAGCCAAGCGTGAAGCCGAAGGTGAAGACGACGATCAGCGAGGTGACGACGGCGGGAACCGAGGTCGCGAAGATCGCGCCGACGGAAACGATGACGTCAAACAGGCTGCCACGGCGCCAAGCCGCGAGAATGCCGAGGAAGGTGCCGAGCGCGAAACTGACGATGGTGGCGGTTCCCATCAGACCGACGGTCCAGACGAGTGCGTTGCCGAGCACGGTGGTCACCGGCAGCGGGAAATACTTGATGGAACGGCCGAGGTCGCCGCTGAAGATGCTGCCGAGATAGGTGAGGTACTGCTGCCAAAGCGGGCCATCGACGAAGCCGAAGGTGAGTTTCAGGGCCTGCAGGCTTTCGGGCGGCAGTTCAGCGCCGGCGCTCGAAAACATGATCTGCACCGGATCACCGGGCATCAGCCGCGGCAGGAAAAAGTTGATCGTCGCCGCTGCGACGAAGGCCGCCAGATAGAAGCAGAGGCGGCGAAGCAAAAAGGCCATCGGGAACTCCATCGACTGCGGCTGCCGCAAGAGCGCGTCAGGCGGCAGGGCTGTCTTCTTGTCGAACCGCCCGTGGAGACTGACCCCAAGGACGATTGCGTGGCGGACGAAAAGCGCCCGCCACCGTTGCCGATCGAGATGCGGCGCCCTCCCGGATCGTCGTCCGAAAGGGCGCCGCGCCTTCGATCAGGGATCACTTCACCGGTTCAAGCGCCAGCAGGTGCAGAAGACGCGCCGGGTTGTTGCGGGTGATCGACGGGTTGACGAAGGGGTTTTCCGCCGTCGCCCAGCCCTTGAAGCGCTTGGTGTTGTACTGGTACCAGTTCGGGTTGTTGAACACCGGGATCATCGGCATGTTTTCGGCGACGATGCGCTGTGCCTTGTTCATCGCTTCCTTCTGCTTGGCCGGGTCGGCGGTCTGGGTGAACTCGGTCAGAAGCGCTTCGACATCCGGATTGAACCAGCGTTGCGAGGTAAAGCGGGTCTTGCCCTTGTCCGACGCGCTGAAGGCGCGCTTGTAGGGGTAGTAGGGCGAGGCCGATGCCGGCAGGCTGTTGATCGCCGCATCGAAGGTGCCGTTGATGAGGTTGCCGGTCCAGACCGCTTCCTCGGGCGTCTCGATCTTGGCGTCGAGGCCGACGGCCTGCAGGCCCTCGACGGCGATCGTCACCGTGTCGATCCAGTCGGTCCAGGAGCTCGGAACGATGATCGAGAACGAGATCTTGCTGCCATCCGGGTTGTCGCGGAAGCCGTCGCCGTCCTTGTCGGCGTAGCCGGCCTCGTCGAGCAGCGCCTTGGCGGCATCCGCATCGTACTTGCCGTACTTGCCGAAATCGGCCGCGACCGACGGATCGGCCCAGCTCTTGTAGAGCTCGCCCATTCCTGCCGGGTCTTCGTTGAGCGTCGGGTAGCCGTAGCCGGCGACGTCGACCATGGTGCCGCGGTCGAGCGCCATCGAGGCGGCACGGCGGAACTTCACGTCGTTGAAGGCCTTGCGGTTGTTCTCGTTCGCCGTTTCCTGGTTGAACAGGAAGGCGACCATGCTGCTTGGCGAATACCAGAAGTGGAAGTGTTCCGGATCCTTGGCGACATAGACGTTCTCGATATCCGGGATGAAGGAGACGCCCCAGTCGAGCGTGCCCGACGCGGTCGCCGTCAGGATCTGGTTATTGTCGGCAAGCTGCGGGAAGCGCACGCAGTCGACCTTGAGCGTTGCTGCGTCCCAGTAGTGCGGGTTGCGGCACTGGTCGTAGGTCTGGCCGGTGAAGCGCGGGATTTCGGTCAGCGGACCGCTGCCGACGGGCGCCTCGTTGGCGAAGGTGACCGGCTCGGCAATGTCCTTCCAGACGTGCTCGGGCACGATCGGCAGCTGCGCCAGCTGTTCGGCTGCAAGCGAGCTCGGATTGGCGAGCGTGAAGCGCACGGTCTCAGCGTCCACGGCCTCGACACCGGTGATGAAGGTCCAGATGCTGACGAAGTCGAGCGCCGGGAACTTCTTCAGGTAGTCGTAGGTGAACTTGACGTCGGTCGCCGTCAGCGGCTTGCCGTCGGACCACTTGAGGTTCGGACGAAGCTTGAACTCGATCGACTTCAGGTCGTCCGAGAGCTTGAAGCTTTCGGCCAGCCGGAAGACCGGCTTGTTGCCGTCGAAGCGGTTGAAGACGACCAGCGGCTCGTAGATGAAGTCGAGCGTGCTCTGGCGCGCCGAGGTCTGGTTGAACGGGTTGAAGTTGCGAACCCAGGTGGTCGCCGGCTCGATATTGGCCGTCAGCACGGTCTGTGCCGCCGCCGGGCCGGCGATGAGGGCGAGCGCGGTGGCTGCGCCGAGAAGCGATTTTTTCACGGTAGTTCCCCTTTTAGATCGCTAGGATTTCTTGTTTCGGTCAGGCAACGAGGGCGCTGTTGAACATGTCCTCGACTTCCGCATGCACGGCGCGCACGTCGACCTTGAGCGTGCCGAGCCGGGCGTTGGCGGCGTCGATGCGTTTCTGCGCGGCGGCGGTCAGCGGGCTTGCAGCCTTGGCTGCCGCTTCGCTTTCGGCGAGATCACCATGGCTGTGGAGCGCGATGTCGAAGCCGGCATCGAGCACCTGGCGAACACGCTCCGGCAGGGTGCCGCGCAGCGATTCCATGAAGATGCAGTCGGAGATGAGGACGCCGTCATAGCCCATGTTGTTGCGGATGACGTCGTGCATGATCGGCGAGATGGACGCCGGCAGTTCCTTGTCGAAGGCCGAGTAAACGACGTGGGCGACCATGGCCCAGGGCGTGTCACGCAGGGCGACGAAGGGCTTGAAATCGGTGGACGTCAGCAATTCACGCGAGGCGTCGACGACCGGGCGCTCCTTGTGCGAATCGAGCGTCGCGCGGCCATGGCCGGGAATGTGCTTCATGATCGGCATGTTGCCGGTCTCGAGCAGGCCGTCGACCACGTCGCGGCCGAGTGCGGCGATGAAGTCCGGGTCGGCGCCGAAGGCGCGGGCGCCAATGACGGAGCTCGTCGTCGAGAAGACGAGGTCGAGCACCGGCGAGCAGCCGCTCGTCAGGCCAAGATCGGTCATCATCGTGCCCATGGCCTGGCTTGACAGGCGCAGGGCCTTCTTGCCGAGGGCAAAGTCACGGCGGGCGAGTTCGGCGAATTCGCCGAAGGAGCGGAACAGCGGCCAGGGGCCGGCGTCGAGATGCTGAACGCGTCCGCCTTCCTGGTCGGTGAAGACGGGAGCGTCTTCGCGGCCGACGGCTTCGCGGAAGCGTTCGATCAGAGCCTTTGCCTGCTGCGGATCACGCAGGTTACGGCGGCCAACGAAGAGACCGAGCGGGTTGGTTTCGCGAAACAGGGCGAACTCGTCGTCCGAAAGCGTAGGGTTCGGAAGACCGACAAAAAGGGCGAGGGGTGTCGAGGACATTCAGAGGCTCCGAGATTGGAATTATTTGGAGGGGCGGCGCAGCATGCCCTGGTAGATCCCCTTGTCGGGGGCGGGGATCGGCACGGCGCCCACGGTCTTTGCGTAGAAATCGACCGGGCCGGCGTCGCCGATGAAGGCATAGGCGTGGCCAAGCGTCTTCATGGTGTCGAGGCAGTCGGAAAGCAGGGCGACGCCGATGCCCTTGCCGCGGGCGACGGGATCGACGCCAGTCGGGCCGAAGAAGCCGGGAGCGGTCGTGTCGTAGCAGGCGAAGCCGACGAGCTTGCCGTCGTCAACCGCGATAAGACAGGCGACGGGCCTGCGCGTGAAGGCGACAGTCACCTCGCTCGCCCAGTTCTCGCTGAAATTCTCCCGAACCCAGCCGACGACCAGGCCCATTTCCGGCGGCAATGCGGGACGGATCGTCACCTTGTCAGTTTTTGTTCTGCGCTTGAGTTCACCGAGGATCGGCGAATACAAGCTCACCAGCATGTCAGGCATATGCTCCTCCACATATTCCTTTATTAAGGAATTGCTGCCTTTGTAATGCAATAGATGGAGCCAACCGGACCGGCTTGTCAATCGCCAATCGTCAGTTTTGGGGGTCTATCTGCGTTCAGCAGGTGCCTATGTGAGCCGATGAAACGTTTCCACGGCCGTTCGCGATGCATAAATTCACGCGATCGTGCATTGCGTGGATGCGGAACAACGGTCGAGCAAGAGAGCGAGCCGGTGTGCGGCCGCGGAAATTGCACATTTGTACAACTTTGTTCTTGAGTTGTTCGAAGTATATTTTGATTTACAAAAACACTAAGTATGGATGTATACGCTTATAGCGTGTGCGCCCGGAGAATATTTCGACCTTTTCGCGCGCAATCAAGTATTTCTTGAGAGGAAAAGTATCGTTTCCCGTTTGCACCGGCCTGGTTCGTTGGCCGTGCCGACCGGCTACTCCGCTGGACGCGTCAGGATGAAAAGCGCGGGAAGCGCCATTGCGGCTGCGACGATAGCGGCGAGCGAGAGGCTCGGATTGCCGAAGAAAAGGAAGAGGCCGAAGCTGGCGGCCATCAGGCTGACCGCACCGGTCTTGGCCCGCCGGGATATCGCCCCCTTTTCGCGCCACAGCCGAAGCGGGGCCCCGAAGACCCGGTGGTTGAGCAGCCATTGCTCCAGCCGGGGCGAGGCGCGGGCAAAGAGCCCGGCTGCCAGCAACAGGAACGGCGTTGTCGGCAGGATCGGAAGAAAGGCGCCGATGACGCCGAAACCGACCATCAGCCATGCGAGGCAAAGATAGAGAAGGCGAAGCGCGGGGTTCACCGGAGGGCTCCAGGCTGTGTCATGCTTCGGATGCCTCGGCGATCACGACCGTTGCGGTCTCGAGCGGAGGCCAGCGGCGAAGTGCTTCGGCGCCCTGTTCCGACAGCGCGTAGATGCCGCGGTCGACCCGCTCGAACCAGCCATAGACGTTGCTGAGCAGGATTTTGGCGGCATCGGGTGCTACCGGGCGCAGATCGCGCGGGCGCTGCTGGCCGACTTGCAGGGCGGCAGCGCAGGCGAGCGCCTGCTGCCGATACGCGGTCATGATCGGTGTGCGCGTGGCGCCACCCGCGGTCGGATCGCCCTTGCGGCGGCGATGCTCGCTGATCAGGCGCGCTCTTTTCCTGTTGTTCTTGCGCGGCATCACCGCGGAAGCCGCGAGAATAACATCGACCATGCCGTTGTCGGCGACCGCCAGCATCCCGAAGCCGAGCCGGCGGCAGAGATCGCGGAAACGCCGGTCACTCTCCCGCCCCTTGCCCTTGGCCGAAACACGGGCGGCGACCCACACCTCGTCGCCCGCGGTGGCGCGATCGACCGCTTGGAGGATCAGTTCGAGGTTGAAGCTCAGCTTCAGTTCGCACACGACCACCAGTGGCGGTTCGTCGTCGCTGAGCGCGACGATATCGCAGCCGCCGATCTCGCCCTTGACGCTGTAGCCGCGGGTTTCGAGGAAGCTCTTGATCGGTTGGTAGAGGGTCGTCTCCAAACCCAAAAATCCTGTTCTGCTGAAACCGGAAGGCGCCACGAAGGCAGCCTCGAATAGGCGGCGAAGCGTTGCCGCTCAAATGAACATCTAGCAGATAACGCCGATCGCCGCCGTTGTCATCCCGTCGCTGCCGAGAGGCCGCTGGCGCCCCGTGCTCTGACGTGCGAGCCCGCGGGCGCAGTAGAGGCCTTCGCTTCGTGCTAACCTTGTGTTGTGCTATCATGCGGCGAGCGGCCCTCTTCGCAGGTGTCGAGCATGCGAGGTTCTGACGACGGATGTTGCGAACCCTCACGCTGTTGTTTTTGTTGATCTTGTCCTTCGCGTTTCCAGCTTCGTCGCGGGCCGAAAACGATCGGGTCGCCTTGGTGCTGCATGTCAACGGCGCCATCGGTCCGGCGACCGCCGAATATGTCAGGCGTGGCCTGACGAAGGCGGAAGAGCGCCGCCTGCCGCTGGTGGTCCTGCAGGTGGATACGCCCGGCGGCCTCGACACCTCGATGCGCGAGATTATCCGCGCGATCCTTGGCTCGCCCATACCCGTCGCAACCTACGTTGCGCCGAGCGGCGCGCGGGCGGCGAGCGCCGGCACTTACATCCTTTATGCCAGCCACATTGCGGCGATGGCGCCGGGAACGAACCTCGGCGCCGCGACGCCGATTGCGATCGGTGGCGACATGTTCGGTGAGGGTAAGGACGGTGACAAACAGCCGGCGGCGCAGAGCCCTGCCGAGGCAAAAATGGTCAACGATGCCGTGGCCTATATCCGCGGGCTGGCGGAGTTGCGCGGGCGCAATGCCGACTGGGCCGAAAAGGCGGTGCGCGAGGCTGCAAGCCTCTCGGCCGAGGCGGCCGTCCGGGAAAAGGCCGTCGATTTCACCGCGACCGACGTTACCGATCTCCTGAAGCAGGCGAACGGGCGGACGGTGCGCGTGGGGCAGCGAGAGATCGTGCTCGATACCGCAGGTCTTACGACCGAGGACTTCGTGCCCGACTGGCGCACCCGGCTGCTTTCAGTGGTCACTGATCCCAATATCGCGGTCATCCTGATGATGATCGGCGTCTACGGCTTGATCTTCGAGTTCCTGTCGCCGGGGTCGGTGGCGCCGGGAACGATCGGCGGCATCTGCCTGTTGCTCGGGCTCTATGCGCTTTCGGTGCTGCCCGTCAGTTATGCCGGCATAGGGCTGATCATGCTCGGGATCGGATTGATGGTCGCCGAGGCGCATTCGCCATCCTTCGGCGTGCTCGGCGCCGGCGGCAGTTTTGCACTGGTTCTGGGCGCGGCCATTCTCTTCGATACGGATACGCCGGGTTTTGGGGTTTCCTGGTCCGTGCTGGCGGCGCTTGCGGTTGCAAGCCTCGGTTTTAGCCTTCTGGTCGCTCGGCTCGCCTTCAGTTCGCGGCGCCATGCGGTGGTGACCGGCAGCGAACAGATGATCGGCCTTGCCGGCACGGTCGAAAATTGGACCGGCGCGGCCGGTTACGTCATCGCCCATGGCGAGCGCTGGCAGGCCGTCAGCACGGAGACGCTGTCGAGGGGCGAGAACGTGAAGGTCATCGGGCGGAACGGACTGACGCTCGAAGTGATCCGCGACGGACCAAAGACATAGCGCCCGCGGATCGGGTGAGGGCGCGGTGAAGGCGCCCGGAATGGAGGAATGGTCATGGACATGTTCGGGAGCCTTGCTCCTTTTGCTGCGTTGCTGGTGCTCGTCATTCTCGTCATCGCCTATTCGATCCGGATCCTGCGTGAATATGAACGGGGCGTGATCTTTACCCTCGGCCGGTTCACCGGCGTCAAGGGGCCGGGGCTGATCCTGCTTGTGCCCTATGTGCAGCAGATGGTGCGGGTCGATCTCAGAACCCGGGTGCTGGACGTGCCGAGCCAGGACGTCATCTCTCATGACAACGTGTCCGTCCGGGTCAGCGCCGTGATCTATTTCCGGGTGATCGACGCCGAGAAATCGACGATCCAGGTCGAGGACTTCATGATGGCGACGAGCCAGCTGGCGCAGACGACCCTGCGGTCCGTGCTTGGCAAACATGATCTCGACGAGATGCTGGCCGAGCGTGATCGGCTGAACGACGATATCCAGAAGATCCTCGACAGCCAGACGGATGCCTGGGGCATCAAGGTGGCGACCGTCGAAATCAAGCATGTCGACATCAACGAGAGCATGGTTCGGGCGATTGCCCGTCAGGCGGAGGCCGAACGCGAGCGGCGCGCCAAGGTGATCAATGCCGAGGGTGAGCAGCAGGCCGCGGCCAAGCTGCTCGAGGCCGCCGAGATCCTCGCCCGGCAGCCTCAGGCCATGCAGTTGCGCTATCTGAGCACCTTGAACGTCATTGCCGGCGAGAAGAACTCGACCGTGATCTTCCCATTCCCGATGGAACTCGGTGGTCTGCTGGGGTTCAAGCCCGACAAACCCACCGGCTCGACGCAAGAGTGATCAAGCTGCTGCCCGGTCAAGCTGGGCGACCTTCAGCAGGTCATCGACGGCGCTGGGGGCTGCGGCCAACACCGGCGCCCAATGCGTCAGCGCCTCGCCCCGCGCGGGGAAAGGCAGCGTCCAGCCGCCGGCTTCGGTCACCAGGCAATAGCCGCCAAGGCAGTCCCAGGCATGCATGTAGGGTTCGTAATAACCGACGAGGCGACCTGCCGCCACATAGGCGATCATCAGTGCGCCGGAACCGTTGCGCATGAAGTTGCCGCCATTCGAGAGCAGGCGCTCGACGATGGCACCCATCTCGCCAGGTTTCACCTGATCGTTGGCGCCAAGCCCGGTGACGGCGTTGCGGATTGTGCGCGTGCCGTCGAGACGAAGCGGCTTGCCGTTCAGCGTCGCGCCCCGGCCGGTTGCAGCGGCATAGATTTCCTGGTGGCAGGGCGAATGGATCACGCCGATAACGGGTTTCTCCGCATAGACCACCGCAATCGAGACGCACCAGTTTGGCATGCCGTTGACGAAGGGCGTGGTGCCGTCGATCGGATCGAGCACCCAGGTGAAGCCGGATGTGCCGTCGAGAAGTCCATGCTCCTCTCCGAGCACGCCATC
The DNA here is from genome assembly GCF_001426275.1 of Ensifer sp. Root423. Lineage (NCBI taxonomy): Bacteria > Pseudomonadati > Pseudomonadota > Alphaproteobacteria > Hyphomicrobiales > Rhizobiaceae > Ensifer > Ensifer sp. Root423. The sequence continues at coordinate 43,017 of NZ_LMEG01000009.1, read as the reverse complement.
GTCCGGAAACACGGCGGCGATCTTGTCGCGGATCAACGTCTCGACGTTGCGGTCGGCGATCGAGACGACGTCGTGGGCGTCACGCTTGGTTTCGATGACGAGTGTTTCCCGCTTCAGGAAGTAATCGTAGGCGAGCTGGCCGGCCTCCTCGGCCATGGATTTGGCAAGCGCGAACCGGGCATCGAGGCCGGCAATTTCAGCAGTCATGCAAGTGTCCTTCTCGTATCCAGTTGTGAAAAGTCATGCGTCAATCAAAGCGAGGCCGCGGCTGCGGAAACCGATCGCGACCTCCGTTGCCGGAGATAGCATTTCCTCCACCGCCTGATCGACAACAAAGAGGAGACCCGCCGGCGTTTCGACCTCGTATTCGACGTGGCCGCCGAGATAGGCGGCGCTGCTGATCGTGCCTGAAAGGGCGGCACCCTTGGCCGGCGTCAGCGTCACCGCGTTGGGCCTTACGGCGAGTTTTGACGGACCCGTCCGGGCGCCCTTGGAGGGCAGGCGGTGCTCAAATCCGCCGATGCGGATCGTCGCCAGGCCGGCGTCGGTCGCGGTCACCTCGCAGGGCAGCACATTGGCCTCGCCCATGAAGTCGGCGATGAAGGTGGAGGCCGGCGCTTCATAGAGGTCGCGCGGCGCACCTTGCTGCGCGATCGCGCCATCTTTCATGACGATGATGCGGTCGGAAACGGCAAGCGCCTCGTCCTGGTCGTGGGTGACGTAGACGGCGGTGAACCCGAGGCGCTGCTGCAACTCGCGGATTTCTGTGCGCACCTTGCGGCGCAGTCGCGCGTCGAGGTTGGACAGCGGTTCGTCGAGCAGCAACACCTGCGGTTCGAGCACGAGCGCGCGGGCAACGGCGACGCGTTGCTGCTGGCCGCCCGAAAGTTCGGCCGGAAGCCGCTGGCCGAGACCGCCGAGGCCGACGAGCTGCAGGCCTTCTTCGGCGCGATCACGCGCTTCCTTCTTCTTGATTCCCGAGGATTCGAGGCCGTAGGCGACATTGTCGAGCGCCGACATGTGCGGGAAGAGCGCATAGGACTGGAAGACCATCGACACGTCGCGCTCGTTGGCCGGCAGCATGGTCACGTCCTTGCCGCCGATCAGGATGCGGCCGGCGGAAGGGTGTTCGAGGCCGGCCAGCATGCGCAGCGTCGTCGTCTTGCCGCAGCCGGAGGGGCCGAGCAGGGTCACCAGCGTGCCCGGCTCGATGGTGAGCGACAGGTCGTGGATGGCGGTGAAGCTGCCGAACTGCTTGCGCACGTTCTGGAAGACGACCGAGCCGGTGCGCGGGGTGCTCATGGAGGTGCTCATGCGGTTTTCTCCTGGGAGATGGTGTTGGACGAACGGACCGGGGCGGCGCCGAGGACGCGGTTCTCGCGCCTCAGCTTGCGTTCGCCGACGAGGAGTTGCAGGCCGGTGATGACGGTGATCATCACCAGGATGAGGGCCGAGGAGTAGGCGATCGCCACGCCGAACTCGCCGTTTTCGACAAGGCCGACGATGTAGGCGGTGGCCATGTTGTACTCGGCGCTGACGAGGAAGACGACGGCGCTGATCGAGGTGATCGCCCGGACGAAGGAGTAGACGAGTGCCGCGACGATCGCCGGACGCAGCAAGGGCAGGATGACCTTGCGCAACGTGCGGAAGCTCGTTGCCCGAAGCGTCAGCGACGCCTCGTCGAGGCTCTTGTCGAGCTGGCTCATCGCCGCAATACCGCCGCGCACGCCGACCGGCATGTTGCGGAAGACGAAGCAGGCGACGAGGATCAGCGCCGTGCCGGTCATTTCGAGCGGCGGCAGGTTGAAGGCGATGATGTAGCTGATGCCGATGACGGTGCCGGGGATAGCAAAGCTCAGCATCAGCGCGAACTCGAAGACATCACGGCCGGCGAAACGCTGGCGCACGATCAGATAGGCCGTCAGCAACCCGACCATAGCCGTCAGTGGTGCTGCGATCAGCGAGATCTCCATGGTCGTCCAGAAGGAGTTCCAGGCAACACCCGTCCAGGCGATTGCGCCGTCGGCAAACGAGATCGAGAAGGCCTTGGCGTAGTGGTCGAGCGTCAGCGAGTTGTCGAGACCCCAGGTCTTCACGAAGCCGCCGAAGAGGATCATGCTGTAAACGACGACGGTGAAGATCATCCAGGGAATGACGATGGCGTGAACGCCGATCGAGATCGAGCGTGGCAGTGCACTGTGGGCACCGGAATCGCCCTTGCCGGTCACGGTCGAATAGTTCTTGCCGGCGAGCCAGTAGCGTTGCGCCACGAAGGCCGTGAGCGTGAAGCAGAGAAGGATGATGGCGAGTACGGCCGCACGGGACGGATCGTTCTGCGCGCCGACGACGGCGAAGAAGATTTCGGTCGAGAGCACGCCATGGCTGCCGCCGAGCACCAGCGGATTGCCGAAATCGGCCATGCTTTCGATGAAGCCGATGAGGAAGGCGTTCGCCAGGCCCGGCTTCATCAGCGGCAGAGAGACGGTCCAGAAGGTGCGCCAACGATCAGCGCGCAGCGTCTGCGACGCCTCTTCCATCGAAGGGCTGACCCCTTCGACGACGCCGATCAGCACGAGGAACGAGATCGGGGTGAAGGAGAGGACCTGCGCGATCCAGATGCCGGTGAGGCCATAGAGCCAGCGCCCCGGTTCGACGCCGAAGGCATCCGAGAGAAATTCGGTAACGACCCCGGCGCGGCCGAAGAGCAGCGTCAACGCCAGGCCGATAACGAAGGGCGGCGTGATGATCGGCAACACCGTCAAGAGCCGCATGCCCTTCTTGAAGGGGAAGCGGGTGCGGGTGGCAACAAGCGCGAAGGCAAGGCCAAGCAGCGTCGAGCCGGACGCCGTCATCAGCGCCAGCCATAGGGTGCGCCAGGCGACGCCGCAGCGGCCTTCGCCGACGACACAGCTCAGGCTCCAGATCGAGGCGTCCTGGATATTGCGGATGAAACCATCCGGTTTGAACGAGCCGTCGAAATCCTGAACCGACGCCGCGAACATGCTGCCGACCGGATAGAAGACGAAGACGATGACGAGGGTCACGAGCAGGGAAATCGCCGCGACGATGAAGGCGTCGCCCTTGAGCACGCCGCGCTCGGCCAGCCCGAAGGCGAACAGAAGAACGAAGGTGAGTGCCATAAGCACGGCGCCGGCGCCCATTGACGGCTGACCGTCGGAAAGCGTGCCGAACAGGGTCTCGCTGATCGTCCAGGTCCAGCCGGAAAAGCCGATCGCCAGCCCCTGGAGAGCGAGATAGAGACCCCCCGCTGCGCCGGCGACGGCAAGCAGATGCCCTCGACGCGCGGGATCGCGGACGAAACGCGCTGCCATGCAGATGCCGAGCAGCGCCAGCGCCACGATCAGCCACGGCTTACCATGGGCGAAAATCTGCATCAGGCCGGGGGCAACGGCTGGATCCCCGGGGAAATCGGCAAGCCAGCCGAGCCCGAAGAAGCCGCCTTCGATGCGATACCAGGGGACAGCCAAGAATGCGGCCAGTCCGAGCCCGAGCGTGAGGTCGAGCCTGCGGTTGCGATGTTCCATGACGGTCCTCGCGCAATTTGGAATGAAAGATGATGTGACATCGCATCACCGCGACGCATGCCGGAAGCGATGAACGACGGTTGGGACCGTTGGGCGGTGCCGGCCGGATCAATCACCCGGCCGAACCGTTCAGGCCGCGATCAGTTGGCGCTCGCGCCGACCTCGCGGTCCCAGCGCTCGAGCAGGGCTTTGCGCTTCTCGGCATCGCCGAAGGTGGCGAAATCGTAGTCGATCAGCTTGATGTCCTCGAACTTCGGTGCTTCCTTCGGCACTTCGGCCGATTTGTTGGACGGCAGCTGGAAGGACTTGGCGTCTTTCATGCGCGACTGGACCTCGGGCTTCAACGCCCAGTCGTACCAGGCCTTGGCATTGTCCAGGTTCTTGGCGCCGCGGATGATCGACATCGAGCCGATCTCGTAGCCGGTGCCCTCGCAAGGCGCGATCGACTTGATCGGGAAGCCTTCGGCAGTCTGTGCCACCGCATCGTGCATGAAAACGATGCCGAGGCCGGCTTCGCCCCGTGCGGCTGCCTTCACCGGTGCCGAGCCGGACTTGGTGTACTGCGCGATGTTGCCGTTGAGCTTCTTCAAATAGTCGAATGCCTGGTCCTCGCCCATGATCTGCACCAGTGAGGCAAGCGCGGTATAGGCCGTACCGGAAGAGTTCGGGTTGGCCATCTGGATCTCGCCCTTCAGCGAGGCGTCGAGCAGGTCGGCCCAGCACTTCGGCTCCTTCAGGCCCTTCTTCTGGAAGATCTCGGTGTTGTAGCCCCAGCCGAGCGCGCCGGCATAAACGCCGACGGTGCGATAGCCGGAGCCTTCAGCCTGCTTCTTCGCCCAGTCCTGGAGCTGGTCCAGCATCGGTGACTTGTATTCAAGTGTCAGGCCGTCCGATGCCGCCTGCAGGTGCGGGTCGCCGGTGCCTGCCCACCAGATGTCGGTCTTCGGGTTGCGCGCCTCGGCGCGGATCTTGGCGTAGGTTTCGCCCGAAGACAGGCGAACCATGTTGACCTTGATGCCGGTTTCCTTCTGGAAATCGCCGGTCATCTGTTCGCAGATGACCACGTCTGCGGAGCAGATGAGGTTGAGGCTGCCGGCAGCCTGGGCGGGCAGGGCGGCAAGCGCCGTGCCTGCAAAGAGCATGAGGGAAAGCGTCGTTGTTTTCATTGGGGCATCCTCCTGTTGCCTGTTTGAAACTTGGGCGCGAACGGGCATGGCGCGGCCATCGGCCTGCCCGCCGGGCGGCACGTTCACGATTTCGGTGCTGTGGATTTTGCTACGCTTCTGCGAAGCGCTCAGTTCGTCGCGGCGATCTCCGCGTCGAACCGTTTGAGCAATCGACTTCGTTCCTCCGGCGAGCCGAAGGTGGCGAAGTCGAAATCGACCATCTTGATCAGCGATATGTCCGGTGCGCCAGGCGGCAACTCCGCGCGGGCGTTGGATGGGACCTGGTTCTGGCCGGCAGCTGCACCGGTACCCTGGCCTTCCGGGGTGAGCGCGAAATCGACGAAGCTTTTCGCGTTTTCGAGATGGCGCGCGCCCTTGACGATGCTGACGGCGCCGATTTCGTAGCCGGTCCCTTCGCACGGCGCGACGATGACGAGTGGGAAGCCCGCCTGCTTCTGCGTGACCGCGTCATGCATGAAGGAGATGCCGATCAGGGTCTCCCCGCGTGCTGCCGCCTTGACCGGTGCCGAGCCGGCCGTGGTGTACTGGTCTATGTTGCGGTTGAGTGCGCCCATGAACCGGAAGGCCTCATCCTCGCCGAAGAGCTGCACCAGCGTTGCAAGCGTGGTGAAGGCGGTGCCCGACGAGTTCGGATTGCCGCTGCGGATACGGCCGCGATAGGCGTTGTCGGCGAGATCCTTCCAGCAGGTCGGGGCCGGCAATTTCAGCGTATGCAGCAGGTCGGCATTGTAGGCAAAGCCAAGCGCTCCGGCATAAATGCCCGCCGAACGTCCGCCGGAGATGGCGAAGAAATTCTGCGCCCAGGGCAGCATGTCGCGCTCATGCGCCGGCCGATAGGGTTCGAGCAAGTTCTCCGATCCCGCCTGCAGATGGGTGTCGCCTGTCCCGCCCCACCACACATCGACGGTAGGGGTGTCCTTTTCGGCCCGGATCTGGGTGAGGATGTCGCCGTTGCTCTTTCGGGTCATAGCGACCTCGATGCCCGACTTCGCCTCGAAAGAGGCCTTCATCGTCGCGCACCACGCTTCGTCGACACCGCAAAGCACGGTGAGCGCCGGTGCCGTCATGCCTGACGTGGCGGCGCACAGCCATAGGGCCACGCCCGCGCCGATAGCGGTAATGCCTTTCACGATGTCCTCCCATTTGGAGCGTTGCCGCCCCAATCTCCGCAATCAGGATGTCGGTATTCCCTGCGGGTCGCAACCCGCAGAATGGTTACCGTTCTTACAACACGGATGCGGCTTTGCCGTTTCAAGATTACAAAGATTACAAATGTGACAATGCGGATAACGCGAGCCGCTTTGATCATTGGGGCAGCCCCGCCTATGATGGCGGCGGGAGGACGTGCATGCTGAGTGAGAGAATACGGATTCTGATCGTCGAAGACGATCCGGACATGGCGGAGCTTGTTTCCGATCTGGTGGAGGCCGAAGGCTGGATGCCGCTGACGGCGCCATCGGCGGAGGCCGCCGCTGTCGTCCTCGAGCGGGAAACGGTGCACCTGGTGCTCGTCGACCACAACCTGCCTGGAGCCTCGGGCCGGACCTTTGCCCAGCGGCTGCGGGCGCGCACCAATATCGGCATCGTCATGGTAACGGCGGCAGGCAGCGCCGCGGATCGGGTGCTGGGACTGGAGACGGCCGCCGACGATTATGTCGTCAAGCCGTTCGAGCCGATCGAACTGACGGCCCGGATCAAGGCTGTGCTTCGACGGACTTACCCTTCGCTGAAGCCGGAGCGGGAGACCGAGCGCGAGCACGAGCCCGCGGCGCTGAAACTCGGCGATTGGTCGATCGACCTCAAGAGCCGGCGCGCGGTCTGCCTTTCCGATGCGACCCGCTCGCTCACCAGCGCCGAGTTCGCTCTGCTGGAAATTCTCGCGGAAACGCCGAACACGCCAGTCACCCGCGCCCATATCCTCGATCGGCTGGGCGCCGAAAGCGATCGCTACATCGACCGCAACGTCGATGTGCTCGTGCTTCGGCTCCGGCGCAAGATCGAGCGCAATCCGGACCTTCCGCGCCACATCAAGACGCGGCGCGGCAAGGGTTATGTGCTGGATACCGACGACGACGACGAGGCCCGGCCGTGATCAGCCGCCCGTTCCTTTCGTCGATCGCCTTCCGCCTGCCGTTTGCGATCGTCTTCATCTGCGTGCTCGTTTTCAGCCTGGCAACGGTCGCCGTGTTCGGCCTGCAACGGGCGCGTGACGAGATGGCGGCCTACGGGCTGCAGGCCTTTTCGAGCCTTGCCAAGGCCTCGCTGGTTTCGCGCCAGGTTTCCGATCTCGTGTCCAGCGCGCCGTTCCTGATGAACGCAACCTCGCCCTATCGGGTGTCGAGCGAAAGCCGCTCGGTCGTCGCGCAGGTCGACGTCCTGCTTCAGACCATGGCGCCGGAGACCGGCAAGACAGCGGTCGAAGGCTTTGCCAGCGCCCACATCGTCGAGTTGCTGGATGCGATCCGCACACAAACGGTGACACTCGCCGCCGACGCGGATTCGGCCCAGCAGTACAAGGCCGATGCGGCAGCAGCGCTCGGAGAGATCGCCACCGGCAACGGCATAGCCGACGCAGAGGTTCGCCAGAGCCTCAACGCGATCGTGCAATCGGCATCCAATTCCGACAGCCTGTTCCAGCTTGGCGAACTGCGCCGCCGCTACGTTGCCGTAACGACGCCCCGGCTGGCGCCCGCTGGGCCGGATAGCCGGATTTCGGCAGCCGAGCTGACGCCCTATGAACGGGTGTTCGAGGCGCAGACCCACTATCTTCTGGAAATGTTCGCCATCCGCGCCGCGGTGGCGCGGCTGCACACGGTCTCGCGCGATCTTTCGCACGCCACGGAAACACAAAGCGAGGCCGTTGCCCGGGGGCTCAACGAGGATCTCGCCTCGACCTCTGATGCGCTGAGCCGACTGCTCGTCATCGTCGCGGTCTCCGCCCTGCTGGTGCTCGTCATGGCGATCTTCTCGATCCGCTCCGTCATGCGGGTGTCGCGCGGGATCGTGTCGCTCTCCAAGGGCATGAACGCGCTTGCCCAGGGGCGCCGTGACGTCGACACGCCGAGCTACAAGGGGACTGAGACCGAGTTCCTGCGGCTGCTTGAAGCCTTCAGCGCCTTCCGCGAAAGCGTCGAGCGCGTGTCGCGGCTTCGTCGGACGGCCGAGGCGGCGGCGCGCACCATTCGCTCGACCTTCCGCAACATGAACGAAGGGATCGCGCTTTTCGATCCCAGCGGCAAACCGATCACGATGAATCGTCGCGTCATGGAGCTCGTCGGCTGGCCGGGCTCGGCGCGGAAGCTGCCGCTGCGCCGGTTCGTGAGCCCAATGCCGGAGATCGATCCAACCCTCTTGCCCGCCGATCGCGACGCGGGATCGCTCGACGACCGGTTGGTGCTGCGCCATCGCTCCGACATGGGCCGGGTGACCGAAGTCTCCCTGTCGCGGCAGCCGGACCGGGGCATCGTGCTGCTGGCGCGGGACGTGACGGAGATCGACCGGCAGGAGGCCGAGGCGGCGAAGGCGCAGCGGCTGGACGGGATCATGAGGATGACCCACCAGGTGAGCCATGAGGTCGGCAACATGATCGGTATCATCACCGGCAGCCTGGGGCTGCTGGAGCGCGAGACAGGCTTCAGCGATCGGCAGAAACGCCATATCGCCCGCATTCGCAAGGCGGCCGACCGGGGGCGTTCGCTGGCCTCGAGCATGCTGTCTGTCGGCAGCCAGCATCCGCTCCAGCCGGGGGCGCTCGAAATCGGCGCGGTGCTGCGCGGCATGGCCGACGTGCTGGAGATCGCCGTCGGCGAAAAATGCCAGTTGGCCTTCGAGATCGCCGACGACCTGCCCAACGTGAACCTCGATGCAGCGCTCTTCGAGCAGGCGATCCTCAACCTTTGCCTCAATGCTGCCGCGGCGATGCCGCTCGGCGGCACGATCCTCGTCCGCGCGGGCGGCGTCGAGAGCGATGTCGTCGTCTCGGTGACCGATGCGGGGATCGGCATGTCGCCGGAGGCGGTGGACAAGGCGTTCGAGCCCTACTTCACCACCCGTGACCAGGAGGGCGGTGCCGGCCTTGGCCTCGCCGTTGTCTACGGCTTCGTTCGGCAAAGCGGCGGCGATGCCCGCATTCTCTCGCAGCCTGGGCGCGGGACGACGGTGGAACTCGTCTTTCCGCGCTGAAGCGATACCGGTTTCTCGGGCGCTCTATGGCGCGCTTCGGCGCGAAAGGCGCATCACGGCGGCATCGATCCGTTCGCCGTTGTCGGCAAATACGGCCCACAGCCACGCCATCAGCCACAGCATCAGGCACCACGCCAGAACGACATCGGACAGATAATGCGCGCCGAACACGATCCGGTTCAGCGAGAAGGCGAGGACAAGGGGGACGAGGGCGATGATTGTCGCCCGTCGCCATTGAACCGGTAACAGCAGTGCGAGCGCCACGAGCGCGATCGCGGTGGCGGATTCGCCCGACGCAAAGGAGCAACTGCGGGTGCAGGCGCCGGACACTTGCCAGGCCGGCGTAAACGGCAGGCTGCCGCCGAAATCGGTGATCTCATGGGGGCGCGCCCGTCCGATCAGCCGCTTCAGCGCCTGAATAAGGAGCCCCGGCCCGAGCGCAAAGAAGGTCAGGAAGAACAGTGCCTTGTGCGGGCGGGGCAGCCATGGGCGGGGTGCGATGGCCTGCGCAACCAGAAGCGCCAGAACGCAAGGCAGAATGAAAACCGGCAAGATACGGTTGAAGTCGCGAAGGGCCCGCAGCTCCGGCTCCCGCGAGAGCGGAAAGTCGCCGGTGGCGAAGGCGGCCCAGCGCGAGACGGCAAGATCGATGCCGGGAAAGGCCATGAAGACGAAGGCCGCGCAAATGGTCAGTGCGCCGGCGGCCGCGATTGGGCGCGCGCGCGCCTGCCCCGGCCAGAGACGAGGATTGGCGCGCGGCCATCGGCCGCTGTCTGAAGAGGTCGCCGTGGATGAATAAAGGCTGGGCATGCGGTCGCTCGCAAGTTGTCTGTGTGTGGGGGCCGGACACTTGCGCCGCTCTGTCAAGGCTGCGTCGAGGAACTGGGAGCGCTTGATGCGCAAGACCGAACGGTTGGCCGATACAGCTTCTGGTCGAGCGCGACCGACATGCGGGAAGGAGGTCTCCGGCACTCCGACCCCGCATTTCGGCCGCGGGGAGAGGCCCGGTTTGTCGGTTGTGCGGCGCGTCCGTCGCCAATTGTCAAGAAACGGCGAAGATTTGTACGGAGCTCTATCCGGAGGGCCGATCAAGCGACCATTGGGCCGCGCGGACGAATTGCAACGCGGGCTTATTCGTCACATAAGCTGCTGATCACAACATCAGACCCAGGGAGTTAGTTCATGGTCGATAAGGGTCTCATCCTTCTGGCGGAGGACGAGCCGGAGATTGCGCAGATCCTAGATGCCTATCTCGTGCGCGACGGTTTCCGGACGGTGCGTGCCGCCGACGGCGAGACGGCGCTGACCCACCATGCGGTGCTGTCGCCGGACCTGGTGCTGCTGGACGTTCGCATGCCGAAGCTCGATGGGTTCGAGGTTCTCGCCCGCCTTCGCCGCGAGGGGAATACGCCGGTTATCATGGTCACGGCACTGGCAGAAGATCTCGACCGGCTGACCGGGCTGAGGCTCGGCGCCGATGACTACGTGATCAAGCCGTTCAACCCGCAGGAGGTGGTGGCGCGCGTCAACGCGGTGCTGCGCCGTACCCGCAACGGCGCCGGCGCCACAGTGCTTCGCTTCGAGAGTGTCGAGGTCGATCTCGATGCCCATGTCGCCTTCGTCGAAAGGGCCGGCAATCGCCAGTCGGTGCCGCTGACGCTCAGCGAATTCCGCATCCTTGCCCACATGATCCGCCGACCGACGCATGCCTTCGATCGCGCCGATATCCTCGACGCCTGCCTGCCGGACAGCGATGCGCTCGCCCGCACGGTCGATACCCATATCGCCAATCTCAGGCGCAAGCTGGAAGATCTCGGTGCCTGCGGCTTCTTCAGTGCCGTGCGCGGCGTCGGCTACCGTTTCGTGGAGCCCAGATGAAGATCGGTCTCTCGCGCCTGCCGCTCGGCATTCTCACCGCGCTCGTGACGATCGCGCTGCTCATCATCAGCGTGTTCATCATCTATGCCGGCGTCGAATTTATGGAGCCGCGGCTGGAGGCGAGACTGCTGGAGCGGATGCCTGCGGAGGCGGCCCAGGCTTACAAGGACATCAATGCCGGCAAGTTGCCGCGCCAGGAGTCGCTGCAAAAGCTACTTTCGACGATGCCGGAACTCGAAGACTGGGCGAACTGGGAGGTGGACAAGATCATCCTCGGTTTCGGAGCGACGGCAGTCACTTTCTGCGGGCTCGTGGGCTACTGGCTGGCGCGCAAGATCAGCCGGCCACTGGAAGTGCTGGCGCAGGCGACGCAGGACCTCAGGACGGGTGACTTCGCGGTGCGCGTCGGATCGTTTCGCAAGGGTGCCAAGGAGGTGGCGACGCTCGTGAAGACCTTCGATGAGTTGGCAGCCGAACTGGAAAACATGGAGAACCGGCTGCGCTTCAATACGATGGCGGTGGCGCACGAACTGCGTACGCCGCTGACGATCCTGCAGGGCAACCTTCAGGGAATGGCCGACGGTGTTTTCCCTCTCGAGCCGGAAAGGGTGCGGCAGTTGCTGCTGCAGGTGGAGGGGCTTTCCGCCCTGGTTGAAGATCTGCGTACGCTTTCGCTCGCCGCCGGCCAGAAGTTGGTCACCCAACGTCAGACGGTGGACCTCGCCGTGGAGGCGACGCAGGTGCTTGGTGCGTCAAACACCCTGCTTGGCTCTGTTGGCATGTCGGTGGAGGTCGCGCTTGAGCCGGTGCGGGTCTCCGGCGATTCGCAGCGTCTGCGCCAGGCGCTGCTGGCGCTGATCGAAAACGCTACACGCTACGCCGCAGACGGCCGTGTCCTGCGCTGCGAGACCGGGCGGCGGGGTGCCGACGAGGCTTTTATCCGGATGCTGGACCGTGGTCCCGGTCTTCCGGACGACGTTTCGATCCATTCGATCGACCTGTTCTGGCGCGGCGACGCCTCGCGGTCGCGTGCGACGGGCGGCACGGGCCTTGGGCTTTCCGTCGTCCAGGCGATCGCCATGGCGCATGGCGGACGGCTGGAATTTTCCGCGCGTGCCGGCGGCGGCGCCGTGATCACGCTCGTCCTGCCGCGGGAAATCGCCCTGTGAGCGATTGGCGCAACAGCCGTTGCGCCAAGCAATTTTCCGCTTTTCGCGATCGGAACATCGGCGGCTTCGCCGCCCTCGCGCCCGCTTAGAATCGGCGTGCAATTGCCCACCGGTTCTCCGCAAATCCTTGACAGTGCCCGGGCAAACCTGAGCTCGGCCGAGTCTTTCGGCCAACAGCGTTTGCTCTCAAGGATAGCACCATGTCCGTGGAATTCAGTCAGGAATACAGCGCGGATCTGCGGTTGCCGGTCGATGGCAAGGCATTCGTCGGCGAACAGCTGACGCCTTCGGGCCGGCCGGTTTCTGCGCCTGTCGTCGGTGAAGGCTCGGGAGAGACGTCAATCACCAGCCATGTGCTCAAGCTCGGCCTGAGGGTGAGCTTGAAGCGCGCCGTCGTATTTTCCATGCGGTTTGCGCGCCATCCGTTCCTGACATCGCGCTGGATCGGCTTTCTAGGCGAATTTGCCGAACGCTACCGGCTGGGTCTGCCGCACGATGATCTCGTGCGCAAGTCGATCCCGACATTCTTCCTGCACGGCGCGTCGTCGACAGCAAGACTCGACCTGCTGCTCAATCACTTCGATGTCGCAAGCGAGGTCCTGTCGCGCCGTTCACTGATGGCCCTTTGGCGCGGCAGCACGCTGGAAATGGGCACGGTTTCCGGCCGCAGCGAGAACTATCGCATCCAGCTGCAACTGGCCGACCATGGCGGCGCCCGCCATGAGGGGGCATTCGCGATCCGGCTGCGCCGGCAGAGCGATGGCTATGCGCTCTGCACTGTCGGCTTCATCTTCGTGCGTTGCGAAGTCGACACCTATAGTCTCGCCATCGGCGGGATGCAGGGGCCGAAGGGCGAAGAGGCCAAGCGATCCCTGATCACGGCAACTCGCGATCTCGGCGGGCTCCGGCCGAAGGATGCGGCGCTGCTCGTCCTCAATGGCCTGGTGACGGAAGGCCACGCGGGCGACGTCTTTGCGGTCTCGAACGACAAGCACGTCATCAACCGCCGCCGCTTGAAGCGCCGCCGCATGATGAGGGCCGACCTCGATGCCTATTGGTGCGATCGCGGCGGCGTGCCGGCCGAGCCTTTCGGCTTCAGTCTGCCGATCGGCGACGACCCGGCGGCGCGGGACGGCAACAGGCGCGATCAGAGCAAACGCGCGTTTCGCGACATCGGCGCGTGGTTCTACTGAGCCGGTACCGGCATGTAAGCTGCCGCGATTACGGGATCTTCGTGAAGTCCATCTCGAAGGCGCCGGAGACGATCCGGCCTTTCGGCGTTGGCCCGGCTGCAGACGGGCGCACATCATCCTCAGCCATCGCCTCGCCTGCGATGCCGCCGACAACCACAAGGGCAGATATCACCCGAATTGCACGCATGGATGCCTCCAATTTTGTCGCGGTTGTTTATACTGGCGCCGATTCGAAACCACAACTGGAGGTAAGTATGACGCGGGCCGCTGCCAAGAGGCTTAAGCCGCACACGGGCGGATGCCTCTGCGGAGCAATCCGGTTTGAGGCGCAGGGGACGGCCGGAAAGCCGCATACGTGTTCGTGCAAGATGTGCCAGCGCCATTCGGGCGCCTTGACCCTGGCCTGGGTCGAATTCCCGAGCGAAGCCGTAACCTGGACCGGACCGGGCGGCGCGCCATCGGTCTATCGCTCCTCGGACTATTCCAGCCGCGCCTTCTGCCCGGCCTGCGGCAGCAGTCTCGGTGCGATCGACGATGCGCCGGTGGTTGCCCTTCTGCTCGGCGTCTTCGACAAGACGAGTGCCATCGATCTGATCCCGAAGAGCCACAGCTATCGCACTGCCCGACCCAAGTGGTGGCACGTGGAGGCGGTGAAGCCCACGACCTGACGAGCAGGGGTCGAAGGTGATTGACGCAGCCGGTAGAGGCTGCGTCGACAGGGGCTAGAGCAGCCCCTTCACGGCGGCTCCGATGGCAATGATGCCGAAAGCGATCAGAACCAGCCCCGAAATGCGCGATACCCAGACGACGAAGCTGTCGGGCAGTCGCGTCCGGGCGATCGCAACACCGCCGCTTAGGAAAAACCACCAGCCGAGCGATCCCAGGAAGACGCCCATGACCACGACGGCAGCGCTGAGCGCGTCGCCCGCTTCGGCAAGGCCGAGGCCGGCGAAGATCGCGGCAAAGGAGAGGATCGTCGCCGGGCTCGTCATCGTCAGGAAAAAGGTGGCGATGGTCGTGCGAATGAGATCGCGTCCGCCGACATCGGCGGCTGCCGTCACCGACCTTGGCCGTAATCCGCTCCACCCGAGCCAGATCATGAACAGTCCGCCGGCCAAGCTAAGCGGCGTGGCGATGATGGCAAGGACCGCTGCGAAGGCCGCGAAGCCGATCGCAGCCAGTGCCGCATAGGTGGCATCGGCGGCGGCTGTTCCGAGGCCGCCGGCCACGCCCGCCCAGAAGCCGCGCTCCAGCGTGCGGTTGATGCAGAGCGCCCCGATCGGGCCTAGAGGGGCTGCGACCGCGAGGCCGACGAGGAGGCTTTTTCCAAACAACAATGTGGACATGGCATAGGGCTCCGGCCGGGGCATGGTTGCGCCGTTCGCTTCGAGGACGGTGCATGCCCGGCAAACAAAAAGTGTTGCAGCAGTTTTCGCGTCCGGTCAGGCGCGCGGCGCGGTCGTTGCCAGGCTTTCCCGTACGGTCGACAGCGCGATCACCGTTTCGCTTCGCGCCAGGAACCGCCGTTGCTTCATTTCGGCAAGGAACGGCTCGAGGTCGCCGAGCGATGGCATCCGGACCTTGACGCAATAGGACCAGGCGCCGGTGACATGGTGGCATTCCGCTACGGCAGGGTGACAGGCCATGAAGCTGCGGAACGCTTCCTCGTCCGCGTCCGGCGCAAGGCCGACCCAGACGAAGGCGAGTACGTCGAGGCCGAGCGCGCGATGATCGACCTCGACGGTGAAATTTCGGATCACGCCATTGGCGACGAGCCGGCGAATGCGTTCGTTGACGGCCGACGGCGACAACTCCACCGCAGCACCAATATCAGTCAGCGATCGCCTCGCATCGTCAGCGAGAATTTCGACGATTTTTCTGTCAACGTCATCCATGTCCAATGAATACGCTGTTTCTAATAGAATGTACAGAGGATTTTTCTGTTTGAAGCTGCAGTTTCCGCGGAAACGTTGGTTGCCGGGGCTATTCGATGTCTTTCAAGGCGTCGAGCGGGCCGGTCAGTGCCGTGCGCGGCTGCACCAGTTCGGGCTGGATCAGGTGAATGCGCGGCTGCGGCCGGGCTTCCTCTATGACGTCGAAGGCCTTGGTGATCATGCCCTCGACGTCCTGGCGGATCATGATGACGGGGAAGGGCAGGAAGGACGCGAAGGGATCGTAATCGTAGCAGCCGACCACGAGGTCGGCGAAGTTTTCGTGTGGATGCCCTGCCATGAAACGCAGCAGCCCCTCGAAGTTGATCGACGAGTTGACGAAGAGACCGCGCGGCAGCTTGCCGTGCTTTTCGTAGAAGGCCTCGAAGGCGAGGCGGGCATTGTTCGGCGCATAGCCCGTCGGCTGGATGCATTCGTCCGGATCGGCGCCGAGCAGTTCGCTTTTGACGGCACGGAAGCCGCGGATGCGCTCGCGGCTGGCATGGTCGTTGCGGCCGCCGAAAAGGTAGAGATCGTGCGGCGCAAGCGGACCTGATGCCTGGAAGTGGCGGATGATCGCCTCGGTCAGCATTCGCCCGCCCTCGTAGTTGTCGCTGATGACGGAGGGCACCTTGGTGCCGGGCAGGTCGATGTTGATGTGTTTGAGGCCGGCCGCCTCGCAGACCTCGTGCACGCCGTCGGGGTCGGTCGCGCCGCAGATGAACAGCTCGTCGATCGAATAGGAGATCAGCGTTTCGGCGGTCTTGCGCTCTTCCTCCGGATCGCGGCTGGCACTGACGACGATCGGGCATTGCCCCTTGCTTCGGACATGCGCCTCAAAGGTCTGCGCCATCGACGAGAAGTAGCGGTTGTCATGGATCGGCAGGAGCAGCCCGATCAGGCCGGAGCGCGAACTGCGCAGTCCGCGCGCCTGGCGGTTGGCCGTATATTGGTGCGTCTCGGCGAGGTTGCGGATCAGTTCCGCCGTGCTCTCCTTGATCCGGCGCTTCTGCCAGGTGCCGTTCAGGACCGCACTTACGGTTGAAGGCGAGCTTCCTGACAACACTGACAGGTCGTAGATCGTCGCCTTCTTCTTGCTGCTGCTGGCCATCGGTTTCTCCCCTGGTGGTTTTAGTGCCGATTTCCCCTTGACGAAAGATTAAGTCTGCACAATAGTTCTTGCACCATCGATTGTGCAAACAAGAAATATCGATTGTGCACATTTGATGGTGTCGTCTGAGGAGGCGGCGTTTCAGGGAGGCGAGGAACACTTCGCCAGTGATGATTTGAAACTGGAGGCCGGCGCTGAGGCGACCGGGCGCGTTCCCCCTATGGGAACGAGTGGAGGAGAGAACATGATCAGGAAAATTCTCGTCGCCGCCCTGGCGACATCGCTGGCGCTTGCGAGTTCGGCGACCGCCTTTGCGCAGGATGCCGGTAAGGTCGGCGTCGTCGTCAAGATCGGCGGCATTCCGTGGTTCAACGCCATGGAAGCCGGCATCAAGGAACGCGGCCAGAAGCTCGGTATCGACGCCTTCATGGTCGGCCCGACCAGCGCCGACCCGGCGCTGCAGGTGCGCGCCATCGAGGATCTCATCGCCCAAGGCGTGAAGGTCATCGGCGTGGTGCCGAACGACGCCAAGGTGCTTGAGCCGGTGCTGACCAAGGCCAAGGAAAAGGGCATCATCGTCATCACCCACGAATCCCCGGGCCAGAAGGGTGCCGACTGGGACTTCGAGCTCGCATCCTCGACCGGTTTCGGTGAGGCGCATGGCAAGCTGCTGGCCGAGAAGATGGGCGGCAAGGGCGAATATGCAGTCTTCGTCGGCTCGCTGACCGTGCCGCTGCACAATGCCTGGGCCGATGCGGCAATCGCCTACATCAAGAAGAACCATCCGGACATGACGCTGGTCGGCGATCGCTACGGTGTTGCCGAAGACGTCGACAAGAGCCGGTCGACTGCACTCGACCTGATCTCTGCCCATCCGAACCTGAAAGGCTTCCTTGCCTTCGGCAGCCAGGGCCCGATCGGCGCCGGCCGCGCCGTCGAAGAGCGCCGCAAGGTCGGCGAGATCTTCGTGCTCGGTCCCTTCTCTCCCGGCCAAGGCCAGAAGCTGGTGAAGTCCGACGCGATCTCCGGCGGCTTCATGTGGAATCCGAAGCAGGCCGGCGAAGTCTTCGTCACGCTTGCCGACAAGCTGATGAAGGGCGAGGAGGTCAAGGACGGTGACGAGATCGAAGGTCTCGGCAAGGTCAAGCCGGACTTCGAAAACCGCAACATCATCGTCGATCAGCTCGTGCCGATCAACAAGGACACGGTCGCGGATCTCGCGGCCATGGGTCTCTGATCCTCAAGGGTTCTCCCGGCTGCTGGGCCGGCTTCGGCCGGCCTGGCAAGTCCCTCAACCGTACCGGAGCCGGATGAGGAAAGGTGTTTGCGGTTTCTGCCCGCATCTTGCTCGGACTTAACGTGATTTAGGGGCAGTCCATGCACCAGCTTGCGACCGCGGGAGGAGGCGAGAAGCCGCTTCTGGCCCTGCGCGATATCAACATGACGTTTGGTGGGGTTCGTGCGCTCAAGAATGTGAGCTTCGACGTCCGACCGGGCGAGGTTCATTGCCTTGCCGGCGAAAACGGCTGCGGCAAGAGCACGCTGATCAAGATCATCACCGGCGTTTACCGCCCCGCCGATGGCGCCTCGATCGAGTTCGATGGCGAAACCTATTCCCACATGTCACCGGTGACCGCGCAGGATCGCGGCATCCAGGTGATCTGGCAGGACCTGGCGCTGTTTCCCGAAATGAGCGTCGCCGAAAACATCGCCTTCCAGACGGTGCTCGGCCGCTGGCCGAAACTGGTCGATTATGGCCGAATGCGCCAGATCGCGACCGATGCGCTCGCCCGTCTTGGCGTGACGCTCGACGTCGACCTGCCGCTCAAGGAATATGCGATTGCCCAGCGCCAGATCGTGGCGATCGCCCGGGCGCTTGTGGGTGAAGCGAGGCTCGTCTTCATGGACGAGCCGACCGCGTCGCTGACGCAATCGGAAACCGACCATCTGCTCGATATCGTTCGCGGGCTCTCCGCCTCCGGCGTCGCCGTCGTTTTCGTCAGCCATAGGCTCGCCGAGGTGTTGGAGATTTCGAGCCGCATCACGGTCTTGCGCGATGGTGCGCTGGTGGGCGTCTACCCCGCCACCGGCATGACCCAGTCGCGCATCACTGAACTGATGACCGGCAAGACCTTCGACCAGCAGGTGCGCGCGAAATTCCGCGACGGTCAGCCCGTCGTGCTCGATGTGAAGGGCCTGTCCCGCCCGGGCCAATTCGAGGATATCTCGCTCTCGGTCAGGCGCGGCGAAACACTTGGGATTACCGGCCTGCTCGGCGCCGGGCGCACCGAACTGGCGCTGACGCTTTTCGGCATGCTGAAGCCGGCATCCGGTACCATTGCGCTTGAAGGCAAGCCGGCTCGCTTCTCGTCCAACCGCGATGCGATTGCGGCGGGCGTCGCCTATCTCTCCGAGGACCGGCTGTCGCTTGGCCTCATCCAACCGCAGTCGATCGCCGACAATCTTGTCATCAGTTCGCTCGACAAGATCCTTTCAGGCGGACTGCTTTCCGAGGATCGCAAGCGCAGCCTTGTCGCGCGCTGGATCGCCGATCTCGGCGTCAAGATCGGGCTGCAGCAGGATGCGATCTCCACGCTTTCCGGCGGCAACCAGCAGCGCGTGGCGATCGCCAAGTGGCTGGCGACCGATCCGAAGCTCCTGATCCTCGACGCCCCGACTGTCGGCGTCGACGTTGGTGCGCGTGCTGGCATCTTCGACATCGTCGCGCGGCTTGCCGAGACCGGCCTTGCGATCATTCTGATCTCCGATGAGGTGCCGGAGGTCTATTTCAACGCCGACCGTGTGCTGCACATGGCACAAGGCCGCATCGTCGGCAGCTATGATCCGCGCAGCGCTTCGCTCGCCGAGATCGAAGGAGCGGTCTATGCGTAGCTTCGTCCGCACCCACGCGACGGAAGTGTCGCTGCTTGCCGTCATCATCGCGATCAGCGCCGTGCTGTCGGTCTCGACCGCCAACTTCTTCTCGCTCGGCAACGCCTTTGACCTGCTGAACATCAGCTCGGTCAACATCATCTTCGCCGTCGGGCTGCTCGTCGTGCTGATCGCCGGTGGCATCGATATCTCCTTCGCTGTTGCCGCCTCTGTCGTGCAATACGGTACGGCCATTGCTCTTGGTTGGATTGGCGGGGGAGGTTGGATCTCAGGCCTTTTGATTGCCGGCTCGCTCGGCATCCTGCTCGGCGCCATCAACGCCTTCCTGATCCACCGTTTCCGCGTCATCTCGATCGTCGCGACGATCTCGACCTTCAACATCTACTTCGGCCTCCTGATGTTTTTCACCAAGGGCGTGTCGATCTACGACCTGCCGGATTGGCTGACGGACCGCCTCATCCTGTTCGAACACGAGATGCCGGACGGAACCTGGATCGAGATCACGCTTCCCGTGCTGGTGATGGTGCTCTGCGTCATCGCCACCTGGGTGCTGATCACCCGCACCGCGACCGGCCGCCAGCTCTATGCGTTCGGCGACAATCCGGAAGGCGCGCGCCGCTTCGGCATCAACATCGGCGCCATGCAGTTCATCGCCTTCGGCTGGCTCGGTCTGATGGCCGGCATCGGTGGGCTCATCCAGGCGCACTATGCGCAGGAGGTGGTGCCGAACGCGCTCTATGGTCGCGAACTCGACGTGCTTGCGGCGGTCGTCCTTGGCGGCGCGCGGCTTGGCGGCGGCAAGGGCTCGGTGCTCGGCTGCGTGCTCGGCGTGCTCCTGATCTCGATCACCCAGAACGGCCTCAACCTGATGGGCGTCTCGCCCTTCGCTTTCAAGATGATCATCGGCGCCATCATCCTCGTGGCGATCACGCTCTCCAATACCCGCATCGAAAGGCTTCTGCCCTTCGTCAGCCAGAAAGGAGCCGGACGATGAGTGCGATCGTCGAACGCGTGAAGACCCTCATCGGTCCGGAAATAGCCGGGCCGGGGCTGGCGTTTCTCGCCGTGGTGTTGGTGTTCGGCATCGCCTCGCCGCAGTTCCTCAGCGCGGCCACCTTCGGTTCGGTCGCCTTCCAGCTGCCGGAGCTCGGCCTTCTGACGCTCGCGATGTTGCTGCCGATCCTGACGGGCGGGCTCAATCTCGCGATCACCTTCACGGCCAACATCGCCGGGCTGACGCTGGCCTGGGTGTTGCAGGCCAATGGCGGGGTGGAGGCCGGCCCCGGCGCTTTCCTGCTCGGTTCGGTGCTCGCCATTCTCGTTGGGGCGGCGAGCGGCGTGATCATGGGACTGGTGATCGCCTTTACCCGCGCGCATCCGATCCTCGTTTCGTTGTCGATGATGATCTTCCTGCGCGGCCTCGGCGAGTTCCTGACGCGCGGCGGCGACGTATCCGGCTTTCCGGCCTTCCTCGGTCCGCTCGGTCACGGCTCGTTTCTCGGCGTGCCGATCCCGCTGATCGTCTTCATCGTCTGCGTGCTCGCCTGGAACGTGCTGCTGACCCGCACGAAGCTCGGCTTCAACACGTACATGATCGGCTCCAACCTCGAGGCGACCCGCTATTCCGGCATCAACACCCGCAAGGTGATCGTGCTCGTCTATGCGCTCTCCGGCGCCATGTGCGCGATTGCCGGCATCATCATGCTGGCGCGCTTCAATTCCGTGCGCATCGGCCACGGTGAAAGCTACCTGCTGATCACGGTGCTCGCCTGCTTCTTGGGTGGCGTCAATCCGTTCGGCGGCTTCGGTCGGGTCATCCCTGTCTTTGTCGCGCTGGTGGTGCTGCAGCTTCTCTCTTCGGGTCTCAACCTCGTCGGCGCCAACCAGCATCTGGCGACCGCCGTCTGGGGTTTGCTGCTCGCCGGCGTCATGGTGCTGCGCTTCGTCGCGACGAAATTCAAGATTTCATTTGTCAGAAAGGAAACATGACCATGCAGGGTTTTGGCGTCCATACAAGCATGTGGACCATGAATTGGGATCGCCCCGGTGCGGAGCGCGCCGTTGCGGCGGCGGTGAAATACGCCGTCGACTTCATCGAGATCCCGATGCTCAATCCGCCGGCGGTTGATACTGCCCATACCAAGGCGCTGCTGGAGAAAAACAAGCTGCGCGCGGTCTGCTCGCTCGGCCTGCCGGAGCGCGCCTGGGCATCCGTCCGACCCGATGCCGCGATCGAGCATCTGAAGGTGGCGATCGACAAGACGGCCGATCTCGGCGGCGAGGCGCTCTCCGGCGTCATCTACGGCGGCATCGGCGAGCGCACCGGCGTGCCGCCGACTGAAGCCGAGTACGACAACATCGCCCGTGTGCTGCAGGCCGCCGCCAAGCACGCCAAAACCCGTGGCATCGAACTGGGCGTCGAGGCGGTCAACCGCTACGAGAACCACCTGATCAACACCGGCTGGCAGGCGGTCGACATGATCAAGAGGGTGGGCGCCGACAATGTCTTCGTGCATCTCGATACCTACCACATGAACATCGAGGAAAAGGGCATCGGCACCGGCATCCTCGATGCACGCGACTTCATCAAATACATCCACCTGTCCGAAAGCGACCGCGGCACGCCCGGCTATGGCAACTGCGCCTGGGACGAGATCTTCGCGACGCTGGCCGCGATCGGTTTCAAGGGTGGACTGGCGATGGAAAGCTTCATCAACATGCCGCCGGAAGTGGCCTATGGCCTTGCGGTCTGGCGGCCGGTCGCCAGGGACGAAGAGGAAGTGATGGGCAACGGCCTGCCGTTCCTTAGGAACAAGGCCCTGCAATACGGATTGATCTAGGTGCGCGCGCTTTAAGCGCCGCCTCTATCAGGACGGAGGGTCTCGGGATGGCAGTTTCAGCGGATGCGGACACGGGGACGGTCGCCGTCCTTGACGTCGGCAAGACCAATGTGAAGCTGAACGCGGTCACATCAGACGGTTTCGTCCTGGAAACGCTGAGCGTTGCCAACCCAGTGCTGCCGGGCCCGCCCTGGCGGCATCACGACCTCGAAAGCCTTGGCGAATGGATCTTCGCCAGTCTCGCAGATCTTGGTCGCCGCCATCCGCTGCAAACCTTCGTCGCCGCCGGTCACGGGTCCGGCGGCGTACTCGTCGGCGATGACCCGGATATGGCCGCTGGCGCGGCTCTACCGATGATCGATTACGAGCAGCCGGTGCCGGAGAAAATCCAGTTCGGCTACGCGCCGCTCTCCGGTTCGTTTTTCGACCGCGGCAGCGCGACGATGCACAGCGCCACCCATCAGGCGCGCCAGCTCTACTGGATGCAGGAGCATGCGCCCGATGCCGTCGCCGCCGCGTGCTGGTATCTCGGTCTGCCGCAATATTGGGCGTGGCGGCTGTCGGGCGTTGCTGCATCCGAGGCGAGCCTGCTCGGCGCGCAATCGCATCTCTGGAATGTCGCCGAACGCCGCTTCGCGCCCATTGTCGGGACACGCGGCTGGCGGAGCCTGATGCCGGATTTTGCCGATGCCTGGCAGGTCCTCGGCTCCGCTCGTCCCGAGCTTGTCCGGCGCCACGGGTTGCCGGAAGGCTTGCGCGTGCTTACGGGCGGCCACGACAGCAGCCTCAACCACTATCGTTATCACGCCGGCGGGCTCAACGATTTCATCGTCGTTTCGACCGGAACGTGGATCGTCGGCTTTTCCGGCCGCACGGCGCTCGACCGGCTCGACGAACGCCGCGGCATGACGCTGAACAGCGACGTCTTCGGGCGCCCGCTCGGCGGCGTGCTCACGATGGGCGGCCGCGAGTTCTCCCATGTGGCGGGCCGCGAACCGCCGGACGCTGCGGTGCCTGACGACGTCGTTCTCGGCTTGATCGCCAGACGCAGCATGGCGCTGCCGTCGTTCGGCGACGATGACGGCCTCTTTCCGGGAAGTGCCGGTCGCGGTCGCATCAGCGGGCCACCGCCGGAAACGCCGATCGAACGCAAGGCGCTGGCGTTGCTCTATTGCGCGCTTCTAACGGCGGAGTGCGTGGAGGCGCTGGGGCCGGGGCCGCTGGTCGTACTCGACGGAAGCTTCCTGCGCGACCCGCTCTATGCCCGCCTCGTCGCCGCACTGATGCCGAACCGGCGTGTGCGTTTCAATCTCGATGCCTATGGCGTGGCCTCCGGCGCCGCACTGCTTGCAAGCGAGGGCCGGCGCCGGCGCCCGGCGCCGCTTTCGCTCGCCGATCCCGGCGACGTGTCTCACCTCTCGCCTGCTGTCGCCGTCTATGCGTCGCAATGGCGAGCCCGCGCCCGGGCTGGGCACAACAATGGTTTCAGTCGCGACTTCGAAAGGACATATCGATGAGCAAGGCCGACATTCTGTCGCTCCGCCGCGAGATGGTGGACATCTGCCGCCGCATGAATTCGAACGGTATCAACCAGGGGACTGCGGGCAACATTTCTGTTCGTACCGAGACCGGTTTCCTGATCACGCCGTCGTCGCTGCCCTATGAGACGATGCAGCCTGAGGATCTGGTCGAGATGGATTTCGACGGTACCTATGTCGGTCTTCGTCCGTCGTCGGAATGGCGTTTCCACCGCGATATCCTGAGGGAACGCACGGATATCAACGTCGTACTGCACTGCCATTCGGTCTATGCGACCACGCTTGCCTGCCACCACAAGACCATCCCGAGTTTTCACTACATGACCGGCATTGCCGGCGGCACGACGATCCGCTGTGCAGAATATGCGACCTTCGGCACGCAGGCATTGTCCGACAATGCGCTTGTGGCGCTCAAGGACCGTACGGCCTGCCTGCTTGGCCAGCACGGCCAGATCTCGCTCGGCAGGACGCTCGAGTCCGCCCTGTGGCTGGCGATCGAGATCGAGACCCTGTCGCGCATGTATGTTCAGGCGCTGACGCTTGGCGAGCCGCCGGTTCTGCCCGACGACGAGATGGAGCGCGTCATCGCGCAGATGCGCCGCATGAGCTACGGGCAGGCCCCGGATGATGAGGGTGTCAACGATCTTGCCCGTCCCAGAGAAGCGGTTTGAGGCGACTGGTCGCGGCGCCGCCGAAGCGCGCCGGCCCGCCCTGAAACAATCGATTTTGAGGGGACAAAGCCGTGCGTCGTCGCCCGGTCGCATCTCTGCCCCCATTCTTCGCGGGTTTGCGAAATGGGGTGAATCAACTAATGCTCAGCCATGATGCAACGATATCTGAGTCGGAGATTCGGCACGTCGGAGAGACGGCTGCGCCCTGCGGACGGCTGGCGCGTGGCTGCGGTGTCGCTGGTGGCCGCGACCGTGCTGTCGGGCTGCAACACGCGCCAGGACGTCGGCACGCCGACCGGCAGCATCATGGTTCCCTCGGAAAACGCGTTGATCCTGCCGCCGCCCGGCGGGCCTGCGGTTCTGAACGTCGTCGAACGGCGCAGCACCAACGCGATCGAGCAGGATATCTATCTTTACACCTCGGCGGCGACCCCAGGTCAGAACCTGCTGCGGGCCAAGTTCTTCGGCCCGATGAACGCCAAGTTCGACCAGCAATCCCGCTCGAACTATGCCGCTGTGCGCGACAACAAAATGATGGCTGAGGCGCGCCGGGCGCTGCCCGGCGTTTCGCTGTCGCTCAACCCTTATTTCCTGCAGAACAATTACGGGCCGTTCGGCTATGCCTTCGGTCAGGGCCGGGCGAACGACGCCTGCATCTTTGCCTGGCAGCAGATCCGCCAGGCGGAGAACCATCGCTCGCCGCTCAAGGGCTACGGCACGATCCAGGTGCGGCTGCGCTATTGCGCGGCAGGCGCCAGCGAGACCGAGCTTCTGGCCCCGGTCTACGGCTACACGATCACCGGCACCTTCGGCGATCCTGCCTGGAACCCCTATGGCGCGCCGCCGCCGCTGGAGGCGGGTCTCGGCCGAACCGGCAGCCCGATCTACCGCCAGGAAGAGGCGGTGACCACGAGCGCTCCGGTGGCGGTTCCGCGGCGCCAGGTGCAGCCCGTGGCACGGCGTGAAGTCAGCAGCGTTCCGGCACGCGTCGAACAGCAGGTCGTCGCGCCCGCCGCGGTGACGTCGATCCCGGTTCCGCAGCCGGACGGGACCGTCTCAATGCCGCAGGCGCAGGCGGAAACCACGGCGAAAACCTTGCCGAACGTGATCGTGCCGGCTCCCGCGTGCGCAGGGCAGCAGACCGGAGGAGCCTGCCCTTAATCGACCGCTAACCATCCTTTGTTATGGGCTGGTGTCGGTAGGGGAGACTCGGTCGAATATGGGTCGGGCAATACCAGTGGCATGATGCCGAACGCTGGAAGGCAAATGTATGAGCAGGATCGGATCGGTTGCCGCTTGGGCGTTTTTCTCGCTTTGTGTGATGGCGGTCATCACGCTGCCGGTGAACCTCCAGACGCAGCTCATCGTCAGCGTTCTCATCGTTACCTTCATGGCCGTGCTCAAGCTTGCCAATGCCGGCGGCCGCTGGCGGCTGATCGCGCTCGCCTTCGGTACGGCGATCGTGCTGCGTTATGTCTATTGGCGCACGACAAGCACGCTGCCGCCGCTCAACCAGCTTGAAAACTTCATCCCGGGCTTCCTGCTCTACCTTGCTGAAATGTACAGCGTGATGATGTTGTCGCTCAGCCTGTTCGTAGTGGCGATGCCGTTGCCGCCGCGAAAGGCGAGTTCGATCTCTCCCGGCAAGTTTCCGAAGGTCGACGTCTTCGTGCCGTCCTACAACGAGGACGCAGGCCTGCTCGCCAATACGCTTGCCGCCGCCAAGGCGATGGATTATCCGGCCGACAAGCTGACGGTGTGGCTGCTCGACGACGGCGGCACCCTGCAGAAGCGCAACTCGGCAAACCTTGTCGAAGCGCAGCGCGCATCCGCCCGCAATGCCGAACTGCAGGCGCTTTGCGACGATCTCGGCGTGCGCTACCTCACGCGCGAGCGCAACGAGCACGCCAAGGCCGGCAACCTCAACAACGGCATGCTGCACTCCGACGGCGAGTTGATTGCGGTCTTCGATGCCGACCACGCGCCGGCGCGCGACTTCCTCTTAGAGACCGTCGGTTATTTCGAGCAGGACCCGAAGCTGTTCCTGGTGCAGACGCCGCACTTCTTCCTCAACCCGGATCCGCTTGAGCGCAACCTGCGCACTTTCGAGAAAATGCCGAGCGAGAACGAGATGTTCTACGGCATCATCCAGCGCGGTCTCGACAAGTGGAATGCCGCCTTCTTCTGCGGCTCGGCCGCCGTTCTCCGCCGCAAGGCGCTGGAGGATACCGAGGGCTTCAGCGGCATGAGCATCACCGAGGATTGCGAAACGGCATTGGCGCTGCACGGACGCGGCTGGAACAGCATCTATGTCGACCGCCCGCTCATCGCCGGCCTGCAACCGGCAACCTTCGCCAGCTTCATCGGCCAGCGCAGCCGCTGGGCGCAAGGGATGATGCAGATCCTCATATTTCGCTTTCCGCTGTTCAAGGGCGGACTGTCGATCCCGCAACGGCTTTGCTACATGTCGTCGACGCTGTTCTGGCTGTTTCCGATCCCGCGGACGATTTTCCTTTTTGCGCCGCTCTTCTATCTGTTCTTCGACCTTGAGATCTTCACGGCGTCTGGCGGCGAGTTCCTCGCCTATACGCTGGCCTACATGGTCGTGAACCTGATGATGCAGAACTATCTCTACGGCTCGTTCCGCTGGCCCTGGATCTCTGAACTCTACGAGTTCGCCCAGACGGTGCATCTGCTGCCGGCGGTCATCTCGGTGCTGCTGCGGCCGAGCCGGCCGACCTTCAAGGTGACGGCAAAGGATGAATCGATCCTGGAAAGCCGGCTCTCCGAGATTGCCCGGCCGTTCTTCGTCATCTTCGCGGTGCTTTTCGTCGCCCTGCTCATGACGGTCTACCGGGTCTACACCGAGCCGTACAAGGCAGACGTGACGCTCGTCGTCGGCGGCTGGAACCTCTTGAACCTGATCATGGCCGGCTGCGTGCTCGGCGTCGTGTCGGAGCGCGGCGAGCGGGCAGCCTCCCGGCGCGTCAAGGTCAGCCGCCGCTGCGAATTCGGGGTCGCCGACAAATGGTATCCGGCAACGATCGAGGATGTCTCGGCGCACGGCGCGCGCGTCCAGGTCTACGGCATCGACGCATCGACGCTGCCGACCGACACCGAGGGCGGGATCCGCTTCGAGCCCTACAGCGGCAGCGGCGTGGCCGAGACGCTGCCTGTCGCGATCCGCAACAAGGAGGTTGCCGGCGATATCACCATCATGGGCTGCCGCTACCTGCCGCAGGTCGCCCGCCATCACAGCCTGGTCGCCGACCTGATCTTTGCCAATTCGCGGCAATGGAGCGAGTTTCAAAGCGCCCGGCGCGGTAATCCGGGACTGGTGCGCGGAACGTTCTGGTTCCTCTGGCTGGCGCTCTATCAGACGAGCCGCGGCATGATCTACTTCCTTCGCAGCCTGCGCGGCTCCGAGGCGCAGAAGGAGGGCGCTTGATGCTCAGGCACCTCGTTCTCCCAGCCCTCTTGCTTGCGAGCCTTGCAACCGGCGTGTCGGCGCAGCCGTCGCCTTTCGACATGTCCGGCGAGCGCCCGGCGGATGCCCCGATCCTGCAGCCGCCGGCAGACACCGGAAGCAACGCCGGGCCGGCAGAGCCCATCGTCACGCTCAAGCCGCCGGACGACTTCAAGCGCTTCATCATCCCGTTCAGCGCACTGTCGCTGACCGGCGAGGTCGATGAACGCACCTGGTCCGTCTATCTGACGCCGGCGCAGGCGCAATCTGCCGCCTCGCTTAATTTCGCCTATCAGAACGCGATCGTCGTTGCGCCGGAAGCGTCGACGCTTTCGATCTTCGTCAATGGCGAACTGGCCGGCGAGAAGCCGATCGGCTCGGCGGAGGCCGCCACGCCGCTGAGCTACGACCTGAAGCCCGGGTTGCTGCGCGCCGGATCCAACGATATTCGCGTCAAGGTTCGCCAACGCCACCGCACGGACTGCACGGTCGAATCGACCTATGAACTGTGGACTGAGATCGCACCGGAATCGGCCTTCATCCGGTTTTCCTCCGGCGACAGCGCGACGCTTTCCAGTCTCGACGACGTACGCGCGGTCGGGCTCGATGCGCGCGGCCGGACGCAGTTCAACCTGGTCGTACCCGGCCTCCAGCAGCCGAGCCGAACGGCGGCTCTGATGCGGCTTGCGCAAGGCATGGCGTTGCGCGGCCAGATGCCCGCCCAGGAATTCGCCCTCAGCGAGACCATGCCTGAACTCGCGAAACCCGGGCAGATGACTGCGCTCGTCGGCACCGCGGAGGAAGTGGCGCCGTTCCTCGAGCGACTGCCGGAAGGTGCGTCGAGCGGCCCTGTCGCCATGTTCGTGCGCGACGGCAAGACGAAGTCGTCGGTGCTGGTGATCAGCGGTCCAGACTGGTCCGCCGTTCAGGAGGCGATCGAGGGGATCACGCAGCCGATGGACCGCCCGAGCAACGTGCCGCGCGACGTCATCGCCACCGGGCGTTGGCAGTTGCCGGAGACGCCGCTGGTCGTGACGAATGCGCGCCTGCGCTTCTCCGAACTCGGGGTGGAAACCAGCGAATTTACCGGCCGGCGCTTTCGTACGCGTTTCTCCGTAGCCGTGCCGTCGGATTTCTATGCCGACGCCTATGGCGACGCGACGCTTTTGCTCGACGCTGCCTATACGGATGCCGTGCTTCCAGGCAGCCACATCGACATCTATATCAACGGCAACATCGCATCGACGATCCCTTTGAACTCGGCCACAGGCGACATCCTGCGCCACCTGCCGATCAAAGTAACGATGCGCCATTTCAAGCCCGGTCCGAACCTGATCGAGATCGAGGCGGTGCTCTCCGCCGAGCCGGACAAGGCCTGCGCGCCGGGAACGCCGGCCTCTAACGATCCCCGCTTCGCGCTCTTCGATACGTCCGAACTGCGAATGCCGGACTTCGCGCGCATCGGTCGCCGGCCGAATATCGCTGCGATTTCCGGTGCTGCCGCCCCCTATCGCAGTGATAGCGCCGCCGTTCCCCTTTTCCTCGACCGTGCAGACGAGGACACGCTGTCGGCGGCCGCGACCTTCCTTGCCCGCCTGGCGGTTGCCGGCGGCAGGCCGATGCTGGTGGAGGTGATCACATCGCCGCTTGCAGCCGGCAGCCGCAACGCGATCTTCATCGGCGCCATGCCGCAGTTGCCGAAGACGGTGCTGACACAGGTCGGTATCGACCCCGCCAGGCAGATGTCCTGGGGCAATGCGGAGGACACCGGCCGTCCTGACGACACCCAGAAAGCCATCGACGAATGGCGCACGCGCCTGAGCGGCGGCGCCTGGCGCAACCAGGTCACGGGGTTTCAGACCTGGGTGAAGCAGGAGTTCGACATTTCGCTGAGCTCGCTGCGTATTCTGCCCGAAGCGCAAGCCGCCTATATTCCACCGGAAAGTGCCGGCCTGGTGATTGCGCAAGGCGCCAATCCGAGCGACGACGCGACCTGGACGCTGCTGACGGCGCCAACCGGCAAGCGTCTGCGTGAGGGCACGGCGGCGATCGCCGACGTCACGCGCTGGCAACAGCTTGCCGGGCGGGTCTCGGCCTACGAGCCGGCGACGGACAAGATCGAGGCGACGCCGGCCGCCGGATTCGATTTCGTCCAGACGCAGCCGCCGTCGCTCACCAACTATCGCCTGATCTTTGCCAACTGGCTGTCCAGCAACATCATGGTCTATGCCCTGCTGCTGATCGTGCTGTCGGTGCTTCTGGGGCTGGCAACATCCTCGATGCTCACTCGCTTGGGGCGGCGCCAATGAAGTGGCGGACCGCGCTTCTCGCCGGATTGCTTGCGCTCCTTTTGCCGATGGCGGCCGGAGCCGACGAACAGGCGGGCTCCGTGAAGGCTGGGGAATGGGACCAGTACAAGGCGCGGTTCCTCGATTCCGGTGGCCGGATCATCGACGACGCCAATGGCAATGTCAGCCATAGCGAGGGACAGGGTTACGGCCTGCTTCTCGCCGTGCTGGCCGACAACCCGGCCGACTTCGCGCTGATCTGGTCGTTCACGCGCCGTGAGCTGCTGCTGCGCGACGATGGGCTGGCGGCGTGGAAGTGGAGTGCCACCGAAACGCCGCACATTATCGACATCAACAATGCCACCGACGGCGACATCCTGATCGCCTATGCGCTGGTGCTCGCCGGTGAACGCTGGAAGCGGCAGGATTACCTGCAGGCCGCATCGCGGATCGCCAAGGCCATCCTCGACAACACCCTGCTCGATCATGGCGGGCGAACGCTGCTGTTGCCCGGCGTTACGGGCTTCGGCACGACCGATCGCCCGGATGGCCCGGTGGTCAATCCGTCCTACTGGATCTTCGAGGCTTTTCCCGCACTTGATCGGGTAGCGCCGTCGCCGCGCTGGAAGGCGCTCTCGGATGACGGCCTGGCCTTGCTCAATGCCCTGCAATCAGGCCCGAGAAAACTGCCGGCCGACTGGGTCAGCCTGCGTGCGATGCCGAAGCCAGCCCAGGGCTTTCCCGCCGAGTTCGGCTATAACGCTTTGCGGATCCCGCTCTACCTCGCCCGGGCGGACATGGGTGGCCGCGATCTGATGGCGCGGCTGCGGGCGGGATTGGCCGGCGACAACGACGCATTGGTCCTCAGCGACGCCTCTACGGGGGCCGTTCAAACCAGCCTCACGGACCCCGGTTATCGATTTGTTAACCATATTCTGGCCTGTGTCTTGGACAGGGTTCCGATACCCGACAGCGTCAAGGTGTTCAGCCCGACGCAATATTACCCTTCCACGCTGCACCTGTTGGGGCTGTCTTACGTGAGGGAGAAGCGTCCGGAGTGTCTATGAAGTCCTCAATCGTTGCCATTGCCGCTGTGATGACTACGGCGATCGGGGTTGCCGGACTGACCGATGGCGGCTTCTTGCGCCAGGACAACAAGAAACTCGGCAGCTTGACTGGTGAGAGCCAGGAGGCGCCCGCCGTCGGCGGCAGCGCCGGCCAGGGCGCGCGCGGCGCGCCGCCGCAATTCACCGAGGTGGCCCAGGCCGACAGGCCGTCGGAGGAAGCACAAAGCACAAGCAAGCCGCAGTCGGTCGTCGACGAATCGGCGCTTCGCTACTTTGCCGCCAAGGGCGATACCGCACGGCTGCAGGCGGAAATCTCGCGCCTGCGCTCGCTTTATCCCGACTGGGTCCCGCCCGCCGATCCGCTGGCTGTGCCGCGCAACAACGACGTCGCGCTCGAAACCATGTGGCGGCTCTACTCTGAAGGCCGCTACGCCGAAGTGCGCAAGGCGATCGCCGAGCGTCAGGCGAAGGAAGCCGCCTGGCAGCCGCCATCGGACCTGCTCGAGCGCCTCAACGTCGCCGAGGCTCGCGCCCGGCTGGTGAACGCCTCCGAGCTCAAGCAGTATGAAACCGTGATTTCGATTGCTGCGAGCACGCCGAGCCTTCTGACCTGCTCGGAAGTGGATGTGCTCTGGCATGTGGCGCAGGCCTTTGCCGAGACCAAGCGGCCGGACCGGGCCCGCGATGCCTATCTCTATGTGCTGAAGAGCTGCGACAATGCGCCGGAACGGCTCGCCACCGTGCAGAAGGCTGCCGCTGTGCTGTCCTACGCGACCCTGCAGGATCTGCTCGCGCTCGAGCGCACCACGCCGGAGGGCGTGCCGGAGTTCGAAAGCATCCGTGACGATCTCGCCCGGCGCTTCGTTGCCGAAGGTGACGGAGACAAAGCGCTTGCGGTTGATCCCAAGTACGTCCAGCGCGTCGAAAAACTGGCCGAGACCGGTGGCACGGCAAGCGACGCTCTGCTGCTGGGCTGGTATCAGCTGCGCCGCGACAACATGAGCGCCGCCGAGCAATGGTTCCGCCGTGCCCATGACAAGGAAGACAGCGCCTCCGCCGCGCAGGGGCTGGCGCTGACGCTGATCGCGCGCAAGGCACCGCTCGAGGCCGAGGCAGTACTCTACCCGTGGCGCGATAGCTCGCCCGATGCCCTTGCGACCTATTTCGCGGCGACTGCCAATCTGCTGGCAATCGATCCGCCGGTCGCCCTCGATGCCGCCGTGCTGGCGCGGATCGCTCAGGAAACGACCAAGGCCCGCGAACCGGCCACGGCCCAGCAGTTCGGCTGGTATGCGCGCGCCCTCAACCAGCCGGCAACCGCCGCACAATGGTTTGCAACGGCGCTGCGCTGGAAGTCGGACGACGAGCCGTCGGCCTATGGCCTTGCGCTCAGCCGTGACCAGCTGAACGACAAGGATGGCGTCGTCGAAGTCCAGCGTTTGTGGTCGGGCCGTTCCGAACGCATCGCCCGGCTTGGCGAAGTCAAGGAGAAGCTCGACGAAGTCAGCCGCGCGCCGCTTCCGACGGCCGAGGTGCAACGGACGCAACCGCAGCCGACGGCCCGTACCACCGTCGTCACAGAGGTGGTCGCGCAACCTGCCGCTCAGAGGCCGCGCACGGGCGGCGTCGTGCAGAAATCGGTGCGCAGCGGGGCCGGCTGCCGAACCACCATCAATCCCGCCGGCATGGCGCCGCAGGCGGCGCTCGCGCGCGGCTGGTGCCTGATGGACCTCAACCGGCCGCTGGAGGCCGCCGAAGCATTCGAGGTGGCCTTGCAGGCGCCTGCGTCGCAGATGCGCGAAGACGCTGCCTATGGCCAGAGCCTGGCCTACCTGCGCGCTGGTCTCACCAACAAGGCCGCGGTGTCGGCGACCAAGTCGACGCAGAGCCGGGGGCGGGTCGACGAGCTGCAGACGGCGATCCTCGCCGACCGTGCCATTGCCGCCTTCAATGCCAATCGCTACCGCGAGGCCATCCTTTTTCTCGATCAGCTCGGGCAGATCTCGACCCGCCGCCAGGACCTGATGGTGCTGCGCGGCTACGCCTACATGAACCTCAAGTACCACGCGGAAGCGCGACGCATCTTCGAGGCGCTTGCCGCCACCGGCAATAGAGACGCGATGCAGGGCCTTGCGGCCGTCGAGGCCAGCCAGGAAATCTGGCCGAACAAGAACTGATCGTCGATCCCGCGATGTCACGGCGACACCTGCTGCCGTACCAGGAGTGGAACGCCTGCCGCCGGACTCGGCGCGAGGGCCCGCCAACTCGTTCGCGCACAGGATGCAATCGGCAGGCGGTTCCGGATTTGCATATCGTGCTTGGCTTTGCCCCTCTTTGGAAGGAAATTAGCGAAACGCGGTGCTATCGTCCGGCCATGTCGCGGCGTTGATCTCATTGCATTCGCTGCGATCCGCGTAGAGGATGGAGCGTTATCGTCCGGCCGCTGTGGGAGGAGACCGCACTGGCCGGCACGATGGGAGGATAGACATGTTTCAGGGCGGATTGAGCTTCGCGCTTGGCGAGGACATCGACGCGTTGCGCGAGAGTGTGCGGCGCTTCGCAACGGACCGTATCGCGCCTTTGGCGGACGAGACCGATCGCAGCAACGCATTTCCGATGCCGCTCTGGCGCGAGATGGGCGAGCTTGGTCTGCTTGGGATTACCGCCGGCGAGGAGCATGGCGGGGCCGCTATGGGCTATCTCGCCCATTGCGTGGCGATGGAGGAGATCAGCCGCGCATCGGCCTCGATCGGCCTTAGCTACGGCGCCCATTCCAATCTCTGCGTCAACCAGATCAACCGCAACGGCAACCACCACCAGAAGGCGCGTTACCTGCCGAAGCTGATTTCCGGCGAGAATGTCGGTGCGCTGGCGATGTCGGAGCCCGGCGCCGGTTCCGACGTCGTTTCGATGACGCTCAGAGCCGACAAGCGCGGCGACCGTTATGTGCTCAACGGTAACAAGATGTGGATCACCAACGGTCCGGACGCCGACGTGCTCGTCGTCTATGCCAAGACCGATCCGACCGCCGGCCCGCGCGGCATCACCGCCTTCCTCGTCGAGAAGGGCTATGCCGGCTTTTCGACCGGCCAGAAGCTCGACAAGCTCGGCATGCGCGGCTCCAATACCTGCGAGCTGATTTTCAAGGACTGCGAAGTGCCGGAAGAAAACGTGCTCGGCACCATCGGCGGTGGCGTGCGCGTGCTGATGTCGGGGCTCGACTATGAGCGTGTCGTGCTTTCGGCCGGGCCGCTCGGCATCATGGCCGCCTGCCTCGATGTGGTCGTCCCCTATCTGCATGAGCGCAAGCAGTTCGGCCAGGCGATCGGCGAGTTCCAGCTGATGCAGGGCAAGCTCGCCGACATGTATGTAACGGCGAATGCGGCGCGCGCCTATGTCTATGCCGTGGCGGCGGCCTGCGATCGCGGCGAGACCACGCGCAAGGATGCGGCCGGTTGCATCCTCTATGCGGCGGAGAAGGCGACGGCGCTGGCGCTCGAAGCGATCCAGGCGCTCGGAGGTAACGGCTACACCAACGACTACCCGGCGGGTCGCCTGCTGCGCGACGCCAAGCTCTACGAGATCGGCGCCGGCACCAGCGAGATCCGCCGCATGCTGATCGGGCGGGAGCTGTTCACCGAGACGCGGTAGCCGCCGCCAACTGAAACGGCCGAACTCGATCGAAAGAGGACTTGATGACCGTTCTGAAATCTCACATTTCTCCGTCCTCCGATACGTTCAAGGCAAACCAGGCGGCCATGGCGGAGGCGATCGCGACTGTCGAAGACGCGGTGAAGGTGGCGGCCGCCGGCGGCGGTGATACCGCGCGCGAACGCCATGTCAGCCGCGGCAAACTCTTGCCGCGCGACCGGGTGGCCAGCCTCATCGATCCGGCAACACCCTTCCTCGAAGTCGGCATGACGGCGGCGCACGGCATGTACAACGGCGATGCGCCGGCGGCCGGGCTGATCACCGGCATCGGCCGGGTGTCTGGCCGTGAGTGCATGATCGTTTGCAACGACCCGACGGTCAAAGGCGGCACCTACTATCCGCTGACGGTCAAGAAGCACCTGCGCGCGCAGGAGATCGCCGCGGAAAACAATCTGCCCTGCATCTATCTGGTCGATTCCGGCGGCGCCAACCTGCCGAACCAGGACGAGGTTTTTCCGGACCGCGATCACTTCGGTCGGATCTTCTATAACCAGGCCAATATGTCGGCCGCCGGCATCCCGCAGATCGCCGTGGTGATGGGTTCCTGCACCGCGGGTGGCGCCTATGTGCCGGCCATGTCCGACGAGACGATCATCGTCGAAGGCCAGGGCACGATCTTTCTCGCCGGCCCCCCGCTCGTGCGCGCCGCGACCGGCGAGGTCGTCTCGGCGGAGGATCTCGGCGGCGCCGATGTGCACACGCGGCTCTCCGGCGTGGCCGACCATCTGGCGCGCGATGACGCTCATGCACTGGCGCTCGCCCGCCGGGCCGTTTCGGCACTCAATCGGCTGAAGCCGTTGACGGTCGAGCTGGTGACGCCTGAGCCGCCGCTCTACGACCCGCACGAGATCGCCGGCATCGTGCCCTCGGATCTGCGCACGCCCTACGACATCCGCGAGGTCATCGCCCGCACCGTGGACGGTTCCCGTTTCGACGAATTCAAGGCGCGCTACGGCACCACGCTCGTCTGCGGCTTTGCCCATGTGCACGGCATCCCGGTCGGCATCATCGCCAACAACGGCGTGCTGTTTTCGGAATCCGCCCTGAAGGGCGCGCATTTCGTCGAGCTCTGCGCCCAGCGCAAGATCCCGCTCGTCTTCCTGCAGAACATCACCGGCTTCATGGTCGGGCGGAAATATGAGACGGAAGGCATCGCCAAGCACGGCGCCAAACTGGTGACGGCGGTGGCGACGGCACGTGTGCCGAAGGTGACGATGCTGGTCGGCGGTTCCTTCGGCGCTGGCAACTACGGCATGTGCGGTCGGGCGTTTTCGCCGCGGTTCCTGTGGACCTGGCCGAACAGCCGCATCTCCGTCATGGGTGGTGAGCAGGCGGCCGGCGTCCTGACGACCGTGCGCAGCGAGGCCCTGAAGCGGGCGGGAACGCCCTGGAGCGAGGAGGAGGAGGCGCGTTTCCGCCAGCCCATCCTTGATCTCTTCGAACGCCAGAGCCATCCGCTCTATGCCTCGGCCAGACTTTGGGACGACGGCGTCGTCGATCCGCGCAAGACGCGCGACGTGCTCGGCCTGTCGCTGTCGGCGGCGCTCAATGCGCCGATCGAAGACACGCGCTTCGGCCTCTTCAGGATGTAGGGACACCGCCATGAAACGCGAAAACATCAATGCCCCGAACGCACCGCAGCCGCGTGGAGGCTACTCGCAGGCCGTTCGCCTGGAGAACTTCGAGCGTCTGCTCTTCGTCAGCGGGCAGGTGCCGCTGACGCCTGAAGACGCGCTGCCGAAGGGTTTCGAGGCGCAGGCGCGCCAGGTCTGGGCCAACATCGACGCGCAATTGACCGCGGCGGGCATGACCAAGGTCGATATCGTCAAGGTGACGGTGCTGCTTGCCGATCGGCAACACGCCATGGCCAACCGCGCGGCCCGCGCCGAATATCTCGGCGCGCTAGCACCCGCCATGACGGTCGCGATCGCCGGCATCTTCGATGCCGGATGGTTGCTCGAAATCGATGTGATCGCAGCGCAATAGGGCCAGGAGATGCCGATGTTTTCCAAACTCCTGATTGCCAATCGCGGTGAGATCGCCTGCCGGGTGATCCGCACAGCCAAGCGCCTCGGCATCCGCACGGTCGCCGTCTACTCCGATGCCGATGTCGGCGCGCTGCATGTGGCGCTGGCCGACGAGGCGATCCGCATCGGCCCGGCGCCGGCGCTCGACAGCTACCTTGTGGCCGAACGCATCATCGCGGCGGCGCACTCCGTCGGCGCGGACGCCATTCATCCCGGCTACGGCTTCCTGTCGGAGAATGCCGACTTTGCCGAAGCTGTCGAGGCGGCCGGCATCACCTTCGTCGGACCGTCGGCGTCGGCCATTCGCGCCATGGGGCTGAAGGATGCCGCCAAGGCGCTGATGGAGCAATCCGGCGTGCCGGTGGTTCCGGGCTATCACGGCGAGACACAGGAGCCGGACTTCCTTGCCGGGGAAGCGGTGAACATCGGCTATCCCGTGCTGATCAAGGCGCGCGCCGGCGGCGGCGGCAAGGGCATGCGGCGGGTCGACAGCGCCGCCGACTTTCCGGCTGCGCTGGAGGCGGCGCGCCGCGAGGCGGAAGCGGCCTTCGGCGACGGCGCGGTCCTGATCGAGAAATATCTGACGAAGCCGCGGCATATCGAGGTGCAGGTCTTCGGTGACCGGCACGGCAACATCCTGCATCTTTACGAGCGCGACTGCTCGCTGCAACGACGCCACCAGAAGGTGATCGAGGAAGCGCCGGCGCCGGGCATGACCGCGGAAGTGCGGCGCGCCATGGGCGAAGCCGCCGTTCGCGCGGCGCAGGCGATCGGCTATGTCGGCGCGGGCACTGTCGAGTTCATCGCCGACGTGACCGACGGACTCTGGCCGGATCAGTTCTATTTCATGGAAATGAACACCCGGCTGCAGGTCGAGCATCCGGTCACCGAGGCGATCACCGGCATCGATCTCGTCGAGTGGCAGTTGCGGGCTGCAGCCGGTGAAGCGCTGCCGAAACGCCAGAGCGAGATCGCCATCGACGGCTGGGCCTTCGAGGCCCGCATCTATGCGGAAGACCCGTCGCGCGGCTTCCTGCCGGCGACCGGGCATCTCACGACCTTGAGCTTTCCGGAGGAGGGCGTCCGTGTCGAT
The DNA here is from genome assembly GCF_001426275.1 of Ensifer sp. Root423. Taxonomy (NCBI): domain Bacteria; kingdom Pseudomonadati; phylum Pseudomonadota; class Alphaproteobacteria; order Hyphomicrobiales; family Rhizobiaceae; genus Ensifer; species Ensifer sp. Root423. The sequence goes on along the minus strand of NZ_LMEG01000009.1, from coordinate 5,228 downwards.
GCCGGTGTCCGGCAGGGAGACAGGATCACGCCGTTCTATGACCCGCTGATCGCCAAGCTGATCGTGCACGGGTCCAACCGGTCGACGGCGCTGGCCAGGCTCGAGAACGCGCTCAGGGCCTGCCGCATCGGTGGCACGGTCACCAATCTCGATTTTCTGGCCCGCCTTGCGGCCGAACCGGATTTTCGCGCCGGGCACCCCGATACCGGCCTGATCGATCGTTCGATCGATCGGCTATCGGCGTCGCCGGTGCCGAACGATGCGGCCCTCGCGCTTGCGGCCATCATTTCGACCGGAGCCTTGCAGCCGGACGGATCGGCCGATCCCTGGTCTTCGCTCGGCCATTGGCAGATTTGGGGTGACGCAAACCGCAACATCGCGATCGAGCACCTGGGTGGACGGACGACCGTGGCGCTGGCGGCCCGTGGCCGGGATCAGTTCGCCGTCCACACCGGGACGGCGGCGCTGCCGGTCGTTATCCTCCATCGCTCTGCCGATGGCGCCCGGGCGGAAATCGCCGGCGCGCAGCAGGAGTTCCGTTTCCTGCGCGAAGGCGAGCAGATCACGCTGTTCCTGAACGGTGAGACCTACGGACTTCGCTTGCCGGACGCGCTTGGTGCCGGTCACTCAAGCGAGGTCGCCGACGACGCGGTCTCGGCGCCGATGCCCGGCATCGTCAAGCTCATCCGGGTCCGCCCCGGTGATGCGGTCGAGAAGGGCCAGGCGCTTGCGGTCATGGAAGCGATGAAGATGGAACTCACCTTGTCGGCCTCGCGCGCCGGCGTGGTCGAGAGCGTGCAGGTCAGCGAAGGCGAGCAGGTGACAGCCGGCGCCGTGCTGGTGATGCTCCAGCCGGAGAGCGCGGAATGAGCGGAGCGGCGCCTGGGCATGTGACGATCGTCGAGATGGCGCCGCGCGACGGGCTGCAGAATGAAAGCGCGCTCGTCCCAACGACTGAGAAGATACGTCTCGTCGATATGCTCTCGGATTGCGGCTACGAGCGGATCGAGGTGACGAGCTTCGTCAGCCCGAAATGGGTGCCGCAGATGGCCGACGCCGCCGAAGTGATGGCCGGCATCCGGAGGCGGCCCGGGACGCGCTACGCGGTGCTGACGCCCAACATGCGCGGTCTTGAAGCCGCGCTCGAAGCCGGCGCCGACGAGGTGGCGATCTTCGCGTCGGCTTCCGAAACCTTCTCGCAAAAGAACATCAATTGTTCGATCGCCGAGAGCATCGAGCGGTTCCTACCGGTTGCCGAACTGTGCCGGGAAAAAGGAATTCTGCTGCGCGGCTATGTGAGTTGCGTTGTCGAATGCCCTTATGAGGGTGCGATCGCCCCAGCGAGCCCCGCCCGCGTCGCCGACCTGCTCGACGATCTCGGTTGCTACGAGATCAGTCTCGGCGACACGATCGGCCGCGGCACGCCGGAGGCGGTGGACGCGATGCTGGCCGCGGTGCTGGAGCGCATTCCGGCCAACAGGCTCGCCGGGCATTTCCACGACACCTCCGGCCGCGCGCTCGACAACATTGCCGTTTCGCTCGACCGCGGCCTCAGGGTCTTCGACGGTTCGGCCGGCGGTCTCGGTGGCTGCCCCTATGCGCCGGGTGCTGCCGGCAATGTCGACACGCTCGCCGTCAACGCCTTCGTAACGGCCAAGGGTTTTGCGACGGGGCTCGACGTAGCGAAGCTCGAACAGGCCGCCGCTTTCGCGCGGACCTTAAGGACGGGATCATGACCTTCGAAACGATCCGGATCGAAACCGATGCACGCGGTGTCGCGCGGCTGACCTTGGCACTGCCGCAGAAGCACAACGCGCTTTCGGCGCGGATGATCGGCGAACTGACCGAGGCGGCAGAGCAGCTTTCGGCCGACCGTTCTGTCCGCGTCGTTATCCTTGAGGGCGAGGGCCGCAGCTTCTGCGCCGGCGGCGACCTCGGCTGGATGCGCGAGCAGTTCGATGCAGACAGGGCGACTCGCATTGCTGAGGCGACGCGATTGGCGATGATGTTCAAGGGGCTGAACGAGATCTCGAAGCCCATGATCGGCCGCCTGCATGGCAATGCCTTTGGCGGCGGCGTTGGCCTCATGAGCATCTGTGACGCGGCGGTTGCCTCGACCGACGCCAAGTTCGGCCTGACCGAAACACGTCTCGGCCTGATCCCGGCGACCATCAGCCCCTATGTCGTCGCCCGCATCGGCGAGGGTAAGGCGCGGCCGCTGTTCATGTCCGCCCGTCTGTTTGGTGCGGAGGAGGCGCGCGCCTTGGGGCTCGCCACCACCGTTGTCACCGCCGACGCGCTGGATGCGGCGATCGAAGCGGAGATCGAGCCCTATCTGGCGGTCGCGCCGGAGGCCACCGGCCGGGCCAAGCGACTGGCTCGCTCGCTTGGGGCTCCAATCACCGAAAAGACCATTGCCGCGACCATCGAACAGCTTGCCGATTGCTGGGAATCCGATGAGGCGCGTGAGGGTGTCGGCGCGTTCTTCGACAAGCGCGAGCCCGCCTGGCGGCGATAGGCGTCCTTGATTTGGGCATGTTTTGATCTTACTTTGATAACACGATGATCAAAACAAGTGCGGATCCTGTCATGGCTGCTGTCGGTCTCAACATCTCCACCGCCCACTACGGCGAGAGCCAGTCGTCCTTCCTGTCCGCTCGGCTGGTCGCCGAACGCCTTGGCGTGACGCTTGCCGAACTCGCGAAGCTGATCGGTGTCGCGCGCAACACGCTGACGGCGAAGTCCAGTGCCCGAAAGGTCGATGCGGCCTTGAGCAGCGTCGTCCGTATCCTTGCCATAGCCGGCGAAATGGCGGGCGACGATAGCCGCGCCGTCATCTGGTTCAAGCACCAGCCGATCCCCGGCTGGGCCGGCAAGACCGCCTATGATCTCGTCGGCGAGGGCAAGGCCGACAAGGTGCTCGCCTATCTCGAAGCCGTGCGTTCCGGTGTCTACGCCTGATGGCGGTTGGTGAGCCGGTGCGCCTCTGGCGCGCTTATGTGCCGCGCTGGGCGCATGCGCCGCTCTCGGGCGAAGGGGCAGGGCGGTACGGTGGGAGGTGGAATCCCGTTGGAACGCCGACGATTTACGCCGCCCGCGAGCTCTCGACCGCCTGGGCCGAATACAATCAGGGTTTCGTCCAACACCCGGCGCTGATCGCCCAGCTTGAACTCCGCTTTGCCCGTCTTGCCGATCTGACGGCGCCGGAGATCCTTTCCGACCTTGGTCTCACCGAAGAAATCCACCGATGCGAATGGCGCGATGCGCTCGATCGTGGTCTGGTGCCGGAGACGCACCAGCTGCAACTGGCGTTGAGCGACCGAGGCTTCGATGGCCTGATCTATCCGTCCTTCATGTCGCCCGGCGGCACCTGCGTCGCGCTGTGGCACTGGAACGCGGGCGAGGGTTCCGAACTGAAGGTTATCGATCCCGAAGGGCGCCTGCCGAAAACGCCGGCGTCCTGGCTCTGAAGTTGAGCCGTTTGCGTGGCGATGAGGCTGCCTCAGATCACCTTGCCCGGATTGAGGATGCCGTTCGGGTCGAGCGCCCGTTTGATCCGGTGCATGAGTTCGAGTTCGGCCGGGCTGCGCGAATGGTCGAGGAAATCCCGCTTCAGCGTGCCGATGCCATGTTCGGCCGAGATCGAGCCTTTGTAGCGCCGCACGATTTCGTAGACGATGCCGTCGACGATATGCGGCGTGTCCGCGTCGCTGTCAGGCTCCGAAAAGGCGATATGCAGGTTGCTGTCGGCGACGTGGCCGAAGAAAGAGACATGGGCGGCCGGGAACCGTTGAGATAGAGCCGCACCACATTCCGCGGCGAAGCGGCCGATATCGCCGATCGGCAGGCTGACGTCGAGGTTGACGAGCGCCGGCAGCTGGCTGTCCATCGCGTGGCCTTCGCGCACGCTCCAGAACGAACGGCTTTCCTTCTCCGACTGGGCGATCAGCGCATCGGCAATGATCCCATCTTCAAGCGCCTCACCGAGAAAGGCCTCGAAGCCGTCACGCTCGCTGGCATCACCGAGCAGATCCTGCTCGACGATCACCGCGAAGGGCGGGATTTCATCGAAGAACTTCAGCTTCTCCGCCTCGGCGTTGAAGCGGAAGTAGTTTTCCCACATCGCCTCGAAGGCCGAGAGGCCGGGCAGGCGGCGTTGGCAGCGCGTGAGGAAGGCGACCAGATCGTCGTAGCTTTCGAGAGCGCAGAGCGCCGTCAGCCGGCCGGCGGGCAAGGGCCGCAGGCGCAGGACCGCGCGGGTGATCACGCCGAGCGTTCCTTCGGAGCCGATGAAGAATTGCCGGAGGTCGTAGCCGGTGTTGTTCTTGATCATCTTGTTGAGCGACGAGATGATCGTGCCGTCGGCGAGCACCGCTTCGAGACCGAGCACGTTGTCGCGGGTCACGCCGTAGCGAAGCACCCGGATGCCGCCGGCATTGGTGGCGAGGTTGCCGCCGATCTGGCAGGAACCACGGGCGCCGAGATCGATTGGCAGCAGGAAACCGGCGTCTTCGGCGGCGCGTTGCGCCACTTCGAGCGGCGTTCCGGCCCGCACAGTCATGGTGCCTGCCTGTGGGTCGATCTCTTCGATGCCGGTGTAACGCTCGAGCGAGATCACCACCGCGTCCTTGCCGGCATTGGCGCCGCCAGCAAGTCCGGTCAGGCCGCCCTGGACGACGACCGTTTGGCCGTTCTCGTTGCAGAGCCGGAGGGCCGTGGCGATCTCGCCACTGCTTGTCGGGCGGATCACGGCTTTGGGCAGCTCCCGGCCGGTCAGGCTGGCGTCGCTCCGGTGGCGTTCGCCGATTTGCGTGCCGGTGAGCACGATGTCGCCGAGGGCTTGTTTCAGGTCGTCGACGATGGTCATGCGCTTCTCCTGGTTCCGCAGCCATTGTCGGCAGCGGGTATCCTTGCTTAGCGCATCGCGAAGCAAACCGATATCCGCACGGCGACTCTCAGCCCGTCGTTGTCGGCGCGCTTGCACGCTAGGCATGACGAGACGGGTGAAACTGGGCTAGGAGCGCGACCGGTCAGCTGCCGGTGCGTGCCAGTTCAAACGGTTCGGCGGTCTCCACTTCGGCCGGCGGCTCCGGCGTTGCGGCCGCATTCGCCTGCTCCTCCCTGAACAGTTTCCACTTTGTCGGTCGGAAGGCGATGCGGCTGTGGTCGCCGGCAGCGGCGCGTTCGGGCGAGAGTTCGATCTCGACATGCGGATGGTTGCGGCCAAG
>NZ_LMEG01000008.1:0-157415 GCF_001426275.1 Ensifer sp. Root423 | reverse complement strand
CGCTCAGCGCCTTGGCGGTCTGGTCGGAAAGGTGGTTGCTGTCGTGGTCAGCCAGAAGAAGAATGGCCATGATAAAATCTCCCTTCCTTAAATCAGAGAACGCCGGCTTCGACTTTAAGCTTTTCGACGAGCTCGGCGACCGACTTGACCTTGATACCGGCCTTGCGGCCCGACGGCTCCTCGGTCTTCAGCACCTTGAGGCGGGCAGCGGTGTCGACGCCGAAGTCGGCCGGCGACTTCTTGTCGAGCGGCTTCTTCTTCGCCTTCATGATGTTCGGCAGCGAGGCGTAGCGCGGCTCGTTCAGGCGCAGGTCGGTGGTGACGACGGCCGGCAGCTTGATGTCGATGGTCTGCAGACCGCCGTCGACTTCGCGCGTCACGGTTGCCTTGCCATCGCCGATCTCGACCTTGGAGGCAAAGGTCCCTTGCGCCCAGCCGAGCAGGGCGNGGTTTTGAGCTTTTCGACGAGCTCGGCGACCGACTTGACCTTGATRCCGGCCTTGCGGCCCGACGGCTCCTCGGTCTTCAGCACCTTGAGGCGGGCAGCGGTGTCGACGCCGAAGTCGGCCGGCGACTTCTTGTCGAGCGGCTTCTTCTTCGCCTTCATGATGTTCGGCAGCGAGGCGTAGCGCGGCTCGTTCAAACGCAGGTCGGTGGTGACGACGGCCGGCAGCTTGATGTCGATCGTCTGCAGACCGCCGTCGACTTCGCGCGTCACGGTTGCCTTGCCATCGCCGATCTCGACCTTGGAGGCAAAGGTCCCTTGCGCCCAGCCGAGCAGGGCCGACAGCATCTGGCCGGTCTGGTTCGAATCGTCGTCGATTGCCTGCTTGCCGACGATGATCAGGCCCGGCTGTTCAGCCTCGGCCACGCCCTTGACGATCTTGGCGACAGCGAGCGGCTCGACCTGGTCTTCGGTCTCAACCAGGATGGCGCGGTCCGCCCCCATGGCGAGCGCSGTGCGCAGCGTCTCTTCGGCCTTGGCCGGACCAACGGAAACGACGACGACTTCCTCAGCCTTGCCGGCTTCCTTCAGCCTGNGCCCCCATGGCGAGCGCCGTGCGCAGCGTCTCTTCGGCCTTGGCCGGACCAACGGAAACGACGACGACTTCCTCAGCCTTGCCGGCTTCCTTCAGCCTGAGCGCCTCTTCGACCGAGATTTCGTCGAACGGGTTCATCGACATCTTCACGTTCGCAAGTTCGACGCCCGAACCGTCTGCCTTCACCCGGATCTTGACGTTGTAGTCAACGACCCGTTTCACCGTCACAAGTATTTTCATGGCAAACCTTTCTCCCGCGCTCGGTCTCGGCCGAACGCCCTTTCGTCAGTGCCTCGGTCGATCAGGCAACAATGCCCAGAATGCAAACAGCGGTTTTTCACCCGACCGCATGGCGTGTCTGACGCCAGGCGGATTGTAGAAGGAACCTCCGATCCCGGGTGAGAACCATTCGGAATCGCCATGCTGAAACTCGCCTTCCGACAGGACGAGGTACGTCTCTTCCGGGGCGTGGTCGTGGTCGGGATAACGCACATACGGCGCCATCAGCGTCGCGCCGAGCCAGAGGTCCCTCCGGTCCTCCAGGCCGCCCGGTCCGGCGATCATCGCATTGGCGTGGCTCACCAAGAAATTTTCGCTGGCCGTATGGTCGTAGACCGAGCGCCACTTCCATTCGAGCATCGGTTCAAGGTCCGAGAAGCGTCTGATTAGCGTATCCAGGGACGATCGGCCGGTTTCTGCAGCCAGCACACTGTCGAGATGTTGGCTGCAGACCGGGAGGCGCTTGCCGATGTCCAGACGTTGCGGTTGCGGCGCTTCAAGCTGGGCAAAAATCTGCATGAGTGACTGGCGCGCCCTCAGATCCTGTGAAAACTGGTTGAACGCGACAAAGGCCGCGTCCAGAAACGCTTGCAAGGCGTCAAACCGCGCCATTCTCAGATGTCCTTGGCAAGACGCAGCGCATCGTAGATGGCCGCATGTGTATTGCGGGCCGCAACGGCATCGCCGATCCGGAAGAGTTGATAGGCGCCCTCCGGGTTGCGTTCGACGGACTGCGGTGTGCCGGCAATAAGCTCGTCGTAGGAGACTTCGCCAAGGTTCCGCGAGTCAGGCTTCAATTCGAAATAGAGGTCGTCCAGCGGGATGGTTCCGTGGTTGACGACGATCTGGTCGAAGGTCTGCTGCTTGGCAACGCCGCCATAGTCACTGCCAACATGGGCGATGATCTGGTTGCCACTCTTTTCAACCGACTCCAGCCGGTACGTGACTGTGAAGGTGACGTCGAGTTTCTGCAGCGAGCGCATGTAAGGAACGAGGTTCATCGCCATGACTTCGGGCGCGAAGGAGCGGTCCGGTGTCATGATTTCCACCTTGGCACCGGCCTTGGCGAGGAACTCGGCAGCCTGGAGGCCCGCATGGTCGCCGGCGTCGTCGAAGATGAGCACGTTGGTTCCAGGCTTCACATCACCGGAGATGATGTCCCAGGAGGAAACGACGAGTTCGTTGCCCTTCGACAGCACCTCTGTGTGCGGCAATCCACCGGTAGCGATAATGACGACATCGGGCTTTTCGGTGAGTACCGTCTCAGCCTCGGCCCAGGTATTGAACCGGAAGGTGACGCCGAGCTTTTCGCACTGGCTCATGCGCCAGTCGATAATGCCGATCATTTCCCGCCGGCGCTCGCTCTGGGCCGTCAGGCGGATTTGACCGCCCGGATTGTTCGCGGCCTCCAAAACAACGACCTCATGACCCCGTTCCGCCGAGACGCGAGCAGCCTCAAGGCCGGCCGGACCGGCACCGACGATGACGACCTTCTTGCGAACGGCAGCCTTCGGGATCCGATGCGGCATCGTTTCTTCGCGACCGGTCGCCGCATTGTGAATGCAGAAAGCCATGCCACCTTGATAGATGCGGTCGAGACAGTAGTTGGCGCCGACGCAGGGGCGAATATCATCCTCGCGCTTTTCCATGATCTTCCGCACGATATGCGGGTCGGTCATGTGGGCGCGGGTCATACCGATCATGTCGACCTTGCCGGCAGCGATTGCATGACGGGCCGTCGCCACGTCCTGGATCTTGGCGGCATGGAAGGTTGGAAATTTGGTTGCCGCGCGCACATCGCCGGCAAAATCCAGATGTGGTGCGCTCGCCATCCCCTGAATCGGGATGACATCTGTGAGGCCCGGATCCGTATCGATATGACCGCGGATGACATTCAGATAATCGATGAGGCCGCTTTCCTTGAGACGACGGGAAATCTCCAGGCCTTCGGCCTTTCCTGTCCCGCCGGGAAGACATTCGTCTGCCGTATAGCGAACGCCAAGGATAAAGTCGTTACCGACCCTTTCGCGCATGGCCCTGAAGACGTCGAAACAAAAGCGCAGGCGGTTATCGAGCGAACCTCCATAAGGACCGTCGAGTTCGTTGGTGAGCGGCGAGGTGAACTGGTCAATAAGATGCCCGTAGGCTTCCAGCTCGACACCATCCATACCGCCCGCCTTCATCCGTTCGGCGGCGTCCGCAAAGTCCTTGATAATGCGCTCGATGTCCCAGTCTTCGAGCTTCTTGGGAAAGGCTCGGTGCGCTGCCTCGCGATGATGTGAGGGTGCAACGACCGGGAGCCAATCGCCCTTGTCCCAGCGGGTACGCCTGCCGAGGTGCGTGAGCTGGATCATGATCGCAGCCCCCTCTTCATGCACGGCGTCGGTCATTTGCCGGATCCAAGGCACGATCTCGTCCTTGTATGCGAGCAGGTTGTTGAAGACCGGAGGGCTGTCCTTGGACACTGCCGCCGAGCCGGCGGTCATCGTCAGCGCCACCCCGCCCTTGGCCCGCTCAACGGTATAGGCACGGTAGCGGTCCTTCGGCATGCCGTCTTCGGGATAGGCAGGCTCGTGAGACGTAACAATGATGCGGTTGCGCAGGGTCAAATGCTTCAACTGAAACGGCTGAAGCAGGGGATCGTTCGACATGCGACGGGCTCCGGTTTATGGGAATTTATCGCAACGGTAAGCGGAAATGTACATAGGTGTCAATAATCAAAAACACCGTGGTTCAGATATTCGACACATATGTACATTTTGCTTGAAACGGCCGTTTGGATTTGTTAGGAGGCAATCATGGAACAGGCGATGACTGACACTGGCTGGCGCGGTTCTCAGGAGGGATGGCTCGAGGCCGCCTATGACTCCCTGCTCGAGTCGGGCGTGGACTCGGTGAAGATCCTGCCGTTGGCCAAACGGCTCAATCTTTCCCGGACCAGCTTCTATTGGTTCTTCAAGGACCGGGAGGAACTGCTGAGTGCCCTCGTCGCGCGCTGGAGGGAGAAGAATACCGGCAATCTGGTCAAACAGTCCGAAGCCTATGCGGAGTCCTTGGCCGAGGCGATGCTGAACGTTTTCGACTGCTGGGTGAACAAGGAACTGTTCGACTCCCAGTTCGAGTTCGCCGTTCGCAGCTGGGCGCTGCAATCGCCCGAGATACAGGCCGAAGTCCATGAGGCCGATCAGGCGAGAATGGAGGCGCTGGGCCGCATGTTCATGCGGTTCGGATATGACGCGGGACCGGCGGACGTTCGCGCACGAACGACCTACCTGGTCCAGATTGGATACATCTCGATGCAGTCCAAGGAGGATCTTGCGCTCCGCATGAAGCGCATTCCGGAATACATCGCGATTTACACCGGACAAACACCACAGCAGAGGGAGCTCGATCGCTTCTTCGCCCGGCATGGCTACAAACCAGAGTGAGAGAAGCATGGAAACGGGCGGGCCTTTGAGGGTTGGCGTAATTGGTGGTGCGGGATGGCTGGGCGGAGCAATCGCCGACGCCATTCTCGACGCCGGCATCGTCGAGCCTCAGAACCTGTCGCTCTCCTATCGCAGCGAGCGCCCCGACCGTTTCAACCGCTCCTTCTGGACATCGGACAATCAGGCACTTGCCGACCGCTCGGACGTCATCGTTCTCTCCGTCCGTCCGGCTGACTGGCTCAGCCTGAACGTTGTTGCCGAGGGCAAGCTTGTCATCTCCGTCATGGCGGGCATCCGCCTCAGCGCCCTTGTTGAGCATCATCGGACGGACCGCGTGGTCCGAACCCTGCCAAATGCGGCGGCCGAAGTCCGCAAGTCCTACACGCCGTGGGTCGCAGCCGCCGGGCTGCAGAACGACGATCGAGACATCATAAGGGCGATCTTCGATGCTTGCGGTTCTCAGGATGAAGTGCATTCAGAAGCGGAAATCGACTATCTGACCGGCCTCACCGGATCCGGGCCTGCCTTTCCGGCGCTGCTCGCCGAAGCGATGATGGCAGACGCCGTCTCGCAAGGACTGGCTCCCGAGATCGCCAAGCGTGCCGTCAATACCCTTATCACGGGTGCCGGTCGGCTGCTTGAGCAGCGTGACGACTGTCCGACCGACATTGTCCAGACCTTCCTCGACTATCGCGGCACCACCGCGGCCGCGATCGAGGAGATGCGCGCGGCCGGATTCGATACCGCCGTCTCACGCGGATTGAGGGCTGCGTTCAGGAAATCGGTTCGCATGGGAGAAGCCTCCTAGCGTCGTTGAGACGGGGTCCGCGGCGCCCCGCCTCAGAAGAAAAGCAGCCAAAAGAGGGAACGATAATGAAAAGCTTGCTAGCATCGACATGCCTGTTCCTTGGGACCGTCGCCGGTTCGTCGCTCGCCAGCGCGGCAGACTGCGGCAGCGTCACCATCGCCAGCATGAACTGGCAAAGTGCCGAGGTCATTTCCAATCTCGACAAGATCATCCTCAATGAAGGTTACGGCTGCAGCGCCGAAATCACCATCGGCGATACCGTACCGACGATCACCTCCATGGCGGAAAAAGGCGAGCCGGATATCGCGCCCGAGGCCTGGATCGATCTGCTTCCCGACGTGGTCAAGAAGGGAACCGAAGAAGGCCGTATCGTAAAGGTCGGGTCTCCGCTGCCCGATGGCGGCGTTCAGGGCTGGTGGATCCCGAAGTATTTCGCCGATGCCCATCCAGACATCAAGAGTATTCCCGATCTCCTGAAGCATCCCGACCTCATCAAGGACCCTGAAGACCCGAGCAAGGGCGCGATCTTCAATGGTCCACAGGGCTGGGGTGGAACGGTCGTGACCGCACAGCTCTACAAGGCCTTCGAAGCAGAGAAGGCCGGCTGGACGCTGGTCGACACCGGCTCGGCAGCAGGCCTCGACGGCTCGATTGCCAAGGCCTATGAGCGCAAGGAAGGCTGGGTTGGCTATTACTGGGCACCGACCGCCCTGCTTGGCAAATACGAGATGGTGCAGCTTGAGGCAGGCGTCCCCTATGACGCAGCCGAGTGGAAGCGTTGCATTACGGTTGCCGAATGCACTGACCCGAAGCCGAGCGCCTGGCCGGTCGATACGATCGTGACACTTGTCGCCAAGCCCTTTTCCGAAAAAGCTGGCCCCGAGGTCATGGAGTACCTCAACAAGCGCTCCTGGAGCAACGAGACAATCGCCAAGTTGATGGCCTGGATGACCGACAACCAGGCGAGCGGCGAGGAAGGTGCAAAGCACTTCCTCGAAGAAAACCCGGATATCTGGAAGAAGTGGGTCTCCCCAGAGGCCGCCGCCAAGATCGAGGCTGCGCTGTAGTCAGCACGGCCGAAAACCCGGTGCGGTGTGCCTTCAGCATATCGCACCGTTCTCGCCGACATAACAACAAGAACGCGTCGGCTCTTTCGAGAAGGGGAACCGAATGGACTGGTTTTATCAATTTCCCAGCATGGACGACAACGCGCTTCGAAACCTCAAGAAAGTCATCGACGAAACGTTTCGCGGCTTTACCCGAAACTACGGTGATCTGATCGAGGGCTTCTTCGCGCCGCTCCAGCATTTTCTAATCGCTTCTGAACGGTTCATGACCAAGACGCCCTGGCCGATCATCACGCTCCTCATCCTCGCCATCGCCTGGTCAGCGACCAGAAGCATTCGCATCGCCGCCGGCTGTCTCGTGACGCTGTTGCTCATCGGCTACTTCGACATGTGGGACGATACGATGCGGACGATCTCGATGATCTTCGTCTGCACGATCCTGTCGATCGCGATCGGCCTGCCGATCGGCATTCTCATGTCGCGCTCCGACAGGGTCCAGCGGGTCGTCAACCCGGTGCTCGACGTTATGCAGACCATGCCAAGCTTCGTCTACCTGATCCCCGTCGTCATGCTGCTCGGCATTGGCAAGGTGCCGGGCCTGATCGCCGTCGTCATCTACGCGATCCCGCCGATGATCCGGCTCACCAATCTCGGCATTCGCCTGGTCGACAAGGACGTACTGGAGGCGGCCGATGCCTTCGGCGCCGACAACCGGCAGAAGCTCTTCAAGGTGCAGCTCCCGCTTGCGCTGCCGACCATCATGGCAGGGATCAACCAGACGATCATGATGGCGCTTGCCATGGTCGTCATCGCCTCGATGATCGGTGTTCAGGGTCTTGGCCAACCCGTACTGAAGGCGATCGCCAACCAGTACTTCACGCTCGGTATCTTCAATGGTCTTGCGATCGTCGGCATCGCCATCATGTTCGACCGGGTCAGCCAGGCCTATGGCGAACGATTGCAGAAGCACCGGGAGGTGGTCCATGGCTGAGCACGCTTTCGGCGGCATCGCAATCCGCCATCTCTATAAGATCTTCGGACCGAATGCCGGGGCTCATGTCGAGGCGGTTAGGAACGGCCTCACCAAGACCGAACTGAACGAGCGTCACGGGCACGTGCTCGGCCTTCGCGACATCAACATCGAGATGCCGTCGGGCTCGATCCAGGTGATCATGGGGCTTTCCGGCTCGGGCAAGTCGACGCTCATCCGGCATATCAACCGGCTGATCGATCCGACGGCCGGCGAAGTTCTCGTCGACGGCGTCGATGTGGTGAAGATGCCAGAGGCGGAACTGCGCGAGTTCCGCCGCCACCAGACCGCCATGGTGTTCCAGAAGTTCGCGCTGCTTCCGCATCGAAGCGTGCTCGACAACACGATCTTCGGCCTTGAAATCCAGGGCGTAGCGCGCGCACAAAGCATCGATACTGCCATGCGCTGGCTGGAACGGGTTGGACTTAAGGGCTTCGAGCACAAGTATCCCAATCAGCTCTCCGGCGGCATGCAGCAGCGCGTCGGGCTCGCCCGCGCGCTTGCCAACGACGCACCGGTGCTTTTGATGGATGAGGCCTATTCAGCCCTCGATCCTCTCATCCGCACGGACATGCAGACGGTGCTTCTGGACCTGCAGAAGGAGATTAAAAAGACGATCGTCTTCATCACCCACGACCTCGACGAAGCGCTGAGGCTCGGTGACCAGATTGCCATTTTGCGCGACGGCGAGGTCATCCAGCAGGGCACGAGCCAGGATATCGTGCTGAGGCCTGCCGACGACTATGTCGCCAATTTCGTCAAGGAGGTGAACCGGGGCCGCGTTGTCCATGTGGAGGCGATCATGGCACCGCTTGGCGCAACTGCAGCCGACAGTGGGCAACGGATTGCCGCCGATCTCACAATCGAAGAAGCGGTCCGTACGCTCGCCTCTGCACCCGAAGGTGATATCACCGTCGTCGATCCGTCCGGAATGCCTCTCGGCACTGTCACCTTCCGCCAGCTCGCGGGCGCCATGGTCAATGCGCACGAGACGAACGATCGCGCAATGGCAATCGCGGCCAACGCGGCGTAAGCGCGGATCGGCCGGCGAATGCCATTCCTCCGGGCGGCCGGTCCTCCGCCCGGAAAAGCGCCAAGGGTGGCTCCTCCCTCATTCCATTCCAGTCCCGACCCCTCCCCGCCAGGAGTTGCGCCATGTCCAAGAAATTTCCTCGGCTGTTTTCCCCTCTCAAACTGCGGTCCCACACGCTGAAGAACAGGATCGTGTTCGGCGCGCACACGGCGAACATGGCGGTCGAGGGTCTGCCGACCGAACGACATACCGCCTATTACCGGGAACGAGCGATCGGCGGCGCCGCGATGATCGTCGTCGAACCCATGCCCGTCCATGCCGCAGCCGTTTTAACTCGCGGCAATTTTCGCCACTCCGATGACAGTGTCATCCCCCATTTCAAGAAGGTGGTCGAGGCGATCAAAGGGCATGGAGCCATAGCGATCCAGCAGCTCTATCACGTCGGAGCGCATGGGGATTCCGACAATTCGTTCCATCCGCATTGGTCGCCTTCGGGCGGGCCGAGCTATCATGACAGCGACGGCTCGCATCCGATGACCGAAGCGGAAATCCTGGAAACGAACGATGGCTTCGTTGCGGCGGCACGTCGCTGTCGGGACGCCGGCTTTGACGGCGTCGAAGTATGGGCTGCCTATCTCGGTTTGGTCGACCAATTCTGGACGCCATGGTGCAATCGGCGCGACGATCAGTGGGGCGGTTCGCTTGAAAACCGCACGCGGATGTCTCGGGAAATCCTGACGCGGATCAGGCACGTCTGCGGGCCGGATTTCATTGTCGGCCTTGCCGTCAGTGACGAACCGGACGTGAAGGTTGCGCTTCAACGCGACGAGCTTGCCGAAATCATCCGCCTGCACGACGAACTGGGCCTTATCGATTATGTCACCTGCGGCTCTGGCGGCTACCTCGATTTCTACAAGCTGATGCCGACGTTCCTCTATCCGGAGAAACTTGGCGCCGATCTCGCTTCAGTCCTGCGGAGTGTCGTCAAGAACGCGCTTGTGATCGCCGAAAGCCACATCCGCACCCCCGAAAACGCCGAATCGGTGCTCAGCCAGGGAGCAGCCGACCTCGTTTCGATCGTGCGCGGGCAGATCGCTGATCCGCATCTTGCAACGAAGGCGGCCGAAGATCGCCCGGAGGACATTCGCGGCTGCATCTCGTGCAATCAGATGTGCTGGGGACGCCGGTCGCGCGACTACTGGATCAGCTGTCTGATCAACCCGTCCGTCGGCCGCGAGGCCGAATGGAACGGCGACCGCTTTTTCAAGACCAGCGATCCCCAGCGCGTGCTGGTCATCGGTGGCGGCCCAGCCGGACTGGAGGCCGCCCGGGTGGCCGCCGAGCGTGGCCACGAAGTCGCGCTCGCCGAGGCGTCGAACCGGCTCGGCGGTAACTTCCTGCTCGCAGGCATGCAGCCACGAAGGGCCCAGATCCTCGATCTCATCGCCTGGTATGAGCGCCAGCTCGAAAAACTCGGTGTAGAGGTTCGCCTCAACTCCTATGTCGAGGCCGAGGACATCGATCCTTCCGAGTTCGGGCGTGTCATCGTCGCCACCGGCTCCTATTCGCCGGAGACGGTGTTCCAGAAAGCGCTGCCGGCGGTCGAGGCGATGCCGGGCCTGGCGAAGGGTAACGTCTTCACAGTCGAAGCCGTCATGGCGCGGCAGGCAAGGCCGGGCAAGCGCGTTCTGCTTTTGGATGAAGGCGGCGGCTGGCGCGGCTGCGGCACCGCCTGGAAGCTCGCCGAGGAGGGCCACGAGGTGGCGCTCCTGACGCCCGACCCGTTCGTCGGCAAGGAGCTGCAGCGAACCGCAGCCGACGTTCCGATGCGGCAGGCGCTCAGGAAACTCGGCGTCACATGGATCGTCGAAGCCAGCGTCATCGAATGGCACGGCAACGGCGCGACCATCGTCGACCACACCACGGGAGAGTGTCGCTTCATCGACGCGGATGCCTTGGTGACGGCCACCACGAATGCCCCGGCCGACTGGCTGATGCCGGGGCTCGCCGAACGCGGTATCGCTACGCGCCAGATCGGCGATTGCGCCGCACCGCGGCAGGCACCCTATGCGTTTTATGAGGGTAGGAAAGCGGGACTGGAGATCTGAGATGGAAGAGGTCGAACTCAACCAGAGGCAAGCAGAAGATCTGGCGATGAGAGCTTGCCTTGGTGCCGGCGCCAATCCGGCGAGCGCCCGATCGCTCGTGGACGCAACAGTGTCGGCCGCCCGCTTCGGCCCGAGCGCGGTCGGGTTTCCGCACCTCGTCGATTATCTGAACAGTTTTCGCGAGGGGCGCATCAATTGCGATCCCACGCCGGCCGCCACGCGCCCCTTCCCCGCTCACATCACCTGCGATGCCGACCGAGGCATCGCGCAGCTCGGTTTCGACCTTGCCTTCCGCGATTTCGTGGATGCTGCCCGCAACTTCGGGATCGCGCTCTTCACCCAAAAGAACAGCTATACAACGGGCGAGCTCGGTTACTACGTGCGCAGGCTCGCGCTGGAAGGCCTGGGCGGTCTTGCGGCGACCAACGCGAATGCCATGGTCGTAGCGAAGGCAGGAGGACCGGCTGTCTACAGCACGAACCCCATCGCCTTCGGATTTCCGCTCGGCGCCAACGCGCCGCCACTCATCGTCGACCAATCGTCAAGCGCGACTGCCTACGTCAACATTGCCGCCGCCGCCGCCGAGGGGCGAGAAATCCCGGAAGGATGGGCGGTCGACAACGAAGGCGCCGATACCCGGGACGCCGAAAAGGCACTCTTAGGCGCGCTGCTACCCTTCGGTGGCCGCAAGGGTGCGAACGTCGCGCTCCTCGTCGAAATGCTGTCGGCCGGTCTTTCCGGCGGTTCCTGGTCTCTGGACACGCCAAGCTTCAGAACGGGTGAAACCTCTCCCGCTGTCGGGCTGACGGTGTTTGCGATGATGCCGGGCCCGGAAGGGAGCGACCACATCGCCCGCGCACACGACCAAATCCGGCGGCTGGAGAAGCTCGGCGTTCACGTCCCGGGCGTCAGCGGCAGGCCACCTGGCTCGCCGGAGCAACCATTGCGCATGTCCCGCGCTGTCTTCGACGCCATCGATCGTTTCGCGTCGAATGAGCATTAATCGTCCGGCGGGCTACCGTAAGAACACCGGAGGCCCGGATATGTTACACACCAAGAGATATCGCCATCCCTTCCGGGGCGGCATACATCGCCATGTTCTTGCGCGATAGATCGAGGTGTGCGCGGATCAACGCCTCCGCCCGGTCAGGATCGTGGTTCGCTATTGCATCGATGATTTCGTCGTGCTGGCGCGACGCCTCGTGCAGCTCCTCCAACATGCGCGCGTTGCTCGGCCTGTAGAAAATCTTGCCGATACGCGCATGATCGATCAGCAGCCGGCGAAGGCTCGGAAGCACGTACGCATTGTTCGCGATCTCGCCGACCCGAAGGTGAAATTTGTCATTGTAGAAGACGCGCCCGTCGACGTCATTGCTGTGAACCGCGTCGCGAAAGCTGTCCTGTATCTCACGCAGGCCCGCGATATCTGCCTTCGACGCATGTTCGGCGGCCAGCCGCGTGGCCGCGACATAGATCATCGGGGCGATCAAAAAGAAATCACGAAGGGATTGGTAGCTCATTGAGGTCACGCGAGCCGGCCGGTTCGCCTCAAGTTCGATGAACCCTTCCCCCGCGAGCTGCCGCATCGCTTCGCGCACCGGAGGGCGGGACAGTCCAAATTCCTCGCTCAACGCCACTTCGTCCAGAACCGATCCCGGCGCTATCTGCATTGTCAGGATACGGTGGCGCAAGGTGTGGTTCAGCGCAGCCTTTCGATCCGGGCCAACGCCTGCTTCAGGTGAGCTTTGATTGTGCGCCATGATAAACTCCTTTTGAGCGTATCTTGTCTACAAAAGGTAGACCGGTCAACGTATTTCGATTTTCGGCGACTCTGCCCTGTGACCACATGGCTCCTTTTGCCCGCTCTTCAGAAGATGCGCAAGGTCCGGCCGGCTGCCCGCGCGCGCCAATCCTTATCGCATGTTCGGTTATCACCGCTCGCTCCGCAAGCGGCGCCGCCGCGGCTACAATACCATCGCACTTCACGTGTCTATTGACAGTAGATCAAATGTCTATCTATTGTATTATGCAGACGAAACGAGACAGCCGACAGGAGCGTCGAGCCAGGTCGAGCGCTGCGTATGATCTTCGAATTGATGGGAGCAGACGAATGACGGAACTTCTGACCAGGGCGCAGTACGAGAAAATCGCGTCGAAACTGACCCTCCCTTCAAAGGCTATCATCGACGGCCGCTCGGTCGAGGCGAGATCTGGACGCACGTTTGCGACGACCAATCCTGCCACAGGAGAGAAACTCGCGGACTTGCCCGCCTGCGGCCCCGAGGACGTCGACGCAGCCGTCGCAAGTGCGCGGCAGTCGTTCGCCGACGGCGGCTGGGCGAAGCAGCACCCAGCCGCCCGCAAGCAGGTACTTCTTCGCCTTGCCCAGCTCATCGAGGACAATCTAGTCGAGCTCTCCGTCATGGAGAGCCTGGACAGCGGCAAGACGATCCTCGATTGCCAGACTGTCGACGTGCCCGAGACCGTCAACTGCCTGCGCTGGCATGCGGAAGCGATCGACAAGATCTACGATCAGGTCTCGCCGGCCTCGAACGACCACATCGCGCTTGTCGTTCGCGAGCCCGTGGGTGTTGTCGGGCTGGTTCTGCCGTGGAACTTCCCACTCCTCATGCTCGCCTGGAAGATCGGTCCAGCGCTTGCCGCCGGCTGCAGCCGGGTGGTCAAACCGGCGGCCGAGACGTCGCTGACGGCGCTTCGGGTGGCTGAACTGGCGCTCGAGGCCGGCATTCCGGCCGGCGTCTTCAACGTGGTGACAGGCTCCGGCTCGCAGGTCGGCGAGCCGATCGGCCGGCACATGGATGTCGATGCCGTATCGTTCACGGGTTCGACCGAAACCGGCCGCCGCTTCCTCAAATATTCCTCCGAGTCCAACCTCAAGGAAGTCGTCCTCGAGATGGGCGGAAAGAACCCCTCTATCGTCATGGACGACGCCGACGACCTGGACGCGGTGGCCGCTCATATCGTCAACGGCGCCTACTGGAACATGGGCGAGAATTGTTCGGCCATTTCCCGACTGATCGTCCACTCTGCCATCAAGGGTAAGCTGCTCGACAAGATCGTCTCCGAGGTGAAGAACTGGCACGTCGGTGATCCGCTGGATCCCGACAACCGTGTCGGCCCCCTCGTCTCCGAGGCGCACTACCGGAAAGTTGCAAGCTACCTCGGCGATGGAGTGAAGGTTCTTCACGGCGGCGAAACCAGCAAGGGCCGCTTCGTTCACCCGACCATCGTCGAGGTCGAAAGTAACGCCGCCCGGCATGCGAAGGAAGAAATCTTTGGACCGATACTGACGGTCATCACGGTCGACAACCTGAAAGAGGCGGTCGCGATCGCCAACGAGACGGAGTACGGCCTGACGGCCTCCGTCTTCACCGGAAACGGCAAGCGCGCCATGCGCGCCGCCCGCGCTCTTCGTGCCGGCACCGTCACGGTCAACTCCTTCGGCGAGGGCGATATCACCACACCGTTCGGCGGCTACAGGCAGTCCGGTTTCGGCGGGCGCGACAATTCCGTCCACGCCCATGACCAATACACCCAGCTCAAGACCATCTGGCTCGATCTCAATGACGACGAAACCGCGGACCTCTAATCATGACCAGCTTTCCGTTTCCAGGACTGAACCTCGCAATCGCAACGCCCTTCGACGCGGAAGGCCGCATCGACTACGCCAAGCTCGAGCAGAATATCGAGCGCTACCTCGCGCTCGGCGTGCCCGGCTTTGTGTTGAGTTCAGGCACCGGCATGCATGTGTATCTAACTAAGGAGGAATCAAAGGAACTCGTGCGGCGCGGCTCAAGGATCATCAACGGCCGAGCCAAAGTGATCGCCCAAACCTCGGCTCTGCTGACGGCCGACGTGGTCGAGCGGACGACGTTCGCGGCCGATTGCGGCGTCGACGGCGTCATGGTCCTGCCGCCCTTCTTTGAAGGGCCGACGGACGATGAAGGCATCATTGACTTCTACACAGAGGTGGCAGCCGCCGGCCTTCCGGTCATCGGCTACAACGTCCCGCACGCCGTCGGCGTGACCGTGACGCCTGAACTTCTCAAGGAGCTTTGCGCGATCCCGAACTTCTGCGCTGTCAAGGACTCGAGCGGCGATCTCGGCAAGCAGGCATCGCTCATTCGTACCGGCCTTCCGGTCATGAACGGCGCCGACCACCTGGTCCCCTTCGCGCTCTGGTCAGGAGCGAGCGGTCTCATCTGGGGTGGCGCCAACTTTGCGCCGCGCACCGCCCTCGCGCTGGTCGCAGCCGCAACCGCCGGCGAATGGGCCAAGGCGCGCCAGATTTGGTCCCTGCTTGAACCGGCGATGTCGCTCATCTGGGAAGGCGACTACGTGCAGTCGGTTTATGCCGCCGCCGAACTCACCGGCTTTGGTGCCGGAGCGCCACGCAAGCCGCTCCGTACGCTGCCTGATCACCGAACGGAAACCATCCGCGCTGCTCTCGGCAGCCTGATCGAACGGGAAGCCTGAGCCGTGAGCACCCCCTCGAAAAAGGTCTTTGTCGCATCGAGGCTCCCGAAGAATACGGGCGTTTCCGGGTGGGTGGCCATGCTTCCTCCCCGTCAGGCAAAACCTCGGCTTGAGGGACACACCACTGCCGACGTCGTCATCATCGGCGGCGGGTTCGCGGGTCTCTCCGCTGCACGCAGGATCATGGAGCTCGACCCGACACTTCATGTCGCGGTCCTTGAGGCCGGCACTATCGGAGAGGCCGCGGCGGGTCGAAATTCAGGCTTCATCATCGACTTGCCGCATGAGGTCTCTTCTGAAGATTACGGCGGGGATTCGGCTGCCAAAAGTCGCGGGGCCATCGAAATCAGCCGGACCGCCATCGCTCTTGCCGATGCAGTTGCACAGGAACAAGGCTGGGGGGCAGAAATCTTCGATCGGTGTGGACGCTACAGCGTCGCCATCAGCGATGAGGGAGACCAGCATCTGGTCGACTATGCCAAGGGGCTCGTGAAACTCGACGAAAAGTATCAGCTGCTCAATGCGCGCGAAATCGCCGAAGTGACGGGCACGAACACCTATACGTCAGCGCTCTTTACCCCGGGAACCATCATGGTGCAGCCGGCGGCCTATATTCGCGGCGTAGCTGATAGCCTGCGCGAACCCGCAAGGATCTATGAAAATACCCCCGCCATACTGTTGGAAAACACCGGCCACGGGTGGCACGTCAAGACACCTCAAGGATCGCTCAGCGCAGGCCGGATCATCCTTGCGAACAATGGCCATGCGGCGAGCTTTGGCTTCTTTAAGAGCCAGCTTCTCCACGTGTTCACCTTTGCCTCGATGACGCGGGAGTTCGACCCAGGCCGGTTGCAGGGTCAGCGCAAATGGGCCGCGACGCCGGCACTTCCGATGGGCACAACTGTCCGGCGCATTCAAGGCCGGGGTGGCGACCGCATCCTTGTTCGCTCGCGCTATACCTATCACCACAACATTGAAGCGGGCGCAGGAACTCTGAGGCGCGCGGGCGCCAAGCATGATCAGAAGTACCATGCACGATTTCCCTCTTTGACAGACATACCGATGGAGTTTCGATGGGGGGGAGCAATGGCGCTGACATGGAATTCGGTACCCGCTTTCGGCGAGATCGAACCCGGTATGTTTGCGGCGTGCGGATGCAACGGTGTCGGCGCAACGAAGGCCACGGCGAACGGCATCGCTGCAGCGGAATTGCTGCTTGGCGTCAAATCACGTCTGGCCGAAATCTTCTCGCGCTTTGACGCGCCAAAAGCGCTGCCACGTCAGCCTTTCCGAACGATCGGGGCCAAAGCCAATCTCGCATTTCGAGAGTGGCGCGCCGGCGGTGAATAAAGCGGTCTTCGCCGCCGGTTGAGGGCTTCAGTCGGCCCTAGGATAACGGAAGTCGGTGGTCGCGGCCCTCCGGCTTTGAGGAAACACGCCGCCAAAAAAGGGAACGGAAGAGATGAAAAAGCTGCTTGCATCGACCTGCCTGATGTTCGGCCTGCTAGGGGGAGCGTCAGCGTCGCATGCCGCCGAGTGCGGAAGCGTAACCATCGCCAGCATGAACTGGCAGAGCGCCGAGGTACTGTCGAACCTCGACAAATTCATCCTCAATGAGGGGTATGGTTGCAGTGCCGAGATCACCATCGGTGACACCGTGCCGACGATCACCTCCATGGCCGAAAAAGGGCAACCGGACATCGCTCCTGAAGCCTGGATTGACCTGCTTCCCGATGTCGTGAAGAGAGGCACGGATGAAGGTCGGATCATCAAGGTCGGATCGCCCTTACCCGATGGCGGCGTCCAAGGCTGGTGGATCCCGAAGTACTTCGCCGACGCCCATCCGGACATCAAGACCATTCCCGATCTTTTGAAACATCCGGATCTCTTTCCCGATCCCGAAGACGCAAGCAAGGGCGCGATCTTCAACGGTCCGCAGGGCTGGGGCGGCACCGTGGTGACGGCTCAATTCTACAAGGGGTTTGAAGCGCAGAAGGCCGGCTGGGACCTGATCGACACCGGCTCGGCGGCCGGGCTCGATGGTTCGATCGCGAAGGCCTACGAGCGCAAGGAAGGCTGGGTCGGTTACTACTGGGCACCGACCGCGCTGCTTGGCAAGTACGAGATGGTGAAACTCGATTATGGCGTGCCGCACGATGCCGCCGAATGGAAGCGATGCAACACCGTGGCGGAATGCCCGGACCCGAAGCCGAATGCCTGGCCCATCGATACGATCGTCACACTGGTTGCCAAGCCGTTCTCGGAAAAAGTTGGCCCTGAGGTCATGGACTACCTGCAGAAGCGATCCTGGAGCAACGAAACCGTCAACAAGCTGATGGCGTGGATGACGGACAATCAGGCAAGCGGTGAGGAAGGCGCCAAGCACTTCCTCGAAGAAAACGAAGCCATCTGGTCGAAGTGGGTCTCCCCGGAAGCGGCCGAAAAGATCAAATCGGCCCTCTAGTCAGTGTGCGGGCGGCGCCTTTTGGCCGCCGCCCGCAGTCATTTGAAAGACGGAATTGGCTGTTGGAGGAGGAGAGCGCCGTGGAATGGCTCTACAAATTTCCGCATATGGACGATGACGCTCTTCGCGCGTTGAAGAAAGCGATCGACGAAGGTTTTCGCGCGTTCACGCGCGCCTATGGCGATGCCATAGAGGGCTTCTTTTCGCCTCTCCAAAGCTTTCTGATCGCCGCGGAGCGCTTTATGACGCTGACGCCCTGGCCGATCATTCTCATCATCATCCTGTCAATCGCGTGGGGGGCGAGCCGAAACCTCAAGGTCGTGTTTGGTTGTCTCGTGACCCTGCTGGCCATCGGCTACTTCGACATGTGGGACGACACGATGAAGACGGTCTCGATGATCTTCGTCTGCACCGTGCTGTCGATCGCCATCGGCATTCCGATCGGCATCGTCATGTCCCGTTCGGATCGGTTTCAGAACATCGTCAATCCGATCCTCGACGTGATGCAGACCATGCCGAGTTTCGTCTATTTGATCCCGGTCGTCATGCTGCTTGGCATCGGCAAGGTGCCGGGGCTGATTGCCGTCGTCATCTACGCCATCCCGCCAATGATCCGGCTCACCAATCTCGGCATCCGCCTCGTCGACAAGGATGTGCTGGAGGCTGCCGACGCCTTCGGGTCATCGGGATGGCAAAAGCTCAAGAACGTGCAACTGCCGCTCGCCTTGCCGACGATCATGGCCGGCATCAACCAGACGATCATGATGGCGCTCGCCATGGTGGTCATCGCCTCGATGATCGGCGTTCAGGGCCTCGGCCAGCCGGTGCTGAAGGCGATTGCCAACCAGTACTTCACGCTTGGCATCTTCAACGGCCTTGCGATCGTCGGCATTGCTATCATTTTCGATCGGGTCAGTCAGGCCTATGGCGAGAGACTGCAGAAGCATCGGGAGATCGTCCATGGCTGACACCAAGTTCGGCGGCATCAAGATCCGCCACCTCTACAAGATCTTCGGACCGAACGCCGCGACCCATGTCGATGCGGTAAAAAGAGGCCTGACGAAGACAGAACTCAACGAGCGCCACGGACATGTCCTTGGGCTTCGCGATATCAACATCGAAATCCCCTCCGGCTGCATCCAGGTGATTATGGGCCTGTCGGGTTCGGGCAAATCGACACTCATTCGGCACATCAACCGCTTGATCGATCCGACGGCCGGCGAAGTGCTCGTTGACGGCGCCGACGTCGTCAAGATGAACGAAGCCGAACTGCGCGAATTCCGACGCCACCAGACCGCTATGGTGTTCCAGAAGTTTGCGTTGCTCCCCCATCGCAACGTTCTCGACAATACGCTCTATGGCCTTGAGGTTCAGGGCCTCGAGCGCGCGAAAGGTGTCGACATCGCCATGCGATGGATCGAGCGTGTGGGGCTCAAGGGCTTTGAAAGCAAATATCCCAATCAGCTCTCCGGCGGCATGCAGCAACGTGTTGGTCTCGCGCGTGCTCTTGCCAACGATGCGCCGGTCCTGCTGATGGACGAGGCCTATTCGGCCCTCGACCCTTTGATCCGCATGGACATGCAGACGGTTCTTCTCGATCTGCAAAAGGAGATCAAGAAAACCATCGTCTTCATAACCCATGACCTCGACGAAGCACTACGATTGGGCGATCAGATCGCCGTCCTGCGCGACGGCGAGGTCATCCAGCAGGGCACCAGTCAGGATATCGTTCTTAGACCCGCTGACGAATACATCGCCAACTTCGTCAAGGAGGTGAACCGTGGCCGGGTCGTTCACGTCGAAGCCGTCATGGCGCCGGTCGATGCAGATCACGCAGTCAATGGCGCGACGCTGAGTGCGGGAAGCACAATTGAAGCCGCCCTCAAGATCCTGGCACACAAGGATGCCAAGGATCTGGTGGTGGTCGATGCTGCCGGGATGCCTGTCGGTGTCGTCGACCTGAAACGGCTGGCCGCGGCGGTCGTAACACCGCACTGAGTGGCGGGAGACCCACCTCATCGAAAACAAAGGAAACCGGGCCAGGCCTCGCCCGCGGCAGAAGCCGCGCGTCCAAACGCCAGCCCTATAGATGGAGTTACGTCATGAAGTTCGAAGGTATTTACACCCCCGCCATCACGCCGATCGGACAGGACGGGCAAATCGACCGAAAGGGTTTTGCAGCTGTGCTCGAAACTCTCATCGAGGCTCGGGTTCACGGCATCATAATCGGCGGGTCGACCGGCGAATACTATGCCCAGAGCGCCCAGGAACGTTTCGACCTCGCCGCCCTCGCCAAGCATGTAATCGGCTCAAGGTTACCGCTCATCGTTGGGACGGGGGCCACGAGAACGGAAGATTCCGTGGCGTTCGCCAAAGCAGCCAAAGAGATCGGCGCTGACGCCATTCTCGTATCATCACCGCCTTACGCATTGCCGACGGAGGAGGAGAACGCGATCCACGCCTTGACGGTGGACCAGGCAGTTAACCTCCCGATCATGCTCTATAACTATCCGGCACGCATGGGCGTGATGATGGGGAACGAGTATTTCTCGCGCGTGTGCGCATCCAGAAACGTCGTGGCCATCAAGGAAAGTTCCGGCGACATGGCCAATCTTCACCTGTTGGCCCGAAAGTATCCTCAAATCGCGCTTTCCTGCGGCTGGGACGATCAGGCGCTCGAGTTCTTCGCCTGGGGCGCCAGGAGCTGGGTCTGCGCCGGCTCCAACTTTCTGCCGAAGGAACACGTCGCCCTCTATGAGGCCTGCGTGGTCGAGAAGAACTTCGACAAGGGGCGAGCGATCATGACGGCGATGTTGCCGCTCATGGATTTTCTTGAATGCGGGAAATTCGTGCAGTCGATCAAGCACGGCTGCGAACTGGCCGGCCTGCCGGCTGGGCCGGTCAGAGCGCCACTCGGCCCGCTCGGCGCTGAAGAAAAACAAGCGCTCGAAACGATCATCGCCACCTTGAAGCATACCATCGCCCAAATCAGCTCGGGAACCAGCCATGCATGAGCGGATGGTCGCAGCCAAGCGCGGGGTTACCACGGCGGGCCTTCAATGGCGCACCGTTGGCTTCGAAGCGAGCAAATTGCGCCTGATGAACGAGACGATCCGATGATTACGCACGCCGTCAAACGTTTGCCCGTGGAAAACGGCATCTCCGGCTGGGAAGCAATCAGTCAACGTTCGTTTCCGGTCCGCTGTCTCGACGGTAACGTGAACGCGGACTGGCTGATCATCGGCGCCGGCTTTGCCGGGCTGTCTGCGGCGCGCCGCCTGCTGGAAATGCATCCCGACGACAAGATCGTCATTCTCGAGGCGAGTGAAGTTGGCAAGGGCACCTCGGGCCGGAACTCCGGCTACATGATCGACGTTCCGCACAACCTGTCATCGAGCGAATATTCGAGCGGGGCCGCTGACATCACGCGCCGAGAAATGGCCCAGAACCGTTACGCCATCGAATTTGCCAAGCGAGCGGCGAAAGCCTACGGAATGTCGCAGGAGACCTTTGATCCCGCCGGCAAGATCAATGCGGCCGCGACGGCGCGCGGCATGAAGCTCAATAGGAGTTTCGGCCAGTCGCTCGGCCAGGCGGGCGAAAAGCACGCGTACCTCGACGCTTCCGACATGCGGGAGATAACCGGGTCGAACTACTACCTCGGTGGCCTCTATACCCCCGGCGCGGTCCTGATCCAGCCGGCGGAATACGTGCGCCAGTTCGCTGCCGGCCTGTCGCACCATGTCGATTTCTTCGAGCGGTCTCCCGTGACATCACTTAGGCGCGACAACGGAATCTGGACGGCGGTGGCGGCACGCGGATCAGTAAGCGCTCCCAAGGTCATTCTGGGGGTCAACGGCCATGTGGAAGATTTCGGGCATTTCGGCAGGCGACTGGTACACATCTTCGCCTACGCCTCGATGACCGCGCCATTTCCAGCTGACGATATCGGGCACAAGGCTTCCGGTCGGGATCGTTGGGCTTTGCTCCCGGCAGATGCGATGGGAGCCACTGTGCGCAAAATCACGACCGATGGTCAGTCGCGCATCGTTATCCGCACCAAATACACCTACGATACCACGGTCGCCCTGTCGCAAAACCGCATCTCGAAAATGGCGCAAGCGCACCGACGCTCGCTGGATGCGAGGTTTCCTGGCCTCAAGGAGGTACCGTTCGAACACAGTTGGGCAGGCCGTCTTTGCCTCAGCCTCAACCATGTGCCGGCGTTTGGCGAGATCGACGATGGGCTCTTTTCCGCCTGCTGCGAAAATGGGCTTGGTACCGTCAAGAGCACCCTTGCCGGCATGATGGCCGCTGATCTTGCGACAGGGACGGGATCACGGGAGCTCGAAGAATACATGGACCACCGGGGCCCAACCCGGCTCCCGCCCGAGCCATTTGCCTGGCTCGGAATAAATTCAGTGATCCGTTTGCAGGAATTGCGCGCTGGACGCGAGGGATGAGAAAGCCGCTGAGGGCACGCGTTTGAGGGATGGCAGGATGAAATTTCAAAGCGTGCCTCTCCACAAGGTCAAACCAGCCAGAATACCGGCAGCGAGGTAGGTATGCGATGACGACCATGAAATCCCCTGCACCGGCAACCGACCGCCTCAAGATCGGCTTCGTGCTCGCCCGGTCGTTCACGCTCTCGGCCTTCGCTCTCTTCGTCGACACGCTCCGGCTTGCAAGCGACGAACTCGACAAATCCGGCCGCGTCCGTGCCGACTGGCAGGTGCTTGGCAACACACGGCATCTCATCACCTCAAGCTGCGGTGTGCAGGTAGCTCCGACATCAGGCCTCATTGACCCAGCGCAGTTCAACTACATCGTCGTGGTCGGCGGTTTGCTAAACGGCGCGCAACCGATCGACGACGACACGATCGGATTTATCAAGAAAGCGGCTGCGCAAAAGGTACCCTTGATCGGCGTGTGTACCGGCACCTTCATCTTGGCTGAAGCCGGCCTGATGATGGGGCACAATGTTTGCGTCAGTTGGCTTCACTATCAAAAATTTCGCGAACGTTTCCCAGATATCAAGGCTCGTTCAGATCGCCTTTTCAACCTGGACCGAACGCGCGGATCATGTGCCGGCGGCAGCAGCGCGGCCGACATGGCCGCCCATATCGTGCGCGTCCACATCAGCAAGGAGGCCGAGCGGAATGCGCTCGAAGTCCTGCAAATCGACAAGGCACGGACGCATCTCCATGTTCAGCCGCGAAGGCCGCTCGCGATCGAGAGCAACGATCCCCGATTGAACGCTGCCCTCATAATCATGGAACAACATACCGAATATACGATCTCGATCCCTGAGCTGGCAGCCTCCGTCGGACTATCTCGGCGCCAGCTTGAGCGCCTGTTCATGGAAGAGACAAAGATGTCGCCTGCCCTCGCCTACAGGAAGTTTCGACTGGAGCGCGCCAAACATCTTCTCACCCAGACGAATGCGTCGCTGATCGAGATCGCGCTGGAAGTTGGCTTCGAGAGCGCCGGGCACTTCTCCAGAATATTCGCGAAGGCCTACGGACAAACACCGAGCCGTCTCAGAACGCAGCAAACGACGTAGGCCATCAAGGGCGCCCTCTCAGCAATCCTCGTGCCGCGCCATCGTCGCAACGCACCAAGGCTCGCTGACCTAAAGTGATGTCAATCCGGCGCTTGACCATCGAGATCAAGAAGGGAGTGCAGATCGGCGCTCCAACCCAGGAACTTCGGATGGCAATTCCGAGCTCTTGAATGGGAACGGAGTGCAACTCCTGTCATTAGGAGAAGCGGCCCAAGCCGCCCCGGGGGCCTTTGCGGGCGTTCCCGGGGAGGTCACCATCGGTGGACTTCGCCACAAACCGAGTTGGCCTCGATCCCGACGAGGTCTCTTGCTACTCGCCTGCGACCGAATGTCGGGAGAGCTCCGCCAGCTTAACCTGCACAAGTAGTGAAAGCTCGTCGTAGACATTCCATTCGTCGACGATTTTGCCTTCCTTGTAGTGGTAGTGGGTCATCCCCATCACCTGCAGGCGAGCGCCGGTGGGCTCGCCCAATTCCTGCAGGATGCCATAGCCGAGATGGTGGCCTTCCATCAGCCATCGAACGGCAACCTTGACGCCACCTTCTTCGCACGGATTGGAGCAGATATGTTGCGCCGTAAAGGAAGCATCGGGTATCGAGCCGATGAGCCCAAGGTGCTGATGGGTCACGGCGGCGACACCATAGAGCTCCTTCATCAGCGGGCCGTGGTACTGGCAAGTCGGGGCGTAGACATCCCTAATTCGACCGAACATGCGGCCGTTGAACATCTCGTGCAGCCAGCGCAGCGTGTGAGCCTCGATGTCGTTGTGGGCGATCGAGACATCGGCCTCAGCTTCTGGCGGATACTGGCCGAGCAACCGGCGGTTCTCGCCGATGTCCAGCGACAGCAGTCCCTTTTCGAACGACGCCTTCGCCAGCTTTTCGGCAAAAGCGTGCGGGTCGAGGCCGAGCTGCTTGATGATCGCCATCGTATCTGCCACCACCCATTCGCGGTAGATCTTGTTGCGATGGATCATGCAGTCGGCAATCGTGCGTGAAACGAAGGTGCGCCCGGTCGGGGCACCATAATGTCCGTACTGCGTGTGACGGCCCGAACCCGTGACCAAGTGCGAAGTGTAGAAGCCGTCGACGTCGTTGCCGCGCCAGAGCACCTGCGTCGCCATGCCCCGTCGTTCAGGCAGTGAGACCAGTCGCTGGATCGTGTCGCGCACCACGTCCTCGCGATTGTAGATCGTGCCGAGCGTGCCGTAGAGCACGCAGTTGTGGGTGTAGTGCGTATAAATCAGGCCGATATCGCGTTCATCCCAGATCCGGTGCGTGCAGCGAACGATGTAGTCGACGATGTCGGTGTAGATCTCGTCAAAACCGTCCAACGACTGCCCGCGCGGCCGCCCGGTCGGGGCAAGCTCGGGATAGTCACGGCGCTCCACCTGGAGCACTTGTTCCACCGCCTCCTTGCGCTGGTTCTGCACCGCAACCTTGGCCGCCTTCGTATCGTCCTCGCTCATGATGTTTCCTTCCATTCGATCTTATGAGGTTTAGGATTGGGGACCCGAGTGAGCCGTCAGCCAGCGTCCGACGTGGCGCGCGACAGCTTTGGAATTTTCAAGCGGTGCGAAATGGCCGGCGTCCTCGATGAGGTGAAGCACCGCATCTGGAATGCCGTCGGCGATTTCCTGCTGCGCCTCGAGCGGACAAACCTGTTCGCACGCGCCGGCAAGCACAAGTGTGGCTTGAGTGATGGAAGCCAGTCGCGGCCGGCTGTCACGCCTATTTATTGCGACCTCCGTCTGGGCGTGGAGGCGTTCGACACCGCAATCCCGGGCCATCGCAACGATCGTTTCACGCAGCATAGCCGTCTCAAGGTTGATCGGCGCAACCAATCGCGGCCATGCATTTTGGATGTAGCTTTCCATGCCAAGGTTTCGCGCCTGCTCCACAGCCTGGTAGCGGACCGCGGCATTCGCCGGAGGATCAGGGCGAGCCGTCGTATCTATCAGCACCAGCGTGGCGATGCGCTCAGGCTGCTGAGCCACCATCTCGAGAGCACAAATACCCCCGAGCGAAAAGCCGGCCAAGTGAAAGAACGGCGGCGCAGCTTCAAGCACGGACTCGGCGAGGCCGGGCATCGTTCGTGCCCCGCTCATGTCCCCGATCAAAAACGGATAGCCGCAAAGTCCTTCGATAAGCGGCGCAAAGACCCTTTCGTCGCAGGCCGTACCGGGCAGCAACAGGAGCGGCACGCGCGGATCATTCGTCATCAGGAGAGCCGTCCTCTTGCTTCGTCCGAAGGCTTCGTCACGTCGTCTCCAGGGTCTCCACACCCACCGCAAACAGCGGCAAAGGAGATTGTGAAGTCGTTCTGGAAAAAAGACTGGCAGATTTTGAATACGTATGCAATAGCAATTGTGCTCGATCATTCGAACGCCTCGGGGCGTCTTTTGGCGGCGGAATCCTCCGATTCCGGCGATGGGGAAACTGCGCCCAAAGCCGGTGATCGAAGACAGAAAACAGCTCATTGGAGACACAGGCCATGACCATCAAGGCACCGATGCAGGGCGTCCAGTATGTCAAAGCACCAGAACGGGATTCAATCGGCGACAGTGCGTCCGTGGAAGGGCTGGTCGCACAAATCATCGCGGATGTGCGCAAACGCGGCGATGCCGCCGTGCAGGACTATTCCAAGAAATTCGACTCGGTCGACCTCGCCGTCTTTGAGGTAACCCCGCAGGAGCGCGAGGAGGCGCTGACCGAACTCGATCCGCAAACGCGCGCCGACACCGAATTCGCCATCGAAAACGTGCGCAAATTCGCCGAGGCCCAGCTTGCCACCATCTTGCCGTTGGAAATCGAATTGCGCCCGGGTTTGCACCTTGGCCATAGGGTGATCCCAATCGAGCGGGTCGGCTGCTATGTCCCCGGCGGACGGTATCCACTACTCTCGGCCCCGATCATGACGATCGTGCCGGCTAAGGTCGCCGGTTGCGACGAGGTCATCGCCTGCCTCCCGCCGAACGCGCACAAGGCGATGATCGCCGGCTGCCACCTTTCGGGCGCTGACCGCATCTTCCGCATCGGTGGCGCTCAAGCGATCGCCGCCATGGCCTATGGCACGCAGACCGTTCCGGCGGTGAACAAGATCGTCGGTCCCGGCAACGCCTTCGTCAACGAGGCCAAGCGTCAGGTCTTCGGCCCGGTCGGCATCGACCAGCTAGCCGGACCGTCCGAGATTTTCATCGTTGCGGACAGTAGCGGTGATGCGGTGATGATTGCCACCGACCTGCTCGCACAGGCAGAACACGACGTGCGGACGCGTGTCGGCCTAATCACGACCGACCGGACGCTCGCAGAAGCGACGCTCAAGGAGGTCGAGCGTCAACTGCAAGACCTTTCAACCGCCGGTGTTGCCGGGCACGCCTGGCGCGATTATGGCGAAATCGTCGTCTGCAGCGACGAGGCGGCCATGATCGCCTATTCGGATCATATCGCTGCCGAGCATCTGCAGGTTCACACGACCGATCCGCAGGACATGGCAACGAAGCTGCGCAATTACGGTTCGCTCTTCATCGGTGAACTGGCAAGCGTCGTCTACTCCGACAAGTGCTGCGGCACCAACCACACCCTGCCGACGATGGGGGCGGGGCGCTACACCGGCGGGCTCTGGGTCGGCGCCTATGTCAAGGTCGCCACCCATCAGTGGCTGGATGAGCGCGGTGTGCAAGCCGTGGCTCCACCTGCCGCACGCCAAAGCGCGAGCGAGAGCCTGGAGGGCCATCGTCGCGCAGCACAGCTTCGCCTCGACCGGCTGCAAGTGCCTTCGGCCTGACTTTCATGGCTGCCCGTCGCCGGGCAGCCATTCACTCCTTCAGGGCCGTGGCGGCTTGGAAGCGGCAAAATCGCTGGCCAGCTCGTACGCGTGGCCAATCTGGCAAAGGGCCGCCTCGTCCCCTGCTCTCCCGACGAGTTGAAGGCCGAGCGGAAGGCCACCTGAAAATCCACAGGGAACAGAAAGCGCCGGGTGGCCGGTGACGTTGAAAGCAATCGTACGCATAGGTGTCCACCGTGCTGCCTCGCCGACAAAGTCAACAAAGGGGATCGCCGGCGTCAGGGTCGTTGCGGTCAGGATCGCATCGAACTGCGAGAACACCCTGCGATCGAGTGTTGCGCGCAGGCGCAGGGCCGCCTCACGCGCACGGATGAGATCGTCAGGGGTCAGGCAAAGGCCCGAAACGATATTCTGGAAAACCTTGCGGCTATAGCGCTCACCCGAAGCCTTGAGCTGTTGGCGATGCCCCTCGAATGCCTCGGCATGGATGATCACGGCTCCCACGGCCTCGAAATCAGCGGCCTCCGGCAGTGCCACCTCCTCGATCCTGGCTCCGAGAAGCGAGAGTACGGATGCGGCGGCATCGACGGCTTCAAGTACCGCAGGCAGGGTTTCTGCGTCATGGGCAAACCAGTCGCGCGCGTAACCGATACGCAAACCGGACAAGGATTGTCCGAGCCTGGAGGCGGCAGCCGGCCTTGCGTTCGCGTAGGCCGCATCGGCAATTGCGTCGTGGGTGATTGCGGCTTCAGCCACCGACGCACTGATGACGCCCACGTGATCGAGACTGGGCGACAGCGGGAAGACGCCGCGCGTGGAGATGCTTGCAAAACTTGGCTTCAGTCCGACGGCCCCGCAATAGGATGCAGGGCTGCGCACGGAGCCACCCGTATCCGAGCCGATGGTCGTTCGCACCAGCCCACCCGCCACCGCCGCCGCAGAACCCGAGGACGACCCGCCGGTCGTGCAATTGACGTTCCAGGGATTGGCGGCGGGGGGAAATGAGCGGTCGAACACCGGACCGACCATGGCGAATTCATAGGTTTCAAGCTTGCCAAGCAGCACCGCTCCAGCAGCCTTCAAGCGAAGGACCACGTCCGCGTCCTCAGTCGGCCTATGGCCCGCATAAACATCCGAGCCATAGGCCGTTGGCATCTGAGCGGTGTCGACAAGATCCTTGACTGCGATCGGAATACCGTGCAGCGGCCCGAGATCATTGCCGCGCCGGAGCGCGTCGTCTGCGCGCGCGGCCTCTGCGAGTGCGCCATCGGTATCGACATACACGAAGGCACGATAGGCGCGATCCCGTTCGGCAATACGCTCGAGATGCCCTCGTGTCAGATCAAGGCATGAAAGGCTGCCGTCGCGAAGTCGCGCGGCAGCTTCCTGGATGGACAGGTCGGCCAGATGCCCGCTCATGACCGCTTGGGCTCCGCCAGGTCGTCGTTGTTTGCCGCGATGGTGTCGAGACGGCGGGCGGCATCGGCAAGATATTGCGCGCCTACGACGATCGCGTCCTCCCGCTCGATAGCCACCTCGATGCCACAGGCACGTGCTCGTGCCCGGACCTTCTCAGGCATAGGCGTAATCTTGGAATCGGCCATGGCGTGCTCCAGTCAGGTACGCGCAGCCTCGAACGACGCCCAGGCTTCTTCAAATTTGGCAAGATCGAACCCCTCCTGTCTAGCAGGCTCCAGGATCAACCGCTCGGTTGTTTGCAGCTTCGCTATCGAAGCGGCCAGCACGGGGATCACCTCAGGCGGTACGACGACTGCGCCATGGCGATCCGCGTGCACAAGGTCGCCCGGCATCACGGGCATGCCGAAGATCGTGACGGAAACGTCGATCGCCTCGACATGCACGAAGGCGTGGCTTGGGCCGACCGAGCCCGCAATCATCGGAAAGTCCGCCGGCACATCACCAAGATCGCGCATGACACCGTTGGTCAACACGCCCTTGAGACCGAGCCCGCGATGCACGGTCGCGTTGATTTCGCCCCAGAAGGCCCCGACGCAGTGAGGGAAATCCAGATCCTCGATCACGGCGATCGCGGGAGCGCCTCCACCCGCCATATGGCGGTAGTAATCACGGCGCCGCGTCCGGATCACGGCAGGATCCTCGGTCGACGGCACCGCGGCGGCGATCTTCGCCGTGCGCGCATAACCGACCAATGGCGGCGCCGACGGCGCCGAAGCGATGACAGTGCCGCGGGTATAGGCGTTGAAGCCACGCTTCCCCTGCGCCACCTCGATGGCGTTGCAGACAGTGGGCGTGTCGACCTTCAGCAAGAGGGCGAGCAATGCGTCGTTCAAATCTTGTCCTCCGAGGCGTCGGGTCTCAACGGCATTCCGGTTGAGACCTCGCTCAATCATGGTGGCGGCGGCGGCGCGCTTGCCGCCGCGCTAGGCGGCATCAATTGCGCCAGGTGAGACCAGCTTTTTCGCCAGTGGAGACGACACGGTAGAGGCTGGCCTCTCCCGTCATCGAAGGCACCAGGTTATGCTTCAGGCCCGGCGGCACGGCGCAGGTATCGCCGGGCGCAAGCACCGCTTCTCCACCTTCCCAAGCGAGCTTCCAATGGCCGCGCATGACCATCAGGACTTCATGGCGCTCGTTGACATAGGCTTCTTCGCCAATGGAGCCGCGGGTCAGAAGCTCGACCTCGAAGCCCGGCTTGTCACGCAGCAACGCTTTTTCGCCGATCACTTTTGCCGGCGCCTTCTGCGCCAGCGCCATCAGGTCCCAGTAACGGGCGACGTAGTCACGTACGACCTCGGTCACCGGTGTTTCCGGGAAGGCTTTCAGCTCCTCGTCCGTCAAAAGCGGCATCGGATTGATGCCCGCGGGCAGCGACTGACCCTTCTTGCTGTCGTAGAGCTTGCCGTTTTCGCCGAGAACGAGGCCGTGTTCCCTCGCGTCCTCGATGACCTGCGGTGCCCAGATCACGCCGCCTCCGGCATCGTCGCCGCCGAGGATTGCCATGATCATTCCGTAGTCCGTGCCGATGTTCTCGAAGCCACGGAAGATGCCTGTCGGTATGTTGAAGATGTCACCCTCTTCGAGAACAACCTCCCCGGCCTTGCCATGCCGGCCCCAGAAGAAGCGCCACCGGCCCTTGAGCACGAAGAAGACCTCGGCGGTGCGGTGCGAGTGCAACGAGTTGCGGCATTTCGGCGGCTGGCCGGCAGCACCGATGTTGAAGCCAGGCGTATCCTTGATGTGGACGTGCTGGTCTGCGCTTTCGGATACGCCGCCTCCGATGATCGTGAAATTTTCCTTTTGGTTCGAGCCCGGCGTGTGGGCATCGATGAACGCGGTCCTGCAGGGTTTCAGATCGCCGTAGCGAACGATCCTTTTTTCCATTTCCGTCTGGGAGATCTGCATTTTCGTGCCTTTCATACGTATGCAAAATGAATTGCGGTTATGGCTTCGCCGCTCCCGATGGGAACGTCGTGGCTAGCGTGTCTCTTCTGTCGGAGCTGCTTTGCGGGTTGATCCCCGCTGAACGAGGGCGCCGTCGAGGACAACGCGACGAGCGGCCCCCTCGCCTTGCCTGATACTGTGCATGAGCGTGGCCACCGTCTCGGCAACCATGTCGTCGACGTTCTGGCGGATCGTCGTCAGATTGTAGGAAGGCCAGCGCGCAGGCGGTACATCATCGAAACCGACGACCGAGACGTCGTCTGGGATGCGCAGGTTGAGTTCGAAGCGCAGCACGTCCATGACCGCAAAAGCCATGTGGTCGTTGCAAACGAAGACAGCGTCGGGGCGATCCGGCCCGCCGAACATCCGCCTTCCGGCGTCCTGCGCCTCGTCATATCGGAAGTTGCCGACCTCGCGGGCAAACAGCGTCAGGCCTGCGGCCTCCAGCCCATCGCGAAACCCCTGCTCGCGGTCGCGCTGAGTGGAAGCACCTTCGAACCCGGCGATGTAACCGCATCGCCTGTGGCCGAGCGACACGAGCAGCTCAGCAAGCTGGCGTCCCCCGGCGCGGTTGTCGGAGGTAACCGCAGATAGCCGCACGTCGTCCTGGAGACGGTTGAAGAGAACGATCGGTACACCCGATGCATGGCAGCGTGCAGCAAGTTCCGACGACATGTTTGCCGAAGCAAGCACGATGCCGTCCACCTGATAGTCGAGGATCTCTTGCGTGATCTGGTCGACATTCTCCGACGCGATCGACGATATGAAGACCAGCACATGATAGCCCTGGTCCTGCAACGCCTTTGACAGGCGCTCGACCACTTCCGGATAGAAGTAGTTTTCGAGATAGGCGACGACGAGCCCGATGATGCGACTACGCCCGGTGATCAGCGAGCGGGCAAGCACGTTCGGCCGGTAGCCGAGCTGTTCGGCAGCTTCACGGATCTTCTCCGCCGTCTTCTTGGAGACCGACGTTCCCGGCGTAAAGTAGCGCGAGACCGCCGATTGGCTCACGCCCGCGAGGCGCGCAACATCGTTCGAAGTGATCTTCTCGTTTGCCATCAGTCCGCCGTCCAACCCCCGTCAACCATCAGCGCGGTTCCCGTCACCATCGCCGAGGCATCGCCGGCAAGATAGGTGACAGCGGCCATAATGTCTTCCACGCGACCGATACGACCAAGCTTGATTTTATCCGTTATCCACTGGACCCGCTCTGGTTGCGAGAACGTCTGCTCGGTCAGCGGCGTGCGGATGAAGGTCGGGCAGATCGTATTGACACGGATGCCTTTCGCCCCCCATTCGATCGCCATCGACTTGGTAAACCCTTCGACCGCATGTTTTGTGGCGCTGTAGACGGCACGGTCGACGCCACCCACATGGGCCATCTGGGACGAAACGTTGATGAGCGAGCCGGGTTGCCCTGACTTGATCAGGCCAGCGGCAACCGCGCGGGTCAGGAAATAAGCACCACGCACGTTGAGGGCGAAGACAGCGTCGAAATCCTCAAGGGTCGTGTCGAGGGCGGGTGCGTGCCGGGCGAGGCCGGCGCTGTTGACCAGGATCTGGAATGGCTCCCGGCAAGACAACGCAGCCTCTGTCGCAGTAACATCGGCGACATCGAGGACCATCGCCTCGGCAGACAAACCCTCGGCGCGGATCGCGTCGACCGCGTCTGCAAGCTTGTCTGCGGAGCGCGCCGAAAGCACCACATGCGCGCCCGCTTCCGCCAAGGCGACGGCGCAGCCAAAACCAATGCCCGAGGAGGCGCCGGCAACCAGTGCGCGTTTGCCATCAAGGCGGAAGGAGGGCGTGCGCGGGAGGGTCATCACTCGGCCGCCTCACCGTAAGGGACGTTCAAGCCACCGTAGCGCCGCACCCTGACATTGGCCTGTTCGGCATGGCCGACGAAACCTTCCAAAAGGCACAGACGCGAGCAATAGGCGCCGATCTCGGCCGCCGCCTTGTCGGTCAGCACCTTTTGATAGGAATGGGTCTTCAGGAATTTGCCCACCCAGAGCCCTCCCGTGTAGCGGCCTGCCTTCTTCGTCGGGAGCGTATGGTTCGTGCCGATCACCTTGTCACCATTGGCGACATTGGTGCGCGGACCGAGGAACAAGGCGCCGTAGGAGCGCATGTTCTCCAGGAACCAGTCGTCGCGGTCGGTCATGACCTGGACATGCTCGGACGCGATGTCGTTGGCCACATCCAGCATTTCGTCATAGGTGTCGCAGACGATGACCTCGCCGTAGTCGCGCCAGGAGGCTGTGGCGGTTTCGGTGGTCGGGATGATCGCCAGCAGACGGTCAATCTGCGCAAGCGTTTGCTGAGCGAGCCTGTGTGAGTTGGTGACCAGAACGGCCGGCGAATTATAGCCGTGCTCGGCCTGGCCGATCAGGTCTGTCGCGCACATTTCAGCGTCTACCGTCTCGTCGGCGATCACCATCGTTTCGGTGGGACCGGCGAAGAGGTCGATGCCGACACGACCGTAGAGCTGGCGCTTGGCTTCTGCGACGAAGGCGTTACCGGGCCCGACCAGCATATCGACCGGCTTGATCGTTTCGGTGCCGAGCGCCATCGCGCCGACGGCTTGCATCCCGCCGAGCACATAGATCTCATGGGCACCCGCCTTGTGCATCGCGGCGACGATCGCCGGATGCGGTTCACCCTTTTGCGGTGGCGCCGAGGCGACGATGCGCGG
This sequence comes from Ensifer sp. Root423, assembly GCF_001426275.1. Taxonomy (NCBI): domain Bacteria; kingdom Pseudomonadati; phylum Pseudomonadota; class Alphaproteobacteria; order Hyphomicrobiales; family Rhizobiaceae; genus Ensifer; species Ensifer sp. Root423. Next base: position 124,191 of record NZ_LMEG01000008.1, on the reverse strand, counting down.
CACACCGGCGACAGACGCCGTCAACACCGACATGTGAGCGGAGGCGACCATCGGAAACTTGCCGCCTGGCACATAGCAGCCGACGGATTGGACGGGGATATTCTTGTGCCCGAGAACGACGCCGGGAATCGTCTCGATTTCTATATCGGTCATCGAGGCGCGCTGGGCTTCGGCAAAACGGCGGATCTGCGTCTGGGCAAAATCGATGTCTGCCATATCGCGCGCCGAGACCTTGGAAATCGCCGCATCGATCTCGGACTGGCTGAGCCTGAAGGACGGTGGCGAAAACTTGTCGAACTTTTGCGAAAGCTCGCGCACTGCCGCATCGCCGCGCGCCTCGATATCCTTCAGCGTGGTTTCGACGATCGCCCGAACCTTCGCATCGTCTTCGGATCGCGCCGCCTCGGGTTTGCCGCGCTTGAGATAGGTGACGGTCATGATGTTCCTTCCCTTAAAGCCTATTGGCAGGCAAAGTCGCCGCCGATCATGCGTTTTCAGTTGCCGGGTGTCCGGGCGATCCGGCCACCAGTCCTGGCATCGAACAGATGACAGATCGAAGCCGGGATCGATGCGTGGACGACGTTGCCGATTTCGGCACGGTATTCCTTGCCGGATTTGATGGAGACGAGCTGATCGCCAATCTTGAAGCTCGCCATGGTCGCTTCGCCGAGGAGTTCCATCGAATAGATTTCCGCGCCGAGTTCACCGCCTTCGGAAACAAGCGTGGCGTCTTCGGCCCGAAACCCAAGCGTTACCGGCCCCCTCACATTGGATTGCAGGCCACCGATCGTCATGCCCGGGCCGCTGAAGACACCATTTTCGATGTCGCCGGAAACAAGGTTCATGGCGGGTGAACCGATGAAGGAGGCAACGAAAGTGTTGGCTGGATTGTCGTAGATTTCGGTTGGCGTTCCGACCTGCTGAATGATGCCCTTATTCATCACCACGACGCGATCGGCGAGCGTCATCGCCTCGATCTGATCGTGGGTCACATAGATCGTCGTGACCTTGAGCGTGTGCTGCAGGTTCTTGATCTGGGCGCGGGTCGACACGCGAAGCTTCGCATCGAGGTTGGACAGCGGCTCGTCCATCAGGAAGACGGAGGGCTGACGCACGATCGCACGGCCGAGCGCGACGCGCTGGCGCTGGCCGCCCGACAGGGCCGCGGGACGGCGATCGAGAAAATCGACGAGCTCCACCATGCGTGCCGCCTGCATGACCTTGTCGTGATGCAGCTCCTTCGGGACTTTCCGCACGCGAAGCGGAAAACGGATGTTTTCGTAGACCGTCATGTTGGGATAAAGGCCGTAGCTCTGGAACACCATCGAGATGTCGCGGTCCTTTGGCTCCAGCCTGTTGACCATGCGGTCGCCAAGCCAGATCTCGCCTTCGCTGATGTCCTCGAGACCGGCAATCATGCGCATGGTCGTCGTCTTGCCGCAGCCCGACGGCCCGAGCAGGACGAGAAACTCCTGGTCTGCGATGTCGAGGTTGAAGTTGTCTACCCCGATGAAATTGTGCCAACGCTTCGACACGTTCTTCAGACGGATTTCAGCCATTACGATTATCCCTTGACTGCGCCGGCGGTAAGCCCGCTGACGATCTGGCGTTGGAAGAACATGACCAGCACGAAAAGCGGTGCGGTCGCTGAGACGACGGCGGCGACGGCAAACATGACGTTGCCCTCCTGCTGGATGGTGCCGAGGAAGCTCGCGATCTTCGGCACCATGGTCTGGTTCTCTTGAGTTAGCAGCATCGCGGTTACAGCAAAGTCGTTGTAGGCGAGCAGGAACGAAAACAGGCCGGTAGTGATGACGCCCGGCCACATCACCGGTATCACCACCATGCGGAAAGCCTGGAACCGCGAGCAGCCGTCGACCATCGCGCTTTCGTCCAGATCCTTCGGGATCGACAGGAAGAACGAATGGAGCATCCACAAGGTGAACGGCTGATTGATCGCGACCAGAACGATGATCGCGGTCGGCATGTAGCCCCAGATGTTCAACTGGAAGAACGGCAGCAGATAGCCCGAAACCAGGGTGATGTGCGGCATGGCACGGAACACCAGCGCAAGCATGAGCAGCCAGAAGGTGTAGCGGTGACCGGAGCGCGCCAGCGCGTAACCACCGAGCGTGCCGAAGGTCAGCGAGACGACGACTACCGAAACCGTGACGATCATCGTGTTGGCGACAGAGGAGAAGAAGTCGCGCAGGACCCAGGCGCCGTAATAGCCGTCACCGGTGAAGGCCGACCCGGTCTGCGCGATAGTGCGCGTTCCCTCGATGGCAAACCACCAGCTTTCCCGCGAGAAGAAGTCCTGCTCGACCTTGAACGACCCCCAGACAGTCCAGATGAACGGGAAGGCGGCCATGAAGACCCACAACAGGACAAAGCCGGTCGACAGGAGCGTGAGCGCGAGCGGAAGTCTGCGTTTTGTCTCAATCATCGTGGACGCCCCTCATCGACGGTTGAATTCGCGCCAGGTGCGAACCAGCACCGGCGACAGCAGGATGACGACGCCGGCAATGGTCAGCATCGAGGTGGCGGCCGCGGAGCCGAAGAGCTGATCGACCTGGCCGCGCAGGTCGTTGAAGATCGACCAGGAGAGCGAGGTCGCGTTGGCCTCGGCGCTGAACCCGACGATGGGCTCGAAGACGCGGAAATTGTCCATGAGCTGCACCAGCCCGACGAAGGTGGCGAGCGGCATCAGATGCGGGATGACGACGAAACGGATCCTCTCCCAGCGGTTGGCGCCGTCGATCATGGCGGACTCGATGGTGTCATGCGGCACCGTCTGAAGTCCCGCATAAAAGACGACGAACGAAAACGGCGCATTGTGCCAGATGCCGTAGACCAGAAGCGTGATCCAGGTGAGCACGGCCGATGATTTCAGCGACAGGGTTGGATCGTTGAAGATCGACTGAAGCGTCGCCCCGAGGATCCCTTGCGAAGACGCCATCCAGTAGACGATGAGCGCCCCGACGAGGGGTGTTACGATCATGGGCAGCAGCGAGAAGAAGATGACCGGCCCCTTGTAGAACGGGGGGATGGCGTTCACACCGAGCGCAATGCAGAACCCGAGTACCATCGCGAGCGGAGTGACCACGAAGGTGTAGGTCAGCGTGAAGGCCAGCGCTCTATAGAATGGCAGGTTGTAGATGCGCGAGACGGCGTCGGTAAAACCTGCATTTTCGGACAGGATCGCACCGACTTCGCTGATGGCCAGATGATTGCGATCGAGATAGGTCCCGAAGCCGTTGAAACGGCCGAGCGGCTCATCATGGCGCAGCTTGGTCGTCGCCTCCGCATCGACCCGCATTTCCTTGGTGCAACCACCAAAGGGCACGCAGGTCTCGACCTCCGTCACGACCCGTTCATGCTGGACGTAGAGCGACTGCACCGCGACCGAAATGATCGGCAAGGCGATGAAGAGCAGCATCGCCAACAGCGACGGCATGATGAAGGCAAAGAAAGCCCTGTGGGGCATGCCCCCTCCTCCTTGCTTGAGATTGGATGTTCCGTTCGCCTCGCCAGAGGCAGAGACATTGAATATCGATCGATGAGAGCGCCGGACCACCGGCGCTCTCATTGTGCTCAGTTCAGGAAGCCGCCCTCTTTGGCAGCCGCGACGTAAGATGCCTCGACATCCTTCAGCGCCTCCTCGGCGCTTTCCCGTCCCTGCATGAATTCCGCCAGCTCCGAACCGAGAGCAGAATGCAACAGACCCATGTAAGGCAGCATCGGATAGGGCTTTGCACCTCCATTGGCCGTATCGAGCACACCGACGGCAACCGGGCCGGGCTGATAGCCCTTGGTCAGCCAGGTCGCGAGATCCGGGTTCTCCTGGCCGACCTGCGGGCGGATGCCGTAGACCATGGCCCGGAAGGACGCCTCGGCGTCCTCGTCGGAAATGTTCTTGGCGATGGTAAAGCCGTCCCACCACAACGCAGCTGCAGGTGTCGTGCCGCCGCCAACGGCGGGTGCAGCGGCAAGAACCGTGTTGCCAGCAACCTCTGCAGGCGCCTTTTTCGGGTCGATCGCACTGGCAGCAAGCGAACCCCAGCCGTTGACGATGGCAGCCTTGCCGGCGACGTAGACCTTGATGACCTCGTCGGCATTGTAGGTCATGTAGTCAGGGTTCATATATTCGGTCATCGCCTTCATGGTCTTGAGGGTGGCGAGACCCTTTTCGTTGTTAATGGCCGGCTCGGCCGTACCGGCGGCAAAGAGTTCGCCGCCATAACCCAGATACATGTTGACGAACTCGGCGGCGAGATCCCAGCCGGCCTTGTCGGCGGCGGCCAGCGGATAGGCCATGAGCCCCTTCTCCTTGATGGCCTTGGCCGCGGCCAGAACATCCTCATAGGTCTTCGGCTGGGTGACCCCCGCCTTCTCCAGAATATCCTTGCGGAAGAAGAGATGCTGCGAATTGCCCATGAAGGCGATCGCCATGATCTTTCCGTCGAGCTTGATGAGCTGGGTCGGCTGGAGATCCTGCCCGTATTTGGCGACGAGATCATCCAGCGGCCGCACCAGGCCCTCGTTCAGCAACGGAACGATCGAATTGTTGGCGATAACGGCGACCGTATATTGCGCCGGATTGACCTTGAGTGCCGGTACCTGGAGGTTTTTGTGCTCGGTCGTCTGGTTCTTCGTGACCTTCACTGTCGGCGATGCGCATTTGTCCACTTCGGCGCCGACCACACGCAAGGCTTCGAAGTCGTTGGACAGAAGGCGCACGGAGCCCTTTTCAATGCCGCATTCGGCCAGGGCGGGCGCCGCGACGAAGCTCGCCAGCACGAGCGCAGCGGTGGATGCGTAGAGTGTCGATTTTCTCATGTTCCCACTTTCTTCGTTGGCGGGCCCCGCAAGACAGGGCGCCGCATTTGCTCCCGCGCCGCTTGACGGCGGCGTCATTTTGCAGACAGCATAGGCATTTTGCATACGTATGCAAGTAGCTTTCGAAAACGTATGCAAATTTCTGGAAATAGCCCCTTATCTCAGGACCTGAATGAGGACGCCGAATTCGTTGAACGTCGTCCATTCCTTGGTCACGCGATTGCCCTCGATCAGCCAGTGGGTGATGCCCCAGATGTTGACCTCGCGGCCCGTGGGTTCACCGTAACGACCAAGGCCGCGATGCGTACCGGTCATCGACCAGCGGAAGGCTGCGACAAAGCCCTCCTGGGCGTTGCCCATCCAATAGAGATCATCGACCGAGTAAAGGACATCGGGGAACATCGCGAGCTGCGACAGCATGAAGGAGCGCAACTGCCCGGTTCCCCGGAAAATGCGGCTGCCGGTCTGCTGCGAGACGATGCCGGGATGATAGACCTGATCGAGCGCACCGAGGTTTCGCCGGTTCCACATAGTCTGGAGTGCAGCGCGGACGAATTCCTCCGGATTGTCGCGAATTTCCGTCGGGATCGCCACCTTCTCCGGCTTGCCCTGGCCAACGGTGCGCTTCGGCTCGCCGCCGAGGAAATCGCGCGGAAGGCCGGCACTCACGCCGGCCGAGACAGCACGCCTGGCGGTCTCGACCACATCGAAGCCGAGCTGCTTGACGACTTCGGCAGTGTCATAGACGACATGCTCGTAGAAGATCTCGTTATCGCGAGCGACGCAATTGGCCATGCAGAGAAACTGCACCCGGCGCCCGGTCGGCGCTCCGTAGCGGCTGAAACCGGTATTGGTGCCGATGATCTGCGAACGATGCGACGTGTGAAAGCCGATCGCGTCGTCCCCCGCCCAGACCACGTCCTCAGCGACGATGCGGATGTCAGGAAAGGCATTGTTCAGCGAGGTGGTGTCAGCGACGATCTTGTCGCGACCGACCTGGAGCGCCAGGTCATCCCAAACCAGGCAGTCATGGCTATAGGTGTCGTAGATATAGCCGATGTCCTTCTCTTCCCAGGTCTGATGCGTAATGCGGATGATGTAGTCGATGATGTTGGCATATTGCGGCTCGAAGCCCGTCAACCGCTGCTTCACCAAGTGATCGGGCGAACGGCCGATGAAAGCATCCGTCCCGCCGCGACGATAGGCGTCGAGCGAGATCGAATAGTCTCGCGGCATATGCTCGGCCGAAAGCGGACGGAAGCGCGACCGGCCTTGCTTTGTCTCCGCTTTCCCCTTGGCCGCCGGCGCCTCCTCGTTGGCAGCAACCTGTTTTCCGACAACCTTTGCGGATTGCTCGTTCATTGCCTTCTCCTCATTTTGCATTCGTATGCACAAATAAGCATGAGATGAGCGATCGGTCAACACGAAATGACTGTTCGGTCAAATTTCTCCTGCTTCCACATTCACCATGAAAACCAACACCGGTAGCAAAGACCAGCTCAAGCTTTCGCATACACCAAGTACGCGCGAAGGGGGCAAGTGGCCTTACGCCAGCCAGGAAAACCGCCTTCATCTGCCCCAAAGAGCCCTTTGATGCACAGAGTCAAACCTACCACAGCAGGGTGCGGAAGCCGCATACTGTCACGAAGCCATAGCTATGCATTGGATTGTGGCGGCGAAGACGGTCGGCCGCCAGGATAGGGGCGCTGTGCCCCACGCGGACGGCGCGCCTAGGCGATGACGATTTCGGTACCGGCCGCTTTCAGCGCCTCTTCGATGGCCGCCGGCGGGACCGCATCCGTGACGAGCCTGTCGATCTTGCCCAACGTCGCCACCTCGAAAATCCCGCGCTTGTCGAACTTCGAAGAGTCCGCCAAAACCGTGACGGACTCGACCCGCTCGATCATCGCCTGCGCCACCTCGGTTACCTGCGCGTCGAAATCCATGACCGCATTCGCGTCAATCGCACCGACGGTGAGAAAGGCATGGCGGGCACGAAACTTGCGGATCTGCTCGACCGCAAACTGGCCAAGGGATTCGCCGGCATCGGCGCCGTAGGAGCCTCCGATCAGGAAGATCTTGTGATCGGGGTTCGCCGACAGCGTGGCAGCGATACGCCAGGAGTTGGTCACGACGACGAGGGCCGGAAGATCTACCAGAGCCTCGGCAAGGATCAGGGTCGTCGTTCCAGTGTCGATGAAGACCGCATCGCCCGGCGCAAGCAGGCTCGCCGCTGCATGGGCGATCTTGCGCTTCACCGGCAGATTTTCCGCCATACGCAACGCAAACGGCCCCTCCACCGCCGGCTCGACGGAGGTGTTGGAGCGCACCCTCGCCCCGCCATGAAACTTCTTCAGCCGCCCCATCGCATCGAGGTTTGCAAGGTCGCGCCGGATCGTTTCGCGAGAGGCCCCAAGCGTCTGTGCAAGGTCGTCGACGCTGACCTCGCCCGCCTTATGGACGAGTTTCACAATTTTTTCGTGGCGATCCGCGGGCCTCACGACGCCTCCTTACACTGACGATTTCGCGCAGAAATCCAGTCGATTTCCAGATATTCTTCCGTTGTAACGCGACATTCGGTCAAGTCAATGACTGATATTTGCCCGTTCAGTCATATTGGCGCACGCCTTGATCGACGGGCGACGCCGAAACGATGGCTGTATAATCCAGTTGCCTGCTGACCTGCCGAGCCGAAACGCTTTACATTCGGGCATTTACTTTATACCGTTCAGTCAATGATTGACCGAACGGGAGAATACATCTTGCCCACCCAGCCGCCGAACGATCGCGTTTTCGACGTCGCCGTCATCGGGGCAGGCGTCGTCGGCTGCGCAGTTGCCCGTCGGTTTGCGCTTGCAGGGGCAAGGGTCGTGCTAATGGAAAAGGGTCACGACATCCTGTCGGGAGCGTCTAAGGCCAACAGCGCCATTCTGCACACCGGCTTCGACGCACCTCCCGGCAGCCTGGAGTTGGAACTGGTTCGCGCCGGCCGGCAGGAGTATCTCGAAATCAAGGACAGCCTGAACCTGCCGCTGGTGACGACGGGCGCCTTTGTCTGCGCCTGGAACACGCTCGAGGCTGACAAGCTGGAGGCAATCGCCAGACAGGCACGCGACAACGGCACGACCGATATCAAGCTGATGACCGGAGTGAAGGCGCGCAGCACGATGCCGTCGCTGTCGGAAAGCCTCGCAGCCGCGCTGGAGGTTCCTGGCGAACATGTCATTGATCCGTGGTCGGCCCCGCTTGCCTATCTTACCCAGGCAGTCGCGCTCGGAGCGATCTTCCTGCGCGGTTGCGAACTGATGGCGGGCAGCTTCGATGGCACCTGGCGACTGGAGACATCTGCGGGCCCAATCATTGCCGACACGGTGATAAACACGGCCGGACTTTATGGTGATGTCGTCGACGACCGTCTCGGACTCGGCTCCGAATTTCGCATCAAGCCGCGCAAGGGGCAGTTCGTCGTCCTCGACAAGGCGGCCTACCGTCATGTTCCCCGCATCATCCTGCCCGTGCCGACGGAGATCACCAAGGGCATCGTCGTCTGCCCGACCGCGTTCGGCAATGTGCTGGTCGGCCCGACGGCGGAAGAACAGGAAGACAGGGTGCGTGCCACTGTCGAGACCGAGACGCTCGAAGCTCTCGTCAATCGGGCAGCGGAGATCGTTCCCGCCCTTGCCGGCATTCCGGTTACCGCTGTCTATGCGGGGCTTCGTCCTGCAAGCGAAGAAAAGGCCTACCGCGTTTTCGTTCGACCCGACCGACGCGCGATCACGCTTGGCGGCATCCGCTCCACCGGCCTGAGCTCGGCACTTGGCCTTGCACGGCACGCATTGAAGCTTCACGCCGACTTTGCCACGGGTTACCCGCCACCGGAAACTGTACCGACGATCGCGATGCCAAATCTCGCCGAATGCCGCGAACGCGACTGGCAACGCGCCGATCACGGCGAAATCGTCTGTCACTGCGAACTCGTCACGCGCCGCGAAGTCGAGGCAACGTTCGAAAGCGCCGTACCGCCCGGCGATTTTGGCGGCCTTCGTCGGCGCACGCGCGCCGGTATGGGCCGCTGCCAGGGATTTTACTGCAATGCGCGTCTGGCCGAGATGACGAAAGGCCGGCTTGCCACGCCGTTGGCGGTCGACCCGGAGACTGAACGATGAGCGCTTTCGATACAGATGTTCTCGTCATTGGCGGCGGGCCATCCGGCGTGGCGGCAGCCATCGAGCTGCGCAGACAGGGTGCAAAGCGCGTCGTGCTGCTCGACCGCGAGCCGGCTCTCGGCGGCGCCACTCGCCACTGCAGCCATTCCCCCTTCGGGATGCTGGAATTCGGAAGGGTTTATTTCGGCGCCGCGTACGGGCGCAAACTCACGCTGGAGGCCGAAAAGGCTGGTATCGACATCCGGATCGGTCACTCGGTGGTGGAGCTGGCAGATAACGGCTCCGTCCTTGTCGCATCCGCCCATGGTGCTGAACGTATTGCTGCCCAGCGCGTGATCGTCACCACCGGCGCGCGAGAAAAACCACGTTCAGCCCGGCTGATCTCGGGTGACCGCCCGCTCGGCGTCGTCACCACGGGCACGCTCCAATCCTATCTCGCCTTTCATGGTCTGCTGCCGTTCCGGCGACCGTTGATCGTCGGTTCCGAACTTGTCTCTCTCTCCGCAGTGCTGACCTGCCTGACCCATGGCGCAAGGCCGGTTGCGATAATCGAGCCTCGTACCCATGCGCTCGCCCGTGCGCCACTTACCTGGTTCCCGACGATGATGGGCATCCCCTTTCATCGCGGCACCGACCTCGTCGAAATCGTCGGGCGTGACCGCGTCGAGGCCGTGAAGATCCGCCGCGGCGGAGCGGTCGAGACGATTGCTTGTGACGGCGTGCTCCTCACCGGCCAGTTCACACCAGAGTCGGCCCTCTTCCTGCAATCGCCGATAGGTGTCGACCGGGCCAGCGCCGGTCCGGCCGTGGATCAGCATGGACGCTCTCACAATCCACTCTACTTCGCCGCCGGCAACGTGTTGCGCGCGGTCGAAACCGGCGGCTGGGCCTATCGCGAGGGTCGCTCCATCGGCAGGGCCGTCGCGGACGATCTGCAACGCGAGCCCGACGCCGGCGCGCCGGTTCCCGTCAGCTTCGATGCGCCGATCAAACTTGTCGTACCGAACATTCTGCGCCGGACGTCGAGCATTTCGACGGCCTTTCGAGAATTTCAGTTGCGCGTCTTGAGGCGCGTTCGCGGCCGGCTCTCTCTGGAGATCGATGGCCAGCAAATCTGGCAGGCGAGCGGAACCTGGTCGCCCGAACGACGGATACTCGTGCCTATTCCGCCGAAGGCGCCCGATGCCCGGCAAGTTCATTTTCGTTTCAGGGAGGAAGAATAGATGCGGGTCGCCGCCATAGATCAGGGAACGACGTCCACCCGTTGTCTCGTCATCGAGGACGGAGGCGGATGGGAGGTGGCCGGGACCCGCCGCCACGCACAGCATCATCCCGCCCCCGGCTGGGTCGAGCACGATCCCGAAGAGTTGCTGCGCAACATCCAGTCCGTGCTGGCGAGCGCGGGCGCCGTTGATGCCATCGGGATTTCGAACCAGGGCGAAAGCTGCCTGGCCTGGGATGGCGAGACCGGCAAGCCACTTTCGCCTGTCATCGTTTGGCAGGATGCGCGCACGGCCACCGACCTTTCCGCATTGCCGCCTGCAGCCGAGGCCCGATCAAAGGCGGTCTGCGGCTTGCCGCTCGATCCCTATTTTTCCGCAAGCAAGCTCGCCTGGCTCGTCAAGCACGTTCCGGCCGTCAACGCTGCACTTGAAGCCGGCCGCCTGCGGCTTGGCACGACGGATGCCTTCTTCCTCGATCGTCTGTGCGGCACCTTCCGCACCGACCTTGCGACCGCTTCGCGCACCGGCTTGCTCGATCTTTCAACGGGTACTTGGAGCGAGGAGATGTGTTCGTTGCACGGTGTCCCGCGCCAGTGCTTGCCGGAGATCGAGCCCGTCGATGCCGGCTTCGGGACGATCGACGGTACGCCCGTCAAGGTGTCGATCGTCGACCAGCAAGCGGCCCTATTCGGCCACAACTGCCGCGAGCCCGGCGACTGCAAAATCACCTTCGGAACCGGAGCCTTCCTGCTGGCGATTGCCGGCACCGGGCGGCCACCAGAATCCGATCTGCTGCCGACCATCGCCTGGCAGCGCCAGGGCGAAACGCCGACATTCGCGCTCGAAGGCGGCGTCTATGACGCCGGTTCGGCGCTCGAATGGGCACGAAACATCGGCCTGTTCTCGGCCATGGAGGAGCTCGGCAGTTTCGAAGGACCTTCGGCGCTTGCGCGCGGGATCGTCTTCGTGCCCGCGCTTTCCGGCCTTGCAGCGCCCTACTGGGACAGACAAGCCGCACCGCTAGTCATCGGCATGGATCATGCCACCGATCGGCGCGATCTCGTGCGTGCGGTGCTGGAAGGCATCGCCATGCTGACGGTCGGACTCATCGAGGCGGCGGCAAAAGTAGGCGAGCTCGGATCAAGCATCTCGATCGACGGCGGCCTTTCCCAAAGTGCCTACTTCGCGCAGTTTCTTGCCTCGGCTAGCAAGCGTTCAATCACTGTCGCCCCCATGCACGAACTGACGGCGCTCGGGCTTGCGGAGCTTTGCGGGGTCGATGTCAACGGCGCACGCAGTCGGGCGATCACCTTCCATCCGGATGATACGGTCAACGCCGATGATCATCTGCGCTTTGCCCGAGCAATCGAACGGGCCCGGGCCTGGCGGCAGTAAACGCGGCCGCCCCACCACACAACACACGGAGTTTTACATGCGAAAGATCTTTCTCGCGTGCCCCTACGGGCATGCGGACAAAGCAGTCGTGGAACAACGCTTCGACATCTCGAACGAGGCGGCCGCTCGCATCGTTCGTAACGGCGCCGTCGTCTTCAGCCAGGTGTCGATGTCCCATCCGATCAACGGACATCTTGCCCATCTCGACAAGGCCGCGATTGGCACGCTCTGGGCGCCCGTCGACGCCGTGTTCATGGACGCGATGGAGGAATTGATCGTCATCGACGAGCCCGGCTGGAAGGAAAGCGCCGGTGTCGCGCGCGAGATCGAATTCTTCCGGCAGCGAGATCGCCGCGTCAGCCTCTGGAGCGACGCGAAGGGCGAATTTCCGGCGTGACCTGAAATCTAAATTCGAAACAGGAGGGGAATCATGAGCAGCAATACCCAGGCGCGGCCCGCATCAGGGCCATCGTCCAATCATCAGAGCCAGCACGACCGGTTGAAGCGCGACGTCACGGCCTTCCAGTCCTTTGCCGTCGCATTCGGTTTCGTGTCGATCGCGACCGGCATCTTCACCGCCTATGGCGCGATGCTGTCCACATCCGGGCCGATGGGCATCTGGACCTGGCCCGTCGTCGTCGTCGGCCAGTTGATGGTCGCCTTCATTCTCGGTTCGCTCGCAGCCCGCATTCCCGTGACTGGCTACGTCTACCAATGGGCTTCGCGTATCACCAACCCGGTGTTCGGCTGGATCATGGGCTGGATCAGCTTCACCTTCCTCGCCGTCGTCCTTTGCGCGGTGGATTACACCATTGCCTCGACCGTGCTGCCGGTGCTGTTCGGGTATGAGGGTACGCCCACCAATGCCTGGTGGATTACCAGCCTCGTCATCATCGCCCAGGCCGTCATGATTGCGTTTTCGACCAAGTTCACCCAGCGCTTCAATGCGATCGCGGTCACCATCCAGCTCGTCGGCATGATCGGGCTCGTCGTTCTACTATTCACTGTCGGCTACATCAACAACGCACTCGATTTCGCCAATCTCTTCAGTACGGGCAGCGTCGCCGGCGACGACTACTATGCCTTCGGCGAACTGACAAAGGCAGGTCCCTGGATCATGGGCACGCTCCTCGGCGCATTCACGATCGTCGGCTTCGAGTCCGCCGCCAACCTCGCCGAGGAAACGCACGATCCGGCGCGGGTCGTGCCGCGGGCCATGTGGCAAGCGGTCCTGAGCCTTGGTGTCATCGGCATGCTGTTCCTGATCGCAGTCACCGCTCTGCTTGGCGATCCCGCCGCTGTCGCCGCCTCCGCAACGCCCATCGCCGACGTAATCTCGCGTGTACTTGGACCAATCGTCGGCAACTTCCTGCTTGTGCTGGTGGTGATATCGATCTTCTCGTGTGGCCTCGTTATCCTGTTGAGCGGTACCCGGCTTGTCTGGGCCATGTCGCGAGACGAGCGTTTCCCCGGATGGCAACTGTGGCACAAGATCAGCCCGACACTCCACACGCCGGTCAATGCGACCATCTTCGTCGCCGCGATCGGCCAGATCATCCTTGCCCTGTTTTCACAGCAGACGGATGCGCTGTTCTCCCTGTTCTCGGCCGCCACATTGCTTCCGGCAATCATCTACGCGGTGACGGTGCTGATGTACGCGACCAAGCGTCATCGACTGCCGCCGAGCCAGGGCTTCTCTTTGGGCGTTTGGGAAGTGCCGGTGCTCGTACTGGCGATCGCATGGCTTGCCTTTGAACTCGCGATCTTCCGCGATGCGTCCTTCTCAAAGCCCTGGTCTTATGTCGCCATCATGTTCGCAATTGGTGCGGTGTATCTCGCGTATCTCCTAGTCTCCCGCGGAGGCGCGAGAGGTTTGAAAATGCCTGAACTGATTGCCATCGACGCTATCCTAGATGCAGACCGCGGCGCAGAACTCGCACCCACGCCCGCCGAATAGGCCAAATGGCGTTGGTGATGATGCACCGGTGCCCCGATGCCAAGGGTACACGCGAAACGGCAGGATCCGCTTGATTTCCAGGATCATCGTGCCCGGAGCCTCGTTATGCACGCACCACATCGACGCCTGCGGAGGCCGCTACAAGTTACTGGCAGAAATTTGTAGCGGCGCATTCGCTGGTCACTTTTCTCGGACATAAGTCACTTCGTGGACGACCTCACGCCCGTCGAATGGGCTTGGGGCTGGGGCCGAGGTGTAAGTCAGCGTATGTTCGTCGACCTTGCAGAACCGTACCTGCTCTGTGCCGCTCCATGCTTCATTCCAGCTCATATCGACGTGGTGCACGACCCGATCCGGCTCAACCGTGTAGGTGCCCGAATAGGCAAACATCGTCTCAAACAAGGCGATCTTCTCTTCGTCTGACGGCGGCAATCGCTCGGGCCGCTTGCGATTGTTCTTGAGAATAAGAAAAGTCACGCGCTGCGGTGTATAGACGACCGTGCCCTGAGGGTTCTGACCGAGTGCATCCTTGCGCTCTCCAGTCGCGACGTCTCTCGCAACCCACGAGGTCATCCTCCAGCTTCCAAGAAGGAGATCGCGGCTAAGCGGCCCACCTTGCGTATTTTCCATTGCCTATCCTCCCTTTCTCGAGCGAGCATTTGGACGGCCCATATGGCCCCGGCTTCGGCGGAACCTCGCCATGATCCCGCGCAGTCGATCGTTGACCCGCGTCCTGGCCACCACGTCTTCTTTCGCTCTGCAGCAGCGTGCCCGCAGGGGCTCCATGGCACACCCCTGCCATGTGCGGAGCTTTATGCTGGAGCAGAATGTAGCCCTTACTAACCCTGCACAATCGACTGAGCCGCGTGTTTTACCGGCGTGGCGCAACGATCGTTGCTGCAAGCGCCAGTCGATCCAAGCTGGCGCCCACGCGTCGCCTGTTCAGTCGTCAATACGAAACCCGACCTTCATGACCACCTGGTAGTGCGCGACTTCGCCATCCTTGATGTGTCCCCTGATCTGGTCGACCTCGAACCATTCCAGGTTTCTCATGGTCTTCGATGCACGCGCGATCGCGGTTTCGATAGCGTCGGTAACAGACGACTTCGAACTGCCGACCAGCTCTACCTTCTTATAGACGTGATCACTCATAACAACCTCCCGTTTGCTTTGAGAAAGGACATCCTACAGGCAAGCTGCAATCCTTGCGCTAACAATCAGCGCAAGGAAGTGTCTGGCTCTATTGTCGCATCAATCTTTTAGCGACCTGTAATTTTTAAATGCCAAATGCATAAATCAAAACTATTGCTTAACACTGGTATGTACCAATTCTGATACGCGCACTTCGGACATTCTTCCTGGCGTGCGGTCTAGAGCTTCTTGTCTGTCGTTGGTTTTCGCAAAGAGAGAGGTTTGCAAGCACATGAACGACTGGAGTACGGAGGGGCGTGGCAATGTCAGGTCCTCGACCATCGTCGGCTGGAAAGCCGAGCCGGCAAAAGGCGATGAAACGGGCGACGTTTTCTTGAGGATCGAATTCAGCGTCGACCCTAATCTCACGGATGTGTCGGCGCTGCAGTTCAGATTAACCAGACAACAGGCCGATCACATCAGTGGGACGTTGGGAGGCCTTGCGGATCGGTCTTCATCGCTGCGGGGTGTCTGCCGGGAGGCCGGCGCGCTCGCCCTGCAACGAAAATGACCCAAAGCAAAGGGACGTTCGTGACCACGCGGAAGGAAATCGCCGATCGCGTCGTTGCGAAATGGGCAGAGCGCGGCATGGCGATCGAGCGTGATGCCGAGGTCGAGGTCCTGCTCAAGCTGCGGTTCACCGGCGATGTACCCATCGATTGCATCCGGCGCAGATACCTCAAGTTACTTCAAGAACGCCGGCCAGGGCGCAAGGTCGATTGAAAGCCCTTGGCGGACCAAACCAAATGCGGAACGGGAGGCGACGCTGATGGGATATGACTGGAACGGCCGTCGCGAACGCCGTATGAAGATCGCGAGGTTTGGAACAGCCGTTGCTTTGGCAGCGCTCCTGGTATCGATGGCGGCCAAAGTCGCGAGCGAGGCCCTCTAGGCCACGGTGCTCGCTACGGCTCGTCGGGCGTCGCTTTAAACATCGCATGGAACACGCCTCTGCATCCAGCCTCAATTAAGCATTGTTTGCTCGGAGAGGAGACAGTTCATGCCCTACAATTGGCAAGTCGCCCGCCGGCCTCCGCACACGCATGCTGGCTTTGACCTTCGCCCTCACTGGTAGCGTGGGTACACGTGCTGGCCCTGGCGGCCTGATTTCAAGACCTCGGAAAATCTGAACTGGTTCGATGAAAACCCGGACTGAAATTACGACGGATCTTCGACAACTGGGCGTTCGAACGGGCGATCTTCTGATGGTGCACGCCTCCTTGAAAGCCGTTGGTGCTGTCAAAGGCGGGCCGACGGCCATTGTCGGCGCACTTCTCGATGCGATTGGGTCATCGGGCACCCTCATGGGCTATGCCTCATGGGACCGCTCACCCTACGAGGAAACTTTGAATGGCGTCCGGATGGCTGATGAAGCGCGTCGTACTTGGCCGCCGTTCGATCCCGCAACCGCTCGCACCTATCCGGGTTTCGGCCTGCTCAACCAGTTTCTTGTTGAAGCGCCCGGCGCACGCCGTAGCGCTCATCCCGACGCATCCATGGTTGCGGTTGGGCCACTTTCCCAGACGTTGATCGAGCCTCATCGGCTTGGCCAGGCTTTGGGAAATGGCTCGCCAATCCAACGATTTGTCGAACTTAGGGGAAAAGTACTCTTGCTGGGCGCGCCTTTGAACTCCGTTACCGCTCTCCACTATGCGGAAGCCATCGCCGACATCCCCGGCAAGCGGCGCGTGACTTACGAGATGCCGCTTCTTGGTCCGAATGGTGAAACGGTATGGGAGACCGCCGAAGACTTTGACACCAACGGCATCCTTGATCGTTTTGCGGTCGCGGGCCAGGCCGACGCGGTCGAAACGATTGCGAATGCCTACGTTGCCACTAGCCGGCACCGGAGCGGGACGGTCGGAGATGCGTTCTGCCACCTCTTCGACGCGCGGGACATCGTGTCGTTTGGTGTGACATATCTCGAAAGCCGATTTGGCAAGGGTGCGTAGGCACCAGTCCATAGCGATGCGGGCCGCCCTTTTCGGACGGAAGACTGGACCTTATCCGGTTGGCGCCAATCTCGTGCGCCGCTTTGGCCTCAGGGTCGCTGCCAGCGACCGCGCACACCGATGGGGATGTCGGCGACGCCGTAAGCGCTGCCTGTCGTCCCAGAAGGGCATGGCATCGGCCTGGAGAGCCGCTGAGATACTTCGCGGCCGCACGCCGCAGCGCCCAAGAGCCATCCATCCGGCTTTGAGCCGGCGCGTTGCCTGGAGATGTGGAGATTGGTGACCGCGCTGGCGACGGCGCAATACGCACAGAGAGCAATACAAATTACACCGGCCCAAGGGCTTCAGGTGTTACGAACGTAACATCCACGTCGCGACGCGCTTGGTATCATACAATCGGGAAAGTGGTTTCGTGAGCATTCGGTTGTCTTGCAACTTATGCCTTTCGACAACGCGACTTGTTGGCTGATCGCTTCCAGTATCAAAAAGCAAAATCGCAAGGGAGGATGCCATGATGAAGCTATTGCTCGTGCTCATTGCCCTGACGTCATTCGTGCCTGCGACGGCAGCTGCACAATGCAACCCGGCGGTACAGCAGTGCCGTTAAGGCACTGCTCCAAACTGTGATTTACCACCATGCCGAACCTTGTCGCGCTGCTCTTCGGAGCGGCGATAGTCCTGTTTTATTCTTACGGGCGCTTCAACCGTGTCACCTACGAGGGCGGGCGGCAGATGGAGCGGCTTGTCAACCTGTTGTCGCCCGACAAGCTTCGGGCGCGGCGCATCGTCATGCATGCCTACGCATGCTACGCCCTAATCCTTTTGCTCATTTACTTCTTCCTTTGTGCGTATGCCGAACTGCTACCCATGCTCGGCGGACCTGACCTAGCAATCGGAGCAAGCAAGCTTCCCATCCCTGCGAACGATGCCCCGACTGCCGTCATCGCTGGCTTCGCTCCGAGCAATGACGCCGCAGCGATCCCATGGACGCTATCGAGCGCTGTGGATCCAGCGGCGGTGCGCGACTTCGATATCGGGATCAGTGCATCAGTGTCGCTTGCCATAGCACTTATCATGGTTGGCCTGGCCCCCACCTTCCCGCTCCTGGGTAACTTCGAAGACTGGATGCGGGGGGCGGCACATCGGCTGGCGGGAATACCCACGCACGTCATCGGCGCCAGCGAGGATTTGCGCCGTAGGGACCTGGGGTTCTCGGCTGCGGCGGAGGCCGACGCTGCACCCACTGACAAAAACCGCTTTCTCATTCCGCGCAGTAGTTGGGACCGCATGGCTCACTATCAAGCGGCCGCCAAGGACCAGGTTAGCGAACCCGAGGACTTCCGCCTCGATCTGGAATTGATCTTCGCGATTTCAGCCTGGATTTTCGACCGCAAGCTCAAGCTCGCCAATGCCTCTGCGCGCGAACGCTTCCAGCAGCTCGAGGAAGCATTGCACAAGCGCCTGGATCAGTTGATCGTAGAACTGGACGACAGATCGGAATACGGGTCCGGTGGCACGAAAGATGCTGCTGTCGTCGGCACCGGCGACGCAAGCCTCGGCGAGCGTAAGCGCGCCACGTGGGAGCGACTTGCCTCGGATGCTGACGACCTAGCCGACGACCTTTGCATTTTGCTCGCGCTCTACGTCGAGCACGAGATCATTATCGCCTCTTCGACAACCTCCGACGAAGACAACGCACACCAGCAGTTCGTTGCGAAGAAAAAGCTGGATGCTTTCCTCGGCGGATTGCTGCACCCCCATACGGCCGCGGGTTATCGTCGATCGTACGCGACGACCACCGCGCTCTGGGCTCTTGGCGTGGTGCTGTTCGTCAGCCTGTTCTGGAGCCTGTTGCCCGGGCGATATGAAAACGAACTCGTATGGGGCGAGCCGGTCGATGCCTACTCTCGAATGCTGAGTTGCATCTTCTATGCATTCAACAACTATTGCATCCCGATGATCGTGACCCTCGCACTTCGTGACGCAGGCCTGCAATCGCGTCGCTGGCGCAACATGCGGCTGGCGCACTGGACCTTGTGGTTGCCGCAGACCGTGCTTGTCGCTTTCGCTTCCTGGGCCGTCGCCGCGACATTCGTCATGGGGCTGCAGCTGTGGAAGACCGGCTTCGACACCGGCTGGGCTGCCGACAGCCAAAGCATCTGGGTCATTCTGCGGTCTTCGTTTGAATACAATGCCCCCACAGCCGCTCGCGGCGTCGTTCTTTCGCTCGTTGTGGCGTTCCTCCTCGACGCGTGGTCGGCACGGGCACTATCACTAGCCCTGCGACCGACCTATTTCTCAAGTCTAGTCTGGGCGCTGGGCTCCGCCATCATCATGGCGTTCTGCGGCGGACTAACTCGGTATTTCACCGCATGGTCTGCGAAATCCGCAGCGACGCAGAGCCTCGACGCGATCGACCGAGGCCTGATCGTCTACTCGGCGCTCTTTTCGGCGCTCATAGGGTTTTTCGTCGTGTTTTGCGTAACCGCAGTCCTTCTCAACCAGCGCAGTAGCAGTGAGCGTCTCCGTACGGCACAGGTGCCTGGCCGGTCAGCGCCAAAGCCAGCGCCCGCGGAGTAGCCAATGCGCCCGCTATTCAAAAAACTCGTCCTTGCCGTACTCGTCCCCGCCCACGCACTGACCTATGCGGCACGCGCCGATGCCAGCGACACTGAAGAGATCATCGTAGGTGTTCGCAGCGATGCACGGCCCTTCATCTGGCAGGATCCAAACACCAATGGGTACAACGGCCTCTTCTGGGATATCTGCACGGAGGTAGTCCAACGCGCCGGCTATCGCTTCAAGACGGTGAACGTCGATACAAAAAAGCGGGCCGAGTTCCTAAGCACGGGTGCTGGGGACTTCGACCTTCTTTGCGATCCGACGACGATCAACCTCCAGCGGATGCATAACTTCGCTTACGACGGTACCGTTTCCCACCTCGAATTCTCACCAATCATCTTCGTCGCAAACGGTTCCTACGTTCAGCAGCAGCGCCGCTCGATTGCACCAAAGGCAGCGGGCAACCTTCCCGAAGATGCGCCCGCTAAACCCACCTGCACCCAAGTGGCCACATGGGTGGCCAAGGTTCAAGGCGGGAAACCAGACGAGTGGAAATGGTGGCCGGCGCCAAGCCCTCAAACGACCGACGTCAAGAACACACCGCCCGCCGCACAGGGCTTGTGGGATTGGCTTAGCAGCACTTTCGATATCACGCTCCGCCATGTGCCCCAGGGTGGCGACGAAAAGATGAAGACCTTCGAGATCTGGGGATATGTCGAAGGGTCGACTTCCCAGGAGGCGGCCGAGCAGCAGGCCCTGGCCCGGTCAAAGGACGGCCTGATGGTCTGCACGCGGGCGATGCCCTCGCACGAAGATGCCGCCAGAGAATTTTGCGCTGGAAACCTGAGTCGCTACTACGGGGACATCGATATGATCAGGGCTGCGCTTGCCGGCTTCAACGAAGAGGCGGGTACACGTTGTGCCGCCGACTTTACCCCCGCCGCGGCGGGAAGCTATGAGCCTTACGCCTTCGTGGTTTCGACGCTACATTTCCCAGATTTTCCCGAACGCCTGACTCTCGCGCTTTACGGCATGTTCGAAGACGGTACCGTCGAAAGACTGTTCACCGGCCATTTCCCCGAAACGCAGAAGTCACCGTTTCTTGGCACACTGTTCCGAATCAACAGAATTCCTACCGGAAGCGACGCCTCCAAGACGAAAGACAAACCGGATGCGACGTTGGTGCGCGTTGGGGCCGCGTACGACCCCCTTTGAGATTCTGCCAAGCGATGTGACGCTATATTGAGGCGTCCACATTGGTGAGGGGCAAGCGAGCATAAAATCTGAACACGTCCGACGCCGGCCTTCCCTTGAGCCGAGTTCGATAATTTTGCTTTGGACTGAAGGATCGTTCGACAGTCGCCGCGAATTCGACCGGCGCAAAGTCACCCTCATTCGAGCCCACTTGACGCGCGACCATCACCAGCAGTGAGGGCGCCGGCCGTTCAAGCGTGCACAACAGCGGCATGCAGAAGACCAACGTATCAAGCCACGGCAACGGTTCGCCGCCGACGCGGCGACACCTTCTACTTCCTGAAACACTTATCGGCCGACGGTGGAGTATCGTGTGCAACGGCTCCTGCGGATGGAGACGAAGGGCTAGATGTGCTCCGGACGGGAGCGCCTCCATCGGCAATCTAGATCCAAGGCACGCGAATATGGACCGCTCCCCGGCTAGCGCTTCGATCCCTCTCGCGTCATCGGCAATTCCTTTCGGCTTCAGCATCAGCCTGATCAAAAAGTACCAGGCAAAACCTTCCGGTCTTGCCTGGCACATTCAGCCCCCATGAACTGGATCGATAGAACTCAGGAGGCCCCAAGACCGATTGGCTGCACAGTTCCGACGGAGTTCGGCACCAAGGGGCGCCGTCTCAAGACCGGGGTCGGGAACAGTGGGCCCAGATTTCGTGGTCTGTAGAGCTGCTGCATGCGCGCCGTCGGGTCGTCGTTGGGAGAAAAGAGGGCCATCCGCCCATAGCGGTCGATAACGCTTTGATGGAGAGACTCGTTGATCGTACGCAGAAAGCCTCCTTCATCGCGCGGCCGGTAGAGCGTCTCGTAGTAGTCCACCTTGAACGGCTTTTCGCAGATCTGCCGAAAAGTCGGCGTCAGCCGATCTTTGAAAGACCAGCCTGCGCGCGAGTCGTGGTGGGGAGCATATATGTCGAGCTCTTTCGGCAACATATCCCAGTCGATGACCAATCCGCAGGCCTGCGCTTTTTCGGCCATCCAGACCAGCGGAATGTCGGCCAGCGAACGATCAACATAGCCGCCGCCAACGTCGCCATGACTGCCTGCGAACCAGACCTGTTCAACGGTCCGGCCCGACTCTTTTTCTGGGGCGTCGCCGGTCCAAAGCGTCGGCACGAACTCGTCCCTCGCCTCGTCGATGGCCATTGCGTGATAGGCGTGACGCGTTATCCGAGATGCCGTGGTGTTGTGAAAGCCGTATTCCCTTCGGTTGAAGGCACTGAACATGTGGCTGGGCACCCCGAGCGCTCCGACCGTGTCCCAGACCCCCAACATCGTGATTTCAACATCGACATGCGCGTCCGTCGAATACTTCTCCACGAAATCCTCGGGCGACCGTTTCTCGTAATTCCGGTAGTAGTGCCAGGCGTTGCGCAGATCCCCAAGCCGTTGACGCTTGAGAAGCCCGCATGAAGCGACCAGTCCTGCAAGGCTGCGGGCGGAAAAGGCCCCGCGCGAGAAGCCAAAGAGATAGACCTCGTCGCCCGCAACGTAATTTTGGGCCAGGAACATGTATCCGGAGCGAATGTTCTCATCGACGCCGGTGCCGATTGCGCCATCCAGGATGCGTTGAATCTGCAGGCCGGACGATCCCACGCCGCGCAGGTAGAGGACCGACTGCGGAATACCACCTGTATCCTGCTGGCATGCGCGAATGGAGCGTGCGATCAGCGCGACATTCGTTTCGGAACGGGCACTGTCGGCGTCGTTCCAGGTTCCGTCGAAACAAACAACCAAGCGTTTCATCTCTTTTTTCCTTTATGGCCCTGATGTGCGTTTCCCTGTTGTCTTGGCGTGAGCAGCCGCGGTTCTCACGCGGCCGGCGCTTCAAGCCCGCCCCGAAGGGCGCGGACCCATTTTTCAACCTTGCCCATCACGCCCCAGCCGCTAATCGCGGCAAAGACAGGGAAGGCGGCCGTTACAAGCTCGCTGCCGAGCCCTCCGCCAGCATGCGTCGCGGCCGCTGTGGCGCCCGCGTTCGCCGCCCCCTCGATCAAGGGTGCAGCGATCGCCGTGACCGGCGCCAGCTGCGGGAAGAAGATTGGCAGAAGGGTCGTGGCGAGCATGCCGATGGCACCTATCGCGGTCTTGCGGCCGTCGAGCGCATTCCCGAGCGTCTTTCCGAGCGCACCGTTGACCGGCGTCAGGTCAGGGTCGCTGACCGATGCGAGCGGGTCCGGTTTCGCGCCATTCAGGACAACGCCATTGATCGTCGGTTGGGTGACAAGTGCCCGCAAGACATCGACCAGCCAGGTCATGTCGCCCTGGTTCGCGGGCTTGTGTCCGCGCGACATCGCAGCGAGCGCGAGGATCTGTTGCAGCAATTGTGCGGGGTTCGCCTCGGTCGTCGCCGGAGCCGGTGCCGGCTGCGTGATAACAGGCATGGTCGTTTCCTCCTGTGGGACATCGTCCTGATCGACGAGCAAGTAGTAAAAAGTCTCCTGTCCATGCTTCTTCAGCAGACCGTCTACGAGGGTCTTGAATTCGTTCCACTGATGCGGTGGGACCGTCTGGCAACCGAGGCTGGAGGTGGACGTGACGCCGCCGCGGTGGAGATTGATCCAGAAGCGGCCATCCTGCGAATCCGTATCCTCACCGGTTTCATCGCGAATGACCGTGCAGTCGCTGTCCTGCCGGAAGGCGGGATAGGGTCCGTTCTTGCGCCCAAACCCGTGTAGACCGGGTCTGTACCGGATCGCCTGGCGTGGCTTCAGCCGCGCGATACCGCGACCGAAACGGCTGGGATCCGTATTGGCGTTGAAGTTGTGGACACCGCTCGGCTCGACGATGAAGATCGCGTCGTCGTAGACGCCGCGATCGTTTGCGCTCTCCTTGCCCATCGAGTTGAGGTAGTAGCCGCGCACGGCGACCAACGTCACAGCGTCATCACGCCCCTCTTCCGGGATGAGGTTTCTAAACTCCTGAAGCACGGTGTTCGTGAGCGCGGCGGATTGCTTGGGCCGGTTGAGCGGGAGAAGCTGCGAGATCGGATTGGCCAGCAGTTCTTCGGTGGTCTGTTCTTCTTCCGAGTTCGGGGCACCCCCGAGGAGCGTCTCGATCTGGTCGGCGGTGAAGATTTCGTCCGGGCCGCCCCTGCTCTCCAGAACGCGGATCTTCGGGCTGCCATACTCTCCCTTTGCGAACATGGCTGCTTCACGCTCGCGACGCGCGACCAAGCCGTCGAGCACCTTGCCGTTGCTCTTGTTCCAGCGCGCAAATTCGGCGGCCGCGCCAACAGCGTCTCCGGCATTGAGCTTCTGCGTCAAGCCTGCCTTCGATATCGCGCCCGTATTGAAGTGCCACGACACAAGGGCATCGAACTGATGCTGCGCCAGCGGGGTCCTGACGGCTGCCTGGACCTGCGCCTCGAACTTGGCAAGATCGGTGCGGAAGATGTTGATCGCCTCCGTCAGGGTGATCGTCAGGCCGGAGCGGGGAACAGGTGGACCGGCCGCCGCCGTATGTCCGGCGCCGACCGTCATGGTTCCTGTGCCATCGTTGTAGGCTGATAGGACGATTGCCTCTTCGGCGAGCATGGCGCATATGCCGCGTACACTTGTCTTCACGGAAGCCTCCCATCGTTTTTGTAGCGCGCTGTTGCCCGCTAGTTCTGCCGCGGCTGATGGTCGGTTTACTGTGCGTTCAAGTTGGCACGGTCACGCCACGCGGGACCTGCCAATCGCCCAGACCAACGCCAGGGCATGTCCAACCGCCGTCGGGCTCTGCTTCACATTGGGACAGAGCCGTCAGATGGTCGTCGGGTTTCGTATGCAACACTATGGAAAAGATCCACCTCGTTGAAAATTCAACGAGAAACGTTCACTTTGGCGATAAAACAAGGATATCCGTCGGATTTTCGAACGAAAATCCCTACATTTATTATCGGACATAGCCTTTGACTGAATTTATTCAGCCATCCTTCCGATACTTTACATGACGATTGGTGACGAACCTGTTCCAAATGTAACAGTTAAAGCCAAAATGGCTGATTATAATGTTTAAGGATATACGCGATAGCTCGATTTTAGAGCGGGGGCAGCCATGAGCGCCATAGTATATGCCATCGCAAGCATCCCACTGGCTGTGCTGCTTGCCCTGATCCTCAAACATCTGAAGATTGGCGAGAGCACCACCTTCATCGCGCTGCTTCTGCTCCCGCTCGGGGTCTGGGGCATCGCGTCTGGGACGATCAGCGAGTTGTCCGCGGGCGGTGTCGCACTGACGTTTCGCGAGGCTGCTAAATCCGAAGTCAAGCTATTGCCCCTTACGGATGTCGTCGAAAATTTCCAATCGATAGAGAAGGAGGGCGTCGCAGCGATCGAGGGCTTGACGCGCACCCTCACGCCGGGGCGACCGATAGCACTTGTCCTCCATCTCGGCCGCCCAGGTTACTACGCCCCGTCGGCCGTCGTCCTCTACCTTCAGGCACTGTCGAGCTTTGATCCGGAATTGACGTTGGTGGTCACGGACCCGGATGGGAAATTCGCCGCGGCCGCCGACGGCCGAGCGGTGATCAGCTACCTGTCGGGCCAGAACGGTTCTGAGACCCAGGCACGATTCCGCGAGGCGCTCGACGCGCCCGACGCCGGCAAACTTCTTGAGCTACCAGGGTTTACGAAGGAAGCGATCACAGCCGACGCGACGAACGCCGAAGCGCTCACAAAAATGGATCAGCTGGCACGCAAAACGCTGGTTGCCCTGGACCCCGAGGGCCGCCCCAAGGGGTTGGCCAAGCGGGATGCAATCGTCACGTATCTTCTGGTTCAACTGACGACCGATACCGCCAAGACCCCTTGAAGTCACCTACGACCAGCCGGCTCAAAAGATCGGAGATCAGCGTCCTGCCGTCCCGGTGCATCGCCGTGATTCGCTCGACGTTCCGATCGTCACCTCGGACTGGCCCGGACGTAACTTCTGAGGGTCCGGATCACGTCGTCGAAGCTGGAAAACGGGCAGTCCGGACGGACCCGGCACACAGGTTTTGCATGCCTAAAAATGCGGGAAGCGGACCGGTGTCCCGCTCCGCTTCGCTTACCTGACAGGGACTCGAACCCGGTGGCACCACAAAATCATTGCCATAAGAGCCAGGAAACACAATCATACAACGAAAATCGGCGTCAGGCCATCCTTAGACGCTACGCGTCAGATTGTTCTGGTCGACGAGCGGCCAGGATGGCGTCACCTTCCAGCCACGGATCCCCGGTCCCTCGATCAGGTTTTCGCGGAACACCCAAAGGTGCGGATCCTCGTCGCCGAACGCGACGACCGAAACCAGGCGGATGCCCATCGTGGCCATCGAAATCCGGTTCTCCGCCACCAGCACCTGGTGACCGATGAAGCCCCAGATGCGGATGCCCTGCGCAAAATACCTGCTGAAATTCGGCCGGGTCGACAGTGCCATCTCGTTGCCCCGGATGCGCAGGGTATCGACATTCCCGACAAGCACACCGTAACCGGCATAGGCTTGTGCGTAGGGCGCCATCAACTCCATGCGGTTGTCGTCGATCGACACCGATCTGGCCCGCACATCCGCGTTGCGCATGTGGCTGACCGCCACCCGCACCCCCACCTGGAAGGCGCGGATCGCATTGCCCCGGATCGCGACATTGTCCATCCGCCGTCCACCGCAGACGATGCCCTGCGCCCCCAGGCTGACCGAGTTTTCCTCAAGCCCCTTCAGCCAGTTCTGGACCGATCCCAGCCCGGCGCGGAGCTCGGCATCCTCCAATACCTTCTTCGCCAGGCCGTAGCTCAGCCCAAGAAGTTCGTCTGCATTTGCGATCTTTGCAGCCGAGCCGCTGCGGGAAATGAGCGTCGTCCAATCCTTCTGGCTGAAGGCACTGTCGAAGGCGACGACCTGCCCGTTCGCCTCGACCACGACCTGTCGCTCAGCACCCGATCTCGCATCGAAGCGCTGCACGACCGGGTCGCTCGAAACGAGGAGCGTGGTGCGCACCTTCGTATTGTCCAGCCCCTCACCATGGGTGCCGAACGAGTCCCCAAGCCGCTTCAACTGCTTGCGAAACACCGGCATCCGGTCGGGGTTCTCTGCCACGGAGGCGACGAGCCCCTGCGCCCAGCGACCGAACGTTTCCTGGTTCTTGAGGTCCGCCGCGGCGGGCGGGTTTGTAGCGACCAGCGCGTCCCAGTCCTTCTGCGGCACTGGACTGTCGAAGGTCATGCGCCATTCCTTGACGCCAATCTCCTTGAAGCCGGTGCCCCGGCCGACATAGCCCTTCACGGGGCGGGTGATGAAGCTGTTTGCGGTCGTGGCTAGCCAGACCTTGTCGGAAAGGAACGCCTTGATGTTGAGCGAGCCTTTGCCCGGCTTGGCGGTCAGGATGTTGCCGGACACATCGACGTCGACGGCATCGGTCACGACGATCCCCTCCTGAAGGTTGCCGACCGTCAGACTGTTGTTGGTGATCCGAACCGATTGCGTGACCCTCAAGCTCTTCAGCGTCTCGCTGTAGCCGCGGACCGTCAGGCAGGTGCGCTCGGTCGAGGTGCCGCCGCCGCAACTCAGCGTGCAGCCATGCACTTCAACCGCGTCGCAGTGACCGAAGTCCAGCGTGCCCTGACGGTGGATCTTCCGACCGGGATCGACCGCGCTGTTGCTGTCGGGCGTTGCAAATTCAAGCCCGCTGACCACAACACTGGCGCAGGCTGCAAAGGCGATGGCCGCCTCCGTCCGATAGGCCAGAATCTGGACGGTCCCGGGCCCGGCGCCGCTGATGCGGATATGACCAAGACCGGTCATCTCAACGGTGCGCCCTGTGGTGTAGGTGCCCCTGGCAAAACAGATCGAGGCATTCTCGCCCGGCTGCAGCCCCTCCAGCCGCGCCACCCAGTCCTCACCCGGCTGGATGACGATCGTGGTGCAGCCGACATGCTGGAGCCCCGCCAAAGCCTCGATAGCCTTCTGCACCGTATTGGCGAGCGCAAGCGCGGGCGTATTGGCCGGGTTGAAACTGACGTGGGTCGCACGCGCGAGTGTCGCGTTGAAGCTGATAGGCGCATGGGTCGGTGTTCCGGCGGCATCCAGCCGCTGGGCAAAGACGCGCTGCACCCGGTTCGTGCCGTCAAGGCTAAAGGTCACCGACGCCACGCCGGTGCCATCGGTGGTGGCCTCTTGGGTTGGCATGCCGTTACCAAACTGCCCGGCCCCCTCCGCAACGGTGAAACGGATCGTCTCTCCCTGGACCGGTTTATGGCCGCGCACCACCGCGACGGAAAGCTCCTTTGGTAGAGGTACCAAGGCGGCCGCATTCAGGGGATCGTCCAGGGCCTCTTGCCCGTCGCCGCCGGCGTAGAGCACCTGCTTGGCGCGGGTAATCGGCGGGAAAAGCGGGCGGCAATCTTCGGCTACGGTCCAGGCGCCGGCACCGTCGAGCACGAGCCAGGCGAGCGCCGCATAGTTGCGCCGCGGTCCTTCTGCAGGTTTCGGCAACGGTTCGCCGGTGACCGGATTGCGTGGCCATTCCACATCGCCGGACACGGCGCGCGCCGGAATGGTCCAGTGATCGCCGGGTTGATACTGACCGGCCTCGAAGCGGATCTGGACACCATTCTCCAGATCTGCCCAATCGGCCGCGGCATCGTCCACCTGCGCCGGAAGCCCGCCTTCCCAACGGGTGACGAATGCCTCCGCCGGAAGCTTGTCTGTGTCGGGGAGACCGTTGTTGAGGAGTGGCGCAAGCGTGAGCGGATCGCGCAGTTCGGCAAGCGAGACGCGTTGGCCGACCACCTCGTCGATCCGGGCGAAGAAGCCAGGCGCCTCCCCATAGATCGCCGCCTGATCGCGGATCTCGATCCAGTCGCCCGCCTTCAACGCGGTCATCTCATCACGGCCGATGCTGTCCACCACCAAGACGCCTGCGTCGATCTCGCGGTATCGCGTGCGGTGAATGGCATTCTCGCGCGACCATTTGTAGAACGCCGCCGCCTCGTCGCCAGCCAGATGGATCTCGACGCGGAAGAGAAAATTGTCGAGACTGCGGTAGCCCGCGGCGGGCGGCAGGTTGCAGGGGCCGGCGCTAAGGTCGGAAAGCTCCGCCCGCGCGCGCATCTCGCCCTGCGCACGATCGGCAAGGACGGGATCGAGCCCCTTTGACAGCGCCGGGCAGGTCAGGTCGGAAGCCTGGTATCCAAGCGCCAGGAGCGCCGCGCGCGCGACCAGCTGGACTTGCCAGATGGTCCGCTCACGATAGGCCGTATCCGGCCCGTCGAAAGCCACCTCGCGCAGCAGCGGTTCATCGAGGGCGGTCACGATCAGATCTGTGGACTTGAGCACGGCCAGGTAGTCGCCGGCCACCGCCGGAAGCGGCGTGCCTGCCCCATATGGTTGCCGCTGGACTGTTGCCGGCCGGAAGGCGCGGGTCACGGCATCACCAAGGGCTGGCGTGGTACGGAAGGTCCGCACGCCGTTCGCATCCTCAGCGAAGTTGCGCACCTTGACGAAAACGCTCAGGCCCGCCGGGTCAGTGCTCAGCACGTCGTCGTCAGCCAGCTCCCCGCCATCGTCGATCCGCCAGACCGCATTGCCGCCGGTGCCCGACTGACGGGTCAGCGAAAAGCCAAAAGGCCAGCGCAGCACATGGCCCACACCTGCCACGTATCCGGTACCAGGGGTGATCACCAGCGTTCCGGTCCCGGGATCCGGGATCAGTCCGAAGCCCGCATCGTCCTCCGGAAAGCCGGCGGGGCCGATGATATCAGCCGCCGTCTCCCGATCCGAGGCGCGCAGGATGCCGCCCTGTTCGTTCCAGTCGGCATCGGTGAACAGGCGGCCCTGCTGCATCCCCACAAGGCTGAAATCCTTGACAGGATCGAAGGTCTTTCTCGAAATATCGCCGGTCATGGCAGGCCTCCTAACTCATGTAAATGAAGCCCGGAACAAGGCCGAATGGCGCAAATTCCTCGATGGCATCGCGGATGTTGGCGCGGCGGGCGGGGTCGCGGTTGGCGTAGCCCACTCCCATCTCCATGCCATCCTCGGCCCCTTCGAGGATGGCCTGTGGCGTGCGCAGGCTTAAGAGCCCGAATTCGGGATCCTGAAAACGGGTCGAGACGAAGACCGGCCGCGGCTTGGGGTCGTCGCTCGCACGCGGCACGCAGCGGTAGCGGCGCGGCAAGACCGAGGTCTCGTCGACATAGCAGAACCGGACGCAGCCGCTCTGCCGGTGCTCGACGGTGATCCGCCCAGTGAGGATGCTGTTTTCCGCCTGCAGGCTGCGGCAGGTGGTGCGGCCAAGGACGGTACTGCCGCTGCAGCTCATGTCCATGAGCGGCACGCGCAGCACCAAGGCGCCAGCCCCTGCCCCGCCGCCACCGGCGGTCTGATCCTCCCCGATGATCGATCGCGTGATCTCGATCGCGCCTGTCGCCTGCGGTAGCTCCACCTTGCCGACAATGCAGCGGTCGAGGACCAGGCTCATCCTGGCGTTCTCGGTGGTGGCACGCACCGAATAGTCCAGCGCCGCGCCCGAGGCGCCGATCGTGCAATTGTAAAGCCGGAGAGCCCCAAGATCGCCTCCAGGCCGGGCGGTGAGATTGCCGGTGATCACCAATCCGTCGATCACCAGCGAACCGGCCGGGTCGTCGCCCGCATCCGCCGCCTCGATCATCGCCGGCGCCAGAACAAGAGGCCGCCGGTGCATCGGCGACAATTGGCCCGCAAAGCGGCGACGCACCCCGCCCGGCTCCTCCACCACCGGCCAGGCGGCAGCCACAATCGCCAGCGTTGCGCCTTTCGGCAACGTGATTGCATGGGTGGCGTTCAACGCCTCGACATAGGTGGCGTTGTCCATCACCGCGATGATCCCGCGCGAGCCCGCGGTGGCCTGGGCATTCCAGCGGTCGACCGCATCGCGCAGGCTCGCGACCACCGGCCCACCCTGAAGCGGGTTGTCGGTCACATGGCCCGCCACCTTCGTCACACCGATCTGCCAGGGCGGCGCCTCGCCGGGCACTACGAGATCGGGCAGCCATTTCTCAAGGCTCGACCGCCGGTCATAGGCGCCGCCGCCGATATCGAAGGGCTGCCCGGTGGCAAAACCGGTCTCGACCGCCTTGCCCTCGTCCGAAGCGTGCAGCGAGATCCGGCCGAGCTCAGGGTCGACCATCACCGTGCCAGCCACGGCCGGCCGCCGCCAGGTGCCGTTTTCGGCCTTTTCCAGATTGCAGCAGAAGAGCTTTTCAGGCGACACCTCCGCGCCGTCCAGACGCACTCGAAACGGCGGGCTTTCCTCAAACCAGCGGCCCGGAGTGGCGCCGTCTGCGCGGGCAGCGTTGAGCGCGGCGAAGACCTCATCACGGGACAATGTCGCAGGCACGGTGCGCGCGGTCATCCGCGCACCCACGCTCAGGTCGGCCGCCGGGCGGTTGACCAACGGCAGGTCGCGTCCCAGCGGATCAAAGGTCAAAAGCCCCGGATCCGGTGCATCGGGACGCGGAACGGCCCCGCCCAGATACCCTGCGGCTGGATTTTCCACAGGCCAGATCGGTGCCGCCGCGCGCCGCCAAATGAACAGCCCCAGATGCGGAATGTTGTAGCGCCCGGCATAGGCGCCCGGCTGCCCGGCGGCCGGCGAATGCGCCATCGTTGAGAACGGCGACCGGCTGGCGCGGCAGCGCGCGGTGTTGCGCAGGTCGGCAAAGCCCGGTGCAGCCGGTCGCACATGGTTCATATGCTGCGAGGTCGCAAGCCTCTGGAAGAATTCGACCGCCACCACCGACCATCCGGACACTTCGCGCGCCACCTGCTCGATCGCCGCGGCGGTGCCTTTTGCCTGCCGGTTGCGCAGCACATTGGCGACGTATCCGCGCAGAAGCCCTATCTGGTCGGACCCGATCTCGCGCATCGGCCGGGCGCCGATCAGCGCAGCGATGTAGGGCAGTGCCCACGGCTCGCAGGTCTCGACGAACCAGTCGTCGTAGAGCTGGTCTATGTCGCGCTCCAGGATGACCAGCTCCTGTGCCATGATCTCCATCAGCGCCTGAAGCGCACGACCCTCTTCGGCATCGCGCGTGCGGAAATGGCTGGGCAGCCGTTCGAAAAGGTTGCCGGTCGCGCGATTATACATTTGCGGTCTCCATCATCGTCAGGCTGACCGCCGACGGCAGCACGGTCAGCAATTGCGCCGGGGCAAAGTCGTGGCGCTGCCCGCGCTGGCCCGGCCCGACGGCTGGGAGCGAGGGCAGCACCGAGGACAGATCAGCAGCCACGGAACCGGTGGTAGAGCCGTCGAGCAGCACCTCGAGCGCGTCGAGATCGACCGATACGACACCGCGCGCCCGATGCAGCGCGGCAATGACCTCGGCAGCACTCACCGATTGGGCGAGCTTGCGCGCGTCGTAACCGAAAAGCGCCTCGATCTGCTGGCGCGCCCAGAGCTTGACGTCCTCGGCGCGGTAGGTCGGATCGGGATAAATCTTGGCCGTCAGGGCAAAGAACCGGCGCGCGTAGGGTTGCAAGATCAGGGGACGTGCAGGATCGCGCGCCTTGGCCATTGCATCGGCAAGGTTGGACATCAGCGGATCGCTTGCCGTGAGCTCGGCGTCCGCTTCAGGGGCCACCGTGACATGGATCACCTTGTTCTGCCCTGACCACAGCTCGCACGCCTGGGCCTTGCCGATGCCGGCAAAACTACGCGCAAAATCGGCGTAGTCGGTGAGCGAGACGATGCGCCCGAGGGTCTTGACCGTGCCCGGTGCGGTTTCGCGCGCGCTATCCAGCGTCTCGGGATCGGCCGAGCCTGTTGCGGGCGACGGGTTCACCACTGCGCGCACACCGAGCGGCCGGGTTCTCAGCTGACTGATCGCCTCTTCCGGCACTTCGCCGGCGCGGCCGATGCCGCTGCGGTACTCCGCCTTTACGTTCAGCAAGCCGGTGGGCAGGCGACGCCCGGTCCGGCCGTCACCGAAGCGCACATGCGCCTTGCCGTCGTCGGACAGGCGCACCTCGTAGACGGGGTCCTCCGGCCCGGCCTGGCCCAGTGCCGTCACCTCCTGCCAGAGCGCACCGTCGATACGGATCTTCAGGGTCGAGGCGCGACCGGCCTCGTTTGCGGCTGAAACGTAAGTGAGCGGCGGCTTCTTCAGCGTGAAGGTCTGGAACGTCAGCCGGGCGTCGCCATTCCCGAGGTCTTCGGCCACCGCCTCGCCATGGGTGGCGAGCGCGACATTTGCGTTGATGCGCACGGTGGTGCGGTCATAGGGCCAGGCGGTCTCGCCGGTCAGCACCAGCCGCGTGATCCCGTCGATATGCTGGACCTCGTCGATGATATGGGTCTCGCGCCCGGTGATGCCCTCGGCATCGTTGCGTGCGCCGGAAAGCGAAACGGGCCGTCCGCGTTCGAGATCGAGATAAAGCCGGTCCAGCTCGACCGAAGTGGACCTGTGCGGCAGCTCCGGCGACAGCGGCACACCGGCAAGCGGAAGATGCGCGCTGACCGCATGGATCTGCGAACCCCGAAACAGGAAGGAATTGTAGATTGTGGTCGAGTCGGTGCCGCCGAGCTCCAACAGTCCGCCATTGGCGGTGCGGAACCCCACGCCGGTCGACTTTCCCGTGATTGCGTAGTCCGCCCGTGATTCCGCCGCCGCATGCACGACCCGCAAACCGAGAGACCCGCCCGCGGCGTTCTCGATGATCGCCCAGCCGTTGGGCTGCAATTCCTTCAGCTCGCGGTCGAGGTAGACGTGGGAGGCGCCCTTGTCGATGTACTTTGCCCCCATCCCGTCCAGCCAGATCGTGTTGGGTGATCCGCCCGTGGCCCCATCCCAGTTGTGGGTATAGGGACCCTTGTCATAGGTCCCATCGGCCTTGGTGCCATAATTCACC
This sequence comes from Ensifer sp. Root423, assembly GCF_001426275.1. Taxonomy (NCBI): domain Bacteria; kingdom Pseudomonadati; phylum Pseudomonadota; class Alphaproteobacteria; order Hyphomicrobiales; family Rhizobiaceae; genus Ensifer; species Ensifer sp. Root423. The sequence continues at coordinate 90,811 of NZ_LMEG01000008.1, read as the reverse complement.
GTGGCGTGGAGCGGCGCAGTACTGCCGAAGAACCCGGAACTGTCGCGCATGACATGCAGGCCGAGTGCCGGCACCTCGCCATCGTCCTTCTCCGGCGGCGGCAAGACCAGCAGGCGAACCAGCGTCATGATTTTGGCGCGCTGCCAGGATTGGGATTGCACCAGCGCCGAGAGCCCGTCTCCCGACCAGGTCCGGCCGCGCACATGCGTCTCGATCGCCTGAGTGCCCAGCGCGATGCGCATCGAGGGCATGATGCCGATCAGCAGTTTCGCGAGCCGGAAGGGCGGTGCGCGGCGCACCTTCTCGGGCGCGTGGCCGCTGCGCGTCAAAACGACTTTCGTCAGGCCGAAGGCTCGGTCCTCGGTGGCCGATACCACCCGCATCGGTATGGCCGTGACCGGCGCGCCCTCGCTCGCCGCCTGCGCCACCGCCAACAACCGGGTGCCCTTGCGCAGGTTGAGCCCGAGCCCCGTAAAGCAGACCTCGTTCACCGGCAGCGCGTAGAGCACCGGGTCGATCTCTTCGTTCGTTTCGTTGTCCTCGATACGTTTCGCCAGCGCGGCGGGCAGATCGAGCCGTCGGGTCATCGGGTGGTAGTGTTCCAGATCCGCCTCGGCAGCAATGGTAACGAGGTCAGGATCGGCCAATGTGGCGTCGTCGAATGAGTTGTCCAGATCGAAGAGGTAGAGCGTGCCGTTGGCTGTGTCCCCATCACTTTCGAGGTTGTTGTAGAGCACCAGGTTCTGAGGACGCTCGGTTCGGGCGTGAATGTTGTTCCATTCGGCGCGTGCGGTGATCTCTTCGACCGTTTCGAAGATCTGCGGCAGTTTGCCCTTCTCGTGCGGAATCGACATCGCCTGCACACCGATACCGATCTGGACCACGCGATAGGGATTGTCCGTGTCCTCGACCGAGAATGCCAGATGGGCGCTGGACGCCACGCCGGGGGCGAGCTCATAGCCGATCATCCGCGCCAGTTCGAGCACCGAACGGCGCTGGGTGGCGGTCCCGATGAAACCTTCGTTGGCGATGCGCTCCGAATAGAAGGACACCACGTCGCAGGCCATGGCCCAGGCGTCGAACAGGCTGATCGTCGGATCGCGAAGGTCGCGCGTCCGCAACGCCTCCAACGGCTGGAGCTCGGCACCGGTCTCCGGGTCTATCACCCCGTGTCGCGGCAGAAGATGCAGCATTCGCGCCAGCGCCTCGGGCTGGGTCGTGATCCGGTAATCCACCTGTGAAAGCCCGGCACGGTTGGCAGGGCGATGCGGACCAAGGTCGATGCCGCCACACGGCGAGCTTTTGTCGCGCGTTGCCATGATCAGCGCCCCCCTTCCACGATGAAGCGGACCCGGCCGTTCTCGGGACGGCTGGGATCGTTGTCGAGCCGGGCAATCTCGGCGCTGGCGATCGGCAGGATCGCCTCGGCGGCATAGTCCACACCGGGCTGATCCATCCGGGCAAAACGGCCCACCGGCGCGTTGCTTTCGTCGGTGGTGCCGATCCAGGACACGCCGTCGATCCGCATCGCGCGGGCGATCATCGGCGACAACGCCACGTCCGCTCCGAACTCCAGGACATCCGGATGAAAGAGCCCGCGGGTTCCATCCGGCAGATCGCGATCGGAAAAGAGCGCCAGGAGATCGCGGTTGATGTCCGACGCATAGGCGTTGGGCGCGGCACAGACAAAGAGGATGATGTCGAGCGGTACGAAGACCGGCGAGACAAATTCCAGATCGTGGCCCGCCAACCGATGATCTTCGATGAACGCGCGCAACTCGGCCTCGACTGCAGCGTCCACCTCGCCGCCTCCGACGAGGTCGAGCGCCAGCGTGACCGTGTGCCAGCTGCCGGTCCAGCGGCGGCGCCCGAAGGCTCGTTCGACGCTCGGGTGGCGGGCGGCAACCACGGCGTAGTCGGCCGCCGTGACCGCACGACGCGAGACGCGAAACGCCTGTGGCGCGGCAACATGCACTGCCGTGCGTGGTTCCGGCAAGATGCCGCCGGTTGCCGGGACAGGGTTGCTCAGCGCGAAGATGCCGTTGCCGTCGCCGGTCACCACATGGGCGATCGCGCCGGCCCCGATGTTGCCGCGCAAACCGCCGCCGTGACGGATACGCGCGACAAACGCGGCTCCATCGGTTGGGCGGCGGCCCAGTACCCCGTCGCCGAAGCGCACATAGGCCGCCCCTGGCACGGTGCCTGCCTCGACCGCCACATGCGGCGCGAAACGCTCCGACGCCAGAAGGTCCGGCACCGTCGTCCATATCTCGCCGTCGCCGACGAGCGCGACCTGTGCGACCGGTTCGGCCACCGGCGAAAGCGACGCAGCCGCCGAGGCGGTGCGTGCACTCTCCGGATCGAAAGGCGGCGCGCGCACCACCTCTCCGGCGGCCAGCCGGTAGCGCAGCACCTGGCCAGGCCCGTCATCTGGCAGCAGGCCGTCGGTGGAGAGGGTTTCCAAGAGGATTTCGTCTTCGTGCGCGGGGTCGCCGTGATCGACGGTACGGCCTTCGTCGACCAATAGAACATTGCCACGCGCCACCGACATCGGCTTGCCATCGAGGGTACCGATCGGCAGAGCGAACCTCAACGCGTCTTCGGCGAACCAGCGCACCTCAGTCAAGGCGAGACCGAAGATCGGATCACTTGCAGGCTTGGGGCCTTCCGACAGACGCACGACCTGGCGGTGCGTCGGATCCGGCGGATCCTCGGTGCTACCGCCAAAAGGAATGCGCTCCTCCAACAAAAGAAGATCGCCTGCCGCAAGGTCAAGATCGCCGGGAGCCTTCGTCAGGAAAGCGGAGGTTGCGCCCTTGGTGAGGCAGCAGCCCTCGTCGCCCCAATCGTGGAAGCCCGCATCGTTGCGCGCCACGCGCAGCGACTTCAGCGGTTCCAGTGCCTCGAACACCACTGACCCACGTCGGACCATGTCTTCGAAAAGCTCCGCCTCTGGTGTGATCACCGTCGGCCGCTGCTGCCCACGGTCCTCTGGGCGGGTCAGGAACCGGGTGCCGCGCGCAATCACGTCAGGTGCGCCATCCCGGTCGACATCCGCCGTCACGGCGACGGCTGTGCGCGCATTGCAACCCTCGCCCGGACGATAGCCGAGCAGCCGGGCGTGGCGCACGAGTGACTGCCGAAAGCGCGTGCGCTCGAAGAACGCTTCGGTGCCTATGGCATCCTGAAACCAGCTCATCTTGTCGGCAGCATCCGCCAGCACCTCAACAAGGGTCACGCCCAGGTCCGCCGGATTGCGCTCGGTCCAGTCGGCCATGGTGGCAGACATGCGGTCCAGCATCATCGTGCGAAAGCCGGTGAAATCGCGGGTCAGGTAATCTGTCGGCGGCCCCTGACGACGCGCCGGAACCGAAAGTGCAGGGTCGGCGCAATCGAAATCCGAGCGGCATTCGACTTTGAAGGAGAAGCACACGCTCGCCAGCTGGCGATCCATATTGGCGGGCGGTGCAGCGTTCACCGCCCCTTGCCGCAGCGACAGCACATAAGGCGAGAAATCCCCGGCCTGGTCCAGGGTCAGCCGCTGGGTCAACCCGTCCGGCTGCAGCGCCAGCGATAGCACCTTGATGCCCTTGACCCGCGTTCCGCCTGTCACCGCGAAGTTGTCCTCGTTCAGGGCCGCGACGCCATCGGGTTTGAGGAAAGCTACGTCGAGCAGTTTCTGCGCCATGCCAGCCGGTGCGCCGCTGTCCAACACCTCGACGAAGTCGATGCCGTTGATCTCAAGCCCGCCGCCCATGTCGGCGTTGCTTTCCAGAACCCTCTGCCGGCGCAGCGACGTGCCGCAATGACACCTGCACTTCGTCATATCGCGCCCTCCACCACGGCGCGGCGAATCTCGTCGTCGCCGAGGCGGCTGTAGACGACCGTGACCCGCAACTGGCTGTCCACGGCCTCAACCCGCACACCACGCAGTTCGATCACCTCGACCAGCCATTGCTGAAGCGCCCCCTGGACCATGTGCTGGACGGCGGCTGCGATCTCCGGCGTGTTCTCCGAAAACACCATCTCGTGCAGCCCGGCACCGAATTCAGGCCGGTTGAGCCGCTCGCCGCGGCGCGTGAACAGCACCTGCTCGATCATGTCGCGGATCTGCTGGTCGCGGTCGGCCTCGGCCGTGGTTCCGGCGGCTGAGATCCGGTAGGGGAAGGAAAACCAGGTCATATCGCGACAACCTTGGTTTGCGGCGAAGACCAGACCACCGGACCGTTGGGGATCTGGCCGGATTTGCAAAGGTCGCCGGTATTGACCAACAACACCGGCTTGCCGGCCGACTGCACCTTGCTGGCCGCCTTGGTGAACTCAGCAATGAGACAGGGCTGCGGCTTGGGTTCGGGCGTCGTGAACGGGCAACCTGCGATCGTGCCCTTGTCGCCGAGAAGGGCTGCCGGCGTGCCGTCGATCAAAAGCTTCACACCCGTCGCCGCGATCGTGATCGGGATGGAATGCGGGCAGGTGGCGACGGTTCCCTGCGTGACGATCGGCGTGGTCATGGCAGCACCTTCAGATTTCCGTTGTTGATCGTGACCCCATCGGGACCAAGCTTGACCGTCGATCCGGAAAAGCTCAGTTCCATGGCGTCCGCCCCCGCCGTCAGCACGGCATCCCCCATGGCCGTGGTCATGCTGAGCGTGAGTTCCCCCATGCCCGGCGCGTCGAGCACCTCCAGTTTGAAGTTGTCGCCCGCCCAGATCCGCGTCAGCGCCTGCGTCGGTCCCATCGCCGCCGGCGTGTCTCCGGCGTCCCAGAACCCGCCAGACCAGATTGGATAGTCCGGGTCGCCGCGCTCGAACTCGACCCAGACATTGGCGCCCGAGGGCGGGATGGCGAAGATGCCAACGCCCGGTCCGGCGCCCGGCAGACACGGCATGGCCCAGGCGAGCGTGCCATCCCCCATGACATCAGCCACGCTGACCTGCACCCGGCCAAGGCCCAAGGGGTCGATGTTGAGCTCAACCTTGCCGCGGTATTTGCCGAAGAATTTTTCGTCCTCGCAGCTCATATCGGCGATACCTCCGGTGCGACGGCCGGCAGGATCGGATAGAGCCCGTCGCGCTGAAGTGCGAACGACTGGGTATAGGCACCGGGTTTGAGCACGTGCCTGACTTCGGCCACCGTATAGGTTCCGTTGTAGATCATCCCCAGGCCGCGGATATCGACCGCGTAGTAGGGTTTGAGCACCGCGTTGTAGCGCGTGTTGTCGATGGTGCCGGTCACCTCCAGTACCCTTTCGGCCGGTTCGTTCACCTCAGCCATCAGACGCGCAAGCACCTGCGCGGTGTTGAGACCCGAGGTCACTATCTCCTTCGTCTTGGTATTGCCCATCTGCGTCAGCGCCTCCGACAGGGCCGACATCGGCGTGTTGGTGGAGGTCGGGATCTCCAGCGAAACCACCTGCCCTGTGGAGCGGTCATGCACCTTGGCGCGCGCAGCCGTCAGGGTCTCGCCATCGTGGTTGACCGTGACGTCGTAGGCATCCGACATTGGCCCCAGATTGACCGAGATCGGCTTTTGCGGCAGGCCGGGGCGCGGCACCGGGCCGAAGTAGAGCTGGCTGATCCCCGGCGCCGGGCCGGGATCGATGAACACCTTATAGCCGTGGCGCCTGGCCATCTTCTTGGCATAGCCGAGGTCCGTGCAGGTCTGCTGCGGCGTGCGGTCGACCGGGATCGGCGGATCGATCACCGGCGGCGGCATAATCACCGGGATCACGCCGTAGGTGGCATATTTCAGCGCCATGGCATTCATGATCACGGTTTCGTCCTGAGCCGGGTGCTGGGCTCGTTTCTCTTCGCGGTCCATGACAAAGGTCAGGTCGCGGCCCAACATCAGGTACTTGCCTTCATTCGCCCCTTCGCCGGGTATGTACTGGGTCTTGGTCACCACCCCGTCGAAGATCGGCGTCGGCATCACCCCGTTCCAGACAACGACCACCACCCGTGCTCCGCGCTGGAACCGGGGATCATTGACGAACGGAGGGCCAAATGCGCCAAGCGGTCCCTCTCGCCCGGCCAGCAGCGTGATCTTGAAGCCTGAGTCCTTTTTCATCGCCTGGCGCACCTCGATCTCTTCGATCGCCTCCATCGCCTCGAGCGGTGCGGGCAGCACGACGGCCTCCCTGCCCAGAAGCAGCGTGACGCGAATGCCGAGGATGTTGCCGAAGGCGCTCACGTGGTCCTGCCTCCCCTCGCATCGGGCATCGGAATGACCAGTGGAGCGCCGGGCACCGCGGTCAACTGGTCGGGATGCGCGGCGGAATTGGCATTGGCGATCATCCACCAGGCGGTCGCCTGGCCATAGGTCTGTGCGGCGATGATATCCGCGCGGTCGCTGTCGGTGACGCGGTGCTGGCGCGCCACGGTGTGATCCTCGGGGTGCGGCAGGATCGGCGGCACGATGTGGCGCACTTTGCTGCCGTCCGGCCGGGTGAATTCGGTTTCGGTGGCGATGGCGTATCGGCTCGTTGCTGTGATCATCACGCCCTCTCAGAAATCCAGGTTGCCCGCCACATCGGCGATGTTGTTGACGCTTGCGACGGTGGCGAGCGTCTCCTTGATCACCTGATGGGTCAGGAAGGCCCAGTAGCCCGGGTTGGTCATCGACAGATCGTTGTAGGTCAGCACTTTCATCGAGACCGCGACATCGGCGCGGATCGGGTTTAAAGCCGGGTCGTGCGCGGTCTCGGTGATCGACAGACTTTCGATCTTGACAGGCACCACCCGCTTCCAGCCGTAGATGAAAAGCGTCAGCGGTGCGGCCGGCGGCACCACCTCCATGGTTCCTGCCAGCATCAGCGCCTGGTTGATCGCAACGGCGATGGTTTTCGGATAGACCATCATCTCGAGCGCTGCGAGATAGCCCGAAATGCCGCCGCCCAGAGGTCCGTTCTCGCCCTCTTCCATCTGGTCGATCAGGTCCATCTTGAGGTTGGCGCTGATCGTCTCCGTGGGAGGCCCGGCCAGCCGCAACGGTTCCGCCCGCCCGTTGCCTGCCTGGCTGTAGTTCGGCGCGATCGACCGGGTGATCTGGTCGGGGTTGTACTGGAAGATCGCCACCGAAGAGAGCGGGTTGAAAAGATCAAGCCCGACAAGAGCGCCTTTCTGGACTTGTGGGGAGATGGTTAGACCCGTCATAGCAGGCTCCGATCTGAGACGCCGGACGTGGAACCAGTGAAGTCATTCTTTGGAAACGGTCTCATCTGTCAGCACTCAGCTTTGCCCAGAACCCGTCGCTGCCGGTGGGATTGATCTCGATTTCGGTATCGTTCTTCAGCACATAGGGGCCGTCCGGGAGGTACTTGATCCAGTCGCCGGACTTGTCACGCCCCACCTCGATGACCTTGATCCGGATGGGTAGCGGTCCGAAGGTCTTCAAGTCCGACGTCTGGACGTAGAGGTAGACGTCGAACAAGGTCTTGGCGTCGCCCCGCCCTTGCGCGAAACCACCGGAAGGCCCTGGCAGGATGGTGTGATAGCTCGTTACCGTCCCGCTCGGATCGGCGATTTGTCCACGGCGTACCGACTGGGTCGATTGCCCGCCGGATCCGGGTTGGCCGCCGCTGCCGCCGGCCGCGCCGCCTGCGGGCTTCTGCTCGGGGGGCTGTCCCGCGGGCTTGTCTTTTGCCGCGTCGGGTACGGTTTGCTTGTCCGCCGGTGGGCTGCTTTTGGCGGTCGGCGGGCTGCTCTTGTCCGGTGGATCCCAGACCTCCGGAGTGCCCGGAGGCGGCGGCGCTTCCGGCTCGAGCAGCTTGCGGAATTCTTCCGGCAGTTTGCTGCGGTCGACCTTGCCTGCGTTGTCAACGATTCCAGTGCCCAGGCGACCATGTTCGCGGATTTCCTTCTGGGTGGCCCGGCGCTCGTTCATGCCCGGCGGGAAGCCCGGCGGCGGTTTCGAGAGGTCGCTGCCGCCCCGTCCGCTACCTGGATTGTCGATGTCCTCGCACGGGACCTCGGCCGCGTCAGGCAGATCGGGCGCATCGCCGATATGATCGCAAAGCAGCGGCTTCACCTCGGGCGGCAGGATGTCCTTGACATGGCTGCGGATCGTCTCGGCGATTTCCTTCGGCAGGTTCTGGATGATCGCCCGGCCGAGGATGAACTCCTTGATCAGGTCCTGTGCGACACAGGAGCCCAGCATGTGCGACAGAAGATACTCGCTGGGCGAGATGTCGAAGAGCGAAAGGATGTAGTCGACACCGGCAACGACGCAGGAAATTCCCACCGTTTCGAGCCCGCCGGCGGCGCAGGAGGCGATGCGGGCGACGTTGAACACATGCCGGGCGATGCTGATCAGGGTCTTGGCAGCTTCCCAGGTGTCCATCACGGCTTCATAGATGCTGCCGAAACGGGTCTTGATCGCCTCGGCCGCCTCTTCGACCTTGGCTTCGATCTGAGCCGCGATTTCCTCATACTTCTTGACGAACTCGCCTTCGATCGAGTCGGTGTATTTGCTGAAATCGGAGCCGATCATCGACTTCAGCAGCGATTTGAACCCTTCCTCGACGCAGTCGACCAGATAGGCGCCAACCTGCGGCAGCATGACCTTGATGATCGCGCCGAAGATCACGCCGCCGACCTTCATGATCGCCTTGCCGATCTTGCCGCCACTCGTGCGCTTCTTCGCGCCCGCCAGGAAGTTTTCGAACTTGGTCTTCAGCCGGTGGTAGATGTTGAGCGCCTTGACGAAAGTCGCACCAAAGGTCTTGCGCATTGCCCCGAGCATCCGCCCCGACCGCCCTTCCATGAGCTCGGCACGGTTGAATTCGGTTTGCGCCTTGGTCAGCGCGGCTGTGTCCTGCACCGGTCGCGAACCGTCGGGACCGGTGCCACCCAGCAGCTTGACGGTGTTCTGGATCGCTGTGTCGAAGGCCAGCTTGGCGATGTCCGCCTTACCGGTCCCGGTCTTGATGTTGGTGTAGTCGGCAAAGGTCCTGGTGAAGGTTCTCTGCTTTTCCTTCCAGGTGTTGTACTGCGCCTGGAACGGATCCTCCTGTGGCGGCAGCGGCTTTTTTGGTTTCTTGGGTTGAACGCGGGCATCGGCATGGCGCAGCGGCATCACCTTCTTGCCCGTCGGCGAAGAGACCATTTGGTCGTACAGGGTCTGGCTCGCCTCGGTCAGCTTGTCGCGCCGGTTGGACCGTGATGTGCTGGTGTCCTGTTCCTTGATTTCATCGGGCCAGAACACATACTCCCACAGGAACTTGGCGCCGCTTTTCTGCCGGTAATAGGACTTCCCCGTATAGGTGAACCCTGTAACGTTCTCGTACTTGTCACGACCAAGGATCGTCTTGCTGTACTTGTTGAGGCGCAGCTTCAATGCACTTTCCAGAGGGATGAAATCGCCGCTGCTGGCGGAGCTCGCCATCTTGGCGGCGCTGAAGTTGGTCCTGGCGAGCGAATTGCTTCGCGACGACCCGGTCAGGGTTCCGGCTGGCGCGGTGCCATTCTTGACGGCCTCGCTCTGTTCCACCGTCTTGTTGTAGCGCCGGGCGGCTTCGTTGAAACCGGTGGCGTAGTCGCCAACCTGTTTTTCCGCGTCGCTCATGCGATCCCTGTCACCGGCGAATTTTACGTCGCCAATCTCGTAGCTCGAGGGCGCATCGAGTGCGGATCGAATGAAGTCGGTGGTCGCCCAGCGAGGGCTCGATTCCGTGCTGTATTTCTCGTAGCCTCCGCCCGGTCTCAGCGCGGCGCCGCCGATGTGAAGCGACTTTCTTGTGTCGTAACCCAGGCTCTTGGGTACGACGTTCTTACCGCCGTCCGACACGACGTACCACGGCAGTGCGGTCGGCCCGCCAGCGCCAGTTCCGGTCCCCGTCCCGGTGCTGCTGCCAATGCCAGTGTACGGTGCAAATCGCAGTCCCCAGAGCTTGTTGGGATCTGAGATGACCAGGTCGGCATAGCCAAACCCGTCGTCCACAGAGCCCTTGTCGCGCTGCGCGTTGGGCACCGCCACCTCACCCATGAGTTTTGCATTCTTCTTGACCGCGTCGGCAACGACGAGGTCATGGGTGGGTGTCTTTTGGGGATCCTCGCCGAAGTAGAGCGTTTCGCTGATGATCTCGGACGGGACGCGGCGCACTTTCGGCTGCACTTCATCCGGCTGGGTCTGTTGCAGCACATGCGCCAATTCGTGCGCCATAGTGAAGGACGGCGCTTCCGCTTCGTTTCGCCCCAGCCAGACATGATTGCGGTAGGTAAAGGCGAGCGACGAGATGCTGTCATTCAGCGCATCCGAGGCGCTGCCGCGATGGATGCGCACGCCAGAGAGGTCGCGCCCCATGCGGCTTTCGAAAAAGTCTCGGGTTTGCGGCGAGAGGGCGCTGCCGCCGGATTCCAGCTGACCGGCCGAGGCGGCAATGTGTTCGGTACCCGCAGGGCCGTCGGCCCGCATCCGCGGCATGTCAGTCAAGTCATGCAACATCTCGCGCTCAAGCAGCGGCGAGGGCATGCGCTGCACCGTCGCTACGGCCCGACGCGGCATGACCGGCATCTCTTCCTCAGCAGCGCTGCAAGCGGCGCATTTGCGTTGAACGACCGATCTGCGTGCCATCACTTCCGGCTCGTCGTCTTCGCTCCGGCGCTGAAGACCGGTGCCGGGGCGCTGGGTCATGACGGTCGCTGCGATTGAATCCGCTTCGGCCTCGTGCGGATGGTCAACCGGTCCCACCTCCAGTCTCGGCATCACCGGCGTTTCGTCACCTCCGCAGGCCGAGCATTTCCGCCTGATGCGACCGGGCATGGCGTCCGGCGTTTCTGCGTCGAGCCCGGCACGTTGAACGGAATTTGGCTCGCGGGTCGCCATCACACGTCCGGCTATGTCATCCGCTTCGCGCTCGAACGGGTCGTCCACCGGGCCCACTTCAAGCCGCGGCATGACTGGCATGGTGTGCTCGTCATCCTCTCGGGCGCATTCAGCGCAGACGCGCTGAACCGAAGGAACCGAGGACAGCGAAGAAAGCAGGCGCCGAGGCACCTGGTCTTGATCCGGCAACGGCTCGGCCTTGTGTTTCGTCGGCGTCGCGACGGCAAAGGCGGGGGGCTTGGCGGCTTGGGCGACGCTCACGGACATGGCAGCCCCCCGGCACCTGGCCTGGTGCTGCAGGTGATCGCCGGCGCAGGTCGCGCTATGTCGCCCCGCCCTACCATTCGAAGCCGATCCCTGTGAGGACCTGGTGCGCCCTTTGGCGCTCCGGTCGGCCTGAAGTGGCGGCATCCTCGTCGCCCAGAGGCGCCAGGAAATTGTAGAGCACCTCCATTTGCACCGGTCCGAAATTATAGCCGAGGCCGCCGCCGGCCTGGAGGCCGAACCCGGCCGGAAGATCGCCGCGCGCGGCATCATAGTAACCGCCTCCGAAGATCCGCCCGTAGAGGGACCGGTAGACACGATACTCCGCACCGCCGCGCAATCCGGCGCGGATAAAGGCGTCCCGATCGTCGACCGGCACATCGACATGAACGCCGGCGGTCAGGGCACCGCCGGCCCAGTCCAGCAGCGCATTGTATTGCAGCGAGGCGACGAAACTTGTCCTGTCACCCGCCACCTCGGCGCCTAAAAAGCCGGTTCCCTGACTGGTGAAATGGAAGCCCTGATAGGCAAGCGCGCCGCCGAGCCCAGTCCAGAACCCGACCCTGGTCGCCGGATCGGTATACGCGACCTTGAGCGTGACCGGATTTTTGTAGCCGTCGAGAAAGGCAGCCAGTTCGTCGAAGCTGGTTTGGATATCGATGCAGCCTGAGCTGCCGCGCAGTAGCCCGCCGTGCAGGAAGAACGCGCTTCGCCTTCCGGCATTGCCACACGGCCCCTCCCTGACCGCGACAGGATTGAGGTGCACCCGTCCCGCCCCCCAGTCGCCGGCATGAATGCTCTGCCCCTGGACCGTGACGTTTTTCTTGCCGACGATGCCGCCGACCAAAAGGTCCAGCTGCTCCCCGGTTGAAAATTGGCTGATACCCGGTGGCGAAAAACTATAGGTGCCCTCCGGGATCGGCCCCTTGTCCTTGATGCCGGTGAAACGTTTGTCGTTCAGATAGGTGTCGACATCGACATCTGCGCCGCAGGCCTTGGCATCCTCTTCAGTAATCTTGATCGGGCGACCGGAATCGCCGTCGTAGCGCATGATTTCCTCGCCGTCGCCGTAAACGATCAGTTCCTCACCGTTGAAGACCATCGTGACTTTCTTGAAGTCGGCGGCCTTGCGTTCGCCGTCCGGCGCGCGGCGGATGGTTTGCTCGCCAGCGGTCTGTTGCAGGCTATGCGTCAACTCGTGCGCCATCAGGCGTCGGCCCTCGGTGGTTCCGGGGATGTACTCGCCCTTGGCCAGCGCAATATCGTTTCCAAGCGTATAGGCGCGCGCCCCGATCATGGCCGCGGCCTGATCAACCTGCGGCCCTTCATGGACGCGCACATGCGAAAGGTCCCGCCGGAAACGCGGTACGAAGAAGCCGGCTTCAGCGACACTGAGCATGCGGCCGCCCGCAGAAACCGCTTTGGCCGCCGTGGCAGCGCCGGATGGCCCGCCCCCAGTGTTGCCCCGAGTGTTGCCCCCGGACCCGCCGCCTTGCCGCTGCACCGAAGCGGCCGTCATGGGCGTGACAGCCCGTGCAGCACTGCCCTTTGCGACGGTACCGGCAACCTGATCGGCCTCGCGCTCATAGGCGTCGTTCGCCGGACCGACCACCGGCTTACGCTGAAGTACGCCGGGCACCGCGCTGAGCGATCCGGGCAGCCGCATCTTAGGTTCACACACGCCCGAGCCACCGCGGTTGCGTGCGGAACGGGGCATCGAACGTCGGGCACGCAGAGCAGCGCGCAGGGACATCAGCCACCTCCTTTCGGGCGGGTGAGCGCCCCGGCGATCCGCTGACCGGCAAGGCGTCCGAGCGCGTTAGGGCCGCGCCCTGCAGCCGGTGGCAGGCTCAAACGCAAATGATCGGCGCCACCCTGCCCGGCCAGCGCGCCGCCATTGGCGGCAAGCTGCGCGGCAAGCGCCGTCCTCAGCCCCTTCGCCAACGCGGCAGCGTCGCTTGCGTGCACGCCATGAACGCGAAGCCGGTCGATATTGAGAACGATCCGTGGCCCGACAGTCATTGCAGCCACCCCGCGCGTTCAGCGTCGGTCATCGGCCGGCCAACCTTGTCGTATTCGAGTTGCGCCGCCTGCAGGATCTCGGCCATCGACACTGCGCAACCGCGGTCGGCCGCGAGGAAGGCCGCGCCCAACGCGATGTTGCGGATCGATCCGCCGGCCAGGTTGAGCTGTGCCAGCTTGTCGTAATCCAGTTGCTCGCGAGGTTGTGCGTCAGGAAAGATCCGCATCCAGATCGCCCGGCGTTCGGCCAGATTGGGAAAGCGGAAATCGACGATGAAGCGCAGGCGACGCAGGAACGCGTCGTCGATATTGTCGCGCATATTGGTGGTCAGGATGCAAAGCCCGCGATAGGCCTCGAGCCGCTGGAGCAGGTAGCTCACCTCGATATTGGCGTGGCGGTCATGGCTGTCCTTAACTTCGGAGCGGCGGCCGAAGAGCGCATCGGCCTCGTCGAATTGCAGGATCACGCCGCCATCCTCGGCCGCATCGAAGACCCGGCGCAGGTTCTTCTCGGTCTCGCCGACCCATTTCGAGACCATCGCGGAAAGGTCGACGCGGTAGACATCAAGGTCGAGCGCATTGCCGATGACTTCGCCGGCCATCGACTTGCCCGCGCCCGACGGGCCTGAAAATAACGCCGAGACCCCGAGCCCCTTGTGCTGGAGCCGCACGCCGAAGCCCCACTCCTCGTAGACCTGCGTGCGGTTGCGCACCTGGGCAATGATGCTTTCGAGCACATCCTTCTGTCGCGGCGCCAGGATCAGGTCGTCCCACGTCGCGGGCGAGGCCACGCGATGCGCCAGGTCGTCCATGCGGGGCCGCGCGGTGCGGCGGCAGGCCTCCCAGGCGCAGGTCGCCAGATGCTTCGGATCGCGATTGCTCTCCAGCGACATTTCTGCAGCGACAGCACGCGCAACTTCGGGAGCCACGCAGAAGGTGGCGGCAAGGCGCGGCAGGGCCGGGATAAGATCGGTATCGTCATCACTGAGAACGCTGTGCCACACGGCAAGCTGCTCGGACGCCTTCAGGCGCGGCATCTCCAGGCGGAGCGCCAACCGGTGACCGACCCGCATCGGTTCGACCGAGGCGATGGCGAGCGGCCCGCCATAGGTTTCGGCAAAGAGCTGGGCGGTCCGTGTCTCGCCCATGTCGTCATGCATCAGCACCAACCGCCCGGCACACAGCATCATATCCCGGGTGAGCCCAGCGGCGAAGTCCACCAGTTCGACGGCTGTCTGGGGCAGAAGCTGCGAGTTCAGCGCATAGGTGATGGCGTTGATCCCGGCTGAGGCTTCGGCAAAAGCGCAAAGCTTGCCCTCGGGATCGCCGCCGGTCAGGTGCAGCACCGGTGTGTCCGGTAGAGACAGGCGGGAACCGATTTCCCGGGCGAGCGTGGCGCGGTTGGGTGCCAATGACAACGGTCGCGGAATGCGGCGCAGCAGGGCGGAGGCCCCGGCGTCCAGCGAGGGCGCACCGACAAGGCGCAGCAGCACCGTGTCCGCAAGGCGCAGGCGCGCATCGACCAGCGAGCCGCTGCCCTCGATCCGGACCAGCCCTGCCCGGCGCAGTGGCGCCTCGGCCGACAGTCCCTTCCAGTGTGCGCCCGGCAGACGCGTCAGTGCCAGCGACAGCGTGGGGGCAGAGGTCAAAGGATCGTCAAGCAACCGGGCGACGATGTCACGCCCGTCCGGTTCCAAGGCGACATAGGCGCACAAGAGCAGGATGTTGCGACCGAACGCATCCAGTCGGAAGATTTCGGCCAGCTCGCAGGCAGCGGTGCGCGGCGGCTTGGTTTCGGCGACCGGGCCGTGTTCGAGCCAGGCGCGCACGACCGGGAAGGCGTCGGCCAGGGACGCGATATGTTCGGCGCGGCTCACAGCGAAAGCTCCGGGCCGATGATCTGGCCATAGGTGGAGCTGCCCGCGGTGCTGTCGAGCGTGACCGGGCTGAGGAGCCCGTCGACATCGGCCCTCACCAGATAATCGCCGCGCGGCAAGCTGACAAAGGAAAAGGTGAGCGAGGCGGCGTTCGCTCCACCCTCCACAGGGATACGCCCGGCCAGGATCACCTGCGCCGGCGCTGCCGGGTTGCGGACATCGAGAAGCAACCGGACCGCCTGATCCGACCGGATCGAAGGGGTGAAGCCGATATCGACCGTACCTGTCGCCGTCGTTCCACCCGCCGGCGCGGTGATCGTACCGACGACGATCGCCGGGCTGAGTGCAAAGGCCAATGCGTTGGAGCGGGCGCGCACGTGATCCGGCTGGTCAGCGCTGGTCCTGGGTGCAATCGCCTGCAGTTTGTGGACGCCGACGGCCAACTCGACGCCGCCGAAGGTGGGGGCATCGAGCGTCACTGCAAGCGCCGCCTCCGACTGCCGAACCCCGCTCATGGCAAGACCGCCACCATCGACTTCCAGCTCGAGCCCCGGCTTGGCCAGGCCCCTGCCCGCCACGTGGAGGATACCGCCCCAGACCGGCGGGATGATACTGCCGGGCGCCCTGCCCGCTGCGTCGAGCCGGAGCGTTGAAACCGGCGAGACCCAAAGCCCGGGATGCGCCACCGGGGTAGGAACCGGTGGCGTGGCGGACGTCTCGATCACCACATGGCTAACCTCGTAGGAGAGCGACAGCGCATAGGGGACCTGATAGAAGATTGACCAGATCTTCGAGAAATCATCGATCGTCATCAGTTGGCGCGTCACGCGCAGCCGCGCCAACGCCGCCTCCAGATCGCTATCTTCCAGCTCGTCGTTGTCTTCGATGGCGTTGTGGATCGTGGTCTTGCTCAGCAGCGGCTCATGCTCCAGAGCCAGCATCACCTCGCCCAGCATCAGATCGGGCTCGAACGCGTCGTGATTGCCGTAGAAGCTCATTACATAGTGCAGGTTCAGCGCCAGCTTGCTGGGGCCGCGCATCTGGCCGGTGGCACCACGCGTCGGCAGATGGTCATTGGCATGGGCGGCATTGGGCTCGACCCGGTAGAGATGAAGATTGACGAGCGGCGCTGCATCCTCGGCAAGCTTGGCCGTGGGCGCCCCCAACCGCACCTTGGCATTTGGCACCGCGGCGTTGGCCGCCGACAGGATGCGCCGGAGAAAGGCTGCGCTGACGGTGGATATGGCCAGCGGGTTGCTCATCGCCCACCTCTCCCGTCGAGAAAGTCATCCAGGCTGATCCCCCGAGCCTCCGCCCTTGCCGGGGCTGGTTGTCCGCCTCGCGGCGGATCCATCACCACTTCGATGGTGCCGATGCGGATCTCGACCTGGGGCGGCTGTTGCGGCTCCACAGCTCGGTCAGCGTTCCTGCCTCGCGGGACCTGCGCTGCCCAATTCGGCGCGGTATCCTCGCGCGCAAGCAATGGCGGGGCGGCCCTCGGGACCGGGACAATCGATGATCGCGATACCGGCCGACCATCGGCAGCGACAGGGGACGCCGCCGGTTCGGGATCCGCCCGGGCCGTTTCGCCGGACATGTCCCCAAGAGCGTCTGCAAGTGTGCCGTTAGCGATCACCGGCGCCGGAGCGGACGGCGCGATGGGCAACGAAACGGGAGCGTGCGCGACCGGAGGGGTTTCAACGGCCAAAACGGCTTGCGACGACGTTGCCACCGGTGGCGTGACCGCCGGCCTCGAAGCAAGAGCAGCCGGAGCAACGCCTGCGGCGGGCGCCAATGGCATCATGCGGCGCGACGGTGCAGCCGGTGCCGACGTGGCTGACGTGATCGGCGCTGCAGCGTGTGTCGACCTCAGGACCGTCGTAGCTGCTGCGGATATGGTCGGACCCGCGACGGGGGCGGCCGCCGGAGGGGCGGCCTCTCTGGTGCGCGGGGTGCGCGACGGAGCCTCGGAAGACATGGACGGCACCGGCCTATCGCTGTCGGAGGGTTCGGACCTTTCGCCCAGCGTTTCGAAGGGGCCGGGCCGGCGCGGCGCCAGTCGGGGCAGCGTGCCGCGCGCGCGCGCGGCAAGGTTGCTCAGGAACGCGCTCATGCCAGTGCCTCGGCCACATAAAAGGCCCGCCGATGCTCCGGCAAAGCGAGGATCTCGGCCTCGGACCAGTGGAAGACCCGAGCGATGTGCACGACGTCATGCAGGATCTGCCGCGAAATCTGTTGCAGCTCATGAGCGACGAAATGCACCGAATCGAAAGCCACGGATTGCCTGGCGCCGCACTCCGGGCAGCCGGTCTCCAACCACACATCGGCGCCCGGATCGATCGCCTCCAGAGCCTCGGCAAGGCCATCGAGCGGCAGATCCATTGCTGTTTCCTGGACCCGTGCCGCCAGCATCCGCGCAGCCGTTTCAGGTTCGGCGATGGTCTCGATCTCAAGAATGTCGCCGACGGTCACCGGGCGCACGACCGCCTCGCAGCCACCGATCATCACCTTTTGAAAACCAGGTTCTGGCCAAAGCGCCTCCCCCGCCAGCCCGAGGCTGGCGGGTTCGAGCGTGAGCTCGTAGATCTTACCGCACGCTTCGCAAACCGGTTCCGCCCGGAGCGGGCCCGACCTCAGTCGTGCCCGGATCGCCAGAACCAAACGGTCGCGCGCCCCCATAGGCAGGGCCAAGAGGGTCCCGCACGCGGCCTCGGGATAGGCCCGTTGCAGCAGCGCGACCGACCATTGAGCCGGCGACAGCACGCTCGCGCGGTCGGCCAGCTCAATCACCGCGGAGGCGTCCAGCCGTGAGGGAGCTCCCAGGGTCATGATCAGGCCGGAACTTCGAAGCTGGGCTCTTCAGGCTCAGCCACGTCTTCGTCCCGCTCCCATCCCTCGTTCTCCAGCTTCAGCGTCTGGATCGCGATGGCGCTAGCCGAAGCGTCCATGTCGGAGAAGGCCGAAAACTCGGAGGGCCAGCAACGATAGAGCTTGTAGGCCAAAACAATCTGACCGGCCTCGTTGTAGATTTCGAGTATCAGGTCCTTGCGGAAATCCTTGAGCGACACCTCCGCCCCGAGGCCCGCCCCATAGTTCCACACCTTATTAGCCCATTGCTCGAACTGCTTGGAATGGGTAACCCCGCGCTCCAGCGTGATTGCCTCATATTCGGTCTGGCCAGGCGACTTGCGGCTGGTCGAGGGGTCGCCACCTTCGCGGTGCTTGACCACCTCCGTCGAGCGCTTGAGCGCTGAACACTTGCTGACGCCTGCAACGTAGTCCCCGTCCGGCAAGCGCAGACGGAACTTGTACGTTTTATAGGGGTCGAAACGGTCGGCATTCGTGGTGAACTGTGGCATGTTTGTCCGCCCTCCCTTTAGGACGCGCTGCGGATCTGCTGGATCGAAATGATGACGAATTCGGCCGGCTGCAGCGGCGCGAAGCCGACGACGATGTTGACGATGCCGCGATTGATGTCGTCCTGCGTGGTCGTCGATGCGTCGCACTTGACGAAATAGGCCTCCTTGGGGCTCGCCCCCTGGAACGCGCCCTGCCGGAACAGCCGCTGCATGAACGATCCCACCGAGAGACGGATCTGTGCCCAGAGCGGTTCGTCATTACCTTCGAACACAACCCATTGTGTGCCGCGGAACAGGCTCTCTTCGATGAAGAGCGCGAGGCGCCGGACCGACACGTACTTGTAGTCGTCCGACAGCACGTCCGAGCCCGCCAGCGTGCGAGCGCCCCAGACGACGCGGCCGATGTTCTGGAACGACCTCAGACAATTGACGCCGATCGGGTTGAGCAGGCCGTTTTCCTGATCGGTCAGCTTCACGGTCAACCCCTGGGTATTGGACAGCGTTGCGGCCAGGCCGGCCGGCGCCTTGAAGACCCCACGATTGACGTCGGTGCGGGCGATCACGCCCGCCACCGCCCCACAGGGCGCGAAGGCATCGATTTGACCGCCGCGCAACGGATCACGTTTGAGAAGCCGCGGAAAATAGAGCGCGGCGTTGCGGGCATTGGTGAGTGGAAGCACCTGGTCCGTGGCGTCGAGCTGGGCATTCTTCGCCGTCGTCGCCGCGGTGTCGGGGTTGGCGTCCCATTCGTTCGGCGGATCGACAATGTAAAGCGCGCGCCTTTCAGCGCAAAGTGCAGCGGCCGTTTCCCTGACGGCCTTGGGCAGGGTGGCCTCGCGGGTGTCGGGTGGGATGCAGAGCAGGTTGAAGATGTCCGCCTTGCGCAGCGCCTGCATGCCGGTTTTCAGCGCCGGATCACCTTGGTAGGTCGCATCGGCCAGCGTCGTTCCGTCGTCGCCTCCGGTAGCAGTACCTGTGGCGGCATCCGCGGGCCGGCTATTGGAAAAGGTCGGGGCCGGCGGCGCTTCAACGAGGTTGCTCTGGGCCGCGAGGATCCGGTCGAACCGGCGCTGGCCCGCATCGCTTCTCATCGACAGGGTACGCAATACCTCCCGGGTGTCAGTGGCAGTGTCGACGATCTCCAGATCGAAGATGTCGTTGACTGTCAGTCCGTACTTCTTGGCAGCTGCGGCCGCGCCCTCGGGATCGGCGACGTCGGGGTGCGAGATTTTCCCTGAGAGCGAATTACCCCAGGCACCAGGGCTCTTGGCCCGCAGGATCAGGGTGCCCACAGTCAAGCCTGCATAGCCGTCGCCGCCGTCCTGCTCGAACAGCCGTACGATCAGGCATTGCCCGCCGCCGTTGGCGAAGAAATCGTCGACGGCGTAGGAGACATTGCTGTCGCTCCAAAGCCCACCGAAGCGGCGATTGAACTCGCCCATGTTGAAGCAGGGCGTCGGTTCCCCGACACCCCCCTTTTTCGTGCGTCCGACGAAAGCGGCAATCGAGGTCGGCACACCGGCGACGGTTCGCACGCCCGAGTCGAGCTCCTGAATGTAGACGCCGGGATAGGTTGGAGAGATGGGCATGCGCGGCTCCTGTTCTCAAACGGATCGTGAATGCAAAAGCGAACGATGCATCGGACGGCCCTTGCGGGCCGTCGAAACCGGATTGAAAGTCAGATCAGACCGTCAGGCCGATCAGAACCGTCACCTTGGCGGCTTTATCCGCCGATGTGTTGTGAACTGTCAGGGTGGTCAGATCGCCCGCAAAGAGCTTGACCGCCTCTCCGAACAAGAGGATCGGACCACTCAGCGCGGAAGCATTGGCCCCGTCTGCCTTGACGGTCACCGAACCGTCGAGAAGATCGGAAGAGATCGCGAGAAAGGCGACGTTGTCGACCTTGTCGACCTGCAGGGCCAGATCGCGCTCTGCACTTCCGGCGTCGAGATCAACAGAGACGGAAACGATACCATCGCCCGTCGATGCGCCCTTGGTCTGGATGGCAGAGCCTGACTTGCCACCTGCGGTTAGGGACCACGTGATTGTTTCTGACATGAAAGGCACCTCGGAGAAAGCGTTGCGCGATCAGTCGGAGAATTCAGTATCACAATTTTAAATTGCGCCAGCAAACACGGACGCTTTAACGAGATCTGCTGCTTTAAGGCCCAGCTCGCCGGATAGTGCTTAGGGAAGCCCAAAAACATTCGCAGCGTCGAACGTAGCAACGTCACGCTTGAGATATACTTATCAGAATGCAAGAAGATAATTATAAAGATACAGAACACAGAAAATGTCAACGGAGATAATTCTAATCTCTACACTGCCGCTTCCAATCGAACACCATTCCACATTAAAATAAACCAAGTATAAATCCCAATAGAATATACGGGATAATATGTATAAGTTGGGGCTTCCCGCACAGGCTGTGAGACGCGGCTGGCGTAAGTTCAAAAACAATTGCACGACGTTGGTGATTTGCGTTGTTTGTTGCGAGACTAGGTCGCGACCGTCGGGAGAGGCACTACATGCGTTTCTGCTTCGCATTTCCCCAATGATTTGGTCGTTTCAGTGTACATATTATGAGTGCTGAAGCCTCACAGCCAGATCGCAACCATCAGGTGGCAGAGCAACGCCGCAACGTTCCCGACGAAACGTTACGCGATTTTTCTAGCGCTCGCGTCGCGTCATTGGCTAAGCCCAATGTATTACGCAAAATGTCCATTTGGGCGAGTTGCTATGCGGTTTCCCGATTGGCAAACTGCACCTGCATTTGCACACACCGCCACCCTATTTCGACACAGCCGCCGCTGCGTTTACGGTTCATATTTCCGTGTAACTGCTTGATATTTATAAAACTTGTTATTGACAATATATGCGCACGTGAGCCTCCGCCCCCCTGCGGAGGCTCATTTTCGTTGTGCGCACGCCGGTACGCTAAACCGGTTCTCTGTACATTGTTCTTGGGTCAAGCAAGCGCGCCACCACCTCGTTCGCGCCCTCGTTGACTGGATTTGCCGGTTGGATTGCCCGGGAACGCTTTTTGGGACAGGTTGGACCCACCCACGACGACATGCCCTGTCTTAACATCTTTGATCCCCTCAGAACTTGTAGGCAATCCGCAGTGTGCCGCCATGGCTGGAATAGGTGTCGGAAAACGAGCCCTGGTAGCCGACGCGCAAACTGAAGCCGTCGGCGTTAGCGATGTCGACGCCCGCGCTTAGTCGACCTGCCACATCGGCCAGTGGCACCGTGCTTTCGAAAGCGCCGACCCCAGCTGGTGCATTGGCCAGCCGGGCTGACGTATCCCAGCTGTCAGCGCTGCTGAAGCTCACTCCTGCGGCCGCGTAGGCCCGCATAACCGTTGTTTCGCTCAGATCCACGCGCGTGCCAATCTCAATTGCCGGGGTGGTGGTGAAGCTCCACTGGCGGGTGTCGTTGATCAGGAGATCGAGCGGGCCGGCACCTGACTCTCGGTAGCTACGGGCGTGCGAATAGATCAGGTCAAGGTCGACCAGCGGCCGCACATAGTAGGCATCCTGCGCAAAGGTGTAAGCAGCGCGCAACCGGGTGCTGACATTGTAAACCTCCGGTTCGCCCTCCGCCTGTCCGGCAAAGCCCGGAATCCGGATCGTACGCACGTTGTCGTACCAGCCATAGCTGCCGGAAACAGCGCCCGAAAGAAGCCAAGGACCAATTTCATGCTTCAGTGAGGCACCGGCATAAAGGACGTCGCCGTCGGCGTTGACGCGGCCGTCGTCACCGCGAATGGCACTGCGGTCGTAGCCCCCGGCAAAGCCGACAAACCAGTCGGGCAACACCTCGACCTGGGCGCCGGCCTGCAGCGCATAGGTCGTGCTGTCGAAACCCGAGACGCCGCCGCTGGCCTTCTGGTCAAGCTTCTGTGCACCTGCCTGGCTCCACGCGCACTCCGTCTCAGTCAGGAACGAGGTGTCCGCAGCAAACATCGGGCAACTCAGCAAAAGGTCGAGATGTTGCCGCGTCGTGGCGATGCTGCCGGCCGCGGCCGCTCCTGCGACGCCGGGCGATATATCGGACAGGGCGGACCCGTATGCACCAGAATCGCCATCAGCAAGCGAGCCCAGTGTGCCAAACAGTCTGCCGAAGGAACCGCCGCCGGCGTCCCAGATCTCCTGCAGGTGGTCGGCGACGTTGTCCTGGTCCGCGTTCAGCGCAAAGCCAGGCTCGCCGAAATGGGCCGAACCCGTCGCAACTGACAGCTCGTTTCCAGTCCGGGTCAGCACGTAGTCGTAGATTGCCGACTGCCCGCTTAGCGAGTGATCCAAGGTGCCACCCGCAGTGAGAAAAGACAAAGTGATACCGGGCAAGACACTTTCGGCACTCACCGTGAACTTGCCGGCGAGGCTGGCGTCGCCCTCGACCGTCAGTCGATCGATGCGCGAGCCAGCGAAATCGGCGTTGATTGCCAGAACGCCGTCCATAAGCTGGGCAAAGTTGCCGGTGATTTTCGTGGCGTCGATAGCCTCAGAACCGCCGACTGCCAGCCGGCCATGATTGAACACGTCAGCCTCGTAAACCTTTGCACCCGTCAGCAGGCCACCTGTCTCATTGACGACTGAGACCGCCATGCCGCTTCCGACACGGGCCGTCTTCGATATTTTGGCGTCGACGGTGATGGCCCCCTTGACGCTGCCGTCGATGATACCGGCGTTGTTCACCACCATCAGCGTGCCGTCTGAGAGCGGGTTCAGTCCGGCGCTATATTGGACGGCGACACCGGAAGCAGCCGAGATCATGCCTCCGGAATTGACGTTCACGCTATTGTTCTGCCCGCCCGCGACCCAGACACCGGCACCATTGTCACCGGATCCGCCCGTAATGGAACCATCCACCGTCACATTGACCGTACCGTTGTTGGCAGTGCCTCCGTCGCTTTGCGCAAGTATGCCGATCGAGTCTTTGCCGGTCGCTCGGATTTCGTTGCCGGCATTGAGGGTGACCGTCACATCGCCGCTTTTTCCGGCCGAAGAGAGGTTACCGTTCGACCCGATGAAAGCACTGGTCGCGTTGCCGCCGAAACCGCCGCCACCGCCGATTGATTGCGCGAGAACACCGAAGGAATAGTCGCCATCGGCGAGGATGCCGCCGTCGATATTGACGGAAACATCGTCGCCATCACCAAAGCTGGCAGGGCTGTCACCTTTGAAGGAGAGCGGCGCGCCCGAAGCCGTTCCGCCAATGCCGCCGCCACCGCCAATCGATTGGGCAACAATGCCGTGCGCGCCGATGCCACGCGTGTGAACCGTGCTCTCGCTCGTCAGATCGACCGTGACAGCGCCGCCATCCGTGTCGCTGCCGCCCGATCCGCCAACCACAAGCGAGGCTATGCTGTCGGCTTCGCCGGCGCCGCCTATGCCGCCGCCGCCGCCGATTGATTGTGCGACGAGGCCGAACGCCCGGTCTCCATAGGTGTTGAGCGCGGTACCGATGGCAAGGTCGACCTCGCCGCCACGACCGCCAACCCCTCCGCTGCCGCCGACCACGAGGTCGATCGCATGGCTGTTTTCGTCCTCGGAAGCCGTACGGCTTCCAGCGCCACCGACGCCACCGCCGCCACCGATAGACTGCGCGACGATACCGTGCGCATCGTCGCCGCTGGTCGACAGATTGATCCAACCCTGCGCCTCAACCAGGCCCCCCGACCCACCTGAGCCGCCAGAGCCGCCGAAACCGCCGCCGACGGTGATCTTGCCCGCCGCATGATCCGAACCGTCACCGCCCTGGCCACCGCCACCGCCGATCGACTGTAGGAGCACGCCATAGGCACTGTATCCGGAGGTGTTGATGCTGTTGCCGTGATTGTCGTCGAAGGTGATGTCGACCTCGCCGCCATTTCCCCCCGCACCGCCACGGCCGCCGACGCCAACGGTTATGTTGGCCGTTGCCTGGCTGCCAGACGCGGTAGAGCTACCACCGGCACCGCCGCCGCCGCCAATCGATTGGGCGACGATGCCGTCGGCCCAATCACCCGTGGTGTTGATGCGGCCGGCATGTGTCAACGTGACAGTGTTGCCGTTGGCGGCCGTGCCACCGGTACCGCCGTCATCGATCGTGGCACCGACATTGACATCGAAGCAGTAGCCGGACTTACCGTCACCGTCGTCGCTCAGGCAATCACTGGCGCCCTGGTCATCGAGCGGCTCGGCATCACCGGAGCTCGCCTGCCCCACGGAGCCGCCAAGCCCGCCGCCGCCGCCGATCGACTGCGCGAGCACGCCGTCCGCATCTGCGCCGAAGGTAGCAATATTGCCCGATGTGGTGACGTTGACCGTCCCGGCCGAACCGCCACTGCCGCCGGTCCGGCCAACCGAAACCCCAACCGATGCGGAAAAGTCGCCGCTACTGCCTTCGGGCTCCTCGCCTCCGGGCAGGCTGGCGCTGGCCGACAGCCCGACGCTGACGCCTTGCGAAGTACCACCGCCGCCGCCGATCGACTGGGCGAGCACACCGCGTGCACCCGTGCCGCTGGTCTTTAGGGCTGTGCCTGCGTCAAGATCGACAGTCGTCACCCCGCCGCTTGCGCCACCGCTGCCCGAGCCGCCAACCCCGACATTGGCAGTCAGGTTGAAGCCGCCGCCAATCTGCTTGCTGTTGACGCTGCCGACACCGCCATTGCCGCCACCCCCGCCGATCGATTGCGCCACGATCGCATTGGCATAGTCGTCTGCCGTCGTCACTGAGGCACTATCCTTCAGTGAGACTTTGGCAGCACCACCATTGCCGCCGCCGCCGCCGGAGCCCCCGACCGAAACACCGATGTCGGCACTGACGGTATCCACGGTACCGGCGGTCGCTGCCATCGACGACCCGCTGCCTCCATTCCCGCCGCCGCCGCCGATCGATTGTGCCATCACGCCATGCGACGAAGCGCCTTTCGTAGAGACCGCCGTGCTGCCGTCCAAGCTCACGGAGACGTCGCCCGCAGAGTGGGTTGAGCCGCCGCTACCGCCGACGGCCGTTGAGACACTCATCGCCAAGGAGACATCCTCGCCGGTCGGCACTGCCACGGTGAGCGCATCGGCAACCGAGGAACCACCGCTACCGCCACCGCCGCTAATCGACTGTGCGAGGACGCCGATGGCATCAGTCACATCGCCGCCGTGTTGGCCGGTGCTAATGATGCTATCGGTCAGGTCGAGGGAGACGTCGCCACCGGCGCCGCCTGAACCCCCGGTACCACCGACAGCCACCGACGCCGTAAAGCCGAGACCTGCGGAGTAGGAGCTTGCGGAGCCGCCGGTGCCGCCACCACCCCCGACCGATTGCGCAACGATGCCGGCGGCGTGCGAACCTTGAGTGGTAAGGGTCAAGCCCTGGAAGTCGACACTGGTGATGCTGGCATAGCCACCGCCCCCACCGCCCCCGCCAATCTGGAAACTACCAAGCCCGGCATCGCCACCCGTGGCATTTCCGCCGTTGCCTCCGCCGCCACCAATCGACTGTGCGAGCACGCCGACCGCGCCTGAGCCGGCAGTGGCGACATCAACCGCCTCGTGCGCACCAGTCTCTGCGGAACAACCGTCATCGGAATATTGGTTGGTGACGCAAACTTTGCCGCCGGCGCCGCCGCCCGAGGCACTGCCGCCGACACCCAATGCGGGGAGACCAACCGACAGGTCGATCACGTTGCCGCCGTTGCCGCCACCGCCACCGATCGACTGTGCCATGATCGCATGCGCCATCTCACCCCGTGTGGTGACCGAGCCGCCGGGCAAAAATATGCCAGCCTCGCTGCCGTCACCGCCGGCGCTACCTGAACCCCCAACGGTCGCGATGCCCGACGCGCCGGCACCCGAACCGCCACCGCCGCCGATCGATTGCGCCAGGATGCCGATGGCGGCATCCCCGCCGGTACTGATGACACCTGAATTCTGAACCTGCGCATTGCCGCCAAAGTTACCGGAGCCGCCGGAACCGCCGATCGACAGAATTCCACCCGCCATACCGGCAGCGCCGCCGCCGCCGCTGATCGACTGGGCGATGATGCCGTGCGCCGAATAGCCAGATGTGGTGATCGTACCGGCATTCAGGACGCTGGCCGTCTCCGCCGACCCACCACTGCCACCATCGCCACCCAGCTCGAGCGTGAGCCCGGCGGCAATGCCGCCTGTGCCGCCGCTGCCGCCGATCGACTGGACCAGGATACCGTAGGAATGTCCGCCCGCCGTCGTGATTGCTGCATTGTTGTTGACGATAGCCGTGTTGCCACTGCCGCCATTGCCACCATTGCCCGCTCCCCCGCCGAGCACGTCAGTGAAGTCGCCGCCAGTGCCACCACCGCCTCCGATGGAATGCAGGGTGATGGCGGTCGAGTAGTCACCCGTCGTCGTGATCCTGGATGCGCCGTTCGTAAAGGCACCCACGCTGCCGGCGTTACCGCCATAGCCGCCCCCACCACTCGTGCCGACAACAGCCGTTTCGTCGCCGCCATTGCCACCCTGACCGCCTATGCTCTGGCCCAACAGGCCAAAGGCGTTGCTGCCATCTGTCGAAACGCTGCCGCCGGACAGGTTCAACTGGATCTGACCGCCGTTCCCGCCGAGACCGCCGGAGCTGTCCTTCTCTCCGTCCTGGCCGTCGCCGCCACGGCCACCCTGGCTCAATGCGATCACACCGCCAAGGTCGTCGCCCTGCGTCGAAATGATGCCCGAATGGACCGTCACGGTCGTCGCGGCCAGCCCACTGTCTGGCCTGCCACCCTCGCCGCCGGCACCCGCGACGTTCGAGCTCCAACCGTCGCCACCATCGCCACCCCGAGTGACGGCGACGACGCCGCCCGAAAGCTCGGTCACCTGGCCCGTGGCGACGATCGTCATATCTGCGTAGGTGTCGACATTTACGACCGAGCCGCCTCCACCCACACCGCCTTTATCGGAGCTGTCTCGCGATGCCGTGCCGTCGCTGCCCTGGCTCAGCCCATGGATGCCGCGCACGCTGTCGGTGTCGTTTGCGTAAACGCTGATCGCCCCGGCGCTTGCGTTTCCGGAGGAACCGTTCGCGATATCGACGAAGCCGCCCGCACCGCCCGCACCGTTGTCGTGACCGCCCTGCTGGCCGGTGGATTCGGCAGCCAGGCCCCACGCATAGTCGAGGCCACTCAGCGAACTGGTCGGGCTGCCGAGATTTACCTGCCCTGTGTTGGCGATGCTGACCGTGCCACCGTTGCCACCGTTGCCGCCCACCTGGTCGCCGGTCGCGCCGCTGTTTTGTTCACCGCCACTGCCTCCCTTGCTCACCGCAAAGATCCCGGCCATGCCTCTGGCCGTGGTCGACTTCAGCGATTCCACGGCCAGCATTCCATAGTTGGTAATCGTTACCGCGCCTCCGGCACCGCCGGCACCACCGTTCGATTTGTAATTGTCATTGTCCTCGTCCCCGGAGCCGCCGAAACTCGTTGCCGAAATCAAACTCCCGATGGTGCCCGGATCCGTAGACGCAGACAGGGTAATGGCGCCGAAATTAGTGATCGTCACGGTCCCGCCGGCACCCGCGCGTCCCTCGTCGACACCGCCGCCGCCCATCGTGTATGTCATGATGACACCGCCGGCTGAGCCCGACGGCACGACGTAGGGGAGACTTGCGCCAGCGGTATACGACGCACTTGTGTTGATCGTTATGTTTGCTCCGGCGTCTCCGTCCTTTTCATCGTCATGATCGACACCGCTGTCGCCCCAACAGGCTGACCACGTATATCCATAGTCGACCTGGCCGATTGTCTGGTTTGGATCGCCATTGCAGCCTGCAGACGCTTCGCCTGCCATACCAGCTCCACCGAGCCCCAAAGCCAACATGATGAGCACATGCGGGACGTAAACGTTCCGAACGCCGGCCGGGCAACCATCATTGCCCCGCGGTCGGTTGATCAATTTAGGCCGGAAAGGAGCAACTTCACGACTGCATGTTTGAGAGAATGGCAACTCCCCCTGCGTGAGGGACGAGGCAGCGTTCGACCGAAGTCGAAATGCTCGCAAGATCTTTCCCGTGCGTTCGGCATGTTTCATACGGCGAGCCCCTTCAAAATTGGAGCAAGCGCGGCCGACTTCGGCGCATACGCAATCTGCGCGCGAAGGGCTCTCCCCCAATCAAACAAATGCAAGGTCACTGTGAAGTGACGGTAAGGCAAATGGGGTCGAGGAATCTACAGAACAAAACTATTCAATTCTGACCAAAACATGCATGAAGGCGAACGAGCCCATCCGAGATTGCCGGTGGAAGACGCCCCTCTCCAATTTAGGTCAAATCTTCAAATTTATTACAGATTCTGCCAAAGACCGGCTGAACTTACTGTCCTTTCTTTGTCCCTCAACTCGCCGCCTGACGACCTAGACTTGCGCGAACCGCCGCCCTGTGCAAATGCTGAGGGATGCTGGACCTCAAGACAGTGCTCGTCGTCGATCTGGCAACCGCCAGTTTACAGGCGGTCGCGTGGATCTTTGTCTGGCTTGCTTGGCGCCATCTCTATGAATTGAAGTTTCTGGCGGCCGGATACACTGCGATCGCCATCGGGCTGTTCCTGATGATCTTGAGAGGCGATCAGCCAGCTGCGTGGTCGATCGTGCTACACAATACGATCATCAAGCTTGGCCTCGTGTTGCTCGCCGAGGGCCTGGCGCGCTTTTTAGGGCAGCCCCGCTACACCTGGGTCGGCGTCTCGCTGCTTGTCCTTCAGGTCGCAGCCTGGAGTATCGCGGTGACGCTCGATCCGGGCGATCTTGCAATCCGCGTCCACACATCGACCGCCTTTACGGTATTGATGATGTCATTGATGTGTGTGGCCCTCTTGCGCGATCGGACGCAGCCCCGGCTTCTGCGCTGGATTACGATGGCGGTGCTGGGTGAATACATGGCAGCCAGCGTGGTTCATAGCGCGATCGAATTCTGGTTTCCGGCGGCACACCAGGACATCGCGATCCTTAACAACCGCAACGCCTGGTACCTTCTGCAGGGAAGTCTGTTCCTGATTGCCCTGTTTGCTTGCCTGCTGTTTATGGTCAACTCGCGACTTTCGGCAGCCCTGCGTGAGAAAAACGAAGCCTTATCGCGCGAAGTGCTGGAACGCAGAAGGCTCGAACTCCAACTGAATGCCAGTCTTGAGGCCGAACGCGCCCTTCGTGAAGAACAGGCTGACTTCATGCGCATTGTCAGTCACGAGTTTCGCACGCCTCTTGCAGTCATTCGCAATGCGGTCGACATGATCGGCCTCATAGGTGACAAATCCAAAGACGCAACGAAGGAACGGCTTGCCGGCATTGGCGAGGCGCTCGATCGTCTATTCTCCCTGATCGAGCGGTTCATGACAAATGACGGTGACAATCGCTTTCGGCCGGAGCGGATGCAGATCGCATCTCTCATTGCCGACGTGCAATTACATTTCGACATGACCGGTCGCGGTGAACGCTTGCGTTTCAGGACGCAGGGTGAAGCAGTCTCTACGATTGCCGATCCAGACATGCTGGCAACCGTCGTTATCAATCTCATTGACAACGCACTCAAATATTCTCCCGACGATCAGCCTATTCACATTGATGGCCGATCCGATGTCGGGTCCATCATTATCCAGGTCCGTGATCGCGGTATCGGCATACCCGAAGCGGAGGTTCACAAGATCGGACGCCGGTTCTTCCGTGCCTCCAACACCAAGGCCGGAAGTGGAACGGGGCTCGGGCTGTACTCGTCGCGCAAGCTTCTGGCCTATCATGGTGGCACGCTGGATCTTTTCTCCAATGAAGGAGGGGGGACGACTGCCGTGGCACGCGTGCCCTTGCTGAGGGAGGCGGCGGAGCCAACGCAGCTAAAGGAGAAGATGAATTGACGCATGTTTTGATCGTCGAGGACGAACAGCGGCTGCGCAAGGATCTGGTCGACTTCCTGGCGCTTTGCGGTTTCACCGCCGAAGGAATTGCGACTGCAGAAGCGCTCCGTCGAGTACTGGATGATCATGAGCCGCCAGACGTCATCATTCTCGATGTCGGGTTGCCCGATGGCAACGGATTCGACCTCGCGCGAGAAGTCCGCGAGAAACATCGCTGCGGCATTATCATGCTCACAGCTCTTGGCGACAGCGACGACCGCATCCGGGGCTTCGAAAGCGGCGCTGACATCTATCTCGTCAAACACAGTACGCTGCGGGAAATCGAAGCCGCGATCCGCAGCCTGTTGCGACGAACGGGCGAGCACGTCGATTTGGCTGATAGCACTGGAGACAAGTGGGTGCTGGACAGCCGACACTGGACGCTCACTGCGCCGAACCAGCGCTCACTCAAGCTGACGGCGACCGAATTCGCGCTCGTAAGCGCGCTCTGCAAACATGGCGGCGGCATATGCGAGCGGGAAAAGCTGGCGGAGACAATTGCCCGACCTAGGACCAACTTCGACAACCGGCACCTGGATGCCGTCGTCAGTCGCCTTCGGCGTAAAATCGGCGAGCAGACCGACCTCACTGTACCGATCAAGGTGGTTTATGGCGTGGGTTATACGTTCACCGCACCTTCGGCCGTAGAATAGGGGATTTGGTTCGCACGAACGAAGCGACTGGTGGGCCAACAGATCCGCGACGCTAAGATGTTGTGAGACATGTCCGCTTTGCGCCAATAGCCAGCTTCGGTTGCGTCACCGCTCCATGTCGCACCGCCGGGCGCACGCCTGCGCGCCTGGCGGACTGATGAGCGTTCCCGCCACACTTACCGTTCGATCATACGGTTCCAGCGCTTGTTCCATTCCTGCCGGTTCTGGTTGATCGCATCCCAATCAAGGACCTTGGCGGTCTCCATGTTGGCCTTGAACGTCGAGAGCTTCGCGTTCGCCGCATCTGTGCCGGCCTTGGCGTTGACGTTTGACGGGATGATGTTGCCGTGATCGAGCGCCAGGCTCTGTGCCTCGGCCGAAAGCAGGTAGTGGGCGAGCTTCTGACTGAGTTCCGGTTCGCTGTTGTTGGCGATCACGCATTCGGTGACGGCGAGCACGACGGAGCCTTCCTTCGGCTGGGCGTATTCCACTGGAATGCCCTTGTCTTTGAGGTTGTTGACGGCTGTTGGGGTCAGCGGGAAGATCGCTGCCTCTCCGGTCTGCACCATTTCGGAGATCTTCGCCGAACTCGGGATGAACTCGATGACGTTCTTGCCGATCGTATCGGAGAACTTGTCGAAGCCCGGTTCAACGTTGGTCTCGTCGCCGCCCTGGATGCGGTTGAACATCAGGAAGGCGTGCAGGCCGAAGCTCGATGCGGAAGCCGACTGGAACACGACGGCGTTTTCGAATTTGGGATCGGCCATGTCCATCCACGAGGTCGGTGCCGGCCAGCCCTTCTCGTCGAAGAGCTTCTTGTTATAGGCAAGGCCGGTCATGCCCATGTCGACGCCGATCGCCATGTCGTCTTTCAGGCGGGC
Source organism: Ensifer sp. Root423 (assembly GCF_001426275.1). Classification (NCBI taxonomy): domain Bacteria; kingdom Pseudomonadati; phylum Pseudomonadota; class Alphaproteobacteria; order Hyphomicrobiales; family Rhizobiaceae; genus Ensifer; species Ensifer sp. Root423. Next base: position 59,041 of record NZ_LMEG01000008.1, on the reverse strand, counting down.
AGCCATCTGGATCTGGTCAAGCACCGGATCAGCAGCAATCTTCTGGCAGAGACCGCCGCCGATGGCGCGCACCATTACGCCATCGTCAAGCAGCATGACATGCATCTGCGGATTGTCCTTGGCGGCGGTTGCCTTGGCGAGGATGTCGGCGGAGGTGCCGGGTACGACGACGACCTTGACGTCGTTCGCCTTTTCGAAAGGCGGCAGCACGTGCTCGGTATAGGCGCGTTCGAAGTTTCCGCCGTTCATGCCGATGTAGAGCGTCTTGGTTTCCGCCGAGGCAGAATTCTGCTGCATAACGAACGCCAGCAGTGCGAGGGCCGTGGTTTTGGTAAGCCGTTGGTCGATCATGGTATTCCCCTTTCTGTTTACAACGAGGCTGCAGTTTCGGCCGCCACCTTGCGGAAGCGGCCAATGGAAAAGGCGTCTATCGGCGTAGTGCTGCGGCCCTCGGTGACGAGTTCTGCAAGCACTTCGCCGACGGCGGGCGCGGTCTGAAAACCTGCGCCGCAGAAGCCAAAAGCGTGGAAGAGGCCTGATGTCGTCTCGCTCGGGCCGATCACCGGGTTGCCGTCGGGCATTTCCGCCTCGGTTCCAGACCAGAAGCGGATGACCTGGGCTTCAGCCAGATGCGGAAAGAGCGTGATTGCACGCTGCATGACGGAGGATGCAGCCGTCACCGACGGACGCGAATAGTCGGGATCTCCAAGGGGCAGGCCGCGACCGCCCCCCATGACGTAGTTGCCGCGCGCCACCTGCCGGCCATAGAAGCTGCCGCCCTGTTCACCCATGCTGACGGGCAAACGCAATGGCAGAGGTTCGGTGACCACCATCGAGGGATAGATACGTGTCAGCGGTACAGGCTCGTTGAAATTCGCGGCAAAGCGGTCGGACCAGGCACCGGCGCTGTTGACCAGTTGTTGGCAGCGGATCGCGATGCCGTCGCCGGCGAGGATCTCGAAACCGTTTCCGGTCGCAGCGACGTCGCGCACCGGCGTCTGCTCCAGTACCATCGCGCCGGCGCGCTCGGCGGCTCTTGCGAAGGCGGGCGCAACGAGACGCGGATTGGCGTGGCCGTCATCGGGGCAGAGCGACGCGCCGACCGCCTGGGCGGAAAGCCAGGGGAACCGGTGCGCCAACGCCGAACCGGCAACGAGCTCAAGCCCCAACCCATAGTCCCGAACCGTCTCGGCATAGGCTTCGAGCTTGGCAAAATCCTTTTCCGTGCGGGCGAGCTTCAGATGGCCGGAGCGCATGTACTCGGCATCGATGCCGACCATTGCCTTGAGTTGCGGCCAGATACCGTGTGCGCGCTGCGACAAAGGCAATTGTTCGGGGGCGCGGCCCTGCCGGCGCACGCCGCCATAGTTCACCCCGCTCGCCTGCGCGCCACAATAGCCCCTATCGATGAGGGCGACTGAAAGCCCCGCTTTACGCATGGCAAGTGCTGCGGAGCTGCCGACCAGCCCGCCGCCGATGATCGCGACGTCGACGGAGATGCGCCAGCTCATGACCGAGCCTCCGCTTCTACGGCAGCACCGAAACCAAGCGGGATCGGCTTGACCGGCGCCTGAGCGCGAAGGCGACCAACCTCACCGGGCGAAACGCCACAAAGCCCGCTCAAGAACTCGGTGGCAGCGGCGGAACACATGCGCCCCTGGCAACGTCCCATCCCGACCCGGCTCAGCGCCTTCAGGCGGTTGATCTCGCTGATGGAGCCGCTCGCAATGGCGCGGCGTCCTTCTGCAATGGTAATCTCCTCGCAACGACACAGCGTCGTCTCGTCCGGGACCGTCTCGAACCAATCAACCGGGAAGGGAAAGGCACGTTCGAGGATATCACGCTGCCGCAGGATCGCTTCGCGAGCCGCCACCAGGCGCGCTCCATCCGCTGATGCTTTCCCCGCATCCTCGAGCAGAGCGGTCGCGGCGAGCTCGCCCGAGACTTCCGCCGCATCGGCGCCGGCAATTCCGCTGCCGTCACCGGCAACGTATACGTTGGCCCGGCTAGTGCGCCCCATGGCGTCTCGCTCAGGCAGCCACACGCGATCGCGCTCGTCAAAACAGAAACGGCAGCCGGCAAGATCGGCAAGCTGGGTTTCTGGCCGAAGGGCAAAACCGTAGGCGAGCGCGTCGCAGGATACCGTCTCGACGACCTCACCTTTGCTAGCCCGCCGACGGAAGCGAAGACCCTCGACCTGGCCCGTCCCGAGGACCGCCTCCGGCCGCACGCCGTTGCGGATCTTCACGCCGGCCAGCTGGAGCTGGAGCCCGTAGAAAACACCAAGCCCGACGATGCGCGGCGCATGGATGGCAAGCGACAGCAAGTGTCGCTTCGACGTGATGGGTGCTGTGTCGAGCACCGCCTCCACGCACGCGCCGGCCTTCATATATTGCCAGGCAACGAGGTAGAGCAGCGGACCGGAGCCCATGAAGACGATGCGGTCGCCAATTGTGCAGCCCTGGGCTTTCAGCGCCACTTGGGAGGCGCCGAGCGTGTAAACTCCAGGCGTCGTCCATCCCGGAAATGGCAGCACGCGATCGGTCGCGCCGGTGCACAGGATCAGTTGCGAAAAGCCGATCTGCCGATGCACGCCGGCCAAAAGGACATCGAGCTGATTGCCGCGCTCAGCCGCCGAAACATTCCAGACCAGCGTTTCGGGGCGATAGTCGATCGCAGGCAAGAGTGCCTCGAAAGCCTCGTGTAACCTTCTTGCCTTGCCGGCTTCCGAACCATACCGGCTGCGATAGGATCGACCGTCGTCGATCAGCGGGCGTCGATAGATCTGCCCGCCAGCGCGCAGACCTTCGTCAAGCACGATCGGCCTGAGACCTGCGCGCACGAGGCGCTCGGCGGCGCGTATGCCCGCCGGTCCGGCGCCAACGATGACGGGCTGCAACGGCTCAATCATGGGCCGTCTCCGACACCGCGCCGAGATCGGTGATGAAAGCCATGCCCGCGAGCAAGGCGGTGCTGCAGGCGCGGACGCGGCTGCCTTGCGCCGTCATCACATAACAATCCTGACAGGCGCCGATCAGGCAGAAGCCGGCCCGGTTCTCCCCGGTGAATTCGCTCTGTCTCAGGCGACCGCTCACCGAGAGTATCGCCGTCAGTACAGTGTCGCCGCGGCGCCCGGTTTGGGCCGTCCCGTTCAATGTGAAGGGCACGAGTGTCTCGTCCAGGCGGTAGCGCCGCCGGAGTAACGGGTTCATCGACATCGGATATCAGCCCTTGCCCACAAGCAGCCGGTCGAGACCGAACAGGCGATCGAGGATGATCATCGTAACGGTGGCGAGTGCGATCATGAGCGTCGAAACGGCCGCCATCATCGGATCGATGGATTCGCTCGCGTACATGTACATGCGGACCGGCAGCGTTACCGTCGACGGCGAGGTCACGAAGATCGACATGGTCAGCTCGTCAAAACTGTTGATGAAGGCGAGCAACCAGCCGCCGCTGACACCTGGCAGCATGAGCGGCATGGTGATCCGGCGAAACACCGTCCACTCCGCAGCCCCCAGCGTGCGCGCCGCATTTTCGGCGTTGCGGTCCATGCTGGTGAGTGACGCCAGGATCAGCCGCAGCGTATAGGGGGTGACGACGATCGCATGGGTGGCGACAAGCCAACCGAAGGACCCGCCCATGCCCATCAGCGAGAAGAGACGCAGGAAAGCGACGCCGAGGACCAGGTGCGGAATGATCAGTGGCGACAGGAAGAGCGCGTTCAGCGCCTCACGGCCGCGGAAATCGTAGCGGGTAATCGCCAGCGCCGCCGGAACCGCAAAAACGGTGGAGATGGTGGCTGATAGCAGGGCGAGCCTTACGCTGTTGCCGAAGGACGACATAAAGTCGGCATGATGGAAAACCGCCTTGAACCACCGTAGCGACAGCCCATTCCAGGGCATCGCCAGGGTGTTTTCCGGCGTGAAGGCCACGAGGCAGACGACCACCATCGGCGCCAGCATGAAGACGACGACGAGGCTATGGAATGCGAGAGCGATGGGTCCGTTTCTCTGCATGGCTTCAACCCAGCTTGCGCTTCGCCTGCCGCTCGATGAGGCGGTTATAGGCGAGCATGATGACGAGATTGGCGACAAGCACGATGATCGCGATGGTCGCACCGAGCGGCCAGTTCAGCTCGATCAGGAACTCGTCGTAGACAAGTGTTGCCGCCATTTTCAGCCGCCGGCCGCCAAGCAGGCCGGGGATGGCAAACGAGCTTGCCGAGAGTGCAAAGACGATGAGGCTGCCCGAGAGGATGCCGAGAGCCGCCTGCGGAAAGACGACGCGACGAAGGGCGGTGAAGCGCGAGGCGCCGAGGGTGAGCGCTGCCGCCTCGACCGTCGGGTCGAGTTTCTGCAGAACGGTCCAGACGGGGATGACCATGAACGGCAGCATGATATGGACGAGACCGATGACGATCGCCGTCTCGGTGTAGAGAAGCTGCACCGGGTCAAGGCCGACAATGGCAAGCGCGCTGTTTACAAAGCCGTTCTTGCCGAGCAGCATGCTCCAGCCGAAGGTGCGCACCACCACAGAAACAAGCAGCGGGCCGATGATCACGAGCAAGAAGATCGACCGCCAGGGCTTGCGCATGTTCGAGAGCACGTAGGCCTCCGGCACACCGATCGCCACCGTGATGACCGTCGTCAGAAGCGCAAGCCGCAATGTCCGCCAGAAGGTCGAGAGATAATATTCGTCCTGCAACACCGTGAGGTAGTTGGCGAAGGTGAAGTCGCTCTGGATCCCGGCGGTATAGTCATAGCTGTTGAAGGAGAGGATCACCGTCAACAGAAGCGGCAAGAGCACGAGGCCGATGAAGAACAAGGTGGTCGGCCCGGAAAGAGCCAACGGCGCGAGCTGGCGCGGCTTGATGGCGGAGGTAGCGGCGCTCATCACTTGGCCGCTCCCGCCAGCACACGACAATCGGCACTCTGCCAGGCAAGCCCAACGGTTTCGCCTTCCATCGGCGGCGGCGCACCGAGATTGGGAACCGCAACGGCAAGAACGCCCGCCGGTGTCTCGGCGCTGACCAGCCATTGGCTCCCCATGAAATAGCGTGTCGTCACTTTGCCCTGGATCTGGCCCTCGCCCGGCTCGGTTAACCGGAGCTTTTCCGGGCGGATGAAGATCGAGACTTTGCCATCCGGCTCGCGGCGGTCGGTGTTGAAGCGGATCGGCGTGTTGTCGATGCTGATCGACGCGCCCTTGCCGTTGAAGGACGAGGTCGCCCACATGAAGTTGGACTTGCCGACGAAGGACGAGATGAAGTCGTTGCGGGGATGCTCATAGAGTTCGTAAGGCGTATCGACCTGGGTGATGCGCCCCTTCTCCATGACGACGACGCGGTCGCTGATCGACAGCGCCTCAGCCTGATCATGGGTCACCATGATCGTCGTGATGCCGACGGTCTGCTGGATGCGGCGCAATTCGAACTGCATCTCCTCGCGAAGCTGCGCATCGAGGTTCGATAGCGGCTCGTCAAGCAAAAGCACCGGCGGATTGATGACAAGCGCCCGGGCAATCGCCACGCGCTGGCGCTGCCCGCCCGACATCTCGCGCGGGTAGCGATCGGCAAGCGCCGAGAGATGGACCAGCGACAGGATCTCCTTGATCCGTTTGTCGCGCTCCGGTTTTGCGACCTTGCGCATTTCGAGGCCGAAGGAAACATTCTGCGCCACGGTCATATGGGGGAAGAGCGCATAGCTCTGGAAGACTACGCCCAGTTCGCGTTGCGGCGGCGGCAAATGAGTGATGTCGCGCCCACCCATGGTGATCGTGCCCGAGGAGGGACGCACGAGCCCAGTGATCATCTGCAGGGTCGTCGTCTTGCCGCAGCCGGAGGGCCCGAGCAGCGAGATAAACTCGCCCTTTTCGACCGCCAGATCGAAATCATGAACGGCTGCGACCGATCCATAAAACTTGGAGACCTTCTCAAGATTCAGGAAACTCATACTCATTCTCCCCTGGGTCGCTACCCCTGAGATCGCCTGCCCCATTTTTCTTGTCGGCGATCCCGGCGGCTGCGACACGTCGTCAACCATCGAACCTTCCTTCAGGCGTTGAGATCTCCGGCGTACGCGAGTGCACCGATAAAGGCACGGTTTCGCGCTCGGAATAGCCTCTCGGCTATTCACGTCTGGCACATCCACCCCTTGAAGAAGGCTTGTGTGAATTAACTCCAGGAAATTGACGAAAAACACAAATGCAATTTTCTATTTCGGAATTTTTTGTTAGAAAAATCCGATATACGGAATTACGCCACGCAGATTTTGAAAGATTTTCGCAAATGTCGGAATCAGAGAACGCCGGAAGCTCCAGCCTCACCAAGGCGATCCACATCCTGAAAGACCTCGCAGATAACGCGAGCGAGGGTGTGCGGGTCATCGATCTCGCGCGGAGGCTGAATCTCAGCCAGCCATCGGCGCATCGGCTATTGAAGACCTTGATTGCCGAAGGCCTCGTAGAGCAAATGCCAGAGGGGAAATCCTACCGCCTGTCGCTGGAGTTCTTCTCGATCGCCTCGCAGGCGCGCAGGCGAGAAGGCATCCTCGACATCGCCCGGCCATCACTCTTGAGGCTGTCCGCCACCTTCAACGACACGGTCTTTCTGCTGGTGCGCAGCAATTTTGACGCAATCTGCCTCGACCGCGTCGAGGGTCCCTTCCCGATCCGCTCCTTTACCGGCGACATCGGTGGCAAGGTGCCGCTCGGCATCGGCCAGGGCAGCATCGCCATCCTCGCTCACCTGCCAGAGGAAGAACGCGAGGCGATCATCAAGTTTAATATGCCTCGCATCATGGACCGGGCGGCGATCGACGAGGTGGACCTGCGCATCAAGATCGAGGAGGTCAGGCGGATCGGCGCAGCCCAGATGAACTTCGAGATGATCGAGGGCATGGCTGGGCTCGGCGTGCCGGTTCTTGACCGCAACGGCATCGCCGTCGCCTCCTTGAGCATCGGCACGCTGGCATCGCGCCTGACGGAAACGCGAAGCGGCACGATCACCGATCTCTTGAAGGCAGAGGCGCAAGCGATCAGCAGTAAGCTCAATCCCTTCGACCCGACCCTACGTTATCCGGCCTCCGCCTTGCGGGCCGCGCAGAAGGGTTGAACCTTTAGGAACATGCGACTGAACTACGGGCGGTACCTGCTTTCCGGGGGCTCGCTGACTGTGATGGAAATTGCAAATATCACAGGCTTCGCGGACACAGCGCATTTCTCGCGTGAGTTTCGCAAAGCGTTCGGAGACACGCCGAGCGCGTTCCGCGCATCAGAACGCACCAACGAGCATCAACTGGTAGCTGAAACTGTTGGGCGCCGAGCTAATGCTTCAGGATCTGACCGAGAAACAGCTTGGTCCGCTCGTGTTTTGGATTGTCGAAGAAATCATCGGGCCTAGCCTCCTCGAGAATCTGTCCCGAGTTCATGAAGATCACGCGATCTGCGACGGCCCTGGCGAACCCCATCTCGTGCGTGACGCAGACCATCGTCATGCCGTCCTTTGCCAGGCTCGTCATGGTATCAAGGACTTCGGACACCATCTCGGGGTCGAGCGCGGATGTCGGTTCGTCAAACAGCATCACGGCCGGCTGCATGCAGAGCGAGCGCGCGATCGCGACGCGCTGCTGTTGGCCGCCGGAAAGCTGGATTGGAAACTTGTGGGCCTGTTCCGGGATGCGTACCCGATCGAGGAATGTGAGCGCCCTTGCCCGCGCCTCCGCTTCCGGCACGCCGTTGATCCACATCGGTCCGACCATGCAGTTCATCAGTACGGTCATGTGCGGGAAAAGGTTGAAGTGCTGGAACACCATGCCGACGTTGCGGCGCACATCCGAGACATTGCGCATCTTCGGATGCAGGTTGATCCCGTTGACGACGATCTCACCTTCCTGGTGCGCTTCCAGGCGGTTGAAGCACCGGATCAAGGTAGATTTGCCGGATCCGGACGGACCGCAAATCACGATGCGTTCGCCCTTGCGGACCGTCAGGTTGATGTCGGTCAGCACCTGGAAGGCGCCGTACCACTTGGAAACATTTTTGACGTCGATGATGGTCTCGGCGCTCATCTGACCTTGCTCCTGGCATAGTGACGTTCGATGCGGGACTGGATCAGCTCGAGAACGATAGACATCGTCCAATAGAGCATGGCGGCTGATATGAGCATTTCCATATGCTGGAAGGTCTTCTGGCCAAGAGTTCGTGCGAGAAACATGAGTTCCCAGACACCGATGACGGAGACCAGCGAGCTGTCCTTCAGCATGGAAATGAACTGGTTACCGGTCGGAGGGATGATGACCGGCAGCGCCTGAGGCAGGATGACCTTGCGCATCGTCAGCCCGAAGCCGAAGCCGATAGAGCGCGACGCCTCCCACTGGCCACGGTCGATGCTCTGGATGCCGGAGCGGAAGATTTCCGTCATGTATGCGCCGTAGCAGAGCGAAAGTGCCAGAATACCGGCCGGCACCGCGTCGATGATGAAGCCGAGCTGCGGCAGCCCGAGATAGATCAGATAAACCTGCATCAACAGCGGCAGGCCGCGAAAGAAGGACGTGTAGAAGCTCGCAATCGCATAGGCGAAGCCGTTGGTCGAGAGCTTGGCCACGGCGCCGAGGATGGCGATCGCCGAGGCAATCACAATCGAGATCGCCGAAACATAGACCGTCGTCACCAGCCCTTGCGTGATGAGGAACGGCAACTTTTCCTCTATGAAGGGCAGGCTGAGATCGAAGGTCTGGAAGAAGGCGAGGAACAGCGCCAGCAATTCGAGCCAGACGACGACGATCTGGACCCTGAGGCTCGCAAAGCCGATCAGGACGATGTTGAGGCAGAAGAGCACCGCCACGACGAAGGCGGTCGCAAAGCGGCCGTAGAATCCGCTTTCGAGCGGCTCGCCGATCACTGGCCGCATCAGTTCGCCCATCGTTGTGCCGGTCAGGCCGAAGGCCGTGAAGGCAATGAGGACGGCAGCGAACATGCTGGCCACGAACCATGGCTTGTGGACGAGTATTTCGGACTCGACAGTATCCGGATAAAGCATCTTTGGTCCCTTTGGACAACGTGCGGTCCGGCTGCCCGGACCGCCAGACATGGCTGCCTTACTTCACGACGGTGTAGTCGACGCCGTACCATTTCTCCGACAGCTTGCTCAGCGTGCCATCGTCCTGCATCGCCTTGATCGCTTCGGCGATCTTGTCGCTCAGCTCCTTGTCGCCGTGTTCGACAGCGACTGCGAGCGGTTCGTAAAAGACCGGGTCGCCAACCTGCTTGATCGGATAGCCGGCCTTGATTGCGTCGCGAATGCTGGGCAGCGACGATACGACTGCGTCGAGCCGCACGCCGTCACCGAGGCGCAAATCATCGAATGCGGTCGTCGAGTTGGCGTAGGACTTCACCTCTTTCGGCTTGAAGGTGTATTCGAAGGCAGGTGCGCCAGCAGCGTCGAGGGTCAGATCCTGTTTGGCATAGGCTTCGAAGGTGGACGTCGCCGTCGCACCAACGACCTTGTCGTCCAGATCGATCAGGCCGACCACAGGGCTGTCCTTGTGCACGGCCACGGCGGCCGGGGTGTAGTAGTAGACGGCTGGGAAATCGAAGACCTTGGCACGCTCCTTTGTCGGCGTCATCGAGCCGACATGCATGTCCCAGCGCCCCTGCCAGTTGCCGGCCGTGATGATGTCCCAGCCGGGGGTAACAAACTCGACACCGACACCCAACCGCTTGGCGAGTTCCTTGGCGACATCGACATCGAAGCCGTCCATCTCGTTCTTTTCGTTCATGAAGGACTGCGGCGCCCAGTTGGCGTCGGTCGCTACCTTCAGTGTCTTTGCATCGAGCACGTGGTCGAGTACGGCACCGGCGTGGGCCGGAACGATCGAGAGCGACAAGGCAAACGATGCCGCCGCGGTGAGTTTTGCGAATGTGTTCATGTTGTCGTTCCCTTTGTCGTTCTGGTTTTTGACAGGGTCCTCTTCCTGCCATCGGGTTGATCTTGAGTTCTGAGCCCGCCATCCGTCTTCCGGCGATACGAGGTAGCGCGGCGCTGCCCCTTCCTCGAAAACGTGGAAGTCAGCGCTCTCCTTTTTCAGCCATCTCGTCGCGGACGCGCCGGGCCACACGGAACGCTTCGACGCCTGCGGGAATGCCGCAATAGATCGCGATCTGGACGAGTGCTGCGCGAAGCTCTTCGTCGGTCAAACCGTTGCGGATCGCCCCGCGAAAGTGGACGCCGAATTCGTGCATGCGGTTGAGCGCTGCAAGCATTCCGAGGTTCAGTAGGCTGCGGCTCCTCAGGTCGAGGCTTTCGTCCGTCCAGACGGTGCCCCAGCAATGTTCGTTCAACAGATCCTGAAACGGCCGCGAGAAGGCATCGCTGCTGCCAATTGCCCCATCGACATAGTCATCGCCAAGCACCTGGCGCCGGATGGCCTCTCCCCTTGCTCGCAGTGCTTCATCCATCGACCGTCTCCCCCTGGCTCATGAACTCGCCCATCAGCGTTGCCACGACGTCGGGCGCCTCGATCAAGATGGAATGGCGAAGGCCCGGCAGGATACGAAGCTCGGACCCGGGAATGCGCTCGTGCATGTAGCGCGCCATGCGCGGGTTGGAGCCGGCATCGTCTTCGCCGGTAGCAATCAGCGTTGGGCATCGGATCTGGTCGAGAAAGCCGCCGAAATCCGTTTCCGCCAACACACGATAGGCTGCCGCGTAGCAGTCGGGGTCGTTTTCGGCGTCCCGCGCCCTTAGCCGTTGGATCACCTGCGGGTTGTTCTCCTGGAACTCTTCCGTCAGCCAGCGCGACAGCGAGGCATTGTGATGGTCGGCAGGCGTTCCGTCTCTGAGGGCGGCGAGGCGGTCGAGAACCCGCTCACGCTCGGCCGGCGTGCGGCCGGCCACGGTCGACAAGAGCGCCAGCCTGCGCAGACGTCCAAGGTGGGTCAGAGCGAGACGCTGGGCGATCAGGCCGCCCAGCGAAAAGCCTGCAAGATTGAAGGTCGGGAAGCCCGCTGCGTCGGCAAGCCCCAGCGTCTCGTTGACGAAGTCGTCGATCTCGTAGCGGCCCTTGACCCGGCTGGAGCGGCCATGACCACGAAGGTCGAATGTCAGGATCGTGAACCGGTCCTTCAAACGTTCGACCACGCCCGACCACGCTTCGAGATAGGAGCCGACGCCGTGGATGCAGACGAGCGGTTCGCCTTCTCCCTCGATGCGGTAGTTGAGCGTCACCTCTCCGACGGTATGGCGCTGAGCTCCTGCCATGTTCAGGCACCCACCGCGATACGCTTCTGTTCCTTCTCACGGGCCGCGAAGAAGGGCATGATTTCGCTGGCAAATAGCTCCAGCGTCCGCTTCTGCAGCTCGAACGGCAGATTGAAGGTCAGGCCCAAGCAATACTGGTCCACACCGGCGGCCTCATAGACCAACAGCTTCTCGATCGCTTCGTCCGGCGTGCCGAACATCAGGTTCTTGCGGATGTTGTCCGGATTGTAGTTGTCCTTGCCCTTGACCGCTTCGTAGGGCACTGCCTCGGGGAAGCCGTTGTGCACCGTGCCGATGTTCTGCATGAGGTTTTCGAAGGCGCGGCCGTAGTCCATGCTGTGCTTGACGGCACGTTCCCACCCATCCGGCCGGTCATAGACGCAGGTGCGGCGCTGCATCATAAAGCGCGGGCGCGGCACCTCCGGATGATCGGCGACCGCCTTGCGAAATTTCTCGGAGAGCACGTGGATTTCGGCTTCCGGCGCGGAGAGCGGCGTCGATAGGATACTGGCGCCGTTTGCGATCGCCCAGTCGAAGGTTCCGGGATCGCGCGCCGCCACCCAGATGGGCGGGTGGGGTTGCTGCAGCGGCTTCGGCACTGCCGCCGTGACCGGAAACTTCCAGTATTGTCCCTCATGGGCATAGTCGCCGGACCAGAGCTTCTTCACGGCCGGCACGATCTCCTTCATGTAGGCCACCCCCTCCTGCTGCGGAATACCACCCGCCATACGGTCGAACTCGTACTGGTAGGAACCGCGCGCGATCCCGAACTCCAGGCGGCCATTGGTCAGGTGATCGCAGAGCGCCGACTCGCCGGCGAGCCGGATGGGATTCCAATAGGGCGCGACCAGAGTGGAGGTGCCGAGCCGGATGCGATCGGTGTGCTGCGCGAGCCAGACCAGCGTCTGGAACGGATTGGGGGAGATCGTGCATTCCAGCGTATGGTGTTCTGCAGTCCACAGCGTTTCGAAGCCGCCTTCGTCGGCAAGCCGCGCGAGTTGCAGCAAGTTGCTCTTGACCTGCTCCATCGGAATATCGGGGGAGAAGCGTTCCATCGTGAGGGAGACTGCGAACTTCATGTTTTCTGCCTTTCCTGTGCCCGTGCTTTTGCTGTCACTTCAGACGGATGACGAAGGGGTCCTGCATCGCGCCGGAGTAGTCGACGATGACGTTCTTCAACCGCGAGAACTCGTGCATGACCTCGAACCCGCCGCGCCGGCCGTAGCCGCTTTCCTTGAAGCCGCCGTTGGCAGACATGAAAGACGCGGAGCGGTAGGTGTTAATCCAGACGGTCCCGGCATCGATCCGGTTGGCGAACCGCAGCGCCCGGTCGATGTCCTTTGTCCAGATGCCGGAAGCCAAGCCGTATCGCGTATCGTTGGCGAGCCGGATCATCTCTTCCTCGTCGCGGAACGGCATGACGCCGACCACCGGACCGAAGAGTTCGTCGCGCATGAAGGTCATGTCGTTTTGCGCATCGACCATCACTGTCGGCTCGAAATACCAGCCCCCTGACGAAAGCCCTTGCCGCTGCGGACGCCGCCCGCCGGCGGCAACGCGCGCCCCTTCCTTGACGCCGGAGGCCACGTAGGATTCAACCTTGGAGAGCTGATCGGCGAGCGCGAGCGGACCGATGTCGGTGTCCTCGACCGCCGGGAGACCGACCCGTATGCGTTGCGTTCGGGCGACGAGCGCCTCAACGAAGCGATCGTAGATGCGCTCCTCGACGAAGCAGCGAGAACCGGCAACGCAAGTCTGGCCAGCGGCTGCGAAGACCCCGGAGACGACGCCGTTGACCGCATGTTCGATGTCGACATCACCAAAGACGACGTGAGGCGACTTGCCGCCAAGCTCCATCGAGCACGGAACAAGGTTCTGCGCGGCGTTGCCGGCGATGCGCCGGCCGGTGGCCGTGCTGCCTGTGAAGACGTATTTCGCAACGCCAGGATGACGCGTCAGCGCCTCACCGGCGCTCTGGCCCGTACCCGTCACGACATTGACGACGCCGGCGGGAAAGCCCGCCTCGTGGATCAGTTCCGCAAGCGCCAAGGTCGAGGCGGTCGCATGTTCCGAGGGCTTGATGACGACCGTATTGCCGATTGCAAGGCACGGTGCCAGCGTGCCGGTCAGAAGCATCAACGGCGAATTCCACGGCGTGATCATGCCGACGACGCCCAAGGGCTCGCGCAGGTTGAAGTTCAACGTATCGAGACGATTGATTGGAATGGTCTCGCCCTGCAGCTTGTCGGCCATGCCCGCGAAATAGTGATAGCTGTCTGGCATCGAGCGCATCTGCGCCCGGGTTTCCTTGAGAAGCTTGCCGTTGTCGCGCGTCTCGATTTCCGCCAGCCTATCGGCATTGGCGCGAACAAGTTCGGCGAGACGGCGCATCAGCGCGCCGCGATCGGTCTGCGTCATGCGGCGCCAGGCCGGGTCGCGGAAGGCGGCGGCGGCAGCAACGACGGCTGCCCCGACATCGTCCGCACCTGCTTCAGCAAAATGATACCAGGGCTCGCCCGTCGTCGGGTCGAAACTGGCGATGTAGTTGCCGTTCTTCGGTGCCACGAACTGCCCGCCGATGAACAGCAACTGGCGCGAACCCTCGATGGAATTGACCGTCGTCTTCATTTCAATGTCCTTGGTCTTGGGAGGTCTGAAGCCAGGTGCGAGCTTCGCCGTCGATCATTGCCACACGGCCGCCGTCGTCGGAATCCATGTAGATGCCGAAGCGGCCGGCTTGCCGCTCGCGCACGTAGCGGCGCAACATGGATCGCAGTTCGTGCGTCGCGATCGTATCGTCAGGAAGATCGTCGAGCGGGAAGAAGCGCAGATCGGATGGCAGGCTCGTGCCGGCGCCGCCCTCACCCGCCAGCCGTGCGCGATAGACCAGGTAGCCCGGGTCGCTGTCGGCGACATCGAAGACGGAGTAAAGGAAGGTCTCGTCCGGGACGAGGCTGAGCGCGTCGCCACCGTCGATGACGAGCTGGCTGTCGGCTTTGCGGCGCCGTGCTGACGGCAGAACCCAGCCGCCCTTGCCATCCGAACGCAGCAGCAAGCCTTCACCGGCCTCGATCAGATAGCCGATGATCATCCCATGCGACGCAAGCCAGCCGTTTGGCAGCGGGTCCTTCACACTGGCATAGCGGCCGCGGCAAAAGCCGAGCGGTGCGGTGGGACTGGTGCCGAATGCGCGAACCTGGCCGATCAGGATTGCATGGTCGCCGGCGTCCACGGTGTTGTAAGTCGTGCAATCGAACCAGGTCAGGCTGTCAGTCAGGACCGGCGCGCCCGTGTGGATATGATCGTGGGTCACCGACTGGAATTTGTCGGGGGATTTCGAGGCAAAGTTTCCCGAGACGTCGACCTGTCCTTCATGGAGGATATTGACCGCAAAACATCCCGCATTCGTGAAGGCAGGATAGCTCGACGCGGATTTCGCGACGCAGACCAATAGCAGCGGCGGATCGAGCGAAACCGACGTGAACGAATTCGCCGTCATTCCACGCGGCGTGCCGTCTTCGTCGCGGGTGGTGATGACGGTGACACCGGTTACAAACGTGCCGAAGGCGCGACGAAGCGCAATCGGATCAATCGGCACGTCCGTCGATGCTGCTGTCTCAACCATGCGCTTCTCGCCTCCTCACCATCAAGTTGGTTGGAGGCTAACGCCGTGATGGCGACCATGCTTCCATGGCTTCAAAGGAGGAGCGAAGGAACTTCTCCATCGATCCCGAGGAGACGATCAAAGGCGCAGATGATCGGTGGCGACGAGGTCACAAGGCGATACTTGGCCGATGAAGATAAGCTAACTGCTGGCGGTAGAGCGGTTGTCGATGACGCCGTGCAGGCGGATCGCGAGCTCGACGGCAAAGCGCTTTTCCGGCGTCTCGACATCGACGCCGAACAGTTCCTGGATGCGCGCCAGCCGATAGCGCAGCGTCGTCACATGCAGGCCCATAGCATCGGCACAGGCCTGATTTCGGCAACCTTCCTGCAGATACACCGACAGGGTTTCGAGGTAAGGAGTACCGTTGTCACGGTCGTGATCGGCAATGGCGCCCACGCTCTCCTGCACGAAGCCGCGCACGTCGCCCGCCTCGCAGGCGGCGACCAGCATCGGCAGCGGGCCGAAATCCTGGGCGGAGACCGCCCCGGTCAGGCCGAATGAACGCCCGATGCGGATCATCCGGGCGCAGCGCTCCCAGGCTGGCGGATAGTCCGAAAGGGACGCACACCGATTGCTGGCGACGACGATAGGTGCCTCGTCGAAATAGCGGCCGAGTTCCTCGGCGATACGCCGCGCGAGCTTTGTCGTGCGCTCTTGCCGCTTACCCGTATCATGAGGGACGAGGCAGACGACGCCGCCCTCGACCGCGATCAGGTTTGCCTGAACGGATGCCTGCTGCATGACACGCGAGAGCGTGTGCTCCACATCGACAGAAGCGCCGCCAAATGCCTTCGTCTTGTCCGGAAAATCGACGACGATCATCTGCTGAAGCGTTGAGAAGCTGAGCCCGAGCCGTTGAGCCCGCTGGGCGACATCACCGGCATTACGCCACCGCGCCTCCACGATCTCGAAAAAGAGTTCGGTCTGCGTCCGCGTCTCGAAGCGAAACCGGATGAAGCTTCGCATCATCTGCACGCTCAATGCAAACTTGGCGCTGTCGAGCATCAGGAGATCGAGATCGCTGAATTCGCGGGTCGTCGGGAAAATGATGAGCGCCCCAACCAGTTGATTGTCGACCATCAGCGCTTCGATGCGGGCCGTTATTTTGAACCGTTGCGTGCCGTCGTCGAGGTAGAGGCTCACGGCGTCGGCCGTCCCGCGCTCGACGGCATCACGGGCCGCCTTCATCAGCGGCCGGCTAAGAACGGTAGCGGCCGCCTGCTGCCAACCAGCCTCGTCGTAAAGCGCGTTCGGCGACCGGCCAGCAACGACCTGATTGGCCGTGAAATCAACGACGACGGCCGGGTTCGGCAACATCTTCCCAACCATGCTGGAAAGCGATGCGACCGACCCGTCGCTCAACACATGTTCGAGCAGCGACGTATGCGCCTCCAGCGCGCGTTCCAGCCGCTGGGCGGATCGCTTCTCAGCTTCGAGACGGTGTTCCCGTTGGACGGCGATGGCGCCGAGGTGGATGATCGTGCCGAGAAAAGCAAGGTCGTCCTCCGACACTTCAGTCACCTCGCGGGCGATGACGCTGAGCACCATCGGGCGGCCCTCAGCATCCCTGCAGTTCATCGGCATGACGAGCACCGTTCGATAGTCGCGCTCGAAGGCCTCTTTTCTGTAGCCCGGAAACTCGCCCGACGCACGCGCGTCCCTGATATAGACGGGCTCATTGCGCTGCAAGGCGATCAGGGAGGGGCTGGTCGCCAGCTCCCACTTGTCGGGCAGCTGCCGCTCGATCAGCGTTGGATCATGGCGCACGATGACATAGGCATACCCATGCGCAGCGTCGATCCCCATGATCGAGCCTAGGGCCCAGTTCGCATGGCGGCATGCAGCGGCGATGAGCTGCTGCAATGCCGTCTGAAGATCGCTACCGCTGTTAATCTGGCTCGCGATGTCGCGGAGCGACAATATCCGGGACTTCTGATCCAACTGCCTCGCCTCTTGATTTCTATCAATCAACATGCGCGCCGGTAGTGGACAAGTCTACTTCGTTTCGATGGATATCTTCGGCCAAACTTTCTATGAAAAGTAGTATCTTCAACGCCGAGTTCGAGGTCATCGAACTGGCGATGACCTCGAAGCCGCTATCCCATTCAGGCTTCAGTCAACGCCGGCTTTTTCGAGGACTGAGATCGCCAGAACCTTCGCCCCCGTCTTGATGGAAATCTCCGGGGCCGGAGCGAAAAATGGCGAATGATTGGAGGGAACGGGCCTGTTCTCTTGGCTGGCTTTTTCAACCTGTTCGGGTGAGGTCCCGCCAACCCAATAGAAAATGGAAGGCACGCCTGCTTCTATGAACTCGGGATAGGTCTCGACGCCCAACGTCGGCTGGACCGCGGTCGGGACGTAGACGACGCCGTCAAAGGACGCATCCAATGCCGGCCTGACGTCGCCGATCAGCTCTGACGAGTTCGTGCCGGCCACAGCGCCGCCGCCGATGCGCAGCAGTTCGGGTTCCGGCGCCATGGCCGATTGCGCCGTCGTTTTGGCGACGCGCTGCATCGCCTCCAGCAGCAGCTTGCGCGTCTCCGGCGTGGTCGAACGCATGGTCAACTTCAGCTTGGCCTGATCGGGGATGATGTTGCCCGCAGTCCCCGCCTGAAAACTTCCGACCGTAATCACGCCCGGTTCGCGCGGATCCTTCTCACGGCTCACAACAGCCTGGATATCGGTGACGAAACGGGCCCCCTGGACGATCGGATCGATCGAAAGATGCGGAGCGCTGCCATGCGCCCCGCGACCCTTGAAGGTCAAGTCGAACGTATCGGAGTTTCCGCTGAAGGCACCGTCCTTCACCATTATTTTGCCGGCGGGATCCCCGTTCACGTGCATGGCGAAGCCGAAATCTGGCTTCGGAAACGTCTCGAACAGGCCGGCCTTGAGCATGGCCGTTGCGCCGCCGCCGATTTCTTCGGCCGGCTCACCGACGAGGAGCAGCGTTCCATGCCAATCATCCTTCATCTCGACCAGCAATTGGGCCGCCCCAAGCCATGACGCCATATGGATATCATGACCGCAGCTATGGGCGACAAAGACCTTTGCCGTCTCATCTGTGTTTCCAGGCCATTGGGTTGCCGGCACCTGTACGCGACTGGCGTAATCGAGCCCTGTCTTCTCCTCCATCGGCAGCGCATCGAGTTCGGTTCGCAGCATGATCGTCGGGCCGTCGCCATTCCTAAAGACACCGACGAGAGCGGTACCCACACCGAAGCCGACGGTCACCTCGAAGCCAAGCTTCTCCAATTCTGCCGCCAGACGCTTTGCCGTCCGTGTCTCATGAAAGCCGAGTTCAGGATTGGCATGGAGTTCCTTGTAGACCTTCTCGAGTTCCGGATACTTCTGGTCGATGAGCCTATCGAGTCGTGCGCTCGCAGCGTAAGCTGTGCCCGCGGAAAGCTGCAGGACAAGCATCAAAGCGGTCGTGTTCGCCAGTAACGTCTTCATTTGGTTCCCTTCCATCTGGTGGTCGCCTGTTGGCGGAGCCATGATGGGCGGGCGCAGAGACGGGCGCATTCTCACGGACGGAGGAAGACCGATGCCATTTTTTCTCCACTCGGAGCTAAGGGCCGAAATTTCCTCCAAAAAGAAGACGATCTAGATTTCGCTCATTGAGCGGAGTCGTTCAACGCAGGGATCTCCTTGTTTTTGCAGGAACAACCGGTGCCCACTTCCTCGAAACAGAGGAAGAAATGCCCAGGCGAGCCGGTAAGTTGTCGCAAGTTTCCACTATCAGCGGCGTCCCAATGACCCTCGGCATCCGAAAAATTTGCACCTTCCTGGAAGAAACCCTTATCGAAGGCGGCAAGATAGCGCCGCGCCCGGTCAACGTCGTCTTGGTGGCTGCAGTGATCCAGAACCCCTGGGCAGGGCGAGGCTTTGTCGAAGATCTGCGGCCGGAAATCACTCGCATCGCCGGTGAACTTAGCCAGGAGATGACGGGCCGGCTGCTCCGCCAGATGCCTGCGGATAAGGTCGAGGCTTGCGGCAAGGCCGCGGCCGTCGGCATCGCCGGTGAGATCGAACATGCCTCGGCGATGATCCACACGCTGCGCTTCGGCAACCCCTTCCGCGAAGCGATCGGCGGCACGAACTACCTCGAATTTGCCAACACTCGTAATGCGCCGGGCGCTCTGTTGTCGCTGCCGATGATGCACAAGAGTGAAAACGGCAAACGATCGCACTTCCTTACCGCCAACTTCCAGATCGCCGACGCCCCCGGCCCCGACGAGATCATCGTTGCTATCGGCGCTGCCGATAGCGGTCGCGCGCACGCGCGCATCGCCGACCGTTTTCAAGACATCGCGGAAATGGAAGCAGAAAAGGCGGCATTGCTCGGAAGCGCTTGACGCAGACCAGAGCGCGATACCGCCTCAGGAGTTTGCCATGAGACTTGACGCGATCGACCTACGCATCCTCGACGCCATCCAACGGGATGGCCGCATCACCAAGCTTGCACTCGCAGAAAAGGCGGGCCTTTCTGCCACGCCCTGCTGGATGCGGCTACGCAGATTGGAAAAGGCCGGCATCATCAGCGGATATCACGCGCGCCTATCTCTTCGACGGGTAGCCCCCGTCGCAAGCGCCATGGTCGAATTGACACTTGCCAGCCACCGCCAAGTCGACTTCGACAGATTCGAGCGGGTTGTTCGCGACATTCCCGAAATCGTCTGCTGCTGGTCAGTCGGCGGTGGCGTTGACTATGTCCTGAAGATCGTCGCTGCCGACATCGACGCCTACCAGCGCCTGATCGACACGCTTCTCGACTGGGAACTCGGAATCGCCCGCTACTTCACCTACGTCGTCACGAGGACCGTCAAGGAAGACCCAGTTGTGCCAGTGTCGCTTCTCGTGGCGACTTGACCCTTTTGCGAATTGACTTCGCCTTTGCGCCGGCGCCTTCACCTTTTCGGAACAAGACGTTTCCTGCACCTCGCTCGAGGCCATCTTTTCTTGCTGAGATCCCGGAACGATTTCGCGATGCGGGCGTTTCCACGTTGTCTTGATTCTGTTTCCCCAATCAGGGTCAGGCACAAGGCTTCACCAATGTCCCCCAGTGAAGTCTCTTCGATAAGAGCCTCTGGCCTCGTCGTGCCCCCGACGGGGCCATACTTTTTAAGACAGCTTTTTATCGGAAAGCGCTTTGATAGGGCGAGTGCGGCTTCCAGGCTTTGCGACGAAAATTGCAGAAAACGCGCATGGAAACGTAGGGTGCGGGAAAATGTTCCGCCATGGGACTTCAGTCTGATAATCCCTCCGCAATGGTCCTAATACCGTAGCTGCCAGCGCCAGCCGCCCTAGATTTTCTTTTAGCCCATGGCCAGCTCCCCTGCGCGCTGCGGGCGAACAACGACACCAGGGCGGCCTCTCGTCCCTTCGGTTCGCCCTGGTGTCGCTGATGATCGAAGGAACTCAGGATGTACGAGCAATACCGCTATAACCAACCAGAGCGAAAATTCTCGACAGGGCTTCCGATCGGAGTGATGCTCCTGGCGATGGTCGTCATCGGCGGCTACCTGTTCGTGGGCAGCGCGCTCTCGAACACCCCTCGCCAGCAAGTCGCCACTGTCCTTCCAACGTCGGTCGCACCCTCGAATTAGGCTCTGGCGGAAACGGGGGACCAGCCATGAGACTCATGCACCTGGGACGAGCCCGCCTGGAGATGGCTTTACCCCGCCATCGCCCCCAGCTGCGCCTTGCGAAAGACCCTGATCTGCTCGATCTCTTCGAGGCTTACGCGCTCGCCGCCTCGGCTCTCGACGATCTTTTGCAGGAGTACCCGGCTCGCATCCAGCTGATCACCGAATATCAACAGATCTGCGCCGACTTGCAGACAGAGGTCGTGGTCCTGCTCACTCTCACGGATGAGCGACTGTTTCCATGATCGACCGCGGCCCAAGCCCATGCCTTTACGAAGGGACAGGGTTCTCCCTGTCGCACAAAGGGATCGAACCCTGACAAACGAGTACAGCGGAGGGTCGAGCCATGACCGAACGACGCCAGATGGACGCCAGCGAAATACCGGCATTTGTGTTCGACGTCCTCGAAGTAGGCTGCGACATTTGCGCTGTCGGCCACGACAGCTACGTAATTGGCGAAATCGACGAGCAGACCCAAGCGAGCAGAACCCTTGATCGGATACTAGAGAAATACGGAAACCGCGACCCTCTGAGATGGCAAATTGTTGCCTATCTTTGGTCAATCGGCCGCTTCGTGGAGCTTACGTCGGAGCCCACACGGCATTGATTGCACGTAGAGCCAACCACGCTGCCGGCATGTCCCAATGAAAACATGTATCGCCGCGGTCGGCTGGTCCGACCACAGCCCGGGGATAGCCGAGAGGGCGGCGTCCAAGCCGTATCCGTCAGGCAATCTCTTAGAACCACGTGCCGACAGCCGGTTCTTGCGCGAGAAGCTTCTCTTCGAATGGTTACCGCCGACGGATGCCGTCAATTGCTTCGCACCGACAAGAGTTCCGCTGTCGGGTAAATGAGCCGTTGGAGCAATTGTTCAACTCGCTGGGAACAGGCGCCATGAAAGCTCGTTATATCGGTGAGATACAGAGGAGTCTTTCATGTCCGGTTTCGCAGACCTGCCTCCCCTTGCTGATGACATCGAAGCCGGGCTCGCGGCCTACATGACCGACCCGGAGCTTTCACCGTCCCCTGCCGGTCGAGCCGCCGCAATTGAGACTATTTTGCGCGACTGGCTTGTCGCACATAGTTACATGGGCGCCCCCCCGGATCCCGCCCCCATTCGGTTAGATTCCGAAGGTGTGAATCGAGAAGAAGTCCAGTATCCAGGTTTTATCAAATAGCACCCTGACGCAGGTTCGCCTCCCGCCGGCCCAAGTCAAGCAATCGAGCCTAGTCCCGAGCAGGTCCAACTCGCTGGATGCATGCTCCTTACCAGGCGCTATCGAGGCGTTTGCGCACGCGCCAGCGATCGGGCAATGTCGACGATGTCTTTTCCACCACGCGAGGCGTCACATCCGGATCGCCCTTCTCGATAAGCGCGCCGATCTCATCAAGCACTGCAGAGCCCTAACCAGCGGATAGGCTCCCCACTCATGATTGACGGGCAGACTTGACTTCCTTCCGACAACGTCGCCACATCTTCGTCGCTGGCAAACTTGCCTCGGTCGGCCTCGCGCAATGTAGCACTGATATCGTTGATGTCTCGACCGCGGGTGGTGTGGCTGTCATATTTCGCGCGTCGGACAAATGCTTTCGATCCGCAGAGAGGAAATAGACTTATGGCAGATGAGGTCAAATTGGACGACAACCAGGTTACTGCGACCGCTCCGGCGGAAGTGGCAGCGCCTAAGAAGCGCGGACCACGAGCAAAAAAAGTGGACGCTGCCACGGCAGAGTCAAGCCCCGCACCGAGCGCCGGGAAAGGCCGGAAGCGCAAGGAAACTTCGGCCGAGGCGAAAACTGCAAGTCAACCGAAGCGCGCCGCAAGGGCAAACGCCGCAAGGAAGAACGACGACAAGAGGACGGCCGCGCAATCGCAAGTACATGACGAGATCGCGGATCTTCTTCAGCTGGAGAAAGAGAATTCGCGGCTTCGCCGGGAGCTCGGCGATAAGTTGCGGGCCGAGAATGCTGAGTTGCGCAAGCGGCTCGGGCTCAGCTGAGTGTTAATGAAAGACCGATCGTCTACGCGATCGGTCTTCGTCAAAGCATCCTTCGGAGATGGCATGGCGCAATCCTGGATGACGAGATATCATGAAATCACCATGGAAGTTCTTACTTGATCTGACCTCAAGAGGCAGAGCTGTCGAGCCCCGGGAATCTATATCGGAGCCCGTGAGCGAAAGCTCGGATGCGCCCTTGGCAGGAATGGATCCTCCTGCAAGTACTCAAACGACGGATGCGGTCACAAACGCTGCCGACCCGGAGCCGAGCGAAGTCAAAAACAATGTCCGGACCGGCGGAGCAAATGCGGTTGATTTCGAGACCGCCAGCCACAGCACAAACCTTTTGGGCGGTCAGGCGCCCGAGCAGGCGGATCGACCCGCACGCAAACCACACCGACGGCAAACAAGAGACAAGAGATCAAGCGCCTCCGTTGCGGTGGATCCTCGGGTCGAGTATGGCTCACCGAGCCTCCGTGCTCCCAAGCAGCCGATCTCTTTAGCCGATGACGTGGCCGCCCTGGATGAGGAAATAAGAATGCTAAGGCGTCAGCTTTCGGAGAAGCTGGTGCTACAGAACGCCCAACTCAAGAAGATGCTAGAGCGATTTTGACGCTTTACGCGCTGAACCAGCTTTGGTCCCTGGATATCGATGAAGCCACAACAGCGAAAGTTCATTGTCGAAGTGAAATCGGCGCGCCGACGTTCGACAGGTCGACCAGCCTCTATTTGGGGCGACACCGATCTGAAGGCATTTGTGCGTGAGGCGGAGGCCGAAGTCCCACATCTGTTTCTTGCTGAAGCTCGAATTGGTGACCAGCCACCGGAGGTTACGGAACCGCTCAATTCAGTGGCTGCGGCGGTCGATGATGCCCCAACAACCGCTAGTCAACCAGAAGTGCCAGAAGAGAGTGTCGTCCCCAAGACAAGCTCGGCAGATGCGTCAGCCAACGCCACCTTCCCGGTAAAGCCGCCCGAGCGTTCGAAGCGTCCTCGTTCGACGGGTTTGGCGCGGCGCGTGCCAACAAAGTCAGTGCACATTGCAATTGCAGTCACTGTTGACGAGCTGGCGTCACTCCAGGATGCAAACCTCCGGCTGAAAAAGCGTCTGGTTCGGAAGCTTCGACAGGAAAATGCGGTACTTCAGAGTATGCTGGATCGGTTTGAGGCGCATTAAATGCGAGCTGGATCGCCCCCATCTTGGTCCCGCTTTAAGGAGCGTCGCGATCGACATCTTGCGTCGGTTTAACGGCTTCCTATCTCTGTGGCGTCTTCGACATGGAGCCCCGAGATGAATCGACAGACAACCCGTGCCAGTTCTGACCGACAGATCGAAATTCTTCCGCCTGAACGCGAGCCACGAAACACGTCCGATACCGTAGTGTGCCTCTGTTGCCAACAGAAGCACCTCGCCTCACTGATGGATGTCGACGGTTGCGGCATTTGTGAGGACTGCCTCGCACCTCGTTAATCCTGAACCCCACTCGGCGACCTCTGTGCAAGTGGCTGGGAGGCAGGAAGTACTTCGCAGCGCTATTGGACGCGGCCCGTCAGAGGGCGACGTCCGCGGGCAGACTGCTCCAACTTCGATGTTGCAGCAATCCGGTGGAACGATGACGGCTTGCGAAGGGTCCAAAAGCTGATGGCGCCGATGCACCCTCAGCAACTGTTCCCGCGAAATGGCCGATGGGAAGCCATCGGCTCCTACTGCTGCTTGGCGAGCGCGTCGATCAACCCGATCTGAGAACGAACGCCTCTTCGATACTCGTTGATGAGGATTTTCGCTTCCGCTGTGGCGTCTTTTCGGCTGATCTTTTGATGACGGCACCATGCGTCAAGCACGCTCTGGAGCAGCGCAACGTCGTTCGGTGCGATGCTCGAATTCTCCAGGTTCATTTGTTGCTCTCCCAAGACGACAAATTGCCCCGAATGACGCCGCCCCCGGCATCAAGGCGATGATACTCATGGAGCAGCCGTTAGGAAGTAAACGATTGGTGAGGAGCAAACTAAATTCAGTGGCATCGGATCGCGGGTTTCCCGCAAGTCGATTTCCTGTGACTGAGCAGTGCTGCAGGTGCCCGCATGCGTTGTGTTCCGCCATACCGAGACCTAGCTGCGATCCAAATTGAACGACGTTGACCATGGATCCTGAAATGGTCAACGTCGCACCTTGGAACCACAGAAGGGCGCCAGCTAAAAGCAGCCAGCAAACCTGGCAAACTTGCCAGGCCCGTATTTCTACCTGCTTTGACGGCCGGGCGGCTCAGAACTCCTGCCAGTCGCTGCTGACATCGAGTGCTGCATTGCCGTGGTAGGCTGCCGTCCTACGCGTCGACCGATGCGGCTGAGAGCTGTCGTTTCTTGTGGTCGTTCGCCCGTTCGCCAAGGGACTCTGAGTTGCGCCTTGGAGTTTGAATTGGCTGACAAGTCCTCTGAGGCGCACCGCCTCATTCGCAAGTGTGTTGGAAGCCGCATTGGACTGCTCCACCATTGCCGCATTCTGCTGCGTCGTCTGATCCATCGCGTTAACTGCGGTGTTGACTTCGGCAAGCCCGGCGGACTGCTCTTTCGCAGATGTGGCGATCGATTCCATGTGGGTGTTGATTTCAACAATGAAGCCACTGATCGTTTTCAACGCAGAGCCTGCGTCACGGACGAGTTTCACACCGTTGTCCACCTCTGCGGAAGAGTTGTCGATCAGGCCTTTGATTTCCTTGGCAGCCTGTGCAGAACGCTGGGCGAGTTCTCGAACTTCCTGGGCAACGACCGCAAAGCCCTTGCCGGCTTCTCCCGCCCGGGCCGCCTCAACGCCGGCGTTGAGAGCGAGGAGGTTCGTCTGAAAAGCGATCTCGTCGATAACGCCGATGATGTTGGAAATCTGCTGTGAGCTTTCCTCGATCTTTCGCATGGCCTCTTCGGCGTGGGATACGACCTGGGCGGATTCGGCTGCCGAACGGTTGGCGCGGCTTGCAACCCCCTTTGCCTCCTCAGTTCGCTTGGAGGAATTGGCGACGTTGACTGTAATCTGGTCAAGCGCCGCCGCGGTCTCTTCGAGCGACGCAGCCTGTTGCTCGGTCCGTTTCGAAAGGTCGTCGGTTCCGACCGCGATCTCGCGCGTGCCGGTATCGAGGGTCGAAATTGACCCGGAAATCTGCACAAGGGTCGTGCCGAGTTGAGCAACGGACTGATTGAAATCGTGGCGAAGTGTCTCAAAATCCTGCGCGAAGGCATCGTTAATCTGGAAGGCCAGATCGCCTGATGCCAGTCTCTTGAGGCCGGCTGCAAGGCCCGACGTTGCGACGCGCAAGCGTTCAGCGGCATCATTTTCGGCCTTTTCCTGCATCGCAATGCGCTCGACTTCGGCGCGTTTGCGGCTTTCCTGAGCTTCCTGCTCAAGCCGCCGGTTGGTGATCGCGCCCTGGCGGAAGACTTCGAGGGCCTTGCCCATGTCGCCGATTTCGTCGGCATTGCGAGCAAGTTCGATCTGCGCGTCCAGTTGACCCTCAGCAACGAGGCCCATGGAAGTCCCAAGCTTGTACATGCCCCCGATAATTCGTTTGAAGGTGACGAATCCGACGATGAAAAGCATGAGCGCCAAAGCGGACATGGCGATGGTGATGAGCATCCAATAGAACGATGCCTTGACACTGGCCTCGTCGACGGCCGCTTGCGTGCGATGCTCCAGTTTCACATAGAAGGCATCCACCGGCTTCATGATCTCGGCCTTGAATCGGTGATAGTCCGGCGAGTTCAGCATTTTCGTCGCCTTGCTCTTGGCTTCGGGGCCAAGTTTGGCGGCGTTGTCAACGAGCGCCATCGCCTCGGTTTCAAGCTTGATCAGCGCATCAGAGCGCTTTCCCGCCTCGCCGAGGAGGGCGAATTCCTCTTTGGTGAAACCAGCCTGCTGCATCAGATCTTGCATAGAAACAGCCGTTGCGTCAGGACGCGGCTTTGCGTCCCCGCCTGCGACGAAATCCCAATAGATGCGGTGATAGTCTTCGGGCCGCGGTCGCGTTCCATTGCGGATTTCAACGACCGCATTGTATTGGTCCTTGAAGGAAGGGTCCCCCGTCTCGGCGTAGGTACGCACGAGGCGAGTCAAATCATCCGACGATTGCCGGAAGTTGTCAGCCAGCATGTACGAGTGATATTTCTGGTCGTAAGCCCGCGTAACATCAGCTGCTGCACCCGCGTAGCCCCAAAGACTGGTGATGAGGCCAGCCATGGTCATACCGGTGACCGATGCCAGAACGATAAATTGGCTCTTAATTCTCATGAAGACGATTCCTGATGTGGATATCGCTGCTGGCGTGCCGAACTCATTTCTATCGCCAGTGGCCATACCTCACATGAAAGCAGGTGGACCGGGCTGCATTGCCCGAAGCAAGTATCCTATAGAATAAATTGGTTATTGAACGGATAATGGGGTCACTGATACGAGACGGCATCAGCATAGTCAGCAACCTCACCTTTGAGTTGCAATAATTATCAAGTGAATTTGTAGTTTATTCGATTGTGTTAACCGGGACAATTTCCACCCACAAACGGCGAAAGAACGCAGATTTTGGTTTCACCGATGGAAAATACAATTTTCGGGCGAGACCTTGTTCTTATGCCCCCCGCAAATATAAACTTGCGCAGCACCGCTCCCCTGGGGCGCCCGCAGGTCGTGGCGCCCATCTTCAAATCGCTCAATTCGAGCGCAAGCGAAGCCGAACGCTTACGCAACCGGCGGCACGCTCATTGCGAGGATAGGAACTGGCGGCGGTTCCAACTGTTTAGTGGAGCGAGCGAGAAACGTTCGCCTTTCGAAGACTGCGTCGTTCTCCCCCTCCCCTAGATTTGATACCGACCCTGCCGCCTTCGTGTAGAGATGAAGTGGGCGTCGCGCCAAACACTCGCCTACCTCGCTATGAGGATCGATGGTCGATGTTGCGCCCGTTGAAGAAAGGAGGTTCCATAACAACCGTGAAAGGTGGCAGGCACAAAGCGCGCTCGCGGATGAGGCACCGCTGGGAGAGCAAGCGCATCATTGAGGAGGTTGGCTGTACATGAAGGCCGCAACGCGAGATCTGAAGGTGTTGGCGGTGTGCATTGGCAAACCCGAAGAAAGACCCGGCAAGAAGATGAAAACCGGGATCAACAAGCACCCAACAGGCGAAACGGTCTTCGTTGGGTTCGAGGGTCTTGCAGACGACGCCGTTTGTAATGGAAAATACCACGGCGGTCCCGAGCAGGCGGTTTACGTTGAAGGAAACCTAACCCGCCTTTGGTGGCAAAGGGCGCTCAACAAGCCTATCAATCACGGGCTATTTGGCGAAAATCTGTGTATTGCAGGTTTGGACAACCAGATCGTGTCGGTCGGCGACCGTCTCCTAATAGGCGATCTCGTGATGGAAGTAACAGCGCCCCGGATGCCGTGCCGAGTACTTGCGGATAGAATGGGAGATCATGGCTTTCCCAAACTATACAAAAAGGTCGCTCGCCCCGGCTTTTACTGCCGTGTTATTCACCCCGGCTACGTCACCGCAGGAGCGCTCGTGCGGTACGTGCCTTACGCCGGAGAGCGCGTCTCGATGACAGAGATGGCAAGACACCATGGCAAGAGGGGGTCGCCAGAACTAATTGCCCTCTATCAGTCCGTGCCGGTGCACGCCAAGCTGCGGGCCTTTCTTTCGAACGGCCTGATCAAGTTTTAGGATGGTACGCAGTGTGGCCTGGTATCCGTCTCTTGGTCGCCCATAGTGCCGCCGGAGGCTCATCCACACTTGCCTCCGACCCCATCCCCCTCCGCTTAACGAGCGCCGGCGCGGTTGAGTCGTTCAGACGGAGCACTTGCTGATCGCGGTCGTCACACCGAACGATCGAGGACGTGGGCGACTTTTGACTACTTCTGGGCCTGAACGCGAAGCTCATTCATGTATGCGTCGAGCTTCGTCCGTGAGGGGCCTATGCGTTCCAGGATCTCGCGGGCTTCCAAAGGTTGTAACTTGTAGATGGCAATAAATTCCGTGAGATCGTAGTGGCCGTTGTAGACTGTCTCGAAAGGTTCGACTGAGCGCGCGCGAGTGGGTTTTGGAGTGACGCATGTTTTCCCAGCGATTGCCTCTTGATTGCCGTGTGTCATCGTTAACTACCGTCCTGCATGTGCTGGTCGCCTCACGCGTCCTATAAGGCCGTGGAAGCCGACGAATGTCGCTCAACGTCGAACAGGCAGCACTTGTTCCGAGAAAATGGCAACGTTGATCCGACAGATTTTTGAACACACCTGCCGCAGTCACGGCGTCTATCGATCCCGTGTTTATTTGGTCGTATTTCCACGGGTGGGGCAATGCGTGAGATGGAAACGGCCACCATCCGATCGCCTGACGAAAGGGGTGATCTGGTGCGGGCTCGCCGACGCAGAAAGACTGGCCGCCCATGTCCATCTGGCACTGTACAAGGGTCGTCGACCCTCATAATGCCGACGCGGGCGTTTTTTTTACAGCGCTGAACGTGCTGAAGATTGCGCCCCAGTCCGGACGAGTACAGGAAAAAGAGTGGGGTACGCTGAGCCGCTGGAAGGGCCCAAGCAAATCCAGCTGTCGTACTACCTTTTGGACGGCTTCGGACATGGTTTGCCCGTGCGGTGGGACAGACCAAAAGGAACTCGGCCGACCCATCCGTCCGCAACGCCGGCATTTCAGGGCCGAATGAACTCATGCGTATCTGGGGGCTCAAGCGGGCGGCCAACTGACAGTGATGTCTCCGTGGAGGCCCCAGACGCCATAACTCTTTGTCTATCGATTTTGAGACGACGAAGGTGGCGCTTTGAAGGGCCCTTGGCCGGTAGCTGATACCTCCAGAACGGAGTTCTCGCCACCCCGTACGGCGAACGTACTAGGTTGCCGCCCGAGATGACTAGTGCATGGACGTTGAAGAACGAAGCCCCTACCTGTATAGTGTCATCTATAGTTTATTTCTATTTTATCAAACTGTTAGGATACGGAAGGGGGACATCATGCGCCTTCCTGAGGTACTTTGGGCGGTTCCATTATCTGTTCGCTTACAGTCAGGAACGAACCGCCTATTCGCATCAGTTTACGACGCGCTGGATTTTCTAGAGCATGAATGGCCGATAAGGCACGGACAGGGCTATGAACGAGCCGTGACGACATGCCGGGGCGCGCTGAACCGTTCGGTTCCCTCTGCAGTCGCGCGCGAGGCCTTCATTGGTGCGTGCATGGAGGCTAATATGCAAACGTCAGGCGTCGCTGCCCACTATCATGCGCGTTCGGGACCTCACGGCAAGCCACTGGCCTGACCAGGAGTACCGCTTCGGAACTAGTTCCGCGAATCTCCGTAGGCTAGGTCCCGGACGATATCCCAGGTGAAAATCCCGGAGTCCACGGCATCCGTACCGGCGAGATCGACCACGAACGTGCGCTCTCCGCTTGCTTCATTGTGGGTCTTCGCCTCTACCCCTTGCAATCGCCCTCCCGAACTTGTCGCTCGTTTTTCTTCTCCGCGCAACTGTCGCTGAACGGGCCGACGCGGCCATTTGTTCGCCGGCTTGTCGCAAGAACACGCGATCAATAGGTGCAGCACATCCCTCCTCTGCGTCTTTGTCACGTGTTGCGGCTTGAAGAAGCCGGGCACGTCAGCATGCGCCTGTCGTGCCGATTGCAACAGGCGTATGCTTCCAAACGGGGTCATCGTGGCCGAAAATCTCAGGCCGCAAAGATAACCGAGTTGCACTTTGCAACTAGTGAGGAACCTTCTGCTCAATGGCCGAAAAACACATTCATCGCCGCCTCGCCGCTATCGTCGTCGCGGACGTTGTTGGCTACTCCCGATTGATGGAGGAGGATGAAATCGCCACGCTCGCAGCGCTGAAGGAGCGTCGGACGACAATCCTCCAGCCTATCGTAGGTGCGCATGGCGGCCGCATCGTCAAATTGATGGGTGACGGTGTTCTCATTGAGTTTCCAAGCGCGGTCAATGCCTTGGCCGGAGCGATTGAGTTGCAGCGGAAGATGCAGGCCGCCAATGCTGCCTTGCCCGAGACGCGCCATGTCGTCTTGCGCATCGGAATCAATCTCGGCGATGTCCTGATAGATGGCAGCGACCTTTATGGCGATGGCGTCAACATCGCCGCCCGGCTACAAAGCCTTGCCGACCCAGGCGCCATCTACCTGTCCGCGGCGATCCACGACCAAGTCAAGCGGAAGCTCGCGCTCAGCTTCGATGATCTCGGCCCGAAATCCCTGAAAAATATCGCCGAGGAAGTTCATGTATATCGTGTGCTCTACGACCCCGCAGCCTTGAAGGTCTACGGACAAGATACAGAGTTGTCTCTGCCTGCGCGGCCGTCCCTCGCCGTGCTACCGTTCACCAACTTCAGCGGTCAGCCCGAACAGGACGTGTTCACGGATGGTTTGACAGAAGACCTGATCACCGACCTTTCCAGAAATCCCGGCTTGTTCGTCATTGCCCGGCATTCGACGTTTGCTTACAAGGGAAAATCACCTGACGTTCGAGCAGTCGCACGCGAACTGGGTGTTCGCTACATCTTGGAAGGCAGCGCTCGTCGCGCCGGCGGTCGCGTGCGCATCAACGTCCAACTCATCGATGCCGCTTGCGGCGATCACATCTGGGCCGAACGTTTCGACCGAAATCTCGAAGACATTTTCGGTCTCCAGGACGAAGTCACAGACAAGATTGTCGAGGCCCTCGTTGGACGCTTGGCGCGACCACCGTCACGCAAACGTCCGAAGAGCTTGGAAGCATATGATCTTTGTGTCAGGGGGCGAATTCTGATCTCAGCGTTCAACAGTTCCCCAGAAGCGCTGCGCGAGGCCAAGATACTCTTGAACCACGCAGTCTCCATCGATGCCGAGTATGGAGAGGCATTTCGTTGTCTGGCTTTTGTTTATTGGCAATTATGGGCGCAAGGCATCGAACCCACCCAAGAGAACCGCTCAAGGGCCTTTGAGCTAGCTCACAAAGCAGTTGCGTTGGACGAAGGCGATGCTGCCAGTCACTGGTTCGTCGGATATCTATGGGCTTACGAAAAACGCTGGTCCGAATCTGATCAAGCCTTCGCAACCACCTTTACGCTGGAACCAAACAATGCAGATGCCCTAGCCATCCGTTCAGAACTTGTGGCCTTCGCTGGGCGCGGATCGGAAGCGGTCGAACTGGCCCAAAGGGCGCTTCGGCTCAACCCGCACCCGCCAGGCTGGTACTATTGGCAACTTGGATTCGCCCATTACGCTGCTTGCCAATATGAAGAAGCCGTCAAGATCTTGCGCATGGAGGCGATTTACCGCAGCCCCTCACGCCGCATACTGGCGGCCAGC
Organism: Ensifer sp. Root423; assembly: GCF_001426275.1. Classification (NCBI taxonomy): domain Bacteria; kingdom Pseudomonadati; phylum Pseudomonadota; class Alphaproteobacteria; order Hyphomicrobiales; family Rhizobiaceae; genus Ensifer; species Ensifer sp. Root423. The sequence goes on along the minus strand of NZ_LMEG01000008.1, from coordinate 27,125 downwards.
CTTGCCCAACTCGGTCGCACAGACGAGGCAATGCGGGAAGCAGCACTTTTCATGGCAATGGCTCCGAAATTCACCATCTCCCACTGGGCCGCGGCCCAACCTGCTCGCGATCCACAAACAGTCCAGCGCTTTATCGAAGGCTATCGCATGGCCGGATTGCCAGAGTGAAGAAAGCCGAGGTTTCGCGGCGGATCGAGCGGCAAACACCGAACGTCGAGCATTACCAGGAGGAAGACCGGTGCGCGCGAGATTTGCGGTCGCCTGATCGAACGTGCGCCGCCTAGGCACAACGCTCTCGAGCCATGAGAGCGCGTCCGCAGCAGGTAACGTTAGTCAGACTATCTTGGCCGGTGCCAATAGCTTGGCTTGCTCCGGCCGCGCTGAGGTGGTCCAGCATTGCTTGCACGAGAGGTTGGGACGCGGGACGGTTGGATCGACCGTCCTAAACGCTTGCTCGTAGCCGCAGGAAATTCAGCCTCGCGCCGGTGGTAAGCTGGGAATCCGGACATGCGATGATTAGGGCTGGATCTCTCGTGCCATATGACAATGGCGCTAACTCAATCCTTTTCCCGCGGTGCCAGGGCTTCGTTTCTCGGTGACTTGAAATTTGTCATAACTTTCAACGTTGCGAACGTGACGATCGATAGAACGATGGCGGTATCGTAGGATCCGAGCCCCACGGCGACGCCGATTGCGCCGGTCGCCCAGATGCTCGCCGCCGTGGCGGTCCCGCGAGTGCCGAGCTTGCCGACAAGGATTGCGCCGCCACCGATGAAACCGACACCGTTGATCAGACCTTCAACCACGCGCGCGGTGGCCTCGGCGTTGCCAAGTATGACCGTCTCTGCAGCCTGTATAAACCCACATGCGGCGATGGCGACCAACGGAAATGTGCGAAGACCAGCGCTTCGTTCGTTTTGTTCGCGATCCCAGCCGATCGGCAGAGCAAGGATGTAGGCCACCATCAAAGCTGCCAGATGCGGAAAAATGTCGAGTTTCACACCAACAGATAAAAGCCAATCCGTCACACGTACTTCCCCTTAAATGTCGCAGCCGATCAATTGAAGCGCCGACGAGAATGGCCTGCGCAACGGCTGTTTTCGCCAGGTCTCGACCTGAGGTTCAATTGCCGTGGCGGCGGATAACGCCAGCAGCGCGTCTGGAATTATGAGGCGATCAGCGGAAAGACGTTTTCCTGCCCGTTGAAAAGATGAGCGATCGCGCCAAGCCGCCGCATCACCGATTTCATGAGGTAATCTCAGGCGACAAAGATGACAGGCCACGTCGGCCCGCCAATACCTACATCCGCACTTTGGCGTTTTCGCCCATGTCCGGTTTGGCGCTGGTGACGGCTGCCGCTACCATCTTGATGTAGCTGATCACAGTGCCGGGACTGTCCCAGTATTCTGCCGAGCTTGGCGTAACTTTGAGAATGCGAATGGAGGGATCGTCGGGGCTGTCCCACCATGCCTTGGCAGGAGTTGACCAGAGATCCCGGATCTTCTCGCGGTCGTTCTGTACCTCGGCTACGCCCGAAATCGACACATACTTTTGCTTCTTCGTGTCGGCGAAAGCCAGGCAGACATTTGGATGGCGCGCGACCTCGTCATCTTTGTGGCTCTTGACGTCGGTCAAGAAATACAGGGCGTTCTCAACCCGCTCGATGTAGGCCGACATTGGCCTGGCCTTAAGGTCCGCGCCGGATTGAGTGGTGAGCATGCAGAACCCGATCTTTTCGGCAAGGTCCCAGACCTCGCCGTTGTCGTCCTCGATGTAAGTCATACGCTTTTCTCCTTTGAGCCAAAGAAAACGACGGCTCTGGAATGACAATCCACGAAACCGGCTCACCTTGCCGGAGCGACAACTGCAGAGGTTGCGCCGCGGCCAGCCGCGCCGTTTTAAAGGGCGCGGCCGCCCCTTGGCGATTAGGCCGCCTTGGATCGCTTCGATGTTTTGTTGATCGACGTCACGGCGAGGTTGGTGAGCTTGTTGTTCGTAGCCTTCTCCTGGTCGAGAATCTCGCTCAGAAGTTTGTGCGCCTCATCATGACCAAGATCCTTGGCCCACTCACGAAGAGAGCCATAGCGCGCGATCTCGTAGTGCTCGACAGCTTGGCAAGCGGCCAGTAGTCCGGCATCGAGAGCTGTTCCTTCGGCCTCTTTCATCAAACCGTCGGCCTCCTTGATCAGCCCTTCGATGGCATCGCATTTTTCACCAGACGCCGTCTTGCCGATCGACTTGAAAACCTGCTCCAATTTCTTGATTTGGTCTTTGGTTTCCGAGAGGTGTTCTTCGGCCGCTTTTTTCAGTTCAGCGCTGTTGGCTGCCTTAGCAACCTTTGGAAGTGCCTTGGTGATGGCGTTCTCAGCGAAATAGATATCCTGCAGTGTATGCTCGAAAATTTCAGCCAGCGATTTCAATGGTTCTCTCCTTGGCAGGTGAATGCAGGAGAGAAAGCATTTTACGGAGGAATCGTTCCACTTCTCGTCGCCAAACCATACCATCCGTACGATCGGCACATTTAATCGCGGCGGGCGATCAGACGCCTCGACACCTACAAACTTGAAAAGAAGCACTGATGATGAGGGCTCACGCACGACCCTTTCAGAGCGCAAACCGCCGGGATCGTTCATGAGACGATGGGGTAGCGCAATTCGCTCACCTGGTCGGTAGGATAAATTCATGCCTTGGAGAACACTACGAACTCGGCGTGAAGAGTTCAGTTGTTCGCACCCGCAAAGACCAGAACACTGGAAGCAATTAAGAACATCTCAAATCTTCGCAGCATCGGGAACAAGCATGGCTGTGCCCCGTTTTGTCGTAAACCCGCTGTAGGCCAACGACATCGCACGCAGGCCTGACCATGGATCGTTTCTTTGCAAGGTTCGCCACCGCAACCGCACACGCAACAGGCAGCCCGCTTGCCTTCATCGTCTGTGTGATCACGGTTCTTGCTTGGGCACTGTCGGGCCCCTTCTTTGGCTTCTCCGAGACGTGGCAACTAGTGATAAACACGGGAACAACGATCGTCACGTTCCTCATGGTGTTTCTCATTCAAAATACCCAAAATCGAGATGGGGCGGCGCTGCAGGCCAAACTCGACGAAATCATATTGTTTACGGATGCCGAAAACGAATTCGTCGGTATCGAGAAACTGACGGACAAGGAGCTACAGGAGCTGCATGCTCGATGCGAGAAGGCTGCCCAGCGCTCGCATGCAATGCTTCAGAGCGCCCATGCCGAACGAAACGCAAGAGAAAATCGGTCGAAGCCGGCCTTCAATCGAGAGGATATCGAGAATCCGTCTCAAGCAAGCACCTCGGGTCGTTGATAAATGTGGCCCAGTGTCGGACGCCGACAGGCGCGAGTTGTTCTCCATGAATCCATGGCGGTCGTAGATGTTCATCCAAGCGACCATTGCGAACGCGATAGCTATCGTGCGGAGGGCAGTAAATTCGGCTTGTTGATCATTATCCCGAAGCCGCCATCATCGTCTGAAAGGAACTCTAAGGAAAACCGATCACGACTATCTCGTTCGTTGTCAAAGGGGCAGAGGACGGCTTCTCAGTCCCGCAATATGCAGCCGTCTTCAGCTGCGAGCTAGACGGCCTCAAGGCCACCGAACCGGAACGAACGAAAATCTACTACCTGAATTGAGCAATCAGATGAAAACGTTAGCGATCACCACGGCCGCCATCCTGATGAGCGCTGCATCCAGCTTTGCGCAGTGCAAAGCGAAAGTCGGCACCACAGTCAGCATCGTCAGTGCTCGAAACAGAACACAACGTGCATCACTCTAACCCCGGTCTTCCGGGGTCTTTTCGTAGCAGCCAACCCGTTATAAGGTTTTGGCAAAGACTTATAACGTTGACAAAGCCGCGCATCGTTATAAGGTCTTGGCAGAGACTTATAACAGCGGTGTGAGATGAGCGAAGATTATTCATCAGCAGAAGGAAACGGAGCTTCGACCAAGTGATGGCCGAACTTGTCGCCGAGAGGGCCGCCGCACTCGAGAAGGAAACACCAATGATGAAAGAGATCGACATCAGCTATCGGACGATGTTCGCGGAGCTGGCGCAACGGACGCTCGATGCTCAATTCGTGGCGGACTTCCCCTTGGAGGGATGGTTCGTGAGCGTGACCGTCAAAGATCGCGATTACTGGTATTTTGATCTCCCTACCCCCGAGGGCAAAGACAAGCGAAGCTACGTCGGTCCCGCGAGCGACGAAGCGATCACGGAGCGGGTGAAGGCCCACAAGGAAATCAAGGACAATATCCGGGAGCGGAGGCGCATGGTGAGCACGCTGCGCCGCGCTGGCCTCCCCGGTCCCGATCAGTTTGCGGGCGACGTCACGAAAGCCCTAGCCGACGCCGGATTGTTTCGGTTGCGGGCCGTGCTTATCGGGTCAGTCGCATTCAGCACCTATGCGGGGATGCTAGGCGTCCGCCTTCCCTCGGCGGTTATGCAGACAGGCGACGCGGACTTCGCGCAGGACTTCGCAATCTCGGCTGGGGTCCAAGACAGCCTGCCGCCTATCCTCGAAATCCTCAAGTCGGTCGATCCCGACTTCCGAGCGGTTCCGCACCAGGCTGACAAAGCCAAGGTGGTGGCCTTCCAGAACGCCAAGGGTTATCGGGTGGAGTTCCCGACTGGAAACCGAGGATCGGACGAATATACTGGCAAGCCGTCGCCCATGCCCGCCCTCGGCGGCGCGTCGGCGGAAAACCTCCGGTTCTTGGACTATCTCATCTACGAGCCCGTCCGGACGGTGCTTCTCTTCCGCGAGGGCGTGAACGTCCTTGTCCCCGCTCCCGAGAGGTATGCCGTCCACAAGCTGATCGTGTCTTCGCGTAGGCTGACGGACACGCTAGGACGCGTGAAGGCGGACAAAGACCTGTCGCAGGCCGCCTTGCTCTTCGAAGCGCTTGTGGAGACGCGCCACGGGGACGAACTGGCCGATGCGTGGGAGGAAGCATGGGAACGTGGAGATGCGTGGAAAGAGGGCATTGTCAGCGGCCTATCGAGACTGCCCAAGAACGGAGTGAAAGCCCTCGAAAAGGTTCTCGGTCCCGAGGTGGTGGAAAGCCTGCTGAAAAGGTGATCGACAGATGAACGCGAACCTTAGCCCTTACGACCCCGGCCCTCGCCAGCGTTGCGGCAAGCCGTCGGAAGTCGTCCTGAAGGTCAGCCAGCAAGTCGTGAACGGCGAGGACAAGCATCTGCCGGATCGCCGGCTGTGCCTCGGTCTGCTGCGAGATCGAGAGGAAAGAGCTTTGGGAAGCGGGAGTAGGGCCTCGAGAACCTCTCAAGGCCGCCGACGCATGCGGGCGCGGTTTCGTACGACAGACAAAAGCACGGTTGATTGCCGGCGATGGTTCAGACCGCCTCATCATCCCTTGCCGTCAGAGTTTATCCCTTTTCAAGCAAGCGAGCTGTGCGGTTACGAGCAAAGACATTAGCGATCGGATGTGAGTTATCGGGATGGGCGAGAGTTGCTTGAGTCGCGAGATTACGTCGGGAAGACGAACAGTCCCTGGAGGCGCGGTCCAAGAAACACGCTTTTTCCATGCTCACCAGGACGTCGCCTATCCAATCCCCGGGCAAATCGTCGTCACCGCAAAGAGGCATTTTTGCTTTTTGACGGAAATGAGCTAAGCCGAAACATCGGAATTTCCGCCACTGGTCCAACGCATTAGACGTGAGCAGGAGCGCCAACTGGGTATCGAGCACGTGTATTACATCTACAATGAAGACACGACACACCACTTCCATCTTTGGATGGTGCCGCGCTACCCATGGATGGCACGTTTTGGAAAATCGATCGAGGCGGTGCGACCCGCCTTGCGCCACGCGCGTGAGCAAATGAGTTCTGAACACCACTTGGCCGCAGTAGCAGAAGCGGCCGCAAAGCTGAGGGAAAGCTTGGCCCGAGAGGTGGAAGGTGACTGACAAAGCGAACGACGCGCAGTTAGCCCCAACCGACGTGCGCCGTCCTTGGGCGGTCGTCAAGTTAGTCCCTTGGGATCAGAAACAGACGCCGACCTCACTCAACCAATCCCGATGGACACTATGACCGGTATTTAAGGCCTGAAACGACCGCTTCGGTCGCACGCGAAGCCCTTCCGCCACGTCATCGCTCCCAACCAAAATCCCGCACGTTTCCTAGATCGTCCGCAATCCAAGGATGTTTCTAATTCAGATATAGACAACCCCAGGTGCAGATGATTATATCTTTGAAGGTTGTATTCTTCGTTTTCTCTACTAATAGGAGCATTCTTTGGAAGATGCAAGTTTAATCATCAAGATCATATTGGGGTTCAGCGTGATAATAGCGGCGGTTCTGGTTCTCTTGATGCTAGCCCCTGCTTAAGCCCCTTCCCCAACGAATAGCGGCGTCGAAACCAAAATCCGACAACTTAAAAGCCGAGTTTCAGGTCAGGGTCCGCCGTTCCGCGGATTTTGCGAAAGGCAGACCCGAAATCGTCGTCGAGTGCGGAGACCTCGCATCGCGCTGCAGACAACGCGAACAACCGATTGACGCCTAGGTGAAGATATCGATAAAACGCCCCATCGAATTTGCTCGCTAGCTTTGGTTATAGCGCAATTGGCTTCGCGCTCTGAACGAACCTTCCTTTCAAAATCGCTATCAGGCCTCAAGTTTCGCGCGGAGGCTCCCAGTATCCTACGGAAGGGCTCGTCATGATTGCCGGCACAGTCAAATGCTCCAGATAAGGCCTTGGCGTCATCCAACATGCAACGGCGGCGTCGGCCGGTCTGCCGCTATTCCGCCGGCGAACGCGCTGCTATGAGCGATCACGTCGAAGGCCGAAACATGATTTCGAAGGCGAGCGAGATCTCGGCCCAAAATCCCAGTTTGCCTGTTGCGTCCATAGCAATGTCTCAAGGCGACTATGTCACACAATCAACTAGGAAGACGCCTTGAAGAATTCCAGAGTCAGCCCGCTTTCCGGCCACGGCGCGGCAGCAACCGTCGACCGTGAAAAAGCCTGGCTAAAGATCCTGTCCACCTATCGACAGCCGCATATCGGCCGCAGCACCTTCGAGCTGACGGCGACCCTTGTGCCATTTGTTCTGCTGTGGGCAGGAGCTTGGGTCTGTTTGCACTTCGAGTACTGGCTCGGCGTGGTCCTTATCGTCCCTGTTGCGGCGGGATTTCTCCTGCGCTTGTTCATGCTGCAACATGACTGCGGACATGGTTCGTTTTTCGGGCGGCGCAGCCTGGATGACTGGACGGGCCGAATGATCAGCGTTTTGACACTAACGCCTTATGACTACTGGCGCCGCGCCCATGCCGTACACCATGCTTCGGCAGGCAACCTCGACGAGCGAGGTGTCGGTGACATCACCACGCTTACCGTTGCCGAATACGACGCCCTCACGCCAGGAGGACGGGTTCGTTACCGCCTCTACCGGCATCCGCTCGTGATGTTCGGCATCGGTCCCGCCTGGCTCTTCCTGTTCAAGCAAAGGTTGCCGTTCGGAATGATGCGCTCTGGCGCTCTTCCGTGGGTTTCCACCATGGCAACGAATGTGGCGATTGCCGCACTCTCGGGCATTCTTATCTGGGCAGTGGGTGTCGCACCGTTCCTCCTGATCCATCTGCCGATCGTCCTTCTTGCTGGGGCTGCAGGTGTCTGGTTGTTTTATGTCCAGCACCAGTTCGAAGACACGCACTGGTCAAGGCCACCCGAGTGGACGTTCCAATACGCGGCCATGCATGGCGCCTCGCACTACGATCTGCCGCAGCCCTTGCGCTGGATCACCGGCAATATCGGCATGCACCATCTCCATCACCTGTCGAGCCGAGTTCCCTTCTACAGGCTTCCTGAGGTCATACGTGATCATCCTGAACTGGGAGATATGGGCCGCATCACCATCAGGCAAAGCCTGGGCTTGGTGAAGCTCGTCCTTTGGGACGAGGCCTCCCACCGACTGATATCATTTCGAGAAGCAGACGCGCGCGAAACTGTGGCACGATCGGCTTTGCCGACACCTGCTTGAGCGCACCAGGCGCCGGCCGCGGCACGCGGCCAGCCCCCGTTCTCCCCCGGCTTGACCCGTCAAAAGAGCCGCTCGCCAAGAGGTTCAGCGTAGCGCCCGCCAGCGTCCAGGAACGTTATCCAACTAGCCGCTCCGGTCGCTTTCATCGCACCATCGTCGCGCCCAGGCTCCATCGCCTGCTTGCAACGGGTCGACCTCACGGTTTTTTTGCTGATCGACAAAGCAAGACCGCTCGAAATGTTAATTTGGACAGCTCCGTCTAGCTGCACAGCGTATTGCGGCAGCACGCCTGCAGTTTAGAGAACCGTTTTCACCAAGCGCGGATCACTTTAACAATCGCACAATGCTCCTCGGCGCCGTACCCCGCGTCTGTAGCGTTGCGAAAGAGATCAGAGGCAAAGGCGGGAAACGCGGTGTTGATGTTCAAATCATCCGCTATCTCGACGAGCCGCGTGATATCCACGCCGACCGACCTGATGGTGCTTTGGGGATCAGCAAATCGGTTTCCTTCGATGGCTCGACCCATGTGGCGCAGGTCGTCCGCAAACATCGGTGACAGGCTAGCTATTGTTTCGCCAAATTCCGCGACATCCATTCCTTCCGCAGCACACATCGCCGCCCCGTGGCTGAAGCCAATCCAGTGCCCGGCAAAATAGGCAAGAGCCGCATTAAAGAGAACCTTTGCGCGGCTTATATCGTTTCCGACGTGAGTAAGATTTGGAGCGAGCAGCCTTAAGCTCGCTTCGAGCGAGGTGAAGACACTTTCTCGTCCGGCGATAACGATCGAGGCCTCAGGTCCACCGATCTGACTTGGCCAGGCAGAAATCGCGCCGTCAAGATAGCTTCCTCCGCGGTTCGCCACCCATTCTTCAAGCTGACGCGCTTGCTTCGGCGTGCCCGACGTGAGTTGCACGACGGTCTTTCCTTGGAGCAAGTCTGTCGCGCATGCGTCGAGGACCATCGAGGTTGCCGCGTAGTCTGACAGGCAGACGATAAGTGCGCTGCTGGCGGCAATAGCAGCGGACGGCGTTTCCGCCCTCGACGCGCCGAGGTGCTCCAAGGCCTCTGCCTTGCCTGGAGTTCGGTTCCAGACTGTAACGCTCCTTCCCGAAGTTATAAGCGCTTTGGCGAGCGCGCTGCCCATGCGCCCCAGCCCGATGACAGCTACTTCACTCATCACTTCACCCTTGACCGGTTAGTTACACTATGTAACTTACATATTGTAACTTTAGGTGCAAGGGGCAACCGTGAAGCTCAAGAAAGATATGCGTCGCGAACAAATGCTTGATGTCGCGATGCAAATTGTCCGGGATCAGGGCGCGGATGAACTGACGCTCGGGACCTTGGCTGCAAAAGCAGGGGTCAGTCGTCCGATCGCTTACGGACACTTTTCTACCCGGTCCGGACTTTTGCTGGCACTGTTCAAGCGGCTGGAGGAAAACTATGTCCACCGTCTCCGCTCCGCGCTTTGCGAAGCGCCAAAGGAGCTCACCGCCGTAGCTGACATTATCAGCAAAGCATACTTCAATTGCCTTGCCGATTTTGGCCCAGAAGGTCTCGCAATATCCGCGGCGCTCAAAGGGACAGAAGAGATGGCCGCGCAGCAACGGCTCATGATTCGCGCATACATAGATTTGATGTGTAATGCCCTTCGGCCATTCTCAGAGCTGGAAGTTGGCCATATCCATCCTGTGTGCGTCGGTCTGTTAGGTGCAGCGGAGGCGCTTGCTTCCGAAACGCAAACCGGCGCGATATCTGAGCGGGTCGCCACGGCCGTTCTGGCGGCGCTCATCATCAAAGGGGTCGCAAGTGAGCCGAGCAAGGTTGGGTGAATTTTACCCATGAGGCTTGAAGCCTCAATATCCTAAACCGGCTGGCCGACGCAGGATGCATCGTCAGGCGTCAGCAGTCTTTCGCAGCCGCTACGGTCATACGGCCGATTGATGCACGACGGCTCGTATCATCCACCGAACCACCCGCGATTGCCCTCTACAGAAACGCTGCTTCGTCTATCAGCGAGCGGGTGCTGCGGCACAACAATCGACGCGGAAAGGCCAGCGTCAATAACGACTAAGCGAAGCCCCGCGCGACAGGTCGGCTGTGCACTTTTACGATGGAGCGCATGGCCCGTTGTGCATTTCCAAGGAAACCGCCCTCGCGACAGTACCCACCTTGTCCCTTGGTGTTTCCTTGGCCGTTGGTCCGAGGAGCATATTTCAGGTTTCACGCCAAGCACCCGGGAGTATGCTGACAACAGACAATTCGTACTTGCCAATCAGCAAGCAACCTCTCGGCGTTTTCGAAGGGCTGCCTCCAAGGAGGTGCACAATGAGAGCCGCGCCATCATCCATTTATCTGATTATTCTTGCGACAATCTCAGTCGGAGTCGTCCGAACGGACGCTCACCAGGCAAAGACCGGCTGGACCTATCCTCTGGCGTGCTGCAAGGCCCATGAGGCAGGTGGCGATTGTGCTGCCATCCCCGCGCCCGACATTTTGCGAGGGGCTCGTGGTTTTTCCGTTTTCTTGCATGCTGGCGACCACCACATGGCAAGACGACCGCACGTGTTCTTTATCCCCTATGGCGATGAGATCCCCTCGGGCGATGGGCAGTATCATATTTGCCTTCATCCGACGGAAGACGACGTGAACTGTTTCTTTGCCCCACCTGACAGCAGCTAATGCGAATACGCCACCCCGGAGTTCAACCGCTCGAGGTCGCCCGCGTCCGTCATTCGCGGGCGCGATATCGAGGCGGTCCTCGCTGCCGTGACCGAAACATCGATCCGAGGTTTCGGCAAATAAAGCGCGAGTATCGCAACCTCATAGCTCGTGCGACGATCAAGGTAACTGCTGAAGTTGACTTCGTACCAGCAAGACCCAGGCTCATCACACGACGCGAACAATTCCACCTGAAGTCACGCAACGGGATCTTTGATTGCGGTCCTTGCTAGTGATTCTTGATTAATTGCACCCCATCGCAGAACGCAATATTTTATTGCGTCGATGAGACGGGACGTCCACGGCCAGCGCTGCCGAACAGTTTCGGGTTCCGCACCAATCCCAGATGCCGTTCGACGACACGATCCACGAGGAGACGAGCGATGGGCACAACGACACCGAACAACATCATGCAGGTCGGCATGGGGTTCTGGGCGTCCAAGGCCCTGCTCAGTGCGGTTGAACTCGGCGTCTTCACCGAGCTTGCGACTGGCCCGGCCGAACTGCCGGATCTGCAGGCCAGGCTGAAACTGCATCCCCGCTCGGCCCGCGACTTTCTCGACACCCTGGTCGCGCTGAAGCTGCTCGAACGCGAGGACGGCCGCTATCGTAATGCCCCTGACACGGACCTCTTCCTCGATAAGGCGAAGCCATCCTATATCGGCGGCATCCTCGAAATGGCCAATGCCCGGCTCTACGGTTTCTGGGGTTCGCTGACCGAAGCCCTGCACACCGGAGAACCACAGAACGAAGCCAAGCACAGCGAAGATTTCTTCGCCGCGATCTATGCGGAACCGGCACGGCTGCGCGGGTTCCTCGAGGCGATGAGCGGGATCAGCGCCGGCGCGGCGCAGGCGATCGCCGCCAGGTTCGACTGGTCGAAATACACGACCTTCGCCGATGTGGGCGCGGCGCAGGGGATGGTGCCGGTGGTGATCGCGCGAGCGCATCCGCATCTCAAGGCCATCGGCTTCGATCTGCCCGCCGTGCAGCCGATATTCGACGACTTCGTCGCCCGGCAGGGCCTTACCGACCGCATCACCTTCCAAAGCGGCAACTTCTTCGACGGCCCAATGCCCAATGCGGACGTGATCGTGATGGGGCACATCCTGCACGACTGGGATCTTGCCGAAAAAAGGAAGCTCTTGGAAAAAGCGTTCGCTGCGCTGCCGAAAGGCGGAGCCGTGATCGTCTACGACGCCGTCATTGACGACGAGCGCCGCTTGAACGCCTTCGGCCTGTTGATGAGCCTGAACATGCTGATCGAGACCCGCGGCGGTTTCGATTATACCGGCGCCGACTGCCAAGCCTGGATGCGCGACGCCGGTTTTGTGTCCACGCGCGTCGAGCCGTTGCTGGGGCCGGACTCGATGGTGATCGGCTTCAAGCCCGGTTGATCGGAAACCAAACCCCGACCGTTGTTCCGAAAGACCGACCACTGGAGCAATTTCGATTGCCGGCAGCTGACAACGCCGTTGCTCAATCTGACTTTTGAACAGTCGCCGCAAAAGCGCCGCTACCAGCAGCCGACGTTTCTTGAAGTGCCGTCGGGAAAACCGAACCGCCTGCGCAATTCCCCAAGCAGCTAAACATGCAAACCCTCAAATATACCCGAGGGGGCCGCTTGACTCCCTCAGGCCGCGCCAGTATCAAGTTGTAGGCCTAACCCTACAATTGGATGCCATGCACCAGTCTCAGTCAAAACCAAGTCCCGCACTGTCGTTGTCGGATCTTCCCGCTCCCGATGTCGTCATTCGCCGGCTGAAACACCCCGGACGCTGGATCAGTGGCGGTCTCGTCATCCTGCTTCTGGCGGTGATCGGACGCGCCTTCGCCGTCGGGCAGATCCAGTGGACGGTGGTCGGCGAGTTTCTGACGGCCGGTGTCATCATCACCGGTTTCGGCTGGACGCTGCTCATTTCGGCCTGCGCGCTGGTGCTCGGCGTGCTGCTCGGCTTTGCCTTCGGCATCATGCGGCTCTCGGAAAACCCGATCCTGCGTTTTGCCGCCTGGCTCTATGTCTGGATCTTCCGCGGTACACCGGTTCTGCTCCAGCTTCTCATCTGGTTCAACATCGCGCTGATCTTTCCGAAGCTCTACATCCCAGGTCTTATTGACGCCCGCATGGTCGATGTGGTGACACCCTTCGTCGCCGCGGTTCTCGGTCTCGGCGTCAATGAAGGGTCGTACCTCACGGAAGTCGTGCGCGGCGGTATCGGTTCGGTCGACAAGGGTCAGAAGGAGGCGGCCCACACTCTCGGCATGACGCCCGGGCAGACGATGCGGCGCATCATCCTGCCGCAGACCCTTCGGCTGATCCTGCCCGTGCTCGGCAACAGCGCGATCGGCATGCTGAAGTTCTCTTCGCTCGCCGCCACCATCGCCATGGGCGAGATGCTGAACGCGGCCCAGCGCATCTACTTCATCAACGGCGCCGTCATCGAACTGCTGTTTGTCTGCGCCGTCTGGTATCTGGCCGGAACCACGGTTCTGTCCATCGGCCAGTATTATCTCGAACGCCACTTCGGCCGCGATGCCGCAACGACAACCACCGAACGCCGCTGGTTCAAAGCCTGGGCGCGTCGTCCGGCCGTCACGGGTGAAGCATGACACTTGCAGTTAAAGCGGTCGGTATCCGCAAGAGTTTTGGCAATCACGAGGTGCTGAAGGGTCTCGACCTGGACGTCGCCTATGGCGAGGTTCTCTGCATCCTCGGACCCTCGGGCAGCGGCAAGAGCACGTTCCTGCGCTGCATCAATCACCTGGAAACACCGAATGGCGGCTACGTGTGGGTGGACGGCGCGATCATGGGCTACGAGCTCAACCGCGGCGCGCTGCAGGAATTGCCGGTCAAGCGACTGCGCGCCCAGCAGAGCCAGCTCGGCATGGTGTTCCAGCACTTCAATCTGTTTGCGCACCGCACCGTGCTCGGCAACGTCACCGAGGGACCGATGGTGGTGCGCGGTCTCAGCCGCGCCGAGGCCGAAGCCCGCGCCATGGCCCTGCTCGAGCAGGTCGGCATGGCGGCCAAGGCATCGAGCTACCCGTCGCAGCTTTCCGGTGGCCAAAAACAGCGCGTGGCAATCGCGCGGGCGCTCGCCATGGAACCGCGCGTCATGCTCTTCGACGAGCCGACCAGCGCGCTCGATCCGGAGCTCGTCGGTGAGGTGCTGGAGGTGATGCGCAATCTGGCGCGCGGCGGCACGACGATGATCGTCGTCACCCACGAAATCGGCTTCGCAAGAGAAGTCGCCGACCGCGTCGTGGTGATGATCGACGGCGAAATCCGCGAGAACGGCGCACCTCAACAGGTCCTTAGCAATCCCGGTGATGCGCGTGTGCGCAGTTTTCTGAGCCGCGTGCTTGCCTGACGACAAGAGTTCAAAAAAGGGAGAACAGGAAATGAAACGATTGCTGCCGATGGCTCTGGCGCTTGCCTCCGCCACCTTCATCAGCCTTGCCGCAGGGGCTGCTGCCCATGCCGCCGACGAGAAGCTGGCCGCCGCCCTGCCGGATGCCGTGCGCGACACCGGCAAGCTGAACGTCACGATCAGCCTTGCCTATCCGCCGATGGAATACAGCGACGCCGGCTCGACCGAACTGAAAGGCTTCGACATCGATCTTGCCAAGGCGATCGCCGAGCGCCTCGGCCTGACGGCGGAATTCCAGAACGTCGAGTTCCCGCAATTGATCCCGCAAGTGGTCACCGGCCGCTCCGACCTGATTATGACCGCCTTCTCCGACAAGGTGGAACGCCAGACGCAACTGGACTTCATCGACTACTTCAAGACCGGCAACGTCTTCTATTCGACCGCCGACCACCAGGGTGAGATCAAGGCCGAGGCCGACCTCTGCGGCAAGACGGTTGCGGTCGCGACCGGAACCAGCTGGGTCACCTGGGCGGAAAACCTTGGCAAATCCATCTGCCCGGCCGACAAGCTGATCACCGTCATTCAGATCCCGACCCAGGCCGAACACATCATGCAGATCCGCCAGGGGCGTGCCCAGGCTTCCGTCATCGGCCTTGAAGGACTGCTCGACCTGATGAAGCAGGAGCCGGACAAATTCTACCAGATCGGTGAGGTTGGCGAGATCAACCACTACGGCATTGCCCTTGCAAAGGCCAACACGCAACTGCGCGATGCAATCAAGGGCGCGCTCGACGCCATGAAAGCCGACGGCACTTATGCACAGATCCTCGACCGCTACGGCTTGAAACAGGCGGGTGTCGAGGAGTTCAAGATAAACGGAGCCACGAAGTAACAGAACCGCGCCGGAGCCTGCCTTGACCCATCCCCCTATGCCAGACGCCTCAACCGCAACGGGCGAACGCCCTGACGATCGACTGTCGCGGCTGCGCCTCGATCTCTATTCGAGCGAGCAGCTTTACCGGCAGCTCTATCGGGCGCTGCGCGCCGCGATCCTGAGCGGCGACTTTTCCGAAGGTGAAGCCATTCCCTCGGAGAACCAGTTGCGCGACCAGTTCGGCATTGCCCGCACGACTGTGCGCAATGCGATGGCGCTTCTGGTTTCGGAGGGCCTCGTCCAGCAGGTTCGCGGCCGCGGCACAATCGTCTCGCACCGACCGATCAGCCACAACATCTGGAACTTCGGCAGCTTCACGGAGCTTGCCCGAAAACAGGGCCAGCGCCCGGTGACGCAGGTGCTGGAGCACCGGGCAGACAACGGCCAACTCGTGCTGGTGCGCGCCCGCGGGCTTGCCAACGGCGACAGCGTGACATGGCTGAACGTCGACACGTCCGAGCTCGATCTCGCCCTTTATCCCGGGCTTGATCGATACGACTTCGCGTCGCAATCCCTCTACGAGGTGTTGCGCCGCGACTATGACCGTCACCCCCTGCGTTCGGAACTGCTGTTGACCGTCGTGCCGGCTTCCGATCGCCTGCGGGAGGTCTTTGCCCCGGCGCAGGACGTGCCGGGCTACCTTTGCGCCAGCGGGGATGTGCTCGACGCGGACGACCGGTTGGTCGAGCGCACGTCGATCGTCTACTCGCCGGCAGTCCAGATGAAATTTGCAACGCGCTGGGGCCGCGAGACCGCGCCGCACGGCGTGCAGGAGACATGACATGAGCCGCTTCGGCGACACCTTTACCATCCAAAAACCGATCCTCGGCATGCTGCACCTTGCCGGTGACGGCGCTCAGGCCAAGCTTGCCCAGGCCGAAGAGGAAGCCCGCATCATGGCCGGCGAAGGCGTCGATGGGCTGGTGGTCGAGAACTATTTCGGCGATGCCGAGGATGTCGAACGGGTGCTAGAGCGGATCTTCCACCTCGACCTCGGAACGCGCATCGGTGTCAACGTCTTGCGCGACGACTCCCGCGCCTTCGCGCTCGCGCGGACCTATCCGGTCTCGTTCATCCAGGTGGATTCCGTCGCTGGCCACCTGCCGCCCGAAGCAGACGTCCCCTTTGCGACCGAACTTCAGACCCGCCGCGACGGTGTGACGGCCCTGCTCCTCGGTGGTGTCCGGTTCAAGTACCAGCCGGTCCTATCAGGCCGGCTGGAGGAGGAAGACGTGCGCATCGGTGCGTCGCGCTGCGACGGGCTGGTCGTCACCTCGGACGCGACCGGCCAGCCGACCGACTTGGAGAAGGTGGCGCGATTCCGCGCTGCGACCGGTGGCGAGACGCCGCTCCTGATCGGCGCCGGCCTCACCGAAGCCAACGCCACCGAGCAATTGGCTCAGGCCGACGGCGCCGTCGTCGGCAGCTGGTTCAAGCACGATCACAAGGACACCGGCCGGGTCGAAGCCGCCCATGTCGCAGGCTTGATGCGTGTCGTGCGCGCGATAAGGAGTGCGGCATGAACGTCGTCCACGCCCGGCCGGTGACCCCGGACAATTTTTCCCGCTACGGCCGGGTGTACGACCTGACCGGTGACACGGACGGCAAGGTCGTCTGGACTGTCGGCGACGGCTGGAACGACGGCTTTACGAAAACGCCGTTGATCGACGGCCGCGGTCATCTCGGCATCACCCGTGGCGGACAAGCGCCCTGGGACTGCCGCGCGATGGAGCGGCACCCGCTGACCGAAGAGGCGATCTTCTGTCTCGCTGAACCGGTTGTCCTTGCGGTTGCGCCGGCGTCGGATGGCGAAGCACCTGATCGCGACGAGATCGAAGCCTTCGTCATCGCGCCCGGGCAGGCTGTCGTCATGGATCGCAATGTCTGGCACGATGCCTGCCGCGGCGTTTCCGGCCCCGCACCCTATTACTGGATGGCCGTCTGCGGCCTCGGCGAAAGCCCATGGGTAGCAGTTTCGGGCGGTCCGATAAAGGTGTCGGCGGCAGCGGGCACGGGACTAACCTTATGACTGCATTCTTCATTGGCGATGTCGCCCTCGACGAATACTACACCGCCGACCGCTGGCCCGGCCGCGCCGACAAGGGCATGGTCAAGGAGCTTCCGGCCGAAGCCGGCGGCTCCATCGCCAACGCCGCCGTCGTGCACGCCGGTCTTGGCGGCGATACGCAGTTCATATCGCTGCTCAACGACAGCCCATTGTCCGAGCGCCTGATCGCCGATCTCAGGCAAAATGGCGTCGGCGTCGATCACATGCTGATCGATCCGGCCATTCCGGAATCGCGCAACTTCATCTTCCTCGTCGAGGGCGAGCACATCGTGCTCACCGTCGAGATGGGCGAGCAGCCGATGTGGCTTTCAGGCGCCAGTCTGAAAGCGTTGCGCCAGCCGGGTTACCTCTACACCACGCTCTATCGCGTCCGCCGTCTGCACGCCAAGACGCAAAACAGCGTTCTGAAGCAAGCCGATCTCCTCAGGGACCTGCATTCCAACGGGCGCCGGGCGATCTTCGATCTCGACGTCGGCGGCTGCACGCCCGAGGACATGCCCTATCTGACCGGCGCGGCTGTCGTCATCTTCAACCAGATCGGTTTCCACACCGCTTTCGGCCACGACGACATCAACCTCATCGGCGACTGGATGCGAGAGCACCAAATCGACCGAGTGGTGCGGACGCTGGCCGCCGACGGCGCGGAGGCTCGCAACCATGAAACGGTCTTGCGCGTGCCCGGCTTTACTTTGAAAGTCGTCGACGTGACTGGTGCCGGCGACACCTTTGGTGGAACGCTCACCTGGTGCCTGTCGCAGGACCAGAGCTTCGAGGAGGCGCTCGACTTCGCAGTCGCGGCCGCTTCGCGCGCCGTCACCATCCATGGCCCGCGCGCAGGCAAGGCGACACCCGAAGATGTCCTTGCCTGGCGCCGGCGGCACCGCCACCAGGATCGCTGAACTGGCCTCATGGAGCGCACACGAACCGCAGGCCCTGCGGTTCTCCCGAACCATGACAAACACAAGCGTTTGGCCGATCACGGGGCGCACCTACCCGGATTTCCCGTCGCCGTTTGCATCGATCACGACGCGTACCGGCCCACCGTCTGGTCGTGCGGCATCGGCGGGAGGCCGGGCGCAGAAGGCCATCGAAGGTAGCACGCGGCGATCGAGCCGCAGGACACTCCTCGAGCCCGTTGGTGTGTCAGCTTTGCGATATCAGTTTGCTCGAAGGGCTGCGGCGATGGTCGCATATATCGTTTCGACCTCGTCCTTGCCGATCGTCAGAGGCGGCGACAAGACGATCGTGTTTGCGACCGGACGAATGAGCACGCCGCGTTCGAAGCAGAATTCATAGACCTTCTTGGCGAGTGTCTTGCCGACGGCGGCGTTTTCGCCAAGCTCGATGCCCGCAAGCAGACCGAGGTTGCGGATGTCGACGACACCGGGCAGCCCCTTCAGGCTGTGCGCACATTGCTCCCAGTGCGGTTCGAGCCTCGCTGCCCGCTCGAAAATCCCCTCGGAAACATAAACGTCCAACGCCGCCAATCCGGCGGCGGCCGCCAGCGGATGGCCGGAATAGGTATAACCGTGGGAGAGTTCGACCGTACCTGGTGCCGCCTTTGAGGTAATCGCATCGTAGATGCGATCGCTGGCAATGACGCCGCCCATCGGAACCGCGCCATTGGTCATGCCCTTTGCCACCATCAGTAGATCGGGCTTTACCGAAAAGCGGTCGGCCGCGAAAGCATGGCCGAGCCGACCGAAACCGGTGACGACCTCGTCGAAGATCAACAGGATGCCGTGGCGCGTGCAGAGTTCGCGCAGCCGCTCGAGATAGCCGACCGGCGGAACGAGAACACCGGTCGATCCCGCGACCGGCTCAACGATGACGGCAGCAATCGTCGATGCATCGTAGGTCGCGATCATCTGCTCAAGCGCATCGGCCAGCTCTGCCCCGTGCGGCGGCTGACCGCGGCTGAAGGCGTTCTTCGCCGGATCATGCGTGTGCGGCAAATGCACCGTGCCGGGCAAGAGCATGCCGAACTGCTTCTTGTGCGGGCCCATGCCCGCAGCCGACAGGCCGCCGAAACCGACGCCGTGATAACCGCGCTGACGCCCGACGATGCGCTGGCGCTGCCCTTCACCCCTCGCATGATGGTAGGCAAGCGCGATCTTGAGCGCGGTATCGGCCGCTTCCGAGCCGGAATTGGTGAAGAACACGCGGTTCATGCCTTCTGGCGCAATCGACGTTAGCCGGTTGGCATATTCGAAGACCAGCGGATGCCCGAGGCCGAACGAGGATGCGAAGTCCAGCCGCGCCGCCTGTTTCTGGATCGCCTCCACGATGCGCGGATGGCCATGGCCAACGTTGACGCACCAAAGCCCGGCGATAGCGTCCAGCAGGCGGTGGCCGCCGCTGGTGAAGTAGTAGAGCCCTTCGGCACGGGAGATGAATTCAGCATTCACCTTGAAGTCCCGGTTGGCCGTAAATGGCATCCAGTAGGCATCAAGGTTGTTCGGGCCGGGCGTGGTGAGCGTATCCATGGCATGTGGACCTTCTGTGAATGGGCAGGGCGCGCGCGAGGCGACGGCGACCAAGGTTCAAGCGGCAATTTCGTCGCGATAGGTCGGGTAGCTCTTGAAGCTCGGATTGTCGGCCGGCAGCACCGCGAGTTCCATTTCACCTGCCGCCGGCCGCATCACGATGGTCGCGACTGTCGCCGAGACATGGCCGCGGGACGAACGATGCGGCGGACGGCAGACGGCGTAGGGATAACCAAACTTGTCAGAAAGCGCGGCTTTGACCTCGGCGACGCCGATCTTGTCGGACTTTTCGAGAATGCGGCGAACGCGCCAGTCGCGGTAAAAACTGTCCGACCAGCTTGAATGAGCCTGCTCACGCAATTTCAGAAGCGCCGTTTGGCTCTGCCAATGGTTGGCATGCACGATGAGATCGTTTTCCGGATAGATGTTGAACGCTTCGTCCGGTGCGCATTCGAAGCTGACGGCAAAGCCATCCTTGTGGCTCACGATGATGTTGTTCGACGCCGACTTCCTCGTTCCGGCAACGGCACGCATGGCCATCGCCAGATGTTCCTGTTGCAGGACCATGCGCCGGATGAGTGCTAGCGGCACGCCGTCGCCGGCAAAGTCGCGGTCGCTCTCGAGATAATTTGCCGTGACGGCGATGCCCTTGTCGTTCATGCCGCTGCGTGCAAGGCCACCGGCCTCCGTGAACGTCTGATAGGACGGACCTTCATCCGGCTTGACGCGCAAGACGATCGCCGTCTCCGCGCATTCTGCCATCCAGTCCCAGTTCTGCGCGTGCACGAGCTCTCCCGTGGCGCTGCGCTCAGGCAGGACAACGACACCGGTGCAGCCGTCGCCGGAATGCTCAGCCCTCGCAGCCTGGGTCCTTCGTGCCCTCGCAAGGATCTCAGTACGGGCATTGATGAGGACGACGTGCTCGAACGGCAAGTCCGCACCTTCGGAGATACCCTTCATCTCCACCACGAAGTTTGGGTCGAATGCCTCGATGAGCGGTACATAGCCGGCAACGATCGACTTCAGGTCGTCGGGCAAGACCCCGAGCGTCGCAAGCCGACCAGCATACAGTTCGACGCTGCGACGCACACGGTCCTTCGCCTGCTGCCCATACTGACGCCCGCGCTCGAGCGGAGTTCCTGAGATCGAAACGAACGGAAACGGTGCGGCGGTCATCTGTCTTCTCTTTCACTCTATGTTGCGTTTTGTGTGGTTAAAATGCACTGTCACAAGGAATTGTCCAGAGGAAATCGAACAGCTATGTCAGAAGCGCACCCCAAAGACCGACCAGACCCTGGAGCCAGTTGATGAGCACGGTAAGCACCCCGAGCGCTTTGCAGATCGACATTGCCCGGCAGATCCTGCTTCAGGCACAAAAAGAAGGCTGGCGGGCAGGTCATCCGATTGTCGAGAAGACCCTGGCAACAATGTTTGGCGTATCGCGCACACCGATGCGGGCCGCTCTCGAAATCCTTGCGACCAAGGATCTCGTGCGCCTCATCCCCAACAAAGGCTTTGTCGCCGCCACCGATCTCGGCAACGGCACCTACATCGAGACATTCAGTGAGAGCGAAACGGAGCGCCTCAAGCAGCAGATCCTGCGCGACCGCTCTGTCGGCACCATTCCGCAGGAAGTGTCGGAAAATGAGCTGACGGAACGCTACGGCATTGCGCGCGGGACGATCCGCAAGGCGTTGACGCAATTATCCTCCCAGGGCCTCATTCACCGCCAGCGCGGCCACGGATGGGCGTTTGTCGATTCGCTCGACAGCGCAGAAAGCCTGGCCGAAAGCTATCGTTTTCGCATCGCGATCGAGCTTGCAGGCCTTGCCGAGCCGAACTACCGCGCCGATCCGGATGCGCTCAGGGCCCTCATTGCCGAACATGAAAGCATGTTCGACCAGATCAATGCCGCCGGCAGCATCAGCCGCGACAGCTGGTTAAAACTGAACGCCTCCTTCCACGAGACACTCGCCACCTGGTCCGGCAACCGCTTCATCCTGCAATCCGTGCGCATGCAGAACGACCTCAGACTGCTGCGCGAGTCCTCGGTATTCGATCGGCTCCGGCCCGAGCGCATGGAGAGGTCGCTGAAGGAGCACATCCAGATCCTCCGGTATATTGGCTCCGGCGAGATCGAATTCGCCCAGCTTGCGCTGCGGCGCCACCTTGAATCGACGCTGCAGAAAGTCGAGGACCGGATCCGCAGCGAAAGATAACGCCTGCCGAGAGCGCATTTACCCCCCTTTTGGGGAGGCCGAGAAGGTTTGCGATTTTTCGTATTGCATTATGATCACACAAAAGGCACAGTTCGCTCAACCGGAAAACCGGGCAGACCACAAAGAGGAGAACTGAGGTGAACCGTAGACAGAGACTGGCCGCGTCGGCCGCAGCACTAGCGCTGACCTTGGCCTGCGGCCCGGCCGCAGCAGAAACGCTGAAAATCGCACTCAATGCCGACATCCGCAGCCTTGATCCGGGCGTCAACCGAGACGCCAACAGCGACGCCGTCGTGTTGCACATAGTCGAGGGTCTCGTTGCATATAGCGAGGACGCCTCGGTAAAGCCGCTGCTTGCCAAGGAGGTCGCTGTCTCGGACGACGACCTGACCTACACGTTTAAGCTCAGGGATGGCGTCAAGTTCCATAATGGCAACGTGCTGACTTCGGCCGACGTCGTCTGGAACTGGAACCGCTACATGGACGAAGCTACAAAATGGCGATGCCGCAACGACTTTGCCGCGGGCGGCGCCGCCCATGTCGTATCGGTCACGGCACCCGACGACAAAACCGTCGTCTTCAAGCTCGAAAAGCCGAACGCCCTCTTTCAGGCAACGCTTGCCAGAACCGACTGCGGCATGACCGGCATACTCGACAAATCATCGTTTAACGCCGACGGCTCGTTCAACGTGCCTGTCGGCACCGGTCCCTTCCGGTACAAAGAATGGCGTAAGGGCGAATTCATCGACCTCGAAGCCTTTGCCGACTACGCGGTACGCAGCGAAGAAAAGCGGGACGGCTACACCGGCGCCAAGCGTCCGCTTGTCGAGGCCGTCCGCTTCGCCGTCATTCCCGACCGCTCCTCCGCCAAGGCTGCGTTGCTCAATGGCGACATCGATATCGTACCGGACGTTCCCTATGCCGATGTCGAGGAGTTCAAGCAGAACGCCGATACCGCCGTTTCGCTGGCGACCAATCCCGGCATCGTCGCGCTCCTGTTGCAGACGCGCGATCCGCTGCTCAAGGACATGCGCATCCGCAAGGCCATCGCCATGGCTCTTGACACCAAGACCATGGTCGAGGGAATTACGCTCGGTCTCGGCAAGGCCAACAACTCGCTGATACCGCCGACCTCAAAATACCACTCCCCAGCCCAGACCCAGGGCTACAGCTACGATCCCGCGGCGGCAAAGGCGCTGCTGCAGGAAGCCGGTTACAACGGCCAGCCGATCAAACTCATCGCCAATACGCGCTACTCCAACACCTACGATGCGGCAATCGTGGCACAGGCAATGCTGCAGCAGGTCGGAATATCCGCGGAACTCGAAGTGCTGGAGTGGGCGGCACAACTCGACCGATATCAGAGCGGCAACTATACGGCGATGGTGTTTCCCTATTCGGGACGCTACGACCCCGCACTGACCATGGACTCCGTCATGGGCAACAAGGACAAGGAGCCGCGCAAGGTCTGGGACGATCCGGACGCGCAGGCCATGCTCGCCGACGCCGTGCGTTATTCCGACCCGGCCAAGCGCCAGGAGCTTTTCGACAAGCTACATGCGCGCTTCCTGGAAACCGTGCCCTTCATCATGCTCTATAACGGGCTCGAGGCTTCGGCCTACCAGAAACACGTCCAGAACTACGCGGCCTCGATCTTCTCCATGCCGAGGGCGTGGGAAGTCACGATCGCCGAGTAAGAGAGTTCGCTCGAGATGCTGCGCTTCATCCTTTCGCGGATAGGAATGGCCGTTCCGACGGTTTTCCTCGTCGCCGTCGTCGTCTTCTTCCTGATACGCCTTGTTCCGGGCGACCCGGCAGCATTGCTGCTCGGCGACATGGCGTCGCCGGAAAGTGTCGCTGCCTTGCGCTCGGACCTTGGACTCGACAAGAACATCCTGACGCAGTTTGCGATCTGGCTGACCAGCGTCCTGCAGGGCGATTTCGGGACGTCGATCACTACGAAGGAGCCGGTGACCCATCTCATCATCGAGCGTTTCAAGGTCAGCGCCGGCATCGTCCTCGTTGCCGTCGCCCTTGCCTCGCTGGTCGCCGTTCCGGCCGGCTTCATCGCCGCCCTCCGCCAGAACTCCAGACTTGATTTCACCCTTGTGTCGATCGCCGCGTTGCTTCTGTCGATCCCGACCTTCTGGCTCGGTCTCGTCATTCTGCTCATCTTCGGCCTCAAGCTCGGATGGTTGCCGGTGGTCGGCTACGTCTCCGTCGCCGAAGACCCGAGCCGCGGGCTGCTCTATGTGCTGATGCCGATCCTCACGCTCTTCCTACACGAGATCGGCGTGCTTCTGCGCATGGCCCGCGCCTCGGCGCTCGAAGTTCTCAGGCTCGACTACAT
This sequence comes from Ensifer sp. Root423, assembly GCF_001426275.1. Classification (NCBI taxonomy): domain Bacteria; kingdom Pseudomonadati; phylum Pseudomonadota; class Alphaproteobacteria; order Hyphomicrobiales; family Rhizobiaceae; genus Ensifer; species Ensifer sp. Root423. Next base: position 2,952 of record NZ_LMEG01000008.1, on the reverse strand, counting down.
CACTCATGCGCGCGCCAAGGGCCTGCCCGAGCGAACGGTGCTGTGGCGCCATGTGTTCCCCAACGCCTTTGCGCCGACGCTGACGCTGATCGGCCTGGTGCTTGGCAACATGCTCGGCGGTATCGCCGTCGTCGAAACCGTGTTCACAATCCCGGGTCTCGGGCGGCTCCTCGTCGATGCGATCTTCGGCCGCGACTATCCGGTCATTCAGGGATGCCTGCTCTTCATCGCGGTCATCTACGTGCTGGTCAACCTGATCGTCGACCTGTGCTACCCGCTCTTTGATCCGCGAGTGAAAATCACATGAAGACCCTTTCTGCCAATGCGCTGGTTGGCGGCCTGTTCGTCGGCGCCTTCGTGATCGTCGCCTGCCTGGGCTCCGTCTGGACGCCCTATGATCCGATGGCGCTCGACATGAAGGCACGCCTCGCCGGCCCCTCGGCCCGGCATCTGCTCGGCGCCGACGAATTCGGACGCGACGTGCTTTCCCGCTTGATGCTCGGCGCGTCGGCGAGCGGCATCGTCAGCCTTGCCACGGTCGCGATCGCAACTGTGCTCGGCACCGCGCTTGGCGCCATCTCAGGCTATGTCGGCGGTTGGACCGATCGGGTGCTCGTCGCCGTCACCAATGCCCTGCTCGCCTTTCCCGGCATCCTGCTTGCGCTTGGGCTGCTTGCGATCTTCGGCGCCAACAAATTCGGCATCGTGCTGGCGCTTGGCATTGCCTACACGCCGTCCGTAGCAAGGATCGTTCGGGGCACAGTGCTTTCGTTGCGGGAGAAGGAATTCATTGACGCCTCCCGGATTGCAGGCGATTCCGAGATCTACACGCTGCTGCGCCATATCCTGCCGAATTGCATCGCGCCGCTGACGGTCCTGACAACGTCGATGTTCGGGTGGACACTTTTATCTGAAAGCGCGCTTTCCTTCCTCGGCCTCGGCGTGCCGCCACCGGCCCCGACCTGGGGCAACATGCTGGCCGCTGCCCGCCCCTACCTCGCCCAGGCGACCTGGCTTGCAATCTTTCCGGGCCTTTGCATCTCCGTTGCGTTGCTCGGGATCAATCTGCTTGGCGATGCGCTGCGGGATAGGCTCGATCCGAAAATGAGAGGCACGCAATGACCCAGCTAGCACTCCTGACCGTCGAGCAACTCGTGCTCGGCACCTCGGCTGCGATGGCACCACCCGTCGTCGATTGCGTCAGCCTCACTCTTCGCGCTGGCGAACGCATTGGCATCGTCGGCGAATCCGGTTCGGGCAAGTCGATGTTGATGCGCGCTGTCATCGGCCTTCTGCCGCCCGGGATCGTCAGGCGCGGGGGCTGCGTCCGGTTTGCCGGCCGCGATATGAGCGGGCTTGCGCCGGACGACCTGCGTAAGCTGCGCGGCAAGAGCATCGGGCTCATCTTCCAGGAGCCGATGACCTCGCTCAATCCGGCGCTCACCATCGGCCGCCAGATGGAGGAAGGTCTGGCGCTGCACACGACAATGGACGCGTCAGCGCGTCAAAGCGCAATCCTGGCGATGCTGAAACGTGTCGGCATTGCCGATCCGGACGCAGCCGTCCGTGCCTTCCCGCATGAGTTTTCCGGTGGCATGCGGCAGCGCATCATGATTGCCTCCGTCATGCTGCTCGAACCGGCGCTCTTGATCGCGGACGAGCCGACGACCGCACTCGACGCCGTCGTGCAACGTGACGTGCTGGAACTGCTGCATGCGCTGGTCGAAGAGAAAGGCACCGCGATGGTGCTGATCAGCCACGACATGGCGATGGTGGCGCAATATACCGATCGCGTGCTGGTCATGCAGAAGGGTGTCTGCGTCGAGGAAGGGACAACGGCCGAACTCCTCCGCATGCCGCGGCACGACTACACCCGGAAACTTCTTTCGGCCCTGCCGCGCCGCGCGCCGGCGCGTGCAGTCGCACCGAATGCTCCGCTCGCCAGCGTCAGAAATATGAAGCTTGCCTACGGCAGCGGCACGGGCGCAAAGCCTGTCTTGCATGGCATCGATCTCGATATCCATCCTGGAGAGATCGTCGCGCTGGTCGGGGGGTCCGGCTCCGGGAAGACGACGCTTGGCCGCATCATCGCCGGGCTGCTGCAACCGGATGAGGGCACGCTTACCTTCCGCGGACAGGTGGTCAATCGCAAAAGCAGCGGCTTCGCCGACTACCGCGCCAATTGCCAGATGGTGTTTCAGGATCCCTACTCTTCGCTCGATCCGCGCATGCGGATCCGCGACATCGTGGCAGCGCCGCTCCGGCACGAAAAATCGATGCGCGCCGCAGACCGCCGTGCGCGGGTCGATGAGGTGCTCGCCGAAGTGGGTCTCGCTCCGCAATTCGCCGAGCGATTTCCGCATCAACTCTCCGGTGGGCAAAGGCAACGTGCCGCCATCGCCCGCGCGCTTGCTCGCTGGCCCGACCTTGTCATCGCCGACGAGGCGGTCTCAGCGCTCGACCTGACCGTAAAGGCCCAGATCCTCACCCTTTTGAGCAAACTGCAGCGAGAACAAGGTTTTGCATGCCTCTTCATCTCCCATGACCTGGGCGTCGTAGAGCAGATCGCCGATAGAGTTGTGGTCATGCACAAGGGCGTTATCGAAGAACAGGGCAGCCGCGACGAGATCTTCGACCGCCCATCCTCGGCCTATACGCGCAAGCTCCTGTCTGCCGTACCGATGCTGACCCCGGCGGCCGGCGGAGGCATCGATCTCGTCTGGCGCGCCGCTTGACGGGAGCTGCTCGCGCCACAAAAACTTAAGTCGTCGCGCCTGGCGCCTTCGGCTTGGGACCCGGTGGCCGCATCGCTTTCCAGTCAAGGTCGCCTGGCCAGGCGACCTGTTCCCCATCGACCTGATCCTACGGCATCGCGCTCAAAGCGGCGAACTTCATTCAGTAAAGGGTTTCCCATGGCTCACTACCCAGACATCCTGCTTCATATCGACGGCG
>NZ_LMEG01000007.1:821-167742 GCF_001426275.1 Ensifer sp. Root423 | reverse complement strand
GAAGCCGATGACATAGACGCCCTTCTTCAGCATGCGCGCCGCCATCTCCTGGGCGAGTGCGGCATCACCGAGCATCACCGGGATGATCGGGTGGCCCTCACCGGCCAGCGTGAAGCCGAGCTTCGACATCTCGGTGCGAAACAGCGCCGCATTGGCATAGAGCCGCTCGCGCAAGGCATCGCCGTTGTCGATCAGGTCGAAGACTTTGAGCGAGGCGGCGGCAATGACCGGCGCCAGGGTGTTGGAAAACAGATAAGGGCGCGAGCGCTGCCTGAGCCAGTCGACCACTTCGGCCTTGGCCGAGGTGTAGCCGCCCGAAGCGCCGCCGAGCGCCTTGCCGAGCGTGCCGGTGATGATGTCGATCCGGCCCTCGACGCCACAATGTTCGGCCGAGCCGCGGCCGTTCTTCCCGACGAAGCCGACCGCATGGCTGTCGTCGACCATGACCATGGCGCCATATTTGTCGGCGAGGTCGCAAACGCCCTTAAGATTGGCGATGATGCCGTCCATCGAGAACACGCCATCGGTGGCGATCAGCTTGAAGCGGCTGCCCTCGGCCTTCTTCAACTCCTCCTCCAGCGCCGCCATGTCGTTGTTGGCGTAGCGGAAGCGCCTGGCCTTCGACAGCCGCACGCCGTCGATGATCGAGGCGTGGTTGAGCGCATCGGAGATGATCGCGTCCTCTTCGCCGAGCAGCGTCTCGAACAGGCCGCCATTGGCGTCGAAACAGGAGGAATAGAGGATCGTGTCTTCCAGGCCGAGGAAGGACGAAATGCGTGCCTCCAGCTGTTTGTGTTCCTCCTGCGTGCCGCAGATGAAACGCACCGAGGCCATGCCGTAACCGTAACGGTCGAGCGCCTGCTTGCCGGCCTCGGCCAGCTCTTCACTGTCGGCAAGGCCAAGATAGTTGTTGGCGCAGAAGTTGAGCACCCGCTCGCCCGAGGCGACCTTGATTTCGCCCGCCTGCTTCGAGGTGATCACACGCTCCGACTTGTACAACCCGGCCGTCTTCAGGCCCTCGAGTTCTAAACGGAGATGGGTGAGGAAGGCTGAAGTCATGGCGCTCTCGCTTCAAGAAAACATCGCGTGCCTGACGAGTATCATGACGGCTTTTGACTTGCAGCAAAATCCGGCGCTCGGCCGCATCCAGCGTAAAAACGACAGGCCATTTCAAGGCGCGATGGCGGGCCGGACATATTATGTCGCGAAGCGCTTCGCCACAGACATTTTCCGACGACGGAGACGCGGGGGCCTACCGCCTTCACCCGTCGAGATACCCGTCGATGACCGCCAGAAATGCCTCGCCGTAGCGTTCGCGTTTGCTTTCGCCGATACCGGGAATGTCGAGCAGTTCATCGAGGTCACGCGGGCGTTCCTTGGCAAGCGCAATCAAGGTCGCATCGGGGAAGACGACATAGGGCGGGACGTTCAGATCCTTGGCGATCGAGAAGCGCTCGGCGCGCAGCAGTTCGAAAAGTTCGAGATCGGACCCGGCCAGATCGGCCCGTTCGCGCTGCGATCCCGACTTGGCGCCGCGCGCCGCCTTGCCCGAGGTCGGGCGGTCCTTGCGGAAAAACACCTGGCGCTCGCGCTTGAACACCGCACGCGCCTCCGCCTCGAGCTTCATCGCGCCGAAGGCGGCATGGTCGACGCTGATCAGGCCCGCCGCCAGCAATTGCCGGAAGACCGATTGCCAGGTGCGAGCCGGCAGGTCCTTGCCGGCGCCGAAGACGGGCATGTCGACATGGCCGAAGCGCTCGGTCTTCTCGTTGACCGTGCCCATGAGCACATCGACCACGTGGCCGGTGCCGAAGCGCTCGCCGGTGCGATAGACCGCGGCCAGCGCCTTGATCGCCGCTTCCGTCCCGTCCCAGGTCTCGACCGGCTTCAGGCAGGTGTCGCAATGGCCGCAACGGCCGGGATGGGCCTCGCCGAAATGCGCAAGGATCGCCTGGCGGCGGCAGCCGGCCGTCTCGCAGATCGCCAAGAGCGCATTGAGCTTGCCGCGCTCGATGCGCTTGATGTCATCCGCCGCTCCACCCTCGTCGATCATCCGGCGGCGCTGCAGCACATCGGCCATGCCATAGGCCATCCAGACCTCAGAGGGCTGCCCGTCACGACCGGCGCGGCCGGTCTCCTGGTAATAGGCCTCCACCGATCCCGGCAGGTCGAGATGCGCGACATAACGCACGTCGGGCTTGTCGATGCCCATGCCGAAGGCGACGGTCGCAACGAGGCAGAGGCTCTCTTCTTTCAGGAAGGCGTCCTGATGCCTGTCGCGGAGCGCGCGGTCCATGCCGGCATGATAGGGTAGCGCCCGGATGCCTTGCGCGTTCAGCCATTCGGCCGTGTCCTCGACCTTGGCGCGCGACAGGCAATAGACGATGCCGGACGCCCCTTTGAAGCGGGAGAGAAAGCGCAGCAGTTGCTGGCGCGGCTGGTCACGCTCGACGATTTCATAGGCGATGTTCGGCCGGTCGAAGCTGGTGGTAAACACCTCGGCATTGCTGAGCGCCAGCCGCTCGACGATGTCGTCGCGGGTGTGCGGATCGGCGGTGGCAGTGAGCGCGATGCGCGGCACGCCGGGATAGCGCTCGGCTAGTAATCCGAGCGCGCGGTACTCGGGGCGGAAATCATGGCCCCATTGCGAAACGCAGTGCGCCTCGTCGATGGCAAAAAGCGCGATTCGGGCATTGCCTATGAGATCGGCGAAGCCGTCGGTGACGGTCCGCTCCGGCGTCACATAGAGAAGGTCGAGCGTGCCGTCGTGGATCTGGCGCCTGACCGCAATCGCCTCTTCGCGCGTCAGCGACGAATTCAGCGCAGCCGCATTGACGCCAAGCTGTTTCAGCGCCTCCACCTGATCGCGCATCAGCGCGATCAGCGGCGAGACGACGACACCCAATCCGGGCCGGCAGAGCGCCGGGATCTGGAAGCAGAGCGACTTGCCGGCGCCAGTCGGAAAGAGAACGACGGCATCGCCGCCAGCGGTCACATGCTCGACCACTGCCTGCTGCTTGCCGCGAAAGGCAGAATAGCCATAGACGCGTTTCAGCACGTCGAGCGGTGCCTGGCCGGCTTCGTCGAAGAGCTTGCTGGCAGCGCTTCTTGAGGGCGTCGCCCTTTCGACGAACTCCATCACATCTCCTTCGGGAATCAGCTTAGGCCATCATGGCCAGATGCGCAGGCAATGCCATAGCCCTTGCCGCAACTGAAGAGACAAGGGCTGTTTTTCCCCGCAGGCCCTGCTGCGCTTCACCGGGGATTGCCCCGACAGCTTGACCTTGATAACGCATCGGTACTTTAGTGGCGCGCAGAAATCGGGACGTGATTATGGCAAATATTCTAGCGGCGAGCGGCGGCGTCAAGCAGATCATCTGCATCAACTGGGGTACGAAGTACGGCGCACCGTTCATCAACCGGCTCTACGCCATGGTGGCGCGCAACATCACCCCGCCCTTCACCTTCACCTGCTTTACCGACAATCGCGACGGCCTGCGTCCGGAAATCCTGTGCGAGGATTTGCCGCCGCTGGACATCGGCGAAATGCCCAAGAACACGCCCGGCATCTGGCAGAAGTCACGGCTGTGGGGGCCGAAGCTCGGCAATCTCAAAGGCCCCGTCCTGTTCCTGGACCTCGACCTGGTCATCGTCGGATCGCTCGATGGTTTCTTCGAGGAGGGAGAACCGGACGACGTCATCCTCGCCCGTAACCAGACGACGCCGTTCGAGCGCCTCGGCCAGACCTCGCTGTTTCGCTATCCAGTCGGCAAGCTGGTGCCGTTGCAGGAGAAGTTCCGCGCCGACCCGCAAGGCATTGCCGACGAATACCGTTTCGAGCAGCGCTTCGTCACGCGCAATGCGCCGGGCGGGACCAAACTTTTCCCCCGCCGCTGGGTCCTGCATTTCCGGCAGGACTGCCGCCGGCCGTTCCCGCTCAACTTTTTCCTGGCACCCCGACTGCCCAAGGACGCGCGCGTCGTGCTGTTCCCGCGCAACCTCCTGCCGCAGCATGCGATCGAAGGCCGCTTCGGCAAGAAGGACAAGGTCTCCACCCCGCTTGGCCATATCCTCGGGCTGTTTGCATCCGACCGTTACGAGAAGAATGCGTTTCGCTATCTCCGGCACTACCTTCGCCCATCGCCATGGGTGGCCGATCATTGGCGCGAATAGTCGAGACTTCGCCGAGAACAGGCCTGCTTTCGCTGCGGGGAAAACCCAGCAGCTAGCGCGCCGCCGGCCCCTTCACGCGGCCTGAAAGCACGCCAAAGCCTTCGATGATCGCTTCCTGGTTTTCAAGCCGCGTCACTTCGTGCTGCACTTCCTGAAGCGTGCGCAAAAGCTGTGGCACGGCTTCGAGGTCGCCCTCCTCGGTCGCATGGGCCAGTTCGCGTTCGAGCTCGCGCACCTGCCAGTGCAATGCCTTCGAGCGCTGGTGCAGTGCCAGCGCCTGCAGATATCCTTCGCGGGCGTCCTCGGGCGCGGCCGCCGTTGTCGCGGTCCAGAGCCGCGCATAGCGGATCTGCTGGTCGATCGCGGCAATCAGCGCACCAAAACCCTCCGCCTGCAATTGTTCGAGCAGATCCTCGCGGTTCAACCGCGGCCCCTGCGCAGCCGCAGCGTTCAGCACCGCCGCCCAGCAGCGCTGCAGCTCGCGGTGGTCGAACTCGATCGTCGAGATCTCGTCATATTCGTCGAACAGCAATTGCGGATGGTTGACGATGGTGAGTGCCAGAACGCTCTCTCTCAGAAGCGGCGCCACCTGCTGTCCGCTGACCAGTGTCGAGCGCGCCAGCCGGTCGGAGATTGCCGTCGGCCCGCTCGCATTCGGCCCCCGTGGCTGACCAGCGCCGCGTGCTCCGCCGCCACCGCCCTGCCGGCCGCCGCGTTCAAACGGACGCCGCTCGCCCCGCCCTGCCCCTGAGGATTGCAGGAAGGCGTGAAGCCGGTCGCGCATGTCCTGGCCATAGTGCCGGCGCACGCTTTCGTCGGCGATCACGGATGTCACCTGCTTCAGCCGTGCTTCGAGCTCGGCGCGCTTTTCCGGCGTGTCGAAAGCGCCGCCCTGGATCTCGCGCTGCCAGACCATCTCGGCGAGCGAACGGGCGTTGGCGAGCACCTTGTCGAAGGGTCCACGGCCCTCCTGACGCACGAGGTCGTCGGGATCCTTCCCGTCCGGAAGCATGGCGAAGCGGACCGAACGGCCGGGCTTCAGATGCGGCAGCGCCAGGTCGACGCCGCGGTTTGCGGCACGAATGCCCGCCCCATCGCCGTCGAAGCAGAGCACCGGCTGCGACGTCATCTTCCACAAGAGATCGAGCTGGTTTTCGGTGAGCGCCGTGCCGAGCGGCGCAACGGCGTTTTCGACGCCCGCCTGATGCAGCGCGATCACGTCCATGTAGCCTTCGACGGCGATGATCGTTCCGGCCGCATCGTCCTGCCCGACGTCACGTGCGGCTCCTTGCGAAGCACGGCGCGCGCGGGCGAAATTGTAGAGCACGTTGCCCTTGTGGAAGAGCTCGGTCTCGTTCGAGTTCAGATACTTTGCCGGTGCGTCCGGCGACATGGCGCGGCCGCCAAACGCGATGACCTTCTCGCGCGACGACAGGATCGGGAACATGATGCGGTCGCGGAACCGGTCGTAGGAAACCGGCACGTCCGGCCCGTGCACCACGAGGCCGCAGGCCTCGATCTGTTCCTTGCCGACACCCTTGCCGGCGAGATGTTCCTTGAGCGCATTGCGGCTGTCGGGCGCGTAGCCCAAACGAAAGGTCTCGATCGTGCGCCCCGTCAGCCCGCGCTCGCGCAGATAGGCGCGCGCCTTGGCGCCGTTGGCCGTCTGGAGTTGGTCCTCGAAGTACGCGGTCGCCAGCTCCATCACGTCGAGCAGGCTTGTACGTTCCTTCTCCCGGCGCTCTGCCTGCGGATCCGGTTGCGGCATGGCAACGCCCGCCATGTCGGCGATCTGCTGCACGGCTTCGGGAAAGCTCAGGCCTTCGAGATCGGTGAGAAAGCGGAAGTGGTCACCCGAGACACCGCAGCCGAAGCAATGGTAGCGGCCCTTGCGGTCCTCGCAGTGAAAGCTCGGCGACTTCTCGCCGTGAAAGGGGCAGCAGGCCCAATAGTCGCCGCGCGAGACGTTGGTCTTGCGCCGGTCCCAGCTAACGCGCTTGGCAATCACGTCCGAAATCGGAACGCGATCGCGTATCTCGTCAAGAAAGGACTGTGAAAAGCGCATGGATACCTCTGGTCGATCCTCCATATAGGCGGCATGGCCGGCGGGCGCTACAACAGTGATCCTGCTTGCACGCTATTCACAGGAGCGAAACGGGAATCGCACGCCGGACGCCCAATCAAAAGTTGTGTATGAATATTTTCTGAAGACCAAAAGTAGCACTTGACACCCCTTTGACGAAAAGGATCAATTCGCCGTCTCGAATTGGATCACTTGCCATGGCCATTTCCGTCAAAGTGCTCGCCTCCAGTCCGGCTTTCTTCGGCGCGGTGCTGAGCTATGCGCGCGGCATGGTGGAGATGTATGCGGCAAACCCGCGGCTCGCCTCGATCTTTGCCTCGCAGCAGCGCTGGCTGATGGCCCAATCCGGGCTTGCACTTTATCACGACCGCGATCCGGATGATCCCTCGAGCGGTCTCTACAGCGGCCGTTTCATCAACTATGCCGTCATGCACGGGATCGCCAGCCGCAACACCGCGGCATCCTTCGTGCAGGAAATGGTTACCTACCGCTTCGCCCGCTACATCACGGTGCAGCCCGACAAGCGCAGCCGGCCGCTGGAGCCTACCGAGGCAGCGCTCGACTATGTCTGGAAATGGATGCAGTCCCATCTGGCCATCCTCGACGCCTTCGATGGCCAGTCGCGGCTGGCACGCCTAGGCGAAGAGCAGGACCAGTTCGGCCGGCTGCAGGCCGCCGTCGCCCACGCGCTTGTCGGCAACGACACGGTCCGTCGTCCAGGCCCGACCTTCGATCTCTTTACCTGGGTCAATTCCGGGGGCGTGGTGATGGACGATCTCTTTTCCCGCCTCGGCGCCTTCGACCCCGAGGCAGAGCGCCTCGCCATCGGGCCGGTTTCGCCGAGCGATCTCAGCGAACGCTTCATCATCTCCAAGACCCACCTCAAGCGGATCTTCGACAAGGCAGCCCTTTTGGGCAATATGGGGTGGGAGCGGTCGCCCGGACGCGGCGCGGTCTGGCTGTCCAAAGCCTTCATCCGTGAATACTGGGATTATCAGGCGGAGAAGTTCGCGCTCATCGATCGCGCATTCGAAGCGACGTTTCCGGCGAAAGCCGAGGTGGCGACGCCCGTCTTATCGCAACGGGCGGCGGCACTGACTTGAGCGGAGCTACTTGAGCAGTTCCTTCACCAGGCCGGAGGCCTTGGCGAAGTCCATCTGGCCGGGATAGCGCTCCTTGAGCACGTTCATGCACTTGCCCATATCACGCAGGCCATGTGCGCCGGTTTCGGCGATGACCGAGGCGCAGAGTTCCTTCACCTTTGCCTCCGGAAGCTGGGCCGGCAGGAACTGGTTGATGATGACGATTTCCTCACGCTCCTGCGCGGCAAGCTCCGGCCGGCCGGCGTCGTCGTAGATACGAGCCGATTCTTCGCGCTGCTTGATCATCTTGGCGAGGATCTGCAGGATGTCGTCATCGCTGACCGGGTCCTTGCCGAGGCCCCGATTGGCAATGTCCCGATCCTTGATCGCCGCCTGGATCAGCCGCACGGTCGAGGTACGCCGTGCGTCCTTGGCTTTGAGGGCTTCCTTCAGTGCGTTAGCGAACAGGTCGCGCATGTCCATACTCCATGTCAAAACCGGCCCGCGGTGCTCTGCCCGGAACCGGTTCGAAACCATCATTGTTATCGTCGTCTTAAACCAGTGTGACAGGCGCAATCAAACGGAATACGCAACCGCTTGAATTATAAGGAATTTTATTTCCCGACAATTCACAGCGGCCGGTTGACCCGGGTAAGCGCTTTGGGTATTTTCCCGCACCTGCACAACATCGGCATGAGAGCACTTTTCCGCGGGGTTTCCGCGCGTCCATGCCTGAGCAAAGAAATGGCGATCGACTGCCGGGCTTTCAAGCCCCCGCTTCGCGCCGCAACGGGATAGGAACGATGACCGCGACACCCGCATGGACCACTGAAAAACCAACCGCACTGCTCGTTCTGGCCGACGGCACCGTGATCGAGGGCAAGGGCATCGGCGCGACCGGCAAAGTGCAGGCGGAGGTCTGCTTCAACACGGCGCTGACGGGCTACCAGGAAATTCTGACGGACCCCTCCTATCTCGGCCAGATCGTCACCTTCACCTTCCCGCACATCGGCAACATCGGCGCCAATGACGAAGACATCGAAGACCTGACGCCGGCAGCACGCCACGGCGCGGTCGGCGTCATCTTCAAGGCCGACATCACCGAGCCGTCCAACTACCGCGCCGCCAAGCACCTCGACGCCTGGCTGAAGGCCCGCGGCATCATCGGCCTTTGCGGTATCGACACCCGCGCGCTTACTGCCTGGATCCGAGAAAACGGCATGCCGAACGCCGTCATCGCCCACGACCCCTCGGGCGTCTTCGATATCGAGACGCTGAAGAAGGAAGCCAAGGCCTGGAGCGGCCTTGAGGGCCTCGACCTTGCCAAGGTCGCGACCTCCGGCCAGTCGTCGCGCTGGGACGAGCAGCCGTGGGTCTGGAACGAAGGTTATTCGACGCTCGGCGAAACCGATGCCGCCTACCATATCGTCGCGCTCGACTACGGCGTGAAGCGCAACATCCTGCGCCTCTTTGCCGGCCTCAACGCCCGCGTCACGGTCATGCCGGCCACGACCAGCGCCGACGAAGTGCTGGCGCAGAAGCCGGACGGCATCTTCCTGTCGAACGGCCCCGGCGACCCGGCAGCAACCGGAAAATACGCCGTGCCGGTCATCCAGGACCTGCTCAAGACCGACATCCCGGTCTTCGGCATCTGCCTCGGCCACCAGATGCTGGCGCTGGCACTCGGCGGCAAGACCGAAAAGATGCACCAGGGCCACCACGGCGCCAACCATCCGGTCAAGGACCACACCACCGGCAAGGTCGAGATCGTCTCGATGAACCACGGCTTCGCGGTGGATTCGAAGTCGCTGCCGCAGGGTGTTGATGAGACTCACATTTCGCTCTTCGACGGCACCAATTGCGGCCTGCGCGTCGCCGGCAAGCCGGTGTTCTCGGTCCAGCACCACCCGGAAGCCTCTCCCGGCCCGCAGGACAGCCACTATCTCTTCCGCCGCTTCATGAACCTCGTGCGCGAGAAGAAGGGCGAACCGGCGCTCGCAGAGCGCTAAGCGACCGACCGAGACAAGCTTCGAAGGCCCGCTCCGAGCGGGCCTTTTCTTTTCGAGCATGCGCCTTCGCTGCCGCCCGGCCTCACTCTCCTGGCAGATGCGTGACGATGAAGTCGACGACGGCGCGAACCGACGGCAGTTGCCCGCGCCGATGCGGCATCAACAGCGTCGTCGTCACGCTGCCTGCCTCCCAATCGGCAAGCACACGCACAAGACTTCCAGCCTCGATTGCCGCCCGACAGATCTTTCTCGGTAGCGCGGTGATGCCAAGACCGGAGACGGCGGCCTCGAGCAACACGCTGGATTCGTCAGCGAGGAACCGCGGCATGGGGCGCACCCTGACGACCACGCCCGCGTCGTTGCGCATCGTCCATCCCTCCGAGGCCAGGGAGGCCAGCAGCCCGTCGTGGCGCGAAAGGTCGCTCGGTTCGCGCGGGTGCCCGCGATTTTCCAGGTAGGCGGGCGCTGCCACGAGCAGGATGGCATCGTTTGCCACCCGCCGCTGCACCATGCCGGAATCGGGCAGCGGTGCGAAGTGATCGCGCACCGCGATGTCGAAGCCCTCCTGCACCACATCGACGAAACGGTCCGTCGCGTGCAGCATCACCCGCATCTTGGGATAGGCCTGCGCCAGCGGCGGCAGCAGCCCCGCCAGCATCATCTGAGCCGTCGGCACAGAGGCGGTGATCCTCACCGTTCCGCTCGGTTCGGCAAGGCGCCCCTTGACGATGGCTTCGGCCGCCTCCGCCTCTATCAACATCGCCGAGGCATGCCGGTAGAAATCCTCGCCTATCTCCGTCACGGTGAAGCGACGCGAAGTTCGGTTGATCAGCCGGACGCCAAGCGTCTTTTCCAGCTCGGCCACGCGCTTGCTCAGCGTCGATTTCGGCACGTTCAGCGCCCGCGCCGCCGGCGCGAACCCCTTGTGATCGACCACATGGGCAAAGACGATGAAGTCGTTGAGATTGCGCATCGCGGGCCTCCAATGTCTACAAGCGTGGACGATACATCCACGTTTGCCCGTCTTACGCAATATCGTCCACGAAATTATCTCTTCCTCATCGAAGCCTGATATCGAAGGAAAAGACAATGGGTATCTATCAAAACAAGAAAGCCGTCGTCATCGGCGGCACGCATGGCATGGGTCTGGCGACGGTCGAGCGGCTCGTCGACGGCGGCGCCGAGGTGCTTCTGACCGGAAACAACGAAGAGAACCTCGCCCGGATCCAGCAGCGCTTCGGCGACCGCGTTCATGCGGTAAAGTCAGATATCGCCGATCTCGGCGAGATCGCTGTGCTCGGGGCGACGGTCGGGCAGAAACTGGGTTCGATCGATCTCCTGCACGTCAACGCCGGCACATCGCTGCTCGAGCCATTCGACCAGGTGACGGAGGCCTCCTACGATCGCCAGTTCACCATCAACACCAAGGGTGCCTTTTTCACCGTCCAGCGGCTGGCGCCTCTGATCCGCGACGGCGGCTCGATCGTCTTTACCTCGTCGGTTGCTGATGTCGGCGGCCATCCGGGAATGGCGGTCTATAGCGGCAGCAAGGCGGCGCTGATCTCGTTTGCCTCCGTCTTTGCCGCCGAGCTTCTGCCGCGCCGCATAAGGGTCAACTCGGTCAGCCCCGGCTTCATCGATACGCCGACCAAGGGCGTGGCGGGCGTCACCGACGCCGAACGTGCCGAGTTCAAGGCGCTCGGCGATGCGATCACCCCGATGGGCCGCAACGGCACGGCGGACGAAGTCGCCCGCGCCGTGCTGTTCCTCGCCTTCGATGCCACCTTCACCACCGGCGCACGCCTCACCGTCGACGGTGGCCTCGGCCAGCAATTGTCGCCGGCGGCCTGAAGCGGGCCAGAGCGGGGAACCAGGAGCGGAGAATCACGATGTCCAAATCCATCGCCATCATCGGCCTCGGCGCCATGGGCACGGCACTTGCCAAAACCCTCATCGACGCGGGCAACACCGCCACCGTCTGGAACCGTACGTCCGCGCGGGCCGACGCGCTGGTTGCCCGCGGCGCTCGCCGGGCAGCAACGGTCACCGAAGCCATTGCGGCCAGCGATATCCTCATCCTATGCCTCACCGACTACGCCGCTGTCGAAACGACGCTGGCAGATGTCGGCCCCATGCTCGCAGGCAAGACCGTCATCAACCTCACCAACGGTCGCCCGGATGAAGTCCGGGCGGTCGCGGCCCGCCTTGAAGCGTACGGCGCACGCTATCTCGACGGAGGAATCATGGCGACGCCGCCGATGATCGGCACACCGGATGCCTTCATTCTCTGTAGTGGCAGCGCCGATGCTTTCGAAAAAACCAGGGAGCAATTGGCCGCCTTCGGCCAGAGCCACTATCTCGGCGAGGATCCTGTTCTCGCCGCGGTCAGCGACCTCGCCTTGCTGTCGGCGATGTACGGTCTCTTCGGCGGCTATCTGCACGCAACGGCGCTCGCCGGCAGCGTCGGCTTCACCGCGAAGCAGTTCCTGCCGCTGGTCGAGCCCTGGCTTGCCGCGATGATGACGGCGCTGCCTGATTATGCCGAACGGATCGACAGCGGCGACCACGGCCGCGACGTGATGTCGAACCTCTCAATGCAGTCGGTGGCGATCACCAACATCGTTGCCGCAAGCCGCAGCCTGGGCATCGATCCGGCCTTCATGGAGCCGATCGAAAGGCTGGCAAAAAAGCGCCTCGCCGCCGGCTTTGGCAGCGACGAGGCCTCCGGCCTCATCGAGGCGATGCGGGGCAAATAGAGGGCGGCCCCAGCGGTCCGGATGCAAGCGCACGCCGATGATGCTCGCCAGCGCGCCGCAAGCAAACAACAAGCAGATGGCCCGCGGTCGAAACGCCGCGGGCCATCTGCTTGTTGTTGACCCTCGGCCACCCTTCGCGCATCCTCACCGCAACTGGAGGTGACGATGATTACAGGTCCACAGTGCCGCGCCGCCCGGGCGCTGATCGAAATTTCGCGCGAAATGCTTTCGAGCTTTTCCGGCATCGACGAGGAGACGATCCTCAAGTTCGAGCGCAAGCTGGAGAAACCCGGCGACGCCGTGATCCTCTCGTTGAAGCATGCGCTCGAAAATGCCGGCGCGGTGTTTCTGCCGGAGGGCGAACGCGGCATCGGCGTACGGCTGAAGTTCACCCGCTCCGAGGCCCGCCGCCTCTCGATCCTCGAAAGCGAGGGTGGCATCGTTGGCGACGACGAGGTTCCCGGCGCCTGAGAATGAGCCCTAATTTCAAGACCTTAGCCGGCTGACTTGAATCAGGATGACCAACGGTTGAATCGCTTTACGAACGAAAAACCCGCCGTTGCCGGCGGGTTCTTTTTTTGAAAGACGGTCGCCCGCGCTTACTTGCAGGCGGCGCAGAAGCGCTGGATGCGGCGGCAGGCTTCCTCGAGCTGGGCTTCCGAGGTCGCATAGGAGATGCGGAAGTTCGGGCCGAGGCCGAAGGCCGAACCGTGGACGACGGCGACGCCTTCGGATTCCAGCAGTTCCGACACGAAGTCTTCGTCCGTCTCGATGACCTTGCCCGACGGCGCGGTCTTGCCGATCAAGCCGGCGCAGGACGGATAGACGTAGAAGGCGCCTTCGGGCGTCGGGCACGAAATGCCCTTGGCCTGGTTCAGCATCGACACGACGAGATCGCGGCGGCCTTCGAAGATCTTCTTGTTTTCGGGAATGAAGTCCTGCGTGCCGTTCAGCGCCTCGACGGCCGCCCACTGGGCGATCGAGGTGGCGCCCGAGGTCTGCTGGCCCTGGATCATGTCCATGGCCTTGATCAGCTGCAGCGGGCCGGCGGCGTAGCCGATGCGCCAGCCGGTCATGGCATAGGCCTTGGAGACGCCGTTCATCGTCAGCGTGCGGTCATAGAGACCGGGCTCGACCTCGACCGGGGTCGCGAACTTGAAGTCGCCATAGGTCAGGTGCTCGTACATGTCGTCGGTGAGGATCCAGACATGCGGGTGCTTCATCAGCACATCGGTCAGCGCCTTCAGCTCGGCATGGCTGTAGGCGGCACCCGACGGGTTGGACGGCGAGTTGAAGATGAACCACTTGGTCTTCGGCGTGATCGCCTTGTCCAGATCTTCGGCCTTGAGCTTGAAGTTGTTCTCCTGCTTGGTCGAAACCGTCACCGGCGTGCCGCCGCACAGCGCCACCATCTCCGGGTAGGAAACCCAGTAGGGCGCCGGGATCACGACTTCATCGCCGGCGTTCAGGGTCGCCATGAAGGCGTTGAAAAGAATCTGCTTTCCGCCGGTGCCGACGATCGTCTGGGCGGCGGTGTAGTCGAGGTTGTTCTCGCGCTTGAACTTCTTGGCGATCGCTTCGCGCAGTTCCGGGATGCCGGAGACCGGCGTGTACTTCGTCTCGCCGCGATTGATCGCGTCGATGGCGGCCTTCTTGATATTGTCGGGCGTGTCGAAGTCCGGCTCACCGGCGCCAAGGCCGATGACATCGCGGCCTTTCGCTTTCAGCTCACGGGCTTTCTGCGAAACGGCGATGGTGGCGGAAGGCTTTACACGGGAAAGGGCATCGGCAAGGAAGGCCATGGGTGAAGGTCCTGATCGTTTCGAGACGAGGTGATCGCTACGGAACGAAAAGGCAGGCTCCATAGCGGTTAGGTCTATGTCGAAAGACGCCCGGTCTTGCAAGCGCCGGATAGGCAAAAACGCCGGAAACGCGGGCAAAAAGCGTCACCATGACAAAGTTTCATGAATGCGATCAGCATCGTCGATCGGAGGTCGCGATACCGAGCGATGCATCACCGTCCGTCGAGCGCCGACAATACGGATTGTGGCACCCGTTCGAACGGCCACGAAACGTAACGGCCAGAAACGGTTGGTGATCGCGATTTATTCAAAAAAATCAGCGCAATCCCGCAATTTTTCAAATGCCATAATTTAGCCACCACAACTGTCGCGGAACGCCGCAATTCCGTCCAGCAACAGCCGGTTTCCGGGCATTTCCTTCGATGATCCGAACACATTCGCATTACGGGGGTTATGCAATGTTTCTCGACGACGAAATCGCTTCCATGAAGACACGGCAGAACGAAGCACGCTGGGGCATGTACCTGGCGATCGCAGCCCTTGCCGCCTGCATCCTGATGTTCATCGGCCTGATGACCCAGGCGACCGCGCAAACTGCTGATGCCAAGCCGCGGCAGCTGGCGGGCTACGTTCGCCCCAACGACATCGGCACCGGCGCCCTGCTCTTTCCGTCGAAGGAGCCGGGCTATTTCGTCGAGGCGCCGCGCCTTGCGACCGACGTTCAGATCGACGTCAACGGCCCGATCATGCGCACCCGCGTCACCCAGCGCTTCGAGAACCCGAGCAAGGGCTGGGTTGAGGGCACCTATGTCTTTCCCCTGCCCGAGGATTCGGCCGTCGACACGCTGAAGATGCAGATCGGCGACCGCTTCATCGAGGGTGAGATCAAGGCGCGTGAGGCGGCCAGGGAGATTTACGAGCAGGCAAAGGCCGAGGGCAAGAAGGCCGCACTTCTCGAACAGCAGCGCCCGAACATCTTCACCAACCAGGTCGCCAATATCGGTCCCGGCGAAACGGTCGTCGTGCAGATCGAGTACCAGAGCGCGGTCCGCCAATCGAACGGCCTCTATTCGCTGCGTTTCCCCATGGTCGTGGCGCCGCGCTACAACCCGCAGCCGATCGTTCAGACCGTCGATCTCGACAGCCGCACCGGCTATGCCGTCAGCGACCCGGTCCCCGACCGCGAGAAGATCGAAGCGCCGGTCCTCGACCCCAAAGAGAACGCCAGGATCACCCCCGTCACACTGACGGTGAACCTCAAGGCCGGCTTCCCGCTCGGCGAAGTGAAATCAGGCTACCACGACGTCGATATCGCCAATCTTGACGATCTCAGCCGCCGCGTGACGCTGAAGGGCGACAGCGTGCCTGCCGATCGCGACTTCGAGCTCACCTGGAAGGCGATCGAGGGCAAGAGCCCCTATGCCGGCCTGTTCCGCGAAACGGTCGGCGGCAAGACCTATCTGCTTTCCTTCGTCACGCCGCCGGCAGCAGCAAATGAGGCCGACGCCAAGCCGGTCAAGCGGGAGATCGTCTTCGTCATTGACAATTCCGGCTCCATGGCCGGCCCGTCGATGGAGCAAGCCAAGGAGAGCCTGGCGCTCGCGATCTCGAGGCTGAAGCCCGAGGACCGTTTCAACGTCATCCGCTTCGACGACACCATGTCGGTGCACTTCTCCGAGCTGGTCGAAGCGACACCGGACAAGCGGGAGGACGCAATCGTCTATGTGCGCGGCCTGACAGCCGATGGGGGCACCGAGATGCTGCCAGCGCTGGAAGCGGCCCTTCGCACGCAAGGACCGGTCCAGGCCGGCGCGCTTCGCCAGGTGGTGTTCCTGACCGACGGCGCGATCGGCAACGAGACGCAGCTTTTCGAGGAGATCCAGAAGAACCGCGGCGAGGCTCGCGTCTTCACCGTCGGCATCGGCTCTGCTCCGAACAGCCACTTCATGACCAAGGCGGCCGAATATGGCCGCGGCACCTTCACGCTGATCGGCTCGGAGAGCGAGGTCGCCGCGCGCATGGGCGAGCTTTTCACCAAGCTCGAGAGCCCCGCAATGACCGATATCGCCGCGAGCTTCGAGGGCGCCTCGGCGAGCGACATCACCCCCAACCCGATGCCCGATCTTTATCGCGGCGAGCCCGTGGTGCTGACGGCCGAACTCGACGGCACCGCACCCGAAGGCAAGCTGCAGATCCTCGGCAAGGCCGGCGACCAGCCGTGGCGGGTGGAGATGGACATCGCCAAGGCCTCGACCGGCGAAGGCATCGCCAAGCTCTGGGCGCGCCGCAAGATCGACGACCTCGAGGCGAGCGCGTCGACGATCGCCGACCCGGCGACCCTCGACAAGCGGATCGAGACGGTGGCACTTGCCCACCATCTGGTCTCCCGCGTGACCAGCCTCGTTGCCGTCGACGCGACGCCGTCGCGGCCCGCCAGCGAGAACCTGAGCGAAACGAAGCTGCCGCTCAATCTCCCCGCCGGCTGGGACTTCGGAAAGGTCTTCGGCGAAGCCCCTGTCGAGACTGTCCCCGGCAAAGTCGACGAACGTGACGCCGCGCTCGAAAGCCGAACCAAGCTTGCGATGGTCACGGCCGACCGCATGCTGGCCGCACCGACGGCGCGGGCGGCAGGTCTGCTCGCGGAAGCCAACAACCAGGTCGCCCTGCCGCAGACGGCAACGGAGGCCGACAAGCAGATCCTGATCGGCCTGATGCTGCTCGTCTTCGCTCTGCTTGCCGGCACGACCTTTGTCTACTGGCGGGCGCCGATCGCCGCCGTCGTGCTTGCCGGAGTGCGCCGCCGTGGCCGCTGACAAGGATCAGTCCGAGCCACGGCCGGGCTTTCTCGCCCGCCTCTCGGCGGTCGAAACGATCGTGCTCGCGATCATCTCGCTCATTGCCCTTGCCGGTCTGCTTCTGATCGGCAAGGGCTTCTATATGAAAGCCAAGGCCGAGGTCTCGCAGGTGCTGTTGAAACGCACCTTCGAGGCGCAGCTGCACGGCAACCCGGATGGCAAGCCCTGGCCCTGGGCCGATTTTCAGACAGCCGCGGAAATCTCGGCGCCACGGATCAACCGCTCGGCGGTCGTGCTTCAAGGCGCAAGCGGCGAAGCGCTCGCCTTCGGGCCCGCCTGGCTGACGACGACGCCACTGCCCGGCGACGAAGGTACCTCGGTCATCGCCGCCCATCGCGACACGCATTTTCGCTGGCTGAAGGAGGTCAACCCCGGCGACCTTCTGGTGCTGACCCGCAAGGACGGCCGCCGCTTCCTGTTTAGGGCCGGCGAAAGCCGGGTTGCCCGCTGGGACGAAAGCGGCATCAACGCGTCCGCCAGCGGCCACCATCTGGCGCTCGCCACCTGCTGGCCCTTCGACGCGATCGAGCAGGGACCGATGCGCTACATCGTCGACGCAGAACTCATCGGCGAGCAGCGTCCGGTGCCGCTGACGACAGGCTCGATCTCGAAATAAACCGCTTTTGATCGGATGTGACTTGAACCGCTCCGTCGATCGCCCCAGCTTGCCTGCTGAACGAGTCGGTGTGGGAGAAACGGAATGCGGCATACGGGCGCTGGAACATCGGGACGGGCGGGCAAACGGTCGCGTGCGGTCGGAATCCTGGCCGTGTCCGTTGCGCTGGCAACGTTTGCTCCTCCGAGCGCCGGGGCACAGGATTCCCGCGAGTTTCCGAGCGAGCACGGTACCGTGCGTGTCGAGACGCTCGCGACCGGGCTTGAACACCCCTGGTCCGTCGAGGCACTCCCCGATGGCGGCCTGATCGTCAGCGAGCGGCCGGGTCGGCTGCGGATCCTGCGCGACGGCAAGCTCTCGAAACCGCTGACGGGCGTGCCCGAGGTCGCCGAGCGTGGCCAGGGCGGCCTGCTCGACATCGCGCTCGATCCCCGTTTTGCAGAAACCCGGACGCTCTACTTGACGATGGCTGCCAACGGCAAAGGCGGCTACGGCACCGTCGTCGTACGGGCAAAACTCGCCGCCGACGGAACCGGGCTTATCGACGTCAAGGAGCTCTTCCGGATGAGCAAGTTTACCGGCAAGGGCCAGCATTTCGGCTCACGCATCGCAATCGCTCCCGATGGCAGCCTTTTCTTCGGCATCGGCGATCGCGGCGAAGGCGACCGGGCGCAGGACCCGCGCGATCATGCCGGCGCCATCCTGCATATCAATGCCGACGGCAGCGTTCCCGGATCGAACCCTTATCGCGGCGGCACCGGCGGCCTGCCGGAGATCTGGTCGAAGGGCCACCGCAATCCTCAAGGGATCGCCTTCGATCCGAAGGACGGCACGCTTCTGACGGTCGAGCACGGCGCGCGCGGCGGCGACGAGATCAACAATCCGAAGCCCGGCCACAATTACGGCTGGCCCGTCATTACCTACGGCAAGGACTATTCCGGCGCCGAGATCGGCGAAGGCACGGCGAAAGAAGGCCTCGATCAGCCGCTCTTCTATTGGGATCCCTCGATCGCGCCTGGCGCGCTTGCCGTCTATCGCGGCGAGATGTTTCCCGAATGGGATGGCGATCTTCTGGTGGCGGCGCTGAAGTACCAGTTGCTCGCCCGGCTCGAACGCGACGACAGCGGCGCGATCGGCTCCGAGGAGCGGCTGTTCGACGGCGAATTCGGCCGCATCCGCGACGTCGTCGTGGCACTCGACGGCGCCTTGCTGATGGTGACGGACGAGGAAGACGGCGCCGTGCTCAGGGTCTCCAAGGCGGCGACGCAATAGCCGGCGCGCGCCGCACGTTCACGATAACCGATCGCGAACCTCGCGCCGGAACATGAATTTCAGCCCGGACCAGACGGGATCGACCGCGCAAACCTTCACGTCGACAAGGCCGAGCGGCAGGAAGATTTCACGCAAAACGTCCTCGGTCAGTGTCGTCGGCCGCTTCGACGCCTTCTTTGGCCAGGAGACCCACAGCATGCCGTCCGGCTTCAATCTCGCAGCCAGCTTCGGCGCGAGGCTCTTCCAAGGCCGATCGCTCCGTTTCGAACACATGCGCATAGTCAATGTCGCGCGCGGCCACGGTGCCGATCTCGGTCTCGCTGGCCCGAAAGCCGGAAAAACCGCTGATCGCATCGAGCCCGGCTGGAACCCCGAGAAGCAGGGCCCGCTGCCCGTCTTTCAGCCCCAGCTTGCGCCCGAGCGGCGTGCCGGAATAGCCGGCATCGCTCATGGTCGCCGATCTCCGATGGGTGATAGGAGCTGAGCTCCCTCCTCGGCGCCCTCTCCCGGCACCGTGTCTCCGGCCGTTTCCATCGACAACAACTCCGCCCAATCGCGGCGACGATGAGCCTTGCCCGGCGAAAACGCAACTGCTAGACGCGCCTGTCCGAGGAGAGAACGACATGCCGCGCATTCAGGCCAATCTGCTGCTTTTGATTTCAGGCGCCATCTGGGGCGCCGGCTTCGTTGCACAGTCGACGGCGATGGATGCGATCAGCCCGCTGTGGTTCATCGCGCTTCGTTTTGCGATCGCGACACTGGTCGCCATGCCCTTGGCCATCATCGAAACGAAACGCGCGGCCGAACCCATCAAGCTGACGACCGTGCGCAATTTCATCTTCATCGGCCTGGCGCTCTTTGCCGGCGCCGTGACGCAGCAATTCGGCCTGCTCGACACCAGCGTCACCAATTCCGGCTTCCTCACCGGTCTCTACGTCGTCTTCGTCCCGGTCTTGACCGTGATCTTCTTGCGCCGCAAGCCGCATTGGGTGATCTGGCCGGGGGCGTCGATGGCGCTGTTCGGCATTTTCCTCTTGAGCGGCGGCACGCTGTCGACGCTGACGGGTGGCGACTACCTGACCGTGGTCTGCGCCCTGTTCTGGGCGGTGCAACTGCTGCTCATCGGCCTGTTTGCCCCAAGCAGCGGCCGGCCGATGCTGCTGTCGATGACGCAGTTCGCCGTCTGCGCCGTGCTCGGCTTCGCCCTCGCCGTCACGACCGAGCCGCTGAGCTTCGCTGCCATAGAGGGCGCGCTCTTCGAGATCCTCTATGCCGGCATCTTTTCGAGCGGCCTTGCCTTCATTCTTCAGGTCGTCGGGCAGCGCTACACCACGGCGCCGCAGGCTGCGATCTTCCTGTCGAGCGAAGCACTCTTTGCCGCCCTCTTCGGCGTTCTCCTGCTTGGCGAAGTCATCACGCCGATCGGTTATGCCGGCTGCGCCATCATCTTTGCCGCCATGCTGACGGTAGAGATCGTGCCGGAACTGACGAAGGGCCGCCGCGCCCCAGCACCTGCCTGAGGGCTCCTCAAGAAACTATAGGCACCCCACCGCCAAGACGCTGGACTGAGGCTTTACTTGCTGTTGTTCAGGCAATAGGCCCGTTGCTTCGCAACGAAGGCGTAGCTTTGCCCTGCGTTTTCGACCCGGCCCGAGAGCTCTGGATTTTCTGCAAGAAATCTACGTAAGAAACCGCCGACGTGAGAAGCCTCAAACATATCAGGGAGTTGCCGACGGCACGCATCCCAAGCGATTGGCCTGCTTTACGCGCCGCGCACGAGAAATCGGCGAAAACCACTCAATTTTGCAGCAATTGTTTTCAAAAAGCTGTGATTTCAACAGCTTGCGATATATTTTGCGCAGCGCCCCACAAAGCCGCAAATGACCGATTTTTGAGCAATGACAAGACGCAATACCAATCCCGAAAAGTTTTGCTTGCCAATTCAAAATAAACCCATCAATCTTACTTTCGTTCGGGCAATCTGCGAACATGGGAAGATCTTGAAATAAAAGCGGGCCGGAGACGCAAAAACTCCGGGCGGCCAGACCGATGGGAAGCAGAGATGCGGCCCTTCCAATGGCTGGCTGCGGTAACCAGGACCCTTTCCTCAAACGTCGAGAACTGCCTGCCAACGCCCATCCGGGCACATTGCAATGCTACCCGTCCGTCAAACGGGTGGAGAGAAAAGGACCTGACGCATGGCCGAAACTGGCACTGTAAAATTCTTCAACACCGACAAGGGCTTTGGTTTTATCAAGCCTGACAACGGTGGTGCAGATATCTTCGTACACATTTCCGCGGTCCAGGCTTCCGGCCTGACCGGTCTGACGGAAAACCAGAAGGTAAGCTTCGACACCGAACCGGATCGCCGCGGCAAAGGCCCGAAGGCGGTCAACCTGCAGATCGCCGGCTAACGCCGTTATCTGCTGACAGATTCCAGTTGAAGCCCGGCATTCTTGCCGGGTTTTTTTGTTCAGGCTCGGTTCAGTTTGGCCGCGTTAACCTTCCTCCATCATGAAGGCCGGGTTGATCCGGTCCATGCGAAGGATTGAAGCCAAATGAACAAGTTCATCAAAGCCGCCGTTCTCTCGATCGCCGCAGCCGCTATGGTCATCCCGACCTTTGGCGCCGCCGAGGCAGGCGGCAGGCATCACCACAACAATGACGATGCATGGGCAGCTGGTGCAGCAGGTCTCGTTGCCGGCGCTCTGATCGGCGGCGCGATCGCTTCGCAGCCGCGTTACAACGGCGGCTACAACGAGCGCGTCTACATCGATCCGGAACCGGAATACGACTATTACGAGCCGCGTCCGGCCTACCGCCCTCGCCCGGTCTACCAGGCACGCCCTGTCGTCGTCGACAGCTATGGTGGCGGTTACCGCTCGCTCGAGCCCTGGACCCCGTCCTGGTACCGTTACTGCGCGCAGCGTTACCGCTCGTTCAACCCGGATAGCGGCACCTTCCGCGGCTACGACGGCCGCAGCTACTTCTGCACCGCCGGCTAATCAGGTTCGGCGTAAGAATCGAAAAGCCCATGTCTTGATAGAGACATGGGCTTTTTTCGTGAGCGTGTGTGGTGGCTCAGAGCCCGCGCAGATAAGGATTGGTGCGGCGCTCCTCGCCGATCTGACCACTCGGGCCATGTCCGCAGATGAAGCCGACGCTATCGCCGAGCGGCAGGATCTTGTCGCGGATCGAATCGAGCAATTGCTGGTGATTGCCGCCGGGCAGGTCCGTGCGGCCGATCGAGCCGTGGAAGAGCACGTCGCCGACATGGGCGAAGTTCTGCGCCCGGTTGAAATAGACGACGTGTCCCGGCGCATGGCCCGGGCAATGCAGGACTTCGAAGACATGGTCGCCGAAGGAGACCGTGTCGCCTTCTTCGAGCCAGCGATCGGGAATGACGTTCTGAACCTTCATCGCCAGACCGAAGCGCTCCGCCTGGCTTTCGAGGCTTTCGAGCAGCGGCAGGTCGTCCTTGTGCGGACCGATGATTTCGAGCCCGAGGGCGTCCTTCAGTTCCTTGGCGCCGCCGGCATGGTCGATATGGCCGTGGGTGATCCAGATCGCCTTCAGCGTGATGCCGTTTTCGCGGATGGTCTGCAGGATGAGATCGACGTCGCCGCCGGGATCGACGATCACGCCTTCCTTGGTCTCGCTGTCGAACAGCACGGTGCAGTTCTGCTCGAAATGGGTAACCGGGATGATGCCCGCCTGTAACATGCGCGTCTGCCTCTCTAGAGCATGTCGCGCAAAAATTTGGGAGCGGTATTGCGATAACGACATGCGACAAATCCAGAACCTAAAGCGTAGGAAGCGAATCTGGAAGATCGCAACGCGCTCTAGGATCTCGTCATCTTCCTATAGCGGCAATTGGCGGCGGTGACAGCGCCAATCAGCGAAGCGAGGCTATTTGCGGTGCAGACAGCTGCTGGGGTGCCGGCCACTGCACGGTGGTCATCAGCAGCGCCGAAATCGCGATCTCCGCGGCGACGACGATCCGAACGACCGGCTTGAGGCTGCGCGCGGCGACGTTGTTCTGATCCGGCTGAGCATTCTGCATTTTGTCCCTCTCCCGTTGCCTTTCTCCTGGCGTGTCCTGCCCTCGGCAACGGCTGGAGAATGTCACAGCGTCACATTTCGTGACGTTCCCGGGGGAACATCCGCGCGCTTGCTGGCGTTTGGCCCTCGTCAATATAAGGAGAAACACGATGGTGAAGCTTACCCGCCCCCTGTTGCGAGCCGCTACGGCCGCGGGTTTGGTGTTGGCGATCGGTACGCCGTCCGCCTTTGCAGCCATGACCGCGACCACGGTGACGGACCTTAACATCCGCACAGGTCCGGGCCCTCAATCCGACAGTCGGCCTTGCGACCCGCGGTAGCACCGCGGTTATCGACGGCTGCATCGAAGGCAGCAAGTGGTGCCGCATTGATGTCGGCGGCGTGCGCGGCTGGGTCTATTCCCAGTATCTGACGACGGATCTTGGCGGTTCTGCCGTCGTGGTCCAGGAGCGCCGGGCCGACCTGGCCATTCCTGCCGTCACCTATGAAGTGCAGCCCAATGACCCCGTGATCGTCAGCAGCGGCGACGAATTGATCGGCCCGGTCGAACAGATCGACCCGATCGTGCCGCCGGAGAATGTGCGGACCTACGTCACGTCCAACCCCGGCGAGACCGTCTATCTCGATGGTGAAGTCGTCGTCGGTGCCGAACTGCCGCAGACCGTGGCCGTTCAACGCGTTCCCGACTACAGCTACGACTATGTCAGCATCAACGGCCAGCCCGTTCTGGTCGAGCCGGCAACGCGACGCATCGTCTACGTCTATCGCTAACAATCGAGACCCCCGGCAATCATTCGGTTGCCGGGGGTTCCCGACGTGCCTGCATTACCCTCCCTCGCTCTCCCGACGGCACGAATCATGCGCGGCAAGGTCATTCCCTCCAGCCGCCCCTGCCGCCGGCTTCGTTTTCCCGCTTTGCCTGTAAGAGGTTGCCTCTGCCTAAAATCGAGCCATTTCAATTGGCTACGAAGCGGGCGCCGCAACGTCATTTCACTCAAATTGACAATAATCCGGAATAGGCTTCAACCTATTGATGCCGGCTCATCGGCTTTTAGTGGCGCGTCCACGACGAGCCACGACACGGAGGGATCAATGGAAGCATTAATGCCTATCATTACCCAATTGATCGCGGGGGCCGCCGGCGGGAACGCGGCCAGCGCAGTGTTGAAGCAGCAGGCATTCGGTGTCGTCGCACGGACCATCGTCGGCGCCATTGGAGGCCTTGGCGGCGGGTTCCTCATTCAGATGCTCGGCGGAGAAGCAGCCGCGACCGGTCTCGCCATGCAAGCCATCGGCGGCCTTGTCGGCGGCGGCGTACTGAGCGGAATCGTCGGGCAATTCTTGGGGAAGACCGCCTAACTCTGCGATCATATCCGTAGCAAGACAAAAGGCGGCCCGGGGGCCGCCTTTTCTGCTTTCGAGAGCATTCCGGATGCCGTTACTCGGCTGCCGCGGCAACCGGATAGACTTCCTTCATGTAGTCGTTCATCAGCGTTTCGCAGATCGTCGCCGGCGTGAAGCGGTAAGGACCGATTTCGGAAACCGGCGTCACTTCGGCGGCCGAGCCGGTGAGGAAGCATTCGCTGAAACCGGACAGTTCCTCCGGCATGATCGCCCGCTCGACCACTTCATAGCCGCGGCGCTTGGCAAGCTCGATCACCGTGCGACGGGTGATGCCGTCGAGGAAGCAATCCGGCACCGGCGTGTGGATGACGCCGTCCTTGACGAAGAAGATGTTGGCACCGGTCGCTTCGGCCACGCGGCCGCGGTAATCCAGCATCATCGCGTCCGCATAGCCCTTGGCCTCGGCCGCATGCTTGGAGATGGTGCAGATCATGTAGAGGCCGGCGGCTTTCGACTTCGAAGGTGCCGTCTGCGGATCCGGGCGGCGATATTCTGCGATATCGAGCCGGATGCCCTTGAGCTTTTCGGCCGGGTTGAAATAGCTGCCCCACTGCCAGATGGCGATGGCGACGTTGATGCGGTTGTTCTGCGCCGAAACGCCCATGCTCTCGCTGCCGCGCCAGGCGATCGGCCGCACATAGGCCTCGGAGAAGCCCTGACGCTTCAGAAGCTCGACGCTGGCTGCGTCCAGTTCCTCCACCGAATAAGGGATCTTGAAGCCGAGGATTTCGGCGGACTGATGCAGGCGCTGGTTGTGCTCGGTCAGCTTGAAGATGCGCCCGCCATAGGCGCGCTCGCCCTCAAAGACCGCGCTGGCATAGTGCAGGCCGTGGGTCAGCACGTGAATCTTGGCATCCTTCCACGCGACGAACTCGCCGTTGAACCAGATCTGTCCGTCCAACTGATCAAAAGGAACCGCTGCCATGGTGTCATCCTCCGGCGCATGCGCGCCATTCTTAGTTGATTATCGCCCTGCTTTCAGTCTATCGGCAAACTGATTGAGGGAAAATTCAATTTCGTGATTTTGGATTTGCGATCGGAACGGCACGGCATATCCTTTCAGATGTTGCCAACGCCAAATGTCTCGCTTACCGAGCATGGACGCTAATGCTATGGTAAAAATATGTCAACAAAGCTGACATATTTTTTCGAATGTTTCGCAAGTTGCAATCAGGCTGAAAGGAAATGACCGCGTGGCCGGCCAATCCAAAGAGAACACCCGGTATCTGAACGATGCCGCCGCCGATGACGATACGATCGATTTCGAGATCATCGAGCTGCTCTTCTTCGCCTATCGCGACTTCACCTCCGACCCGGATGCGATCCTGGAAAAGAGCGGCTTCGGACGGGCGCACCACCGCGTCGTGCACTTTGTCGACCGCGAGCCGGGCATGACGGTCGCCGACCTCCTGGACACGCTGAAGATTACCAAGCAGAGCCTTGCCCGGGTGCTGAAGCAACTGATCGACTCCGGGTATATTCGCCAGGAAACCGGCCCTGAAGACCGGCGCCAGCGTATGCTCTACACGACGGAAGAAGGCCAGGCGCTGGCGCGTGCGCTTGCCGAGCCACAGTCCCGCCGCATAGCCGATGCATTGGCAAGAACCGGTCCGGGCGCGCGCGAAACGGTCAAGCGCTTTCTCGCCGGGATGAAGAACAACGCCGCAGACTGACGCCCGCCGTAGCGCGGGTCTGGCCTGCAACTTGGGAAGCGTGGAATGACGACAAAAGCGACTGTCTCGGACGATGCGGCTCACCTTCTGGTCGTCGACGACGACCGGCGCATCCGCGATCTGCTCAACCGCTACCTGGTCGAACAGGGTTTTCGCGTGACGACCGCGTCCGATGCGGACGAAGCCCGCCGCAAGCTCGTCGGCCTCGACTTCGACCTTCTGATCGTCGACGTGATGATGCCCGGCGAAAGCGGCATTTCGCTCACCCAGAGCCTCAGGCAAATCAAGACCGTGCCGATCCTGATGTTGACGGCGCTGGCGGAATCCAACTCCCGCATCGAGGGTCTCGAGGCCGGCGCCGACGACTATCTGTCGAAGCCCTTTGACCCGCGCGAACTGGTGCTGCGCATCAACAACATCCTGCGCCGCAACCAGCCGGCCCAGACCCCCAAGGTCGACCAGGTGATCTTCGGTCCCTACACCTTCTCGGTGGTGCGCAAGGAGCTGCGTCGTGGCGCCGATCACATCCGCCTGACGGACCGCGAGCAGGAGATCATGACACTCTTTTCGCAACGTGCCGGCGAAACGATCCCACGCCACGAGTTGATCGGCGACGATGCCGAGGTCGGCGAGCGCACGATCGACGTGCAGATCAACCGCCTGCGCCGCAAGATCGAGGACGACCCGTCCAACCCCGTCTGGCTGCAGACGGTGCGCGGCATCGGCTACCGGCTGAGCGTGGACTGAAATGGCAGCCCTTCCCATGAGCGCGGCAAACCATGGCAAGCTTTGACGGCATAGAGCACGGCGCATCCGGGGCGAACGACAATGCCTGGAGGCGGTTCACCCGCTGGCTGCGCCGTCGCCTGCCCATGGGGCTTTACGCCCGCTCGCTGCTGATCGTCATCATTCCCATGGTGCTTCTGCAGTCGGTGGTCGCCTTCATCTTCATGGAGCGCCACTGGCAGCTGGTGACGCAGCGCCTGTCGGCCGCCGTCACCGGGGACATTGCCGCGATCGTCGATCTTATCGACACCTTCCCTGCCGACCGCGACATCTCCGAGATCATCCGCATCGCGCGCGATCAGCTCGATCTCAGCATCTCCGTGGACCCGCCCGGCGAACTGCCGCCGCCGCGCCCCAGCCCCTTCTTCGAAATCCTCGACCAGATCCTCGGCGAAGAGATTTCCAACCAGGTCCGCCGCCCCTTCTGGATCGATACGGTCGGCAACTCCAAGCTCGTCGAGATCCGCATCAAGCTCGATGACGGCCGCATCCTGCGCGTCTATGCCCGGCGCAACCAGGCCTACGCTTCCAACACCCACATCTTCCTCGTCTGGATGGTGGCGGCCTCGCTGGTGCTGCTGACGATCGCGGTGCTCTTCCTGCGCGGCCAGATCCGCCCGATCCTGGCCTTGACCAAGGCGGCCGAAAGCTTCGGCAAGGGCCAGAAGATCGACGACTTCGCGCCGCGCGGCGCCGATGAAATCCGCCGCGCCGGCCTCGCCTTCATCCAGATGCGCGAGCGCATCGAACGCCAGATCGAGCAGCGCACCGCGATGCTGACTGGCGTCAGCCACGATCTTCGAACCATCCTCACCCGCTTCAAGCTGCAGCTGGCGCTTGCCGGCAACAACCCCGATCTCGAAGGCCTGAACCAGGACGTCGATGACATGCAGAACATGCTGGAAGGCTATCTGGCCTTCGCCCGCAGCGAAGCGGAGGAGGACGTCGGCCAGCTGAAACTCAGCGACCTGATGACCCGGCTCGCCGCTGAAGCCGAACTGCTCGGCAAGACCCTGACCACATCCATCGAAGGGGAAGACGATATCCGCGTGCGGCCAAACGCCTTCACCCGTCTCGTCGCCAACATCGCCTCGAACGCCTACCGCTACGCCAACACTGTCAAGATCGATGCGCGCCACAGTGCCAAGTGGCTCACCATCACCGTCGACGATGACGGCCCAGGTATTCCCGAACGTTCGCGCGAGGATGTGTTCAAGCCGTTCTTCCGCCTCGACGAAGCCCGCAATCTCGACAGTTCCGGCACTGGCCTCGGGCTGGCGATCGCCCGCGATATCGCCCGCAGCCACGGGGGCAACGTCACGCTTGGCGACAGCCCGCTCGGCGGCCTCAGGGCAACGGTGCGCGTCCCGGCTTGACGTTCCCGCGCGGGCGGGCCACTTCTGGCCACGAATGGGCTAAGGGGAACGGGCCATGGTAGACGCCATCGATTGGGCTGACTGGGAGCGACGGCTGGCCGAACTCTGGGCAACCTTCGACCCGACAGATAGCGAAGCCTTTATCGCCCGCATCGATGCCCTTGCCGCCGAACTGCCGGCAGGACATGCCATCGGAGTGTTCGAAAGAGCCTCGGCGCAGGATTCGACCGGCCATGAGATGAAGGCGGAGCCGCTCTACCGGCAGGCGCTGGAAAACGGTCTTCAGGGAATTCGCCGCCGACGGGCCACCATCCAGCTCGCCAGCACCCTGCGCAATCTCGGCCGCGCCAAAGAAGGTATCGCCCTGCTCACCGCCGAGCGGGACAAGCCATCGGACGAACTCGACGATGCGGTCATCGCCTTCCTGGCGCTCTGCCTCGTCGATACTGGCCAGGCGCAACAGGCGGCCGCACTCGCGCTCGCCAGCCTGTCACGGCACCTCCCCCGCTACAACCGCTCACTCAAGCGCTACGCCGAGATGTTGTTGCCGGAGAGTTGAGCGTGTCAGCGCTGGTAGATCGAGGTCAGGCCGCGTCGTTCGTTGAAACGGTGCCAGGCGTCGATACGGCGCGGATGACGGGCGCGCATGACATCGAGCGGCGCGAGCAGCCGGCCGCCGCGGCCAAGGGCGGCATCGAGGATCTCGATGATGCGACGGTTCGGCCAGGGCTTGCGGGTGATCGCCAAGAGCGCCCGGAAGGCTTCGTCCTCTCGCCCCGCGCCGAGTTGATGCGCAATCAGACCATAGGCAAAGGCCGTCGAGCGGCTGACGCCGGCATGGCAATGCACGAGAATGCGGCTCTCAGCATGCTCGGCCGCCGGGCGCATCGCCTCGAAAACTTCGAGCACCAGATCCGGGAAATGCTGGGTGGCGGTCGGGTTTTCCTGGTCGCGCATGCGCACGACCCGGTGGCTGGCGTCCGCAATCACGGGCACGTTGGCATCCGGCAATTCGGGATCGAGCAGAGACAGCACATGACTTGCGCGCCAGTCGCGCGCGGCATCGGCGGCGCGCCAAAGGCAGGACACCTTGACGCGCTCGGGGATCACTTCGAAAGCAATGTTCATGGGGATCACATCAATTTCTTGCCGTTGGGGACCGGCCGTTCGGTGGCAGCCAGCACGATCGCACCGGCCTCGTCTGCAAAGCCCAGCGTCAGCACTTCAGAGCGCACAGGCCCGATCTGGCGCGGCGGAAAATTGACCACGCCCAGCACCTGCCGCCCGACGAGATCCTCCGGACGATAATGCACCGTGATTTGCGCTGATGACTTTTTTATGCCGATTTCCGGGCCGAAATCGATTTTCAGCTTGATGGCCGGCTTGCGCGCTTCCGGAAACGGTTCGGCCTCGACGATGGTGCCCACGCGAATGTCCACGCGCTCGAAATCAGCAAATTCAATAGTTTCAGCCATCGTCATTCCCTATGTGAAATCTTATCCGAGGAGGTGGATTAAAGCATCGGGCGAGATTTCGGAAGCACGGCGGCCTCGGCGGGCTCCCCGCGAAATCTGGCCTCCTCCCATGGGCGACGCGCGAACTGCTCGGCAAGGAAATCGACGAAAACACGCACGCGTGGCGGCAAGAATCGCCGGTGCGGATAGACGACCGTGATCGGCTCTGCCTCGGCATAGTTGCTGCCGGTCAGAAGCGGCACCAGCAATCCCGCCTTGATATCTCCGCCCACGAGCAGTTCGGAAAGGCGCACGATGCCGATGCCTGCGAGCGCAAGCCGTCGGAGCGCTTCGGTGCTGTTGGCTTCGACGGAGCCACAAACACGGATCGCACGCCGGCCGTCGCCATCCTGAAATTCCCAAACGTTGAGACGGCCGCGGGCGGTGATGGCAAGGCAGACATGCCGCTGCAGGTCGTCAGGCGTTTGCGGCGCGCCGTGCCGCTCGAGATAGGCGGGTGCGGCGCAGATGACGCGACGGTTTGGTGCGAGCCGCCGCGTCACCAGCGTGCTGTCGCTCTGTTCCGCGACCCGCAGCGCAACATCCGCCTCACCGTTCATGAGGTCGACGACCGCGTCGCTGAAATCGAGTTCCAGGTCGATCTCCGGAAACCGTTCGATGAAATCAGGCAGCATGGGCACGATCAGGCGATGACCGAAGGCGCTGGGCAGGCTCACCCGCAACCGCCCGCGCGGCACCGCCCCCGGTTGGATCGCAACCTCCGCATCTTCCATGTCGCCGAGGATGCGGCGGCTCGATTCCGCATAGGCGCTGCCTTCGCTCGTCAGGCTGATGCTGCGCGTCGAACGCTGCAGCAGGCGTACGCCAAGGCGCGCCTCCAGCCGGCCGACGATCTTGCTGACCGCCGATGGCGTCATGCGCAACCGCCGCGCCGCCGCCGAGAAATCTCCCTCCTCGACGACAGCGAGAAACACCGTCATGGCTTCCTGTCGATCCATCCATCTATTCCATTTCGTCACAGATAAACGGAATTTAACATGGATTATCGCCGCGAGCGACAGGCTGTAGCTTGGACCGGAACTCAGACAGCGAAGCTTGAGGGGTAACGGAAATGGGCAAGCAGCCGAGCAGCAGTCTGCCGATGAGTTATGAGCTGCATTCCTGGGCTCGGCGTCAACGCAGCATTGCGATCGGCAACCTCTGCCGCCGCGTGATCGGCACAATCTGGAGAAGTCTCGTCAATCGCCAGCCAAGCCGCGATCATGGGGCCTGCGCCGGCGCTTCCCCGGCGCGAAACCCTTAGGCCAGGCGCCATGCCGGCCCAACATGGGGCCAGCCGCATTCAATATTCAGCCTGCGAGTTCTTCCGCGCGCTTGCGCGCCGCAGCGATCGCCTTGTCAAACAGCGGCTGCATGCCGTCGTCGGCCATCAGCACGGACAGTGCCGCAGCCGTCGTGCCGCCGGGCGAGGTCACGTTCTGGCGCAGCCGCGCGGCTTCGTCAGGCGACTGGTGCAAAAGTTCGCCAGCCCCAGCGACGGTTTCCCGCGCGAGCCGCATGGCGAGGTCCGCCTCAAGGCCGGCCTTGCGGCCCGCCTCGGCCATGCATTCGACGAGGTAGAAGACATAGGCCGGACCGCTGCCCGAAACGGCGGTGACGGCATCGATCTCGGCTTCGGTGCGGACCCATTCGACCGGACCGCTGACCTTCAGGAGATCATGAACGTGAGCGCGCTGCTGATCGCTGACGCGGGCATTGGCAAAGGCGCCGGTGACGCCGCGGCCGATCATGGCCGGGGTATTCGGCATGGCGCGCACGGTCGCCGCGGCACCGAGATGGGCTTCGATGAAGGAAAGCGTCTTGCCTGCAGCAACCGAAACGATGACGGTATCCGGGCCGACGAGAGATTTCAGCGGCGGCAAGACGGCGTCCATCACCTGCGGCTTGACCGCAAGGAAGATCACACCCGCCTGGACACCCAACGGTACCGAGGTCGCATGCGTCACGCCGTTGTCGGAGATCAGCTGCGCCATGGCCGGCGGCGGGCCGGGATCGACGACGAGAACGTCTGCGCCTTTAACGCCGCTCTTCAGCCAGCCCGAAAGCATGGCGCCGCCCATATTGCCGGCGCCGACGAGCACGATGGGACCGGAAGCGGCGTTCGTCATGATCAGGCTTCTCCAACCGTTTCGAACAGGACGGCATCGACGGCGCGCTGCGCGTCCATGCCGGACCAGACGACGAATTGAAACGCCTGATAATAGGATTCGCAAGCGTCGAGTGCGCTCGAAAGCAGAACTTCGACCTGCTGGTTGGTGGGCTCGGCGCCGCCGGCAAGCAGCAGCGACTGGCGGAAGATCACCACTTCCTCCTGGCGCCACAGATCGAAGTGGCCCATCAAAACCTGCCCATTGATATGGGAGAGCAGACGGATGACTTCGTTGACCCGGCTTTCCGACACCTTGATGTCGAAGGCACAGGCCAGGTGCAGCGCCTCGAATTCCTCCATCCAGGAGAAGGAAACGTGGTAGTCCGCCCACTTGCCTTCGACCGTCATGGCGATTTCGTCTTCGCCGGATCGTTCGAACGACCAGTCGTTATTGGCAGCCACGAACTCGATCATATCGACCGGGTTGGATTGGCGCTCGACTTCCATTTCCAAAAGGCTCATGCATCACCCTGCATAGGTGTGGCACGGGCATGCGTCATCACGCTCACAAGACGCAACGCCGCAAACCCAACACCGATTACAAACACGTATGATTGCTGAACTCACATCCATCCTGGCTGACTTACCCTGCCCGGAGCTTACGTGGTTCGTTTCGAATCATCATTTAAAATCAGTGTATAATGGCGGAGTCAGGCTGCCAGCCCCTCGGCCCAAAAATAGCCGTGAACAATCGCGTCCACGTTGTCATGTGAATGAAGCGGTTGAGCTTAACTGACTCTGCCATAAGGGTTTTTTGGCAGTGTCCACAGGTGGAAAACTTTTCAGGTTTTATTAACCACCCATCATGCCGTTTCAGACCTATGCGGCTGAACCACAGCAAAACGCCCGCAGATGAGGTCCGCGGGCGAAGTAAAAACGCTGAAATGCCGTTATTTCAAGGGAATCGCGTTACTTGCCCGTATCGACGAGACGCGCTTCGAGAGCCTCAATACGGGCCAGAAGCGCATCGTTTTCCTCGCGCGCCTTGATGGCCATTTCCTTGACCATTTCGAACTCTTCGCGCTTGACGACGTCGAGCGAATTCAGCGCCCGCTCCGCCTGCGCCCGGAAGGCCGTTTCAACCTCGCGGCGCACGCCTTGAGCGGCGCCGGCAGCATCGGTCATCAGCTTGGCAAAGTCATCCAGGATGCGGTTGGTGCCTGTGCTCATCGTCGCGATCTCCATATCAGCCATCGCCTCTAAAGGCGCGATGCGGTCCATGGGTTTCAGGTAGGGTCACCGGCCGCGCGATGCAAGAAAAATCACGCGCGCCATCACGGCTCCCTTCACGACCCTGTGTCCGGGGCGCGCATTGCCGCCCTTGACCGAGGTGAAATCGCTCGCCATGGTCCGCCGAAACAACCGGCCCGGCACGAGAACAATAAATTGGAAACATTAGCGACCCGCCTCGCCATCCTCCCCTTCCCCGAAATCGACCCCGTTATCGTCCAGATCGGCCCGCTGGCCATCCACTGGTACGGGCTCGCCTATGTGGCGGGCATTCTGCTCGGCTGGTTCTACGCCCGGCGCCTGGCGATGAACGCCTCGCTCTGGCGGGACGACAAGCCGGCCATCACGCTGCAGCAGCTCGACGACTTCCTGCTGTGGGCCGCCGGCGGCATCGTGCTCGGCGGCCGCATCGGCTACATTCTCTTCTACGATCTCGGCTCAGTGCTCGCCAATCCGATCCGCGCGCTGGAAATCTGGAACGGCGGCATGTCGTTCCACGGCGGCTTCCTCGGCACGACACTCGCCATGATCCTGTTTGCGCGCAAGAACAAGATCGCCATCTGGAGCCTGTTCGACATTGTCGCCGCCGTCGTCCCGATCGGCCTGTTCTTCGGTCGTATCGCCAACTTCATCAACGGCGAACTCTGGGGCCGCCTCTCGTCGATGCCCTGGGCGATCGTATTCCCGACCGGCGGTCCGTTCGCCCGCCACCCGAGCCAGCTCTACGAGGCCGCCCTTGAAGGTATCGTCCTGCTCTCCGTCCTCGCCTGGTTCATCTATCGTCGTCACGCGTTGAAATCCCCGGGGCTCGTCACCGGCATCTTCGTGCTCGGCTATGCCCTGAGCCGCATTTTCGTCGAATTCTTCCGCGAACCGGACGCGCAGATCGGCTATCTTGTCGGTGGCTGGCTGACCATGGGCATGCTTTTGTCGCTGCCAATGGCGCTCGCCGGCATCTGGGCCATTGCCCGGGCGCGGCGCGCAGCCACCTGAGAGCGGATGGGGCAAGGGCGCGCGGCTATTCCGGCCGCCGCCCCGCGAATTGGACGAAGGCATGACGACACCACTTGCGGACAAGATCAAGGCGCTGATCAAGACCCACGGGCCGATCAGCGTCACCGATTATTTCTCGCTTTGCCTGGCGGATCCGGAGCACGGCTACTACCGTGTGCACGAGCCCTTCGGCAAGGAAGGCGACTTCACCACGGCGCCGGAGATCAGCCAGCTCTTCGGCGAGATGATCGGCATCTTCCTCGTCCATGCCTGGCAGCAGCACGGCAAGCCTGAGGGCGCCGTGATTGCTGAAATCGGCCCCGGCCGCGGCACGATGATGGCCGACATGCTGCGCGTCGTGCGCCGCCTGGCACCTGATCTCTATGCTTCCGCCGGCGTGCATCTCGTCGAAACCAGCGAACGGCTGCGTAAGGTGCAGTCGGAAACGCTCGCCGCCCATGGTCACAAGGTCGAATGGCACACGAGCTTCGAGACCCTGCCGGAAGGCTTCCTGCTGCTTGCCGCCAACGAGCTTTTCGACGCCATTCCGATCCGGCAGTTCGTGCGCACGGCGCAAGGCTTCCGCGAGCGCATGGTCGGGCTTGATGCCACGGACGAACTGACCTTTGCCGCCGGCGTTGCCGGCATCGATCCCGAGCTTCTTCCGACGCCGGCGCAGGGTGTTGCCGAAGGCACGATCTTCGAGATTGCTCCCGCCCGCGACGCTGTCATGTCGGCCCTCTGCGAACGGTTGAAGATCAGCGGCGGCACCGCCGTGATCATCGACTATGGCCATATGGCCACCGGCTATGGCGATACGCTGCAGGCCGTGCGCGATCACGAATACGATCCGCCGCTCGCCAGCCCCGGCCGCGCCGATCTCACCAGCCACGTCGATTTCGAGCAACTCGCCCGCCGCGCCAAGACGGACGATGTGCAGATCAACGGTCTTGCCCACCAGGGCGATTTTTTGGTCGGCCTCGGTCTTCTGGAACGCGCCGCGGCCCTTGGCCGCGACAAGGATGCGCTGACGCAGGAAACCATCCGCCAGGACGTCGAGAGGCTTGCCGGCGCAGGCGCCGGAAAGATGGGCGAACTGTTCAAGGTCCTGGCCGTCAGCAGCCCGCCGGTGCCGCTCTCGCCGTTCCGCAAACCGAAGGCTTGAACCTCCACCCGACGGCACCCCTGCCGTTCGGGAATTGACAGCCCTGCCGTCGCGGGTCAACATCGCGCCGGCAAATCAAGAGCCAGTCGCCGGGCCGGAGCGCGCGCCCAAACCCATTGATTTTCCTGATAAAGCAAAGGCGAATATACCAATGCAGCATGACGCCGCGCTCTCTCCTGTGCAAAGCTCGCTTTTCAGCGAGAAGGCCGGACCGGCAATCGCCCATGGCTATTTCACCCGAACAGGCGGCGTTTCCGAAGGGATCTATCGCGGCCTCAATGTCGGGCTTGGCTCCAAGGACGAGCGTACCCATGTCAACGAGAACCGCGCCCGCGTCGCCCGCTGGTTCGGCGCCTCGCCAGAGCGCCTGGCGACCGTGCACCAAGTCCATTCCCCAGACGCCGTGGTGGTCGACGAAAGCTACGACGGCGCCCGCCCCGAGGCCGATGCGCTGGTGACGGCAACGCCGGGCATCGTGCTCGGCGTGCTCTCGGCCGATTGCGGCCCCATCCTCTTTGCCGATGCCGAAGCCAACGTCATCGGTGCCGCGCATGCCGGCTGGAAGGGCGCGCTCGGTGGCGTGCTCGAAAGCACCATCGACACGATGGTTTCGCTCGGCGCGCAGCGCGAGCGCATCGTCGCCTGCCTCGGCCCGTCGATCAGCCGTCGGAACTATGAGGTCGGCTCCGAGTTCGTAGAACGCTTCGTCGCGGCGAACGAAAGCTACGCCACTTTCTTCCGGCCTTCGGAGCGCGACGGCCATGCCATGTTCGACCTGCCAGGGCTGACGATCAAACGGCTGGTCGAAGCGGGCGTTGCCGCCGAGAATCTCGACATCTGCACCTATGCCGACGAGGAGCGTTTCTTCTCCTATCGGCGCACGACCCACAGGCAGGAACCGGACTACGGCCGACAGATTTCCGCCATTTGCATACGAGGGACCTGACATGGCGCTTCACTTTGCCCAGGAAGAATATGCAAGCCGTCTCGAGCGGCTGACGGAGAAGATGCGCGAGGAGAAGCTGGACGCGGTGCTGCTTTTCGCCCAGGAGAGCATGTACTGGCTGACCGGCTACGACACCTTCGGCTGCTGCTTCTTCCAGACGCTGGTCGTCAAGAAGGACGGCTCGATGGTGCTTTTGACGCGCTCGGCCGACCTGCGCCAGGCCCGTCATACATCGAACATCGAGCGTATCGAGATCTGGGTCGACCGGGCCAATGCCGACCCGACCATGGATCTCAAGAACCTCTTGAGCGAACTCGACCTGCTCGGCTGCCGCATCGGCATCGAATACGACACCCACGGCATGACCGGCCGCGCCGCGCGGCTGATCGACCGGCAGCTACAGACCTTTGGCGAGCTGATCGACGCCTCGCATCTGGTCGGCCGCCTGCGCCTGATCAAGAGCGAGGCGGAAATCGCCCATGTCGAAAAGGCCGCAAGCCTTGCCGACGACGCGCTCGATGCCGCCCTGCCCCTCATTCGTCCTGGCGGCAACGAGGCCGACATTCTGGCCGCGATGCAGGGAACGATCCTTGCCGGCGGCGGCGACTATCCGGCCAACGAGTTCATCATCGGCTCCGGCGCCGATGCGCTGCTCTGCCGCTACAAGTCCGGACGGCGCCTGCTGGACAGCCAGGACCAGCTTACGCTGGAATGGGCCGGCGTCAGTGCTCACTATCATGCGGCGATGATGCGCACCGTCGTCATCGGCGAGCCGACCAATCGCCATCGCGAACTCTACAGCGCCTGCCGCGAAACCATCCAGGCGATCGAGATGGTGCTTCGCCCCGGCAACACCTTCGGCACCGTCTTCGACGTGCACGCCAGGATCATGGACGAACGCGGCCTTGCCCGCCACCGGCTGAACGCCTGCGGCTATTCGCTCGGCGCCCGCTTCTCCCCCTCCTGGATGGAGCAGCAGATGTTCCACCTCGGCAATCCCCAGGAGATCGAGCCGAACATGTCGCTGTTCGTGCACATGATCATTATGGATTCCGACAGCGGCACCGCCATGACGCTTGGCCAGACCTACCTCACCACGACAGACACGCCGCGCGCGCTGTCGCGTTACGGCCTGGACTTCATTTCTGCTTAGGGAAATCCGCCTAGACTTGCGTTCGTAATGGCAGACGACAGGAGACGTTTCAGGAAACTGCCGCGAAGAAACGGACGGACGGTTTGAACATGCGAAAGCTCACCACGCCCATCGTAGCTCTTGGCCTCGCCATTGCGCTCGCCGCCTGCAACAGCACCGAGATGCTGACGCCACAGGTTGACGTCGGCGGGGGAACTTTCCGCTCGCCGCCGGTGACGCAATCCGACCTCGACGCCATGTCGACGCAGACGGCGATGGCGCCGGTGCAGCGCGAACCCGTCAGCCAGACCACCGCCTATTCGCCTCAGCCGGCTCCGTCGAACACACCGACGGCCTATGCCACCGGCGACGCGACCTACACCGATCCGGCCGGCACCTTCGAGGGACAGGCAAGCCGGCTTGCCGCCGGTTCCGAGCCCGTCCAGAACACGATCGAGAGCCGCCAGGCACCGGTGGAACAGGCGCCAATACAGCACACGCCCGTCCAGCAGGCGGCGGCCGCAGCCGAAGAAATCCAGAGCCAGCCAACCGTCGCCGCATTGCCGAAGGCAAGTGCTGCCGCGAGCGGCACGATCCGCTTCCTGCCGATCATCGGCGCACCGGTCCAGGCGGTGACACCGCTTTCCAAACAGCTCGGTGCCGACGCTCGCGCCCGCGGCCTGACGATCAAGGGCTCGGCCGACGCCAGCAGCGAGCATATCCTCAAAGGCTATTTCTCGGCACTGAAGGACGGCGACAAGACGACGGTCGTTTATGTCTGGGACGTGCTCGACGGCAGCGGCAACCGCCTGCACCGCATCCAAGGACAGGATCA
Organism: Ensifer sp. Root423; assembly: GCF_001426275.1. Taxonomy (NCBI): domain Bacteria; kingdom Pseudomonadati; phylum Pseudomonadota; class Alphaproteobacteria; order Hyphomicrobiales; family Rhizobiaceae; genus Ensifer; species Ensifer sp. Root423. The sequence goes on along the minus strand of NZ_LMEG01000007.1, from coordinate 129,808 downwards.
GGTTTCCGGCGGCGGCACGGATTTGTGGAGTGGCGTTCCGGACACAACCATGCAGGGAATTGCGACGAAAACCATCGACGCCTATCTCGAATGGCGGCAATCTCAAGCCGGTTGACACAAAGTTTTTAGGATATTGGCCTTCGCGGCGCAGCATTCCCCTTGCATTCAAGTTCAGTCTCGCTAAAAAGCGGCCGATCAGCTCTGAACGGCGGCCATCCGCAAAGAATGACCGCGATTGGAATGGCTCTCGGAATCTGCGCGGAAAACACCGCTGCCGGAAAAGTACCGGACGGTGACCGCGCCAGCTCAAGGCGGTCCGTCAATGAAGGTTTTCGCAGGTAATTCGAACCGGCTTCTGGCCGAAGCGATCTGCAACTATCTCAACCTGCCTCTCGGCAAAGCGACGGTACGCCGTTTCGCCGATCAGGAAATCTTCGTCGAGATCGGCGAAAACGTACGCGGCGAGGATGTCTTCATCATCCAGTCGACCTCGTTTCCCACCAACGATCACCTGATGGAACTGCTCATCATGATCGACGCGGTGCGCCGCTCCTCCGCTCGCCGGATCACCGCCGTGCTTCCCTATTTCGGCTATGCCCGCCAGGACCGCAAACCCGGTCCGCGCACGCCGATCTCCGCCAAGCTGGTCTCCAACTTGATCACCGAAGCCGGCGCCGACCGCGTGCTGACCCTCGATCTTCATGCCGGCCAGATCCAGGGCTTCTTCGACATCCCGACCGACAACCTCTATGCGATCCCGATCCTGGCGCGCGACGTCAAGGAAAACTACGACCTGAAGAACGTCATGGTCGTTTCGCCGGACGTCGGCGGCGTGGTGCGCGCCCGTGCGCTCGCCAAGCGTCTCGACTGTCTGCTGGCGATCGTCGACAAGCGCCGCGACCGTCCGGGTGAATCCGAAGTCATGAACGTCATCGGCGACGTGAAGGGCAAGGACTGCCTGCTGATCGACGACATCGTCGATTCCGGCGGCACGCTCTGCAACGCGGCCGAGGCGCTTTTGAAGAACGGCGCGACGAGCGTCACCGCCTACATCACCCATGGCGTTCTTTCCGGCGGCGCGGTTGCCCGCGTTACCTCGTCGATGCTGAAGGAACTGGTCATCACCGACTCGATCCAGCCGACGACCGCCGTCCAGTCAGCCCACAATATCCGCGTCATCTCGACCGCGGGCCTGCTCGGCGAAGCCATCAGCCGCACGAGCCAGGAAGAGTCGGTATCGAGCCTCTTCGACTGAGGTCGTCCGGAACGCCCGAATTTCCAAATCGCCGGCGCCATACGCGCCGGCGTTTTTCGTTGCGGGACGCGGTTACTCCCCGAACGCCTGGGCCAGCGGCTGGTCGACGAGATTGTCGATGAACCAGTTGGGATAGACAGGCGCCGGCACGGTCTCGGCATCGAGCGCCGAGATCTCCGCCGCCGTCAGAGCAAGATCGGCGGCGCCAAGATTGTCCTTCAACTGGTGGGGCTTGGAAGCGCCGAGCAGCACACTGGTCACCGCCCTCTTCGAAAGCAGCCAGGCGATCGCCACCTGGGCGACGCTCGCCCGATGTTCGCCGGCGATGCCGCGCATGCGCTCCACCAGCTTGAAGCCCTGCTCCTTGTCGAAGGGCAAAATGTCGAAGCCGGAATAGCGGTTGTCCGGATCGCCGAGATTGTCGCGAGTGTACTTGCCCGAAAGGAAGCCCGAAGCGAGCGGGCTCCAGACCGTCAGCCCCAACCCATAGCGCTGCATCATCGGAATGACGTCACGCTCGACGTCGCGGCCGAGCAGCGAATAGTGCATCTGGCCATGGGTGAAAGGTGCCAGTCCGTTGGCCTTCTGGATTTCGAGGGCCGCTGCCACCTTCCAGGCCGACCAGTTCGAAAAGCCGATGTAGCGCACCTTGCCCGAACGCACGACCGCATCGAGCGCTAAAAGCGTCTCTTCGAGCGGCGTATGCGGATCCTCCTTATGGACGATATAGGCGTCGATCCAGTCGGTTGCGAGCCGCTTCAGGCTCTCGTCAACCGACCAGAGAATGTGACGGCGCGACAGACCGGCCTGGTTGAGCGACGTGCCGGTGCGGAAACCGACCTTGGTGGCGATCACCACCTCGTCGCGACGGGACTTGAGCGCCGTACCCAGGATCCGCTCCGATTGGCCGGAGGCATAGGCGTCGGCCGTGTCGAAGAAATTGATGCCGGCATCGAGCGCCTGCCCGACGAGGGCGTCGGCAGCTTCGGCATCGGTCTTGTAGACCGCGCCGAGGCTGCGGTCGCCGGCAGTAAACGTCATCGCCCCGAAGGCGATGCGCGAAACCACCAGACCGGTATTTCCAAGCGTCGTATATTGCATGTCGATCTCCATCCTCTGAAAGACAGGTTGCAGTTGGACAGATCATGCCGAAGTGGATTGCTATGAAAAACCACCGCTCTCTTGATAGGCTTGGAAGAATTGCTTCATAATCGACGGATGGCGAACGACCCTTTCAACGGACTGAGAGAGTTTCTGGCGGTGGCAGAGGCAAAGAGCTTCACCGCAGCAGCGGCGACGCTCGGCGTCACGCCCAATGCCGTCAGCCAGACGATCAGGGCGCTCGAAGCCCGTCTCGGCCTCCAGCTTTTCGTGCGCACCACCCGGCGCGTTGCTCTGACCGAGGCGGGCCTCGCCTTCCTGAAGCGCGTACGTCCCGCCGCCACCGAGATCGCCGACGCCTATGAGTTGCTCGGCGATTTTCGCGACCGGCCGATGGGCAATCTCCGGCTGACCGTGCCGCGCATGGCCATCCCGCTGGTGCTGACGCCCCTCCTGCCGCGGTTTCGCCAGGCCTATCCAGACGTTTCCGTCGAAGTCTCCATCGACGATGCGGCCGTCGACATCACCGAACATGGCTTCGATGCCGGTATGCGCATCGGCGAAGCGGTCGAGCGCGACATGATTGCCGTCCGGCTGACGCCTGACATCACGTGGGCCGTGGTCGGTTCGCCCTCCTATTTTATCAAGCACGGGCGGCCGTCGACACCCGAGGACGTGACGCGCCACGAAGCCGTCCGCTATCGTTATCCGGGATCCGGCACGATCTACCGCTGGGAGTTCGAGCGCGAGGGGCGCGACGTCTCGGTCGATGCTCCGGGCGCCCTCACCGTCAATGATTTTCAGATGCTCATGGAGATGGCGGAGGCCGGCACCGGGCTTGCCTATCTGCCGGATCTTTCGGTGCGCGACGCCGTTGCGAGCGGCCGCCTCGAACGGGTGCTCGAAGCCTATCTGCCGACGTCGCCAGGTCTTTTCATCTATTTCCCCGCCAAGGCCCAGACACAGCCAAAACTGCGGGCCTTTCTGGACCTGGCGGCAAAAGTCATGCGGGAGCGGACATAGTTCCGCAGCTCACCGTCCACGGAAAACCACGGCACAGGCCTCGCCGCTGCCAAAGAGCCGGGAACGCGTCAGGAAACGTCTCTCCCGTCCGTTGTCGAGCGAAAACATGCCGCCCCTGCCCGGCACCACGTCGATGATCAGTTGCGTGTGTTTCCACACTTCGAACTGGCTGGCGCTGATATAGACAGGCACGCCGCCGATCTCGCCGAGCTTCACGTCATTGTCGCCGACGATGTAGTCACCGGCCGGATAACACATGGGCGACGAGCCGTCGCAGCAGCCACCGGACTGGTGAAACAGGATATCGGGGTGATCCCGCCGGATTTCGGCGATGAAGCCGAGCGCCGCATCGGTTGCAAGCACGCGGGGTTCGCCGATTCCGCTGGATCCTATGAGTTCAGTGGACATTCGCGAGCCTCACTGTTCGAGAGCATTCTGCAAAAAGCCGGCTGAGGCGCGGGTGGAGAGCACGCCTCAGCCGTTGATCGAGCGAGAGGGAAAGGAGGAGAACACCCTCCCTCCCGCTCCTGTCGCCTTCCCCAGGCGGCGGGGAAGGCAGATCCGATCAGAAGAAGCCGAGCGCCTTGGGGCTGTAGCTCACCAGCATGTTCTTGGTCTGCTGGTAGTGATCGAGCATCATCTTGTGCGTCTCGCGGCCGATGCCGGACTGCTTGTAGCCGCCGAAGGCCGCATGCGCCGGATAGGCGTGATAGCAATTGGTCCACACACGCCCGGCCTGGATCTCGCGGCCGAAGCGGTAGCAGCGGTTGGCATCGCGGCTCCACACACCGGCCCCGAGGCCATAGAGCGTGTCGTTGGCGATCTCCAGCGCTTCGGCCTCGGTCTTGAAGGTGGTGACCGAAACGACAGGCCCGAAGATCTCCTCCTGGAACACGCGCATCTTGTTATGCCCGCGGAAAACGGTCGGCTTGACGTAGAAGCCTTCCGACAGCTCGCCTTCGAGCACATTGCGGCCGCCGCCGGTCAGCACCTCGGCGCCTTCCTGTTTGCCGATATCGATGTAGGAGAGGATCTTTTCGAGCTGTTCGCTCGACGCCTGCGCGCCGATCATCGTGGCGCTGTCGAGCGGATTGCCCTGGCGGATCGCCTCGACGCGTTTTACCGCCCGTTCCATGAAGCGGTCATAGATGCTCTCCTGCACCAGTGCGCGGCTCGGGCAGGTGCAGACCTCACCCTGGTTCAGCGCGAACATGGCAAAGCCTTCGAGCGCCTTGTCGAAGTAGTCGTCGTCTTCGGCGAGCACATCGGCGAAGAAGATGTTCGGCGACTTGCCGCCGAGCTCCAGCGTCACCGGAATAAGGTTCTGGCTGGCATATTGCATGATCAGCCGCCCGGTCGTCGTCTCGCCGGTAAAGGCGATCTTGGCGATGCGCGGGCTGGTGGCGAGCGGCTTGCCGGCTTCGAGACCGAAACCATTGACGATGTTGAGCACGCCGGCCGGAAGGAGATCGCCGATCAGTTCCGCCCAGACGAGGATCGACGCCGGTGTCTGCTCGGCCGGTTTCAGCACGACGCAGTTGCCGGCCGCAAGTGCCGGCGCCAGCTTCCAGGCGGCCATCAGGATCGGGAAGTTCCAGGGGATGATCTGACCGACGACGCCGAGCGGCTCGTGGAAGTGATAGGCGACCGTGTCATGGTCAATCTCGCCGATCGAACCTTCCTGGGCGCGGATGCAGGCGGCGAAGTAGCGGAAATGGTCGATGGCAAGCGGAATGTCGGCGGCCATGGTCTCGCGGATCGGTTTGCCGTTGTCGAAGGTCTCGGCCCGCGCCAGCAGTTCGAGATTGTCCTCCATCCGGCCGGCGATCTTCATCAGGATGTTGGAACGCTCAGCGGCCGAGGTGCGGCCCCATTTCTCGCGGACGGCATGGGCAGCATCGAGCGCCAGCTCGATATCGGCGGCATCCGAGCGCGCCACCTGGCAAAGCACACCGCCGGTCACCGGCGTCGTATTGTCGAAGTAGCGGCCGGCCACCGGCTCGCGCCATTCGCCACCGATGAAGTTGCCGTATTTCTGTTTGAACGGGCTTTCGACGATCTTCTGATGCAACATGGTCATTCCTCCCTGAGACCCAGCAATGGAGCTGTGAGGAGGAGCGTGGAGCGGTTCGGTTGTCTTCGATAGTGAGGCGTGATCGCCCGCGACGGGATCTGTTTCAGAATTGAGACAGCCAGGCGCCAGCTACTGTGCTGCAACGCAGCAAACGGGAACGGACACGATCAGAAGCTGCACCTCATCCCCCTGCCGGGACCTTCTCCCCGCGAGCGGGGAGAAGGGGCAAGCGGCAGCCCCCACGTCCCAATCAACGTAGTCACCCAAGCACGAAGACCGCCGTAAGGCACGTCCCCTCTCCCCGTATGCGGGGAGAGGGCTATGGTGAGGAGCAGATCGAGAATGTTGTGCGGTCAGTTGACCTGAAGCCGCTTCATCTTGCGGTAAAGCGTGGCGCGGCTGATGCCGAGCAGATCGGCCGCCATGGAGACATTGCCGTTGGCGCGCGAGAGCACCCGTCGAAGCGCAGCACGCTCCGCATCGGGAAGCTCGCCGGCATCACCCGACGTATCTTCCCGCAGAAGGTCAGAGGCCGGAACTCCGGCGGCAATGCGTTTGTCGTCGAGATCGAGCCATTGCCGGGCTGCACGCGTTGCGCCTAGCACGAGGTCGTCGCGGTCGACGGCGAGAAGCGCCGGCCCGGCGCGATCGACCGGGACCAGCACGATGCGCGCGCTGGCAAAGGCGCGACGGAAAAGGCCTGCCTCGATGCGCGCAGCCGCGTCGCGCACCGCCTGCGACAAGAGCGACATGGTCATTTCGGAGGCGTCCGAGCGGCAGGTGGAGATATCGATGGCCGCGGCCAACCTGCCGAGATGGTCGCGGATCGGCGCCGTGGTGCAACTGAGGCCGATATTGCTGCTGAGGAAATGCTGGTCGCGCTGGATGACGACGGCGCGCTCGTCGGCGATCGCGGTGCCGATGCCGTTGGTGCCGACGCTTGCCTCGCTCCAGACCGTACCCGACCAGAGCCCGACATCGCGAAAATCGGCATCGTCGCCGACGGCGCCGCGGCGTTCCAGCGCCACGCCCTTGTCGTCGGTCAAAAGCAGGCAGCAGCCGGCCCGGCCGACGGTGGCGAACAGCCGGTCGAGTTCACCGCCCGCTTCCAGGATCAGCTCGGCCGACCTCTGCCGGGCAAGCTCGAACTCCATGCCGGACAGTCTGAGCGGCTGACGCCCCTCCTCAGGTGCCAGCCCATGCAGCGTCATGCACCGGCGCCACGAAGCGGCGATCGGCGAACTGGCAGCCGCCGACGGCTGGTGCGCAACCTTGTAGACATAGTCCGAATGTTCCCTGACGGCAGCCATCGGCTTCCTCCCTGAAAGCGTCGTCCGGCGAAATGTCGACACGGCCGATCTCCCAAGCGAGCCGCATCCACGGGCGCCACTATAGCCGTCGTTTTCCGCGAAGGTCCAGCCAGACGAAGGTTCGAGAGCCGGCGTCCGTCAACGAGTTTGATCGGTGGATCACGCCGCCGATATCGACAGAGCGCCCGAATGTGCTACGCGAAAGGATCAAATTGCCGCGACTCAACCTCACAACAGCCGGTTGCCGCCATGCTTCGTGCCTTTTCGCTCCAGAGCCTGTTCATGGGCCTGCTGATCGCCTTCGTCGGCTTCGCCAGTTCCTTTGCCGTCGTGCTGCACGGGCTCATCGGCGTCGGCGCCAGCGAAGCGCAGGCAGCCTCCGGGCTGATGGCGCTGTCGATCTCCATGGGCCTTTGCGCCATCGTCATCAGCGCCGTGACGCGGCTGCCGGTCAGCATTGCTTGGTCGACGCCGGGCGCCGCCTTGCTTGCGAGCGCCGGCATCGTCGAAGGTGGCTTTAATGCCGCTGTCGGCGCCTTTCTCGTCTGCGGCCTGCTCGTCGTCGTCGCCGGCCTCTGGAAACCGCTCGGCCGCCTGGTCTCCTCCATCCCGGCGCCGCTCGCCAATGCGATGCTGGCCGGCGTGCTGCTCAGCCTCTGCTTTGCCCCTGTCAAGGCGATCGCCTTCAATCCGCTTTTCGGCCTGCCGATTCTCATCGCCTGGGCACTCGTCGGCAGCATCAACAAGCTCTATGCAGTGCCCGCCGCGCTGATCGCCTTCATGCTGGTCATCACCTTCGGCGTCGAAATCCCGGCCGGCGCCTTTTCCGCCCTCTCCTCGGCGCTGGTACCGACCGTGGAATTCGTGATGCCGCAGTTCAACGTCGCGGCCATGATCAGCATCGCCCTGCCGCTCTTCATCGTCACCATGGCCTCGCAGAACATTCCCGGCATCGCCGTGCTGAAGGTCAACGACTATCACCCGGAGCCGGGACCGCTGTTTGCGACGACCGGCGTCTTTTCGATGTTGAGCGCCCCCTTCGGCGGCCATGCGGTCAATCTGGCTGCAATCACGGCCGCCATGTGCGCCGGCGGCGATTCCCATCCGGATCGCAACCGGCGCTACTGGTCGGCGATCAATGCCGGCGCCTTCTACATTCTCTTCGGCCTGCTTGCCGGCGTCGTCACCACCTTCGTCAGCCTTGCGCCGTCGATTCTGATCGAGGCTGTGGCGGGCCTTGCCCTCGTCGGTGCCTTCGCCGGCTCCGCCATGGCCGCCTTTACGGACCCGAAGACCCGTGAGGCGGCCGCAATCACCTTCCTGGTGACCGCGTCCGGCGTCAGCTTCGGCGGTGTTTCTGGCGCCTTCTGGGGGCTGATTGCCGGCGGTGCCATGCTGGCGCTCGCACGTTTCACCGGTAAAAAGAGCTGAAACCGCGGCAAAGCTTGCATTTGCGGGGGATCTCGTCTATGGAGCGCCCGTCCGCGTAGACACCCTTGGAGGCAACGCGGATGAAGTCCTTGCGGCTTCAGTTCTTCCGCATGGCGGTCGAACTCTCCAGCATTAGACACAGAAAGGTCTATCCATGAGCCACGCATCCTACGAGCTCAAGGCCGAGACGCGCGAACGGGTTGGTAAGGGGTCCTCCCGTGAACTTCGTCGCAACGGTCTTATCCCGGCTGTCATCTACGGTGACAAGCAGGCCCCCCTTTCCATCGCGCTCTCCACCAAGGAAGTGACGATGAAGATCCACGCCGGCGGTTTCATGACCACCGTCGCAACCATCGACGTCAACGGCGAAAAGATCCGCGTCCTGCCGAAGGACTACCAGCTGGATCCGGTCCGTGACTTCACGATGCATGTCGACTTCCTGCGCGTCTCCAAGGACAGCCAGGTTACCGTTGCAGTTCCGGTTCACTTCGAAAACGAAGAGAAGTCCCCGGGCCTCAAGGCTGGCGGCGTTCTCAACATCGTTCGTCACGACGTCGAACTCAACGTTTCGGCTAACGACATTCCGGAATTCCTGACCGTTGACCTCTCCGGTCTCAAGGTCGGCGACGCCATCCACATCTCCAACATCAAGCTGCCGAAGGGCGCGACCCCGGTTATCACCGATCGCGACTTCACCATTGCAACGATCGTTGCACCGGCCGGTGGCGTGAAGGAAGAAGCCGAAGGCGAAGCAGAAGCCTGATTGGCCTCTGGGCGACCGGCGAAAGCCGGTCCCGCCGCACTTCATCGAAAGCCCGTCCCATTCGTTTGGGGCGGGCTTTTTGCATTGGCGGCTGCCCGCCGGCACTCGGCCGCATCGATGCCGCGCCCCACGAATTATCATGAAGCGATTTCAGCAACATTTAAGATTTTGATGATGTTCTTCTGACGGGGAAAATGGGCTTGTCTGAAGAGAATTCTGATATGAGATGGGTGGCAGCTGCTTCTGAGGCGTGCATGCGATGATGCACTCCGTGGAGAACCGGTTTATTGCGATTGTCTGCGGCGCGATGCTCGTCTTCATTGCCCCGCTGCTTGCACTCTTTCTCAGCATCTCCAGCGATCGCATTGCACGCGAGCGCCTGCACAACATCGAACTGTTGATGGCCGCGAGCGCCGAGGCGCTCGGCAAGCCCATCTGGGACTTTGACAGTGACGCCATCAAGCACATCGCCCGTTCGCTGATAAACGGCACCGACATCCTCTCCGTCACCATCCGCGACCAGTCCGGATCGATCCTCGCGCAGATGCCGCTGGGCGGCGTGTTGCCGAGCACCAAGGACCGGGTCCTCATCCTGCCCATTTCCTATCAGTCGGTCGATGGCATGAAAGAGGTCGGACGCATCGAAGTCAGGGTCCCGACGCCGGGTCTGCTGTCGCAATTCAGCAAGGACGAACTGGCGATTCTCGCCATCCTGCTTTTTGCGGTCGCGATCGTCTTTGCCGCTGCGCTCGTCGGCAATCGCTTTACGGTGATGCGCCCGCTGATGCGCCTGACCGCCGCGATCGAGGCTACGCGCCGGCTCGGGTCTCGCCACCGCGTCGACTGGACCTCCGACGATGAAATGGGCGCACTCGCCGCCAACTTCAACGAGATGCAGGACCGCCTCGAGCGCGAAGAGACCGAGCTGAAGAACGCCCATGAGCGCGTCACCGACATCTACAACCTGACGCCGGCGATGCTGTTTTCGCTGGATGTCGACGGGCGCCTGCTCGCCGTCAGCGACTATTGGCTGCTGGCGACCGGCTACAGCCGCGACGACGTCGTCGGGCGCGACTTCATCGATTTCTTCGATCCGCACTGGCACGAAACCTATCGCAGCCACGCCAAGACGATCGCCGTTGCCGATCACGCCATCCGCGAAGTGACCGTTCCCTTCCGCAAGGCGGATGGCGAAGCGATGACCGTGCTGATCCAGGAGACGAAGGCGACCGGCGAGAGCAGCCTGTCGCTCTCGGTCATGACCGACGTGACCGCGCTGAAGCAGGCGGAAAGCCGCAACCACACCCAGGCGATCACCGATCACCTGACCGGCCTGTTGAACCGCCAGGGTTTCGAGGCCGCGCTCGACGAGGCGATCACCGAGGCCGATCAATGCGGCATGCAGCTCGGCTGCCTGTTCATCGACCTCGACCGCTTCAAGTGGATCAACGACAATTTCGGCCATGCCGCCGGCGACGAAGTGCTGCGCCAGACGGTCGAGCTCATACAGGCCGCCCTGCCGCCCGGCGACATCATGGCCCGGCTCGGTGGCGACGAATTCGCCATCCTGCTTTCCGATCCGAACGCCGGGAACCTTGCGGCCGAGATCGGCGAGCGCATCGTCACGGCGCTGCACGAACCGATGGCGATCGCCGGCAACGAGCTTTTCGTCAGCGCCAGCGTCGGCATCGCCGTCTACCCGACTCATGCCGAAAACGCCTCCGACCTGCTGCTGAAGGCGGACATGGCGATGTATGCGCGCAAGCACGACGGCAAGAATGGCCTGCAGGTGTTCGACGCCGGCATGCTCGACGCCTCGCGCGAGCGCCACGAGATCGAGCAGTGCATCGAAGCCGGCCTGAAGGACGATCACTTCGAAGCCTGGCTGCAACCGATCGTCAGCCTCGCCGATGGGCAGATCGCCGGCTTCGAGGCGCTGATGCGCCTCAACCACCCGGAAAAGGGCCTGATGGCGCCCGGCAAGATCATCGGCATCGCCGAAGAAACCGGCATGATCGCCCGCATCGGCGACCAGATCCTTGAAAAGGCAATCCGCCATCTGGCAGCGATCTCCGAGCTCGACGGCACCCAGAACACCTATCTCGCTGTCAACTTCTCACCGCTGCAGTTCGAACTGACGCTGCCGCACAAGCTCGCGGCCCTGCTTCTGAAGCATCATATCTCGCCGAGCCGGATCGTCGTCGAGATCACCGAAGCGGTGCTGATGCTCGACAATCCGGAAGTTCACTCGGTGCTGAAGCAGCTCAACGAATTCGGCTGCCGCATCGCGCTCGACGATTTCGGCACCGGCTATTCGTCGCTGAGCTATCTCAACCGTTTCCCGGTCGATATCGTCAAGGTCGACCAGTCCTTCACCCGGTCGCTGAGCTCCGGCACCGCCGATATCCGCCGCAAGAGCCGCATGCTGATCAAGGGCATCCGCACGATCTCGCACCAGATGGGCTGCACCGTCGTTGCCGAGGGCATCGAGACGAAGGAACAGTGGCAGCTGCTGCGCAAGCTCGGCGTCGATTGCGGCCAGGGCTATCTCTTCAGCCGGCCGATGCCGGTCGACCGGATGCTGGCCATGCTCGAAAGCGACTCCGAGGCAAAAGCGGCTTCCGCACCCAGCATGCGGGCATGAGTTCACCCACCTGGTTCCCTGGGGCGCGGGAGAGCTTTAGGGCCTAAGGTCGGGCACAGGCCGGGGATAGAAAAGATCCGTCGCAAGGCGGACGCAGAAGAGGAGGAAAGGATGTGAAGGCGCTGATCGCAGCATTATTCCTTGGTCTTGCAACGACGGCCGAGGCTCAGACGATCAAGTTCGTCACCGAGGAGTATCCGCCTTACAACTTTTCGACCGGGGCCGGCCCGAGCGGTGCGGCCGTCGACCAGGTCAAGCTCATCATGGAGCGCCTGAAGCTGCCCTATACGATCGAGGTTCTACCCTGGGCGCGGGCTTTCATGCTGGCCGAGACCGATCCCGCCTATTGTGTTTTCACCACCGGCCACGACGCCGAGCGCGACCGAAACTTCCAGTGGGTCGAGCCGCTGCTGATCGACCACATGGTCATGGTCCGGCAGGCCGGATCCGCCATCGCGCCGGCATCGCTGGAGGACGCGCACCAATATACCGTGGGCACGCAGCGCGAGGATTTTTCGGCGTCCTATCTCAAGGAGCACCGCTTCCCCAAGATCGACTATGCGGCCAATCTCGACTCCAGCCTGAAAAAGCTGCTCGCCGGCCGGGTCGATCTTTTGATGACGTCCGAAAAGACCTTCGAAAGCATGCGCAGCGAAGGCAAACCGGTGGAGGCCGCGCTGGTGCTGGAAGGCAAGCTTTACGGCATCGCCTGCCATCGCGACTTTCCCCGCGATATCGTCGCCGCCATGCAATACGAACTCGACCGGCTGATCGGCAACGGCACCCAGGATGTGATCTTCAAGCAATATGGGCTCAAGCCCAATGCCAGCCTGCAGGCGGAGAAATAGGCGTTGACTTCCGGGGGGTGCGGTGTTTTTGGATGGCATCACCCCGAAATCATGAATGCGCAGCACCATGTTGATCATCGTAGGGCTTGGCAATCCAGGTTCGAAATACGCCGCCAACCGGCACAATATCGGCTTTATGGCGGTTGATGTCATTCACCGCCGGCACAGCTTTTCCTCCTGGTCGAAGAAGTTCAAGGCCGAGATCGCCGAGGGCGACATCGGCGGCGAGCGCGTTCTGTTGATGAAACCGCAGACCTACATGAACCTGTCCGGCGAAGCGGTCGGCGAGGCCATGCGCTTCTACAAGCTGCAGCCGAAGGACATCACCGTCATCTATGATGAACTCGACCTGCCGTCTGCCAAGGCGCGCATCAAGGTCGGCGGCGGCCATGGTGGGCATAACGGCATCAAGTCGATCGACGCCCATTGCGGCAAGGACTATCGCCGCATGCGGCTTGGCATCGGCCATCCCGGCGTCAAGGATCTGGTGCATGCCCATGTGCTCGGCGATTTCGCCAAAGCCGACCAGGCCTGGCTGGTGCCCCTGCTCGACGCCATCGCCGACAATGCCGACATGCTGGTGCGCGGCGAGGATTCCCAGCTTCTGAACAAGATCGCGCTCGCGACCGGCGGCAAGCCGGAGGCGGAAAAGGCTGAAGGCCCGAAGAAGCAGGGCGCGCAATCACATATCCGCCAGGCGCGCAATTCCGCCCAGCCGAAGAAGCTTCCGGCAACCGGCCCAATGGCCGACATGCTGAAGAAGATGTTCGGCTCGAAGAACGACTAGCTTCCCCAATCCGGAACGCGCCCTAGCTTGTGCAATCGAAACGGGTCAGATCGACCCGATGGCACAAGCCTGGAGCACGCCCGTGACCGACCCGGTGATTGACTGGCTTCTCGCATCGGATCCCGCAATTCGCTGGCAGGTGATGCGCGACCTGCTGGACGCCCCAGAGTCTCTATGGAAAGCCGAACGGGCCAAGGTGGAGACCGAAGGCTGGGGCGCCAGGCTTCTCTCGCATCAGGATGACGATGGGCAATGGGCGGCAGGCGCCTTCATTCCCGCCGGTTTCGACGCGCACGAGTGGACCGAGCACGGCCAGCCCTGGACGGCAACGTGCTTTTCGCTGTCGCAGCTGCGGGAGTTCGGTCTCGACCCTTCGTCCGATCGGGCCCGACGAACCGTCGACCTGATCGGCGCCAATTCGCGCTGGGACGAAGGCGGCCAGCCCTATTGGCAAGGCGAAGTCGAGGAGTGCATCAACGGCCGCACCGTTGCCGACGGCGCCTATTTCGGCGTCGACGTTTCGCGGATCGTCGACAGGCTCGTCGGCGAGGCCCAGGCCGATGGCGGCTGGAACTGCGAACGGGCAAACGGTTCGCTCCGGTCCTCCTTTGCCACCACCATCAACGTGCTCGAAGGCTTGCTTGCGTTCGAAAGGGCGACCGGTGGCACGCCACAGTCCAAGGTGGCGCGCCGGGCCGGCGAGGACTATCTGCTCAAGCGCCATCTCTTCCGCCGCCTGAGCACGGGCGAAGCCGCCGACAAGCGCTTCCTGTGCCTCTGCCACCCGAGCCGCTGGCGATACGACATCCTGCGGGCGCTCGATTACTTTCGCGCCGCGACGCTCCTTTGCGGTGCGGCACCTGATCCACGGCTCAGCGAAGCGATCGGCCATCTGCGTTCGAGGCGGCTCGAAAACGGCGCATGGCCGCTCGACTGGCGCCCCGCCGGACGCGTGTGGTTCGACGTCGATGACGGGGTCGACGCCCCTTCGCGATGGGTGACGCTCAAGGCGATGCGCGTGCTCAAATGGTGGGACGCCCACTTGCCGTGAAGGCGGCGCGGCTGAGCACAGTCCGTATCCATCCATCACCCGGGCCTATGGGCCGCCAGAAAGATCCGCACCGCCTCCGACGCATGGGCTCGGAGAACCTCCGGCGTCGGAATGGCGCTATCTCCGAGCAGCATGGCGTCATTTACCGGCCCGCCCATGACCAGCCAGTTGAAGAACCCGCCGGCGACCTCGGCGTCCTTCACCCGAATGTCGCCCTTCTCGCCATAGCGCCTGAAGGCGACCGCCAGCCGCCGGATCGAGCGCATCGGCCCGCGCTCGTGCAGCGCTTCGCCAAGCTGCGGAAACCGCTCCACCTCGGCGATGACGAGACGGCGAACCTGCATCAGCCGCGGCGTCATCACGATCGTCAGCAACTGCGTGGCATAGTCGAGCAGGAAGTCCTCGATCCGCTCGTCGCCATCGGGATCGGCCACCTGCTCCTGGAATTCGTCGCCTGCTCCCCCCGTCATGCTGCGCACGACTTCGAGAAACAGCGCCTCCTTGTTCTGGAAATGGGAATAAACCGTCTGCTTCGAGACCTCCGCCGTCGCGGCGATCTCGTCCATGTTGGTGCCGAGAAAGCCGTGCTTGAGAAAGAGATCACTGGCTGCAGCCACGATCAGTTTGCGGGTGCGCTCCATGCGCGTCTTTGCGCCATTGCTCAAACCTGCCCCCCCCTGCCGTATCTCACCAAATCACTTGGCTTACAGAATAGGCCAGTCGGATTGACAAATCAAACTGGACGGTCCAGTCTAGTTCGCGAAGTCGGATCAGGAGATGGCCATGGCCAAACCACAGGAAAGACATCGCATTGCCACCTGCCGCTGCGGGTTAGTTGCCTTTGAAGCCGCCGGCGAGCCGATCGTCGGCGCCGCCTGCTACTGCACCAGTTGCCGCACCGCCGGCGAGCGTTTCGAGGCCTTGCCGGAGGCGTCGCCGGTCATGGAAGCCGACGGCTCGACGCGGTTTGCGCTCTACCGCAAGGACCGGATCCGCTGCGTCAGGGGCAGCGACCTTCTGCGCGAACACCGGCTGACGCCGGAAGCGCCGACGCGCCGGGTCATCGCCAGCTGCTGCAACTCGGCCATGTTCCTGGAATTCAAGGGCGGTCACTGGCTGAGCGTCTACAATCAGCGTTTTGCCCGGGACGAACAGCCGCCGCTCGAAATGCGCACGATGACGAAGGATCGCAAGGCCGGCGTCGAGTTTGCCGACACGCTGCCGAGCTACAAGACACATTCGGGCCGCTTCATGTGGCGGCTTTTGACCGCCTGGGCGGCGATGGGATTCAAGGCGCCGAAGATCGACTATGTGAAAGGCGAGGCCAATGGCATCCCAGGCTGAGAAGATCGAGATCGAAAACATCGTCTCGCCCGGCCACAAGTACCGCGTCGACCGGATGAAATACGAGGCGATGCGTGAAGCCCTGCTCGCGGTGCTGCCGCCCTCAGCACCGGGCCTGACCGTGGCGGACGCGAAGGAGCAGCTCCTGCCCTTGCTGCCGCAGGACCTTTTCCCCGGCGGAGCGAAGGCGGGCTGGTGGCTAAAGGCTGTACAGCTCGATCTCGAAGCCAAGGGCACGATCGAGCGCGAAGCGAGCAAGCCGCTTCGCCTGCACAGGAAGCCATGAGGCAGGCCGATGGCCGCCGGGCATTTCCCCGGCCGCCGCCAACTATTCATGAGGCCTGCTAGTCCTCTGGTTCGGTGGTGAAAAGCAGCGGGAAACCCGCTTCCTTGGCGAGATCGGTTGCTTCCTTGGCCTTGGTTTCGGCGATGTCGCGGGCGCAGACGACCACCACGCAGCTCCCCATCTTGTGGGCCGTCATCATCACCCGGTAGCCCGCCTCCTCGCTCATATGGAACACGGCCTTGAGCACGCCGACGACGAACTCGCGCGGCGTGTAATCGTCATTGAGCAGCATGACCCTGTAAAGCTTCGGCCGATCGAGCTTCGGCTTCACCCTCACTTTGACTTTTCTGGCAACCTCGTTGTCACTCATCGGAACCACCCCGTTGATGACAGATTGGCCGGCACCACCGCGGGGCAGAACCGCCTCGGCGCACCGTCAGACGCACCGGCGCCGAAGGCGCACTATCCTACGGGCGCAGGTGCCGATCAAGCAAAAGCAAGCGCACGGACGCAGGCGGAGATCAGCGCCTCCCCCAATGGCCGACGAACATCGCTGCTGCTTCGTCATAGGAGCGGGCTTTTTCCAGCGCCGCCCTTGCCTCTTGCTTGCGCGCCAGCAGCGCATGGAAGAAGCAATGCACGAAAAGCGGCGCGTCCGCCCCCTCCGGCGAGCCGTCAGGCGCAACGTAGAGGGCCGCCCCTCCCTTTTTGACAAAGGCATCGCCATAGCGCTTGCCACCGGTCTCGCAGCAGGTGCTGAGCACGATCTTGCCGTCAAGCCTGGCATGTTCGGCGATAACGGCGGGCGGCAGGCTGCCCTCGATGAGCATCGAGGTGTCGATTTCCTCGATGTATTCGCCAAAGACGAAGCCGTTCTCGTCGCCGTGGCCGGAAATGATCAGGTGCTGGTGAACGAGCTCGCCGCCAGCGAGCAAGGTCAGGAAATCGCCTGGTGTCCCCGGCAGATGCAGCGTGACGACGGCGCCCATGCTTTCGAGCGTCGCGCGGATCAACAGCGCCTCGAGTGTGTCGCCAATATCGACGACGGCAACCGGCACGCGCGGAAACAAGAACTTCTGGTCGATCAATGCGGGGCTCCTCAATTTCTTGGCCGCCGAACAGGGCCGGCGGAAATCCGAGCGCATATGCGGCCCGAAGAGCACGCGTTCAACGGCCTCGACCCCTTATTTACCGTGAACAGGGCCTGCGCCCTTGACCGGGGAGCGCCCTTCCCGCATAGCCACGCCAACGGAATTTTAAGATACGGACGAGACCCCATGGGCTTCAAATGCGGTATTGTCGGACTGCCGAACGTCGGCAAGTCCACGCTCTTCAACGCACTCACCAAGACGGCAGCGGCGCAAGCGGCCAACTATCCCTTCTGCACCATCGAGCCGAACACCGGCGAAGTGGCGGTGCCGGATCCGCGCATGCGCAAGCTGGCCGACATCGCGAAGTCGAAGGAAATCATCCCGACGCGCATCTCCTTCGTCGACATCGCCGGCCTGGTGCGCGGCGCATCGAAGGGCGAAGGCCTCGGCAACCAGTTCCTCGCCAACATCCGCGAAGTGGACGCCGTGGTTCACGTGCTGCGCTGCTTCGAGGATGACGACATCACCCACGTCGAAGGCCGCATCAATCCGGTCGCCGATGCCGAGACGATCGAGACCGAGCTGATGCTCGCCGACCTCGACAGCCTCGAGCGCCGCACCGAGCAGACCCGCAAGCGCGCCGGCGGCAAGGACAAGGATTCGATGGCACAGCTTCCGATCATGGAAGCCTCGCTGAAGCTTCTGCAGGACGGCAAGCCGGTCCGCACGCTGCTTTCGACGCTCGATGCCGAAGAACTGCGCATCCTGCAGGGTCTCAACCTCCTGACCGCCCATCCGGTTCTCTATGTCTGCAACGTCGCGGAAAGCGATGCCGTCGACGGCAACGAACACACACGCGCGGTGGCCGAAATGGCCAAGGCGCAAGGGGCGGAAAGCGTCGTGATCTCCGCTGCCATCGAGTCGGAAGTGGCGCAACTGCCGGAGGAAGAAGCCAAGGAGTTCCTGAGCGCGCTCGGTCTCGAAGAAGCCGGTCTCGACCGACTGATCCGTGCCGGCTACAAGCTGCTCGACCTCATCACCTATTTCACCGTCGGCCCCAAGGAAACGCGCGCCTGGACAATCCAGCGCGGCACCAAGGCTCCGCAGGCCGCCGGCGTCATCCACACGGACTTCGAGCGCGGCTTCATCCGCGCCAACACCATTGCCTTTGAAGACTACATCGCACTTGGCGGCGAAGTGGGCGCCAAGGAAGCCGGCAAGGCCCGCGACGAAGGCAAGGAATACGTCGTCCAGGACGGCGACGTCATCCACTTCCGCTTCAACACGTAAGACCTGTCGGTCTGATCCCGCACTCAAGGCGCGGGATCGGAGCACATCAGAACTTGATACTACGGCGCGGCATGCAACCGCGCCGTTATCGTTTCCGGCAAGAGGTCGATGACCATGCGGCGCAGCCGCTGCCAGAAAATGCCGATGAACAAGACCGTTACCCCGACGACCGCCAAGGCTATGAAGACGTAACTGTCGAGCGATGCATTGGTCTTGCTCAGCACGGTCCAGATCGCGCCGCCCAGCGACAACAGCCCCGATGTGACGAAGGCGCGGCGGTCGATGACGAGCCCGACCAGCATGAACACGGCGACGATCACAATGGCGGAAGCGGCCTGATTGAAGCTCGCCTGTCCGTCCCACCACGTTGCACCGCCATTGACCAGGAACACCAGTCCCATCAGCGAGTAAAGCAGAGCCGGCGCGGCTGCGAGATGCAGCCAGAAGGCGATGTCCGAACGGGTGGTGAGCCGCTGCGGGTCCGAAACGTCGTAGCGCATGGCGATCGCGAAGACAGCCAGTGCCCCGACGAGCAGGGTCAATGGAAGCAGCAGGACGTAATCGGGGTTGGCCACGTCGATACCGAGGACCCTCTCGAATGCGAGCAGGACCGCCACCACGCAGGTGAGCGCGATCGACAGCACCAGACCGGCCAGCGCAAGCGGAACGCGATAGCGCCAGTAGAACAGCGCCAGCGGGATCGGGAAGGTAGCAACGTAGACCAGGGTGAAGGTAAGCGGGTGCCAGGTGTCCTCATGATCGTCCACCAGCCACATCGACGTCATTGCGACCCAATGGACGAGCGCGAGCGTCAGCACCACCGAAGGCAGCGCCAGACGCTGGCGCCGCACGAGAATTTCCGCAAGCACGAGAATGACCGGCAGCGTTGCAAGCGGACCGGTCAGGCCCCACAGGCCGATGAGCACGACCACGATGCCGATGGTGATCAGGATGTCGTGAAAGCCTCTGATGAAGCGCGGCTGTTCGCTGTCTTCCGCCGCCCGCGCATCGAGCGCGGCGTCGGCCCTGTCGGCCGCGGCATCCGATGCCGCCGGTCCGAAACGGAAGCCGCGATCAGCCAGATAGACTTCGAGATCGCGCACCTGATGCGCGGATATGATGCCTTTTTCGGCTGCGCCCGCGAGCGCTCTGTTCAGTTCGGTCACGCGCTTTCCTCAGTCAAGACACGAGCGGATGGGACGGATTATCAGCTGGTTGCATGGACAAGAGCCAAGCGCAACCGCGAAACGTCGCGAGCGACCCGCGATGTTGCGCATCTCCGCGCAAATCGATTCCGCTTCCGGAAATTATGCAGTAGGTAATGCGGCAACAAATCAGACGGGACAAGGCAAGCATGCTCTACTTCGAGGATTTTTCCGAAGGCCGGCGGTTCGACTACAAGCCGGTCGAGATGAAGCCACCGGAGATGATCGCGTTTGCCAACGAATTCGATCAGCAGCCGATGCACCTCGACGAGGAAGCGGGAAAACGCAGCATTCTTGGTGGTCTCGCCGCCTCCGGCTGGCACACCAGCGCCATCGGCATGCGCATGATGCTCGATGCCTTCATGGGAAATTCCACGTCCCAGGGCTCGCCCGGCATCGATTTCATGGATTGGAGGAAGCCGGTCATTGCCGGCGACGTGCTCTCGGGCTTCAGCCTCGTGCTGGAGGCGCGCCGTTCGAAGTCGAAACCCGATCTCGGCATCGTCAAATTCCGAAACGAAATCAATAACCAGGCCGGTGAACCCGTGGCGGTTTCCGAATGCTCGGTTCTCTTTCGCTGCCGCGACAAGGGCAAAGCCTGATGATGACGATGGAAGAATTCTACGCGGCCAAGAGCCGGACCGTGATCGGCAGCCTGACCTTTACGGCCGAGGACATCATCCGGTTTGCCACCGACTTCGACCCCCAACCCTTCCATCTCGATGCGGAAGCGGCGCGGCATTCGCTGTTTGGCGGCCTTTGTGCCTCGGGCTGGCATACCTGCGCCGGGTGGATGCAGTGCTTCGTCAAGTTCTGGCGAAACGAGCAACGCCGGCTTGCCGCGGAAGGCCTGAAGGCGCCGAACCTCGGCCCCTCGCCCGGATTTCGTGACCTGAAATGGCTGAAGCCCGTCTATGCCGACGACACGGTCACCTACTTCGTCACGTTTCTTGAAAGCCGGTCGCTTGCTTCAAAGCCCGGCTGGCGGGTCAACACGATCCTGTGCGAAGGCGAAAACCAGCACGGCGAAGCGGTGATCCGTTTCGAGAGCAAGGTCATCGAGTTCGTCTGACCGGACGAAACCGGCCAACCACCATCATTTCTTAAAATCGCCTTTCGCCGGGTGTACACTCTCGGGCTACAGGTTGCGCGCCCTTGGCCGCGCTCAAGCGGCTTGCGGGCAGCGACCATTGCTAGCGGAGGAGCGGCTATGGAAAAAACCCACGTCCGCGAACTGGCGGACGAATATCTGCGTCTTGGCGGTCACCGTCGCGTCGTCATCGATGATAACGAAACATCGGTCAGAAGCTGGGAAGACGAGCCGCCGGAAGCCGAAAAATTCTGGCTCACCGAAGTGGAGACATTGTCGCCGGCAGCCCAGCGCGAAGTGCAATTGATGCTGCGGACGATCAACCGCATGTAGGCCTAAGGAAGGGCGCGGTTCTCCGCACCCATCCCGCAACGACCGATCAGTGGCCCTCGAACTCGATCAGCGTGCGGACATTGACGCCGAGCGCTTCGAGTTTCTTGCGGCCGCCGAGTTCAGGCAGGTCGATGACGAAACAGGCGGCGACGATCTCGGCGCCCATCTGCTTCAAGAGCTTGGTGGCCGCTTCCGCCGTGCCGCCGGTCGCGATCAGGTCGTCGACCAGGATCACCTTTTCGCCTGGCTGGATCGCATCCTTGTGCATCTCCATCTCGTCGACGCCGTATTCCAGGCTGTAGGCGATGCGCACGGTGTCGTGCGGCAACTTGCCCTTCTTGCGGATCGGCACGAAGCCCGACGAGAGCTGATGCGCGATCGCGCCACCGAGGATGAAGCCACGCGCCTCGATGCCGGCGATCTTATCGATCTTGGTGCCGGCATAGGGATGCACCAGTTCGTCGATCGCGCGGCGGAAGGCGCGCGGATTGCCGAGCAACGTGGTGATATCGCGAAACATCACGCCCGGCTTCGGATAGTCAGGAATGTTCCGGATGGCGGCAATCAGTTCCGATTGAACGGTGGAGGTCATGGGCAAAAGGGCCTTTGCGTCTCTTGTTACCGCAAACCCATAACACCATCGGCCCGCTTGTCTATAACGGTTTCTTGTCGCGCGTTCGGTGGGAACAATTGGCCGTGCCGGGGGTTGATGCTACTCTGACCGTGCGGTCGCCCGACCGGCGCGCCGCGCTCTCGCATCAAACTTACACAGGGAAGGAAGCAACCATGCGCCTGTTTGAATGCGGTTCCCTCGTCCCGGGTTGCGAATGGCACACCCGAGCCGACAACGATGCCGAAATCGTGCGCCGCGTCGTCGACCACATGCGTGAAACGCATGGCGAGACCGTCATCCGCGAAAACATGATCGACAACATCAAGGCCCGGATCACCGACGAGTCCAAGGCGGCCTAGCCGTCCGGCCAAGGCGGCTTAAGCCGTCCGGCCAAGGCGGCCTGATCAGGACGGCTGCACCATGGCTTCGAGCCGGGCGACGAGGTTTGCCCGGTCGAGATTGAAGTTGCGCTCGATCCAGAGATTTTCGAGTTCGCCGAGGATTTCCCCCACACGCGGGCCGGCCGGCACGCCGGCCTTCAGCACGTCACCGCCATTCAGCGGGAAGCTTGGCCGCTTGAAGGCCTCGGCCCGTGCCAGGAGCCGCCGCAGCGAAGCGGTCTCGGACAAAAACGCCGGGTCGCCTTCCGACTTGCGCCGCGCTGTTGAGAGCGCCAGTCGCAGTCTTACGACGATCCCTTCCACGCCATGACGATAGAGCAACCGATCGAATGCCGTGTCGACGATCGTCGCCGGGACCGCAGGCGCCTTCGCCCAGCGGCTGAAATAGGCAGCCTCCGCCTTCGAGACACGCAGACGCTCTGCCATCGCCTCCAGACGCTCCTCATCCGGCGGCACGATCGCGGAAAGGCGCAGAAGCGGGTCCGGCTTCCAGCCGAAGGCCCGCTCGGCGGCAACGAGTTCCGGGATTGCGTCGATGCCCCATTTCTCGGTTTCCGGCAGGATTTCGGTGAGCACGCCGGCCTGGCGCATCCAGAGCAGCGCGCGGCCGGGATCATCGGCCGAAAGCAATTTCTTCGTTTCCGCCCAGACCCGCTCGGCCGAAAGCGTTGCAAGCTTCGAGCGCGCACGGGCACAGGCACGCAAGCCGTCGGCATCCGGCCGGCCGCGGCCGTAATGGGCGAAGAAGCGGAAGAAGCGCAGGATGCGCAGATAGTCCTCGGCGACACGCTCGCTGGCATCGCCGATGAAGCGCAGCGTCCGCGTTTCGATGTCGGCGAGCCCCCCGACATCGTCGAAGACGTCGCCGCGGTCGTTGGCGTAGAGTGCGTTGATGGTGAAGTCCCGCCGCTCGGCATCGGCCTTCCAGTCGGTGCCGAAGGCCACTTCCGCACGGCGGCCATCGGTCGCAACGTCACGGCGAAGCGTCGTGACCTCATAGGGCGTGCCGTCGATGACGAGCGTCACCGTGCCATGGTCGATGCCGGTCGGCACCACCTTGATGCCGGCCGCCTTCGCCCGCTCGGCGACTTCGTCGGGGCGCCAGGTGGTCGCCATGTCGATATCGCCGGCCGGCAAGCCCATCAAGCTGTTGCGCACTGCGCCACCGACAACCCGGACTTCGCCGCCGTCGACATTGAACACATCGAAAACGCGACGCAGAGAAGGCGTCGAGAACCAGCCTTCGCCAGCAACCGAGGTCATGCATAAAGCCTTTCATAGAGCATGCGCAGAATTCCGGCGGTGATACCCCAGATGTTGCGGCCGCCATAGGGCATCCGGTAGAAATGCCGTTCCTCGCCCTGCCAGTGGCCACTGCCGCGATCGTGATTGCCGGGGTTCATCAGGAACGACAGCGGCACCTCGAAGACGCTTTCGACCTCTTCCGGGTTGGGCACGAGCTCGAAACCCGGCTTGACCACCGCCAGCACCGGGGTGATGCGGAAACCGGACATGGCCATGTAATGCGGAAGCCGGCCAATGGTTTCGACGAAGCGCGGATCGAGCCCGATCTCTTCCTGCGCCTCGCGCAGCGCCGCCACTTCGACCGACCGGTCTTCGGGGTCCACGGCACCGCCCGGAAAGGCGACCTGGCCGGAATGCTTGCGCAGGCTGGTGGTGCGCTGCGTCAAGATAACCGTCGCATCGTCGCCATCATCAACAACAGGCACCAGGACCGCGGCATCCTTGAGCTTCAGCGTCTCCAGATAGGGCACGATGCCCGGATTGAGCAGGAAGTCGCCGTGCTCGCGCCAGGAGGTCTCGATCGGCCCACCCATCTGGGTCAGCGCCCGACGACGAAACTCGTCGGCTGAGAAGGGATGCGCATTCATCGGGAAAGCGCTTCCAACTCGGCTGCCGGCATGATCGGGAAGACCGCACCGCCCGAGCGCACGCAGAACATCTCGGTGCCGTCGATCGCAACCGTCTCGCCGAGCTCGACGATGTCATACATGACCGGCCGCGACACCAGGGCTTCCAGCCGCCCTCGCACATGCAGGTAAGGCTTCAGCTCGCGGTTCTCGCCATGTATGACGAAGCGGAGCGGATGCTCCGGCCCGGCTTCGACCACGTCGCCGACATTGGTGCGGAAGGTCAGGACCTGCCCCTCCTCCCCCTCGGTCACGCTCATCTCGACGGCGACAAAGGGCGCATCGACGATGCGGATGCCGACCTTTTCCACAGGCGTGACGAGATAGGTGCGCCCATCCTCGTCCTTGCGCAAAACGGTGGAAAACAGCCGCACCAAGGGCTGCCGGCCAATCGGCGTGCCCAGATAGAACCAGGTTCCGTCGGCGCGGATCTCCATGTCGATGTCACCGCAAAACGGCGGATTCCAGCGGTCCACCGGTGGCAGGCCGCGCGCTTTTTCGCCGGTCTGCCCGGCGGCACGCGCAATCAGGGCCGCCAGTCCGGCCGCATCGCCGGTTTGCTGAATTTCGGCTTCTGCCATTGTTCCGTCCCGTTTGACCTCGATTTTGCATCGAGACCTTTGATATCTCACGAGATAGTGCGTCGGCGCCGACTTGTCAGCCGTCCGGCAGGGTCTAAATTGGATTTTGGCGACTGAAATCCAGGCTACCGCATGATTCCTTGTATCGGGATCGATCCAAGGACAGGCGTCATGCGGCGGCTCAATATTACAGCGAGCCTGGCGCGCTCTATAAGGACGCGCGGCGCTGTAGGAGCGATTCGGTTTAACAACGGGCGACCGGGGAGTATGACCATGAGTGTGATGAAGGGCGCGGCTGACGCGATCGACGAGAAGGCGATTGTCGCTGCGGCCGAAAGTGCGCTGGGCGAAATCGCCCGGGTGCGTGCGGAAGTCGGCAAAGTCATCTTCGGCCAGGAAAGCGTCGTCGAGCAGACCCTGCTCGCGGTCCTCTCCGGCGGTCACGCGCTGCTCGTCGGCGTTCCCGGCCTTGCCAAGACGAAGCTCGTCGCCACGCTCGGCACCGTGCTGGGGCTCGATTCCAGCCGCGTACAGTTCACGCCCGACCTGATGCCCTCGGATATTCTCGGTTCCGAAGTGATGGACCAGGACGGGGCCGGCCATCGCTCGTTCCGCTTTATTCCCGGCCCCATCTTCACGCAGTTGCTGATGGCCGACGAAATCAACCGCGCCTCGCCGCGCACCCAATCGGCACTGTTGCAGGCCATGCAGGAGTACCACATCACGGTTGCCGGCGCCCGCAAGGACCTGCCGGCGCCCTTCCATGTGCTCGCGACCCAAAACCCCCTTGAGCAGGAAGGCACCTATCCCCTGCCCGAGGCGCAGCTCGACCGCTTCCTGATGCAGGTCGACGTCGGCTATCCGGACCTCACGGCCGAGCGGCAGATCCTGCTCGAAACCACAGGTGTCGGCGAAGCGACCGCCCACCCGGTCATCGATGCCGCCCGGCTGCTGCAGATCCAGAGCCTCATCCGCCAGATGCCGGTCGGCGAGAAGGTGGTCGACGCGATCCTTTCGCTGGTGCGCTCCGCCCGTCCGGGCAACGGTAATGCTGCGACCGACAAGAACGTCGCCTGGGGGCCAGGCCCGCGCGCCGGCCAGGCGCTGATGCTCTGCGCCCGTGCCCGCGCGCTCTACGACGGCCGTCTGGCGCCTTCGATCGACGATATCCTGGCGCTGGCCGAACCGGTGCTTCAGCACCGCATGGCGCTGACCTTCGCCGCCCGCGCCGAAGGCATGACCGTGCGCGACGTCGTCGCCGATCTGGTGAAGCAGGCCAGAGGCTGACGCATGGCCACCGTCGGGCACATAGTCTCGCGTACTCCCGCCAGTGAAGTGCTTTCACGAGCGCAGCAGCGCGCCATGCTCGTACCCGATTGCCTGGTCGAGGCGCGACGGATCGCCAACACCGTAATTTCCGGCTGGCATGGCCGGCGCAAGCGCGGCATCGGCGAGAATTTCTGGCAGTTCCGGCCCTATTCGGACGGCGAGAGCATGTCGCGCATCGACTGGCGGCGTTCTGCCCGTGACGACCATACCTACGTGCGCGACCGCGAATGGGAAGCCGCCCACACCATCTGGCTGTGGGCCGATCTTTCGCCGTCGATGATGTACAAGTCGAAGCTCGGCACCGTGTCCAAGGAGAGCCGTGCGCTGGTACTGATGCTGGCGCTCGCCGAAATCCTCGCGCGCTCGGGCGAGCGCATCGGCTGCCCGGGCATCATGGAGCCGGTCTCGGCGCGCAACGCCGCCGAACGGCTGGCGACCGCCATCATGCTGAGCCCACTTGCCGAGGGCCTGCCGGAAACCGGAATGATCCGCAGCGCCAGCGACCTCGTGCTGATCGGCGATTTTCTCGATCCTGCCGAAAAGATCATGGACCGCCTCGGCCCGCTGGCCAGACGCGGCCTGCGCGGCCATGTGGTCGAGATCGCCGACCCGGCCGAAGAAGTGTTTCCCTATTCCGGCCGGACCGAATTCACCGACCCGGAGACCGGCGAGAAGCTGACCGCCGGCCGCGCCGAAGTGCTGCGTGAAGACTATCAGCGCGCCTATATTGGCCGCCGCGACACGCTGGGCGTGACGCTGCGCCATCTCGGCTGGACCTTCACCCCGCACAAGACCGACCGGCCCGCCTCCGAGGCGCTCGTCGCCGTGCACACCTATCTCTCCGGCATGCCGGGACGCGCGACCCACGGAGGCCAGCTATGAGCGGCCTCGCCTTCCTCTTCACCAATCCGGCCATCCTTGCCGCCCTGGTTGCCCTGCCGGTCATCTGGTGGCTGCTGCGCATGACGCCGCCAAGGCCGTCGGCCGAAGTCTTCCCGCCGCTGCGCATCCTCGCGTCGGTGATGAAGCGTGAGGAGACCCCGGCGCAAAGCCCGTGGTGGCTGACGCTGTTGCGCATGCTGATGGCCGCCGCCCTTATCCTTGCGATCGCCGATCCGGTGATCAACCCGCGGCAGAACACGCTTTCGTCAGCCGGTCCGCTTGCCCTCGTCATCGACAATAGCTGGGCGACGGTCTCCGACTGGAACCAGCGGGTCGAAGCCGCCGGTGCGCTGATCGACGACGCGGAAGCCAAGGAGCTTCCCGTTTCGATCGTCTTTACCACCGACCGCCAGCACGACGCGACGCCCGCTTCCGCCGCCGCGGCGCGCGACCGCCTGGCCGCCGCCCAGCCGCAACCGCTGCCGGCCGACCGAGAGCGGGCACTCGCTGCCATAAAGGCCGCGCTTGCCGGCTCTCCGCCCGGCACCCTCGCCTTCCTCAGCGACGGCATCGAAGCGTCGAATGGCGGGACGATGCAGCAGATCGCAGAGCTCGGCGCTACGAATGTCCGCCGGGTCGAGGGCAATGCGGAAAGCGCCATCGCGCTAACGGCAGCGACCAACGAAAACGACGGAATGCGGGTTACCGCCTCGCGCCTGCCGCTCGGCGAGCCACGCGCCTATTACGTGCTTGCCCGTGACATTCGCGGCACGGCGATCGCCGAGGGCGAGCTTCGCTTCGCGACGGGCGCCACGACGGCGGATGCCTTGCTGAAGGCGCCCTTCGAGCTGCGCAACGACTTCGCACGTCTGACGATCGAGGGCCAGGCGACGGCCGGCGGCCTGCACTTGCTCGATGACGGCAACCGCCGCCGCCGGGTCGCGCTGCTCAGCGGCGAGGTTCATCAGTCGCAGCCGCTGCTTTCGCCGCTCTACTACATCAAGCGCGCGCTCGAGCCGCATGCCGACCTGATCGAACCCCGCGAAGAGGCGGTCGGGAAGGCAATCGCCGAGCTTCTGGCGCAAAATCCGTCGATCCTCGTCATGGCCGACGTCGGCCGTCTGCCGGACGAAAGCTACCCGCTGGTCACACGCTGGCTGGAAAATGGCGGCATGCTGGTGCGCTTCGCCGGCCCGAGGCTCGCCGGCGCGCCCGCCGACGACCCGCTCGTACCGGTCGTGCTCCGGCAGGGCGAGCGTACGCTCGACGGCGCGCTTTCCTGGTCGGAACCGCAGCCGCTTGCCGACTATCCGTCCTCGAGCCCCTTTGCCGGACTGGAACGCCCGCGTGACGTGCTGGTAAAGCGCCAGGTGCTGGCGCAACCGACACCCGATCTCACGGAGCGGACCTGGGCCAACCTCGCCGACGGCACACCGCTGGTGACGACCGCCGAGCGCGGCCGCGGCCGCATCGTGCTCTTCCACGTGAGCGCCGATCCGAACTGGTCGAACCTGCCGATCTCCGGCTCGTTCGTCGACATGCTGCGCCGCTCCATCCAGCTGTCGCGCGCCGGCGGCGTTGCCGGCGATCAGCCAAGCAAGGCACAGACGTTGCCCCCCTATCGCCTGGTGAGCGCCCGCGGCGAACTGACCGGCGACACCGGCAGCGCTCGACCGCTCGAAATCGCACCCGGCATCGCGCCCACCGTTTCCGCCGACACCCCCCCCGGCCTCTACGGCTCGGAGGAAGGTTTCGTCGCCAACAATCTGCTGCCTGACGGCGGCAAGCTCACCCCGATTACAGGCAATCTCGTCGGAGCGCGGGCCGAAGGACTGGAGGGCGCCCGGCCCTTCTCGATCCGACCCTACCTCTTCGGGCTGGCGCTGGCGCTCTTCGTCCTCGATACGCTGATCGTTCTCTACATGGCCGGCGGTCTCGCCGGGCTGCGCCGGCGCGCAGGCCGCGGCGCCGCGACCGCGGCACTGGTCGCAACCCTTGGCCTTGCGACGCTCGGCCTTGTAGCCGCTCTCGCCCCGGCGATCGCACATGCGCAGGACAGCCAGCCGAGCGACGAGCAGACGCTGCAGCGGCTGGACACGACCCATCTCGCCTACGTCATCACCGGCGAGCAGGAGGTCGACCGCCTCTCCGAACAGGGCCTCATCGGCCTCAGCAACTATCTGACCTACCGGACGGCGCTCGAACCAGGAGCGCCCGTCGGCGTCGACCTCGAACAGGACGAACTGGCCTTCTATCCGATCATCTACTGGCCGGTTTCGGCCACCGCCCCGATGCCGAGCAGCCGGGTCATGAGCCGGATCGACGCCTATATGCGCAACGGCGGCACCGTGCTCTTCGACACGCGCGACCAGTTTTCCTCGCTGACACCGTCGGACGCCGGCGACAGTCCCAACGTGCAGCGCCTGCAGGCGATGCTGAGCGGGCTCGACATTCCGCCGCTGGAGCCGGTGCCCTCCGACCACGTGCTGACGAAGGCCTTCTATCTGCTTTCGAACTTCCCCGGGCGCTATGCGGAAAGCCAGCTCTGGGTCGAGGCCGCCCCCAATGACGACGAAGACCGCAGCAATCGCCCCGTGCGCGGCGGCGACGGCGTCACGCCGATCATGATCACCGGCAACGATTTTGCCGGTGCCTGGGCCGTGGACGTCAATGGCGCACCGCTCCTGCCGACAGTGCCGCCGGACGAGATGCAGCGCGAATATGCCTACCGCGCCGGCGTCAACATCATGATGTATATGCTGACGGGCAACTACAAGGCCGATCAGGTTCACGTGCCGGACCTTCTGCAAAGGCTTGGACAGTGAGGGCCGATCGATGACCTATGGCTTTGCCCCGCTGATCCCGTGGATCTACTTCGTCCCGCTGCTCGCAATCGCGGCGCTGTTCATCGCCTATGGCCTCTGGCAGAAGGTGCGCGGCGCCTGGCTGCGCCTGGCCGCACTCGCAGCGCTCGGACTGGCGATCGCCAACCCCTCCATTTTCGTGGAGCTGCGCGATCCGCTCTCGACCATCGTCGCCGTCGTCGTCGACCGCAGCCAGAGCCAGCGGAACGGCGACCGCACCGCGCAGACCGATCGCGCCGTCGAGGGCCTGAAGGAACGGCTGGCGGCCATACCGCTGATCGAGCCGCGGATCATCGAGGCAAACACCGATCCGGCAGATGTCTCGCCGTCGACCAATCTCTTTGGCGCGCTTGCCTCCTCGCTGTCTGACGTTCCCCCGGCGCGCATCGGCGGCGCCATTTTCGTCACCGATGGCCAGATCCACGATGTGCCCGATGTCGCTCGCGCGCTCGGTTTCGACGCGCCCGTGCACGGGCTGATCACCGGCAAGCCCGATGAATTCGACCGGCGTGTCGAACTGATCAACCCGCCGCGCTTCGGCATCGTCGGTGAGGAACAGAAGCTCTCGTTCCGGGTGGTCGACGACGGGGCGGCACCCGGCGGCAGCGCCGAAGTCACGATCCGCCTCAACGGCAACGAGATCGCCCGCGAGCGCGCCGAGCCCGGCACGGACGTCCCGTTCGCCTTCAACGTTCCGCGCGGCGGCAACAACGTGCTCGAATTCGCCGTCGATGCCGTTCCGGGCGAAGTGACGACGGCCAACAACCGCGCGGTCCACGTGCTCGACGGCATTCGCGAGAACCTGCGCGTGCTCTTGGTCTCCGGCGAGCCGCATGCCGGTGAACGCGCCTGGCGCAACCTCTTGAAATCCGATGCGGCCGTCGATCTCGTACATTTCACCATTCTGCGTCCGCAGGAAAAGCAGGACGGCACGCCGATCAACGAGCTATCGCTGATCGCCTTTCCGACGCGCGAACTCTTCGTCGACAAGATCAACGAGTTCGATCTGATCATCCTCGACCGCTACCAGCACCGCGGTCTGTTGCCGATCCTCTACTACGACAACATCGCGCAATATGTGGAGAACGGTGGCGCGCTGCTAATTGCGGCAGGTCCCGAACATGCCGGTGACGATTCGATTGCAGCGACACCGCTTGAGGCAGTGCTGCCGGCCGCGCCGACGGGCGTCATGAACGAAAAGGCCTTCTTCCCGCGCCTGTCGGAGGAAGGAAAGAAGCATCCGGTGACCCGCGGTCTGGAAGGCTCCGACAGCGAGCCGCCGCATTGGGGCCGCTGGTTCCGCACCGTGGACGTCAACCGACCGCAGGGCCATACGGTCATGGAAGCGGCCGACGGCAAACCGCTGCTGGTGCTCAACCGTGTCGGCAAGGGCCGCGTCGCCATGCTGCTCTCCGATCAGGGCTGGCTCTGGGCTCGCGGCTTCGAAGGCGGCGGACCCCACGTGTCGCTCTATCGCCGCACCGCCCATTGGCTGATGCAGGAGCCCTCGCTCGAAGAAGAGGCGCTAACGGCACGCGCGCGCGGCCGGACGCTCGAAATCACCCGCCAGACGATCGATGGCGATCCGGGTCCGGTGACGCTGGTCGCTCCCTCCGGCGGGAAGCAGGACGTCAAGCTGACCGAACGCCAGCCGGGCCTCTACTCGGCCGAAGTCGCCACCACGGAAACCGGGCTCTTCGAGATGTCGAACGGCGACCTCACGGCTCTTGCCCATGTCGGCGACCCCAACGCTCCGGAATTCAAGGCCGCGATCTCGACCGAGGACAAGCTGCGTCCCTGGGCGGAAAAGACCAAGGGCATCGTGCGGCGCCTCGCAAGTGCCGATGGACCGCTCGACCTGCCCACGGTTCTGCCGGTCAGGGGCTCGATCCGAGCGGCAGACGACCAGCGGCTCTCGATCCGCATGACCGACGAAACCGTGCTGAAGGGCGTCAATTCAGTGCCGCTGTTTACCGGCTTCCTTGGTCTTGCGGCGCTGCTGCTGCTGATTTCCGCCACCTGGTATCGCGAGGGACGATGAGCGACAGCAGCATGGTCGTCAGCGACCTTCGCGACGCACCACATTTCTTCGATGCCGTGGCCGACCGCGTCTGGCGCGCCTGGTGGGAACCGCATGGCTTTCCGCTGGAACACATTACCGGCCTGCTTCAGGCGAGCCTTGCCGACGGTGCCGAGCCGCTGTGTCTGGTGGCGCATGCCGGCGACCGTTTCGTCGGCACCGCCTCGGTCATCGCCTCCGATCTTGAGGAGCGACCGGATCTCACGCCGTGGGTCGCTGCCGTCTGGGTCGATCCGCCGTTCCGCGGGGCAGGTATCGGCGGCGACATCGTGCTGAAGGCAGCGCAGGCGGCGCTCGATACCGGCGCCGAAGCCGTGCATCTTTGCGCCCTCTCGGGCAAGCGCGCCTTCTACGAGCGTCTCGGCTGGCAGCTCGACGAGACGGATGTCGGCGAAGACCGCCTGGATGTCTTCAGCATGCGCCGTGTCGAAAGGTAAAGGCCGATGTTCGTCGTCACCGACGCCCCGCCGCCCGAGGCGATCGAAGCAATCGGCAACGGTCTTGCAGCCTTCAACGCCGCCGACGTCGGCCCGTCGGAGCGACGCCCCCTCGCCGTCCTTGTCGGCGGCCCCGAGGCACAGGGAGCCTGCGGCGGCCTGAACGGCTACACCGGCTGGGGCTGGCTATTCGTGCAATGGCTGTGGTTACCGGAAGATCTTCGCGGACAGGGGCTTGCCGGCAAGTTGCTCCAGGCGGCCGAGGACGAAGCGCGCAATCGCGGCTGCCACAGCGCCTGGATCGACACCTTCAACCCGCAGGCCCTGCGCGCCTACGAGCGTCAGGGCTATGCGGCCTTCGGTGAACTGCCGGATTTCCCTGTTGGCCGAACCCGGGTGTTTCTGAAGAAATCGCTCGTCGCGCGATAAGGTCCGGGATCAGACGGCCAGCGGCAACGCAATCGGCTCCGCCTGCATCAGCCTATCATCCCGCCAGGAGATAACGCCGGCAAGTCCGGCATGCACACCCTCTGCCATCGGCACGACGAGCACCCGCGCCGGGTCGACCGGCCCAGGGAACTCGAGTGCCGCGTAACGCACCTTCTCGAAGCCGAGCGGCTGGTAATAGGGCGGATCGCCGACAAGGATCACCGCGTGTGAGCCCTTGCGCCGCGCCGCCTCGACCGCGATACGCACCAGTTCCCGGCCGATGCCCTGGTTCTTGTGCGACGGCCTGACGGCGAGCGGTCCGAGCAGGTGGCCCTTGATCGAGCCCGCCATGACCGGCGTCATCCGGACCGATGCGATCGTCTCGCCATTGTCGGCGCAGATGAAGGACAGCGACCGGTCATGCGGCCCCTGCTCGCGGATGCGCGCGGCCGCCCGGGCAAACCGGCCGGGGCCGAAAGCTTCTTCGTTGATGATTTCGATGGCTGCGTCATGGGACGCGTCTTCGGTCAGATAGACGAGATCGTGCTTTTTCATGAGATCGAGAAACCAGGCATGCGAACAGACATAGGGATGGCTTCGCCCGATGAGGGCGTTGGCAGCATCAGCGTCGTCGCAGGTTTCCCGAGAACATCATCTGTGCGGATTCTTCCAGACACGAAAAAAGTTGTGAAATCGCCGATAGCAGAAATTTGCCCTCTGTCAAAGCCTAAAACGCACTGTTCCGATTTCGCCACCTATCGAATGTCGCTGGAAGCGCTATCTATTGACGCAACGATCACGAAGGAGTTTGTCCGATGGGCAGGTTGGTAGATGGCGTCTGGCAGGACGTCTGGTACGACACGGTGGCAACGAACGGCCACTTCAAGCGCAGCGCTTCGCAGTTCCGCAACTGGGTGACGGCGGACGGGTCGGCCGGCCCGAGCGGCGACGCCGGCTTCAAGGCCGAGGCCGATCGCTATCACCTCTATGTTTCGCTCGCCTGCCCATGGGCCCATCGTACACTGATCTTCCGCAAGCTGAAAAAGCTCGAGGACCTGATCTCCGTTTCCGTAGTCGATCCGCTGATGCTCACCCAGGGCTGGGAATTCAAGGACGGCGGCATCGGCACCGGCGATCATCTCTTCGGCTCGAAGGCGCTGTGGCAGGTCTATACCCGCGCCGATGCCAACTATTCCGGCCGCGTGACCGTGCCCGTCCTCTGGGACAAGAAGCAGAACACCATCGTTTCGAATGAATCCTCCGAGATCATCCGGATGTTCAACTCCGCCTTCGATGGCCTGACCGGCTCGACGCTCGATTTCTATCCGGAAGAGCTCCGCGGCGAGATCGATGCGATGAACACCGACGTCTACAACGACGTCAACAACGGCGTCTACAAGGCAGGCTTTGCCACCACGCAATCCGCCTACGAGGAAAGTGTGACGGCACTCTTTGCCCGGCTGGACAAGCTGGAAGAGCGCCTCGGCTCGCACCGTTACCTCACCGGCAGCCGCCTCACCGAGGCCGACTGGCGGCTATTCACGACGCTGGTGCGCTTCGATCCTGTCTATGTCGGCCACTTCAAGTGCAACATCCGCCGGATCGCCGACTATCCGAACCTCCAAGGGTATCTGCGGGAACTCTATCAGGTGCCGGGCGTGGCCGAGACGGTCGACATGCGCCACATCAAGGAGCACTACTACCGCAGCCACACGACCATCAACCCGACCGGCGTCGTGCCGGTGGGCCCGGTGCTCGACCTCACCGCCCCGCACGGCCGCGAGGCGCTGTAACACTGCACTGAAAGGGCAATCGATCGCTACCAGTAGCGATCGATTGCGATGCCGCCGGCAAGTTCCGCAAGCCGGCGGCGTGTTGCCGGCGTGGTGTCGTCAGGCAGCGCGTCCAGTGCGAAGAAGCCACTTTCGGAAATCTCGAGATCGGGCGTTTTCGGCGCGCTCTGGCTGACACCGTCACAGCGGTAGAAGACGACGTGGTCGCGGCGGCTCGTGCGCCTGTTGTAGTAGACCTGGATGAGCACCGGCGGCGCCGAAACTTCGAGGTTCCCCTCCTCGCGCAACTCCCGCAGCAAGCCGTCGATCGAGGCCTCGTCGCGGTCGAGCCCTCCGCCCGGCAGGTGCCAGCCCGGCAGGTAGGAGTGGCGGACGAGGAAAACGCGGCCCTCGCCATCGAAACAGGCCGCCCGCACACCCATCGTCATGCCACGCGCAACAGCGTAATAGCCATGCGCAAGCCACATCAGCAGCCGGAGATACCAGCGCCGCATCTCCGGTGGCCGATCTTGTTCCAGGCGTTTTTTCCTTCCTCGTCCCGGCCACACGCGATTCATCGGGCGACCTGATTCCCCTCGGCCGGAATATGCGCTAGACGGGGTCGATGTTCAAACTCGCCCATATTTCCGACGTCCACCTCGGGCCCTTGCCCGAGCTATCCCTCAGGGAACTCGCTTCCAAGCGCATCACCGGTTTCGTCAACTGGCACCGCAACCGCAGCCGCCATCTCTTCACCGGTACGCTCGACACCCTGCTGGCCGACATCGAGAAGAAGGATCCGGACCATCTGGCGATGACGGGCGATCTCGTCAATCTCGCCTCCTCGCTCGAGATCAAGGCGGTCACCGAATGGCTGGAGGATGCGGGCAAGCCGGAAAACATCTCCGTCGTTCCGGGCAACCACGACGCCTATGTTCCGGGCGCCTACGAGAAGACCACCCGTGCCTGGTATCCCTATATGCGCGGCGACGATGCGCCGGCGCATTGGCATGACCGGCACCGCTGCTTTCCCTACATGCGCGTGCGCGGCCCGGTGGCGCTGATCGGCTGCTCGACCGCCGTTGCGACCCCGCCCTTTGCCGCCAGCGGCTATTTCGGCCAGCGCCAGGCCCGCGCCACCGTCAATCTGCTGAGACAAGCCGGCGAAGCCGGGCTCTTTCGCATCGTTATGATCCACCATCCGCCGATCCGCGGCGCAACCTCGATGCACAAGCGCATGATCGGCATTCGCCGCTTTGCTGCGACGATCTCGTCCGGCGGCGCCGAACTCGTGATCCACGGCCACACGCACCTCAACACTGTCTATTGGCTGAAGGGCCAGCATGCCCCTGTCCCGGTTGTCGGCATCGCCTCGGCCTCGCAAGGTCCTGGCGGCCACAAGCCGCCGGCAGCCTACAACCTGTTCACCGTCGCCGGTGAAGCCGGGAACTGGCACCTGACGCGCGAGCGCTACGCCCTGAACGACGATGCCACCACGGTGTCGCTCGCCGAAACCACACGCTTCTAGGCGAACGCAGCCTCCCTCCGCAGAAAATTCATCGCCCGGCGAATAAACCCCGGCCCTGCTGCGTCATACTCCGGTCCGCCGCCGCATGGCAGCGCGCCCGCCTCTGCGCGAATGCAGGACACGCAGTCGTTTGAAACAGCGCGAGGCTTTCGCGGTCATGCGCCAGCAATGGGAGATGGCATGATGAACCACAAGAACCTCGTTTTCGCCCTGTTTGCCGCCGGGGCAACCAGCTTCATGGCGCATGCGGTGATGGCCGCCGGCGAGGATACGAGCGAACCGCCGAAGAAAACCAAGACGACCAGCGAATGCACCGACGGCAAGGTGTGGGACGCCAAGAAAAAGGCCTGCGTTGACGCCAAGAAGAGCGACCTTGGCGACGATATCCTGTTCCAGGCTGCCCGCGAACTCGCCTATGCCGGCCAGTATGAAAATTCGATCAGGGTGCTCGGCGCCGTCAAGGACCAGCAGAGCGCCCGGGTGCTCAACTACCTCGGCTATGCCAACCGCAAGGCCGGGCGCATGGAACTCGGCATGCAGTACTACAAACGCGCGCTCCAGGCTGACGAGAACTACATCCTCGCCCGCTCCTACATGGGCCAGGCGCTGATCGAACAGGGCCGCGTCGAGGAAGCGCGTGTGCAACTCGTCGAGATCCGCGACCGCGGCGGCGAAAACACCTGGGCTTACCGCGCCCTGCTGCAGTCGCTCGGCGGCGTCCGCCAGTACTGACCGGGCGGTAACATGGACGGGCGGCGCCAGGCGCCGCCCTCGATCCGACGTGCCACGGACACGCACTGGGACGCTAGGTTTTCTTCGACCCGCTTGCCGCCGGCCCGTTCTTTTTGGGCTCGCTTGCCTTGGCTGCATTTCCCTTCGCCCCGCCTGCTGAGGGACCGCTTCCCGTCGTGCCGTCAGCAATCGACTTTGCCTCGTTCTTCTTCTCCGACCATTCCGGCGGCAGGCCGAGCGCGCCGCCGGCGATGCCGCCGAGACCGGATCCCTTGCCGAACACGGCGCAATCCGGATCGGTGGGTTTGCCGGTGACGGCATAGGCAACGCTGTTCTTGACGCTCTTCATCGACGGCAGCTCAAAATCGGACTTCATCGGGTCACCCGATTTTTCGAGCAGCGCACTGAAGTCGCTTGAGAAGTCGCCTGCAAGCTCGAAGGCGTCGGCGGCCGTCGAGGCGCGGGACCCGTTGGTGAGGATGTTGGCGCCACGCGCCCATGCCAGCCCGGCGATCTGCTTGCCCATTGGGTCGAATGCCTCCGCCTCGACCGCGAGACTTCCAAGGCCGATGGGAATGCGCGGAACCGGGATCGGAGCGACGGCCGAGGTGACGGTCGACACGCCGGCGACGACTGCATTGGTCGATTTGACCTTGCTGATCACGGAGCGCACCGCCATGTCGGCGGGCTTGGAGATCGGCACGACGTCGAATTGCTCGCTCAGGGCTTCGCAGAGCGACCGGTCGATCGCCGTGGCCACCAGCTTCTTTTGCGGATCCCCGAGCTTGTCGAGATCCGCGGTGGCGGCAAAGGTCGTCGGGATCACATGCACCGTCTTGACGTTCTTGGTGGCAGCAGAATCCACCCGGTACTTCGTCTTGGTCACCATCCCGTCGCTGGCAACGAAATCCTTGTAGGACGATAGAGACCCCGTTTCCATGACCTGGGCGCTCTGGCAGGCGGCGAGCCCCGCAAACAAAGGCACCAGCGCTGCCGTGCGAATGACGGCCGCACCTCCCCGAATGCGGCGTCCGCCACAATGTCTCCCGACAAACCTGACAATACTCATGCCATTGCGATGCTGTGCGTTCATTGGCGTATCCCCGACGTCGACCTGCAGTTGTGCATGAGGTCCGGCCAGATTCGGGCCGAACTTTGACGCGATCTCCGGCCACCATTGCAGTTAACGGTAACGAAACGCGTGATTAACGGCCGCGGGCAAGCGAAAGCTTTTTGGGAAAAGGCGCCATGAAGCAGCAGAATTTGCTTTCCGTTCCGGGACTTCCCTTGCAGACTAAGGAGCAAATGTTTCATATCATCCGCTCGTGCGCAGCACGGCGAATAAATGCATGATCCGGCACGTTTCATTGGAAGAGAAATGCGTCCAGCGGCAGAAACGAAGGACTTCAGACGCGACTTGGTCAGCCTGCTGCCCAAATTGCGCCGTTTCGCGATGACGCTGACGCGTAATGCCAATGACGCCGACGACCTCGTCCAGGAAGCCTGCGAGCGCGCGATCACCCGCAGCCACCTCTGGAACGGAGAGGGCCGGCTGGAAAGCTGGGTCTACGCGATGACGCGCAATCTCTGGGTCGACGAAATCCGCAAGCGCAAGGTTCGCACCGGCAGCGGCACCGTCGATGCGCTCGGACATGACGAACTCAGCATCGAGCCGTCGGCCGAAAAAGCCGTCTACGCCAATCAGTTGCAGAAGATGATCCTGTCGATGCCCGAGGGACTGGCGAGCGTGTTCCTGCTGGTTAATGTCGAAGGCCACAGCTATCGCGAGACCGCCGATATCCTGGGCATTCCGATCGGCACAGTCATGAGCAGACTGTCGACCGCGCGCCTCAGGCTCGCGGCGATGATCTCAGAGAATACCGAAAGGAGGGCCTGACCGTTGCAACAGACAAGGGGTCAAGCGCTCGAAGTGCGCCTTTCTGCCTATATCGACGGCGAGATCGGCGAAGCTGAACGAACCGAACTCGACGCGATTCTCGCCCGCGACGAGGACGCCAAGGCGTTGTTCGAGAGGCTGAAGGCCGGCAGCAGCTTCGGCGATACCGCCTTCGAGGATTTCCTGCACGATCCCGTGCCGCTCGCTCTTGTCCGGCAAATCAAGCAGGGTCCAGGGGTCAATCCGAAGACCGAGCGGATTGCGGCAACGACGACCACTGTCCGGCACGCGCGGGTCTGGCCGCGCATGCTTGCCGCATCGGTGGCCCTGCTGCTGCTCGGCGGCGGCGCCGGCTTCATCGTCGGGACGGCGAACACCGGGAGCGAGCCGACCAAGCTCGCCGCGGCGCGTGGCTGGCTCGACGACATCGCCGACTATCACCGCATCTATTCGCGGCAGAAGGAGCATCTGGTCGAGGTCCCGGCGACAGAGGGACCGAAGATCGAGACCTGGCTTGCCGCAAGCGTCGGCGTTCCCTTCAAGGTCCCGCAGCTTTCCGGCAAGGGCCTGACCTTCGAGGGCGCCCGGCTGCTCGTCGCCAACGGCAAGCCCGTGGCGCAGCTCGTCTACCGAAGCACCGAAGGCGAAATCTTCGCGATCTGTTTCCTCAAGAACACCACCGGCCCGCAGGCGGAGCAGTTCGACGAGAGCATCCGCGACGATCTCGGCATGGTCTCCTGGCAGCGAGGCGGCGCCTCGTTCGTGCTCGTCGGCCCGTCTTCCCATGTCGGCATGCAGGACATCGCCGAAGCCGTCGCCGCGACGATCTGAGATCGACGGCATCCCCTACCCCTGAAACGAAAAGGCCGCGCCGGGTTTCCCCGACGCGGCTTCATTCGTCACGCTAAAGCGTATCAGCCGCGCTTCATCTCGAGTACGCGGTTTGCCGCCGAAACGATCGCTTCGAGCGAGGCGGCAACGATGTTGGTGTTGATACCGGCGCCGAACAGCTTGCCACCCGGGTGCTCCATCTCGACATAGGCGATCGCGGCTGCGTTCGAGCCGTGCTGCAGCGAGTGCTCGGAGTAATCCGCAACCGAGAGGTCGATGCCGAGATAGATCGACAGCGCATTGATGAAGCCGTCGATCGGGCCGGTGCCCTTGCCTTCGATGCGCTTGACCTCGCCATTGTCGGTGATCTCGGCCGCCACCACGCGCACGCCCTTGTGCTCGCCCACCGGATAAGTGTGATGGTCGACGAACTTGATGCGCGCGCCCGGCTGCTCGACGTAGCGCTCGATGAAGCGCTCGTAGATGCGCTTGGACGGCAGCTCCTTGCCTTCCTCGTCGGTGATGCGCTGGATGTCCTCGCGGAACTCGACCTGGAGGTTGCGCGGCAGGTTGATGCCGTAGTCTTCCTGCAGGATGTAGGCGATGCCGCCCTTG
Organism: Ensifer sp. Root423; assembly: GCF_001426275.1. Lineage (NCBI taxonomy): Bacteria > Pseudomonadati > Pseudomonadota > Alphaproteobacteria > Hyphomicrobiales > Rhizobiaceae > Ensifer > Ensifer sp. Root423. The sequence continues at coordinate 89,960 of NZ_LMEG01000007.1, read as the reverse complement.
CCCGACTGCGAGTTGATGCGGATGATCGCCTCGTAGGAGCGGCCGACGTCACGCGGATCGATCGGCAGGTACGGCACTTCCCAGAGCGGCTTGTTGGCGGTCTTGATCGCCTTCATGCCCTTGTTGATCGCATCCTGGTGCGAGCCGGAGAAGGCCGTGTAGACCAGTTCGCCGACATAAGGATGGCGCTCGGGAATGACCATCTGGTTGGAGTATTCGTAGACTTCCTTGATCCGCTCGATATCGGAGCAGTCGAGCTGCGGATCGACGCCCTGCGTGAACATGTTCAGCGCCAGCGTCACGACATCGACGTTGCCGGTGCGCTCGCCATTACCGAACAGCGTGCCTTCGACGCGGTCGGCGCCAGCCATCAGGCCCAATTCGGTGGCGGCGATGCCGGTGCCGCGGTCGTTGTGCGGGTGCAGCGAGATGATCAGGCTTTCGCGGTTGTCGAGGTTGCGGCACATCCATTCGATCTGGTCGGCATAGATGTTCGGCGTCGCCATCTCGACGGTCGAGGGCAGGTTCAGGATCAGCTTGTTGTCTGGCGTCGGCTTGACGATCTCGGTGACGGCGTTGCAGATCTCCAAGGCCACTTCGAGCTCGGTGCCGGTAAAGCTTTCCGGCGAATACTCGAAGCGGTAGCCGCCGCCGGCCTTGGCCGCCATGTCGGTGATCATCTTGGCTGCGTCGGTCGCAATCTGCTTGATGCCGCGCACGTCCTTGGCAAACACCACGCGGCGCTGCAGTTCACTCGTCGAATTGTAGAAATGCACGATCGGTTGGTGCGCGCCTTCCAGCGCTTCGAAGGTGCGGGTGATCAACTCGGGCCGGCACTGCACCAGCACCTGCAGCGACACATCCTTGGCGACATTGCCTTCCTCGATGCACCAGCGGGCAAAATCGAAATCGGTCTGCGAGGCCGAGGGGAAACCGATTTCGATTTCCTTGAAGCCCATGTCGAGCAGCAGCTGGAACATGCGGGCCTTGCGATCGTGCCCCATCGGGTCGACCAGCGACTGGTTGCCGTCACGCAGGTCGACCGAGCACCAGATCGGCGCCTTGGTGATCGTCTTCGACGGCCAGGTGCGGTCGGTGAGCGCGATCTGCGGATAGGCCTGGTACTTCACCGCCGCTTCCGGCATGCCAATCTTAACGGGATGGGATTTCTGGATCATTGCAGCTTCTCTTCATCACTGGACGTCCTGGCCGCCTTGCCATACCCGATCGGGGATCGGATTGCGATGGCTAATGCCGCGCCGAACGCGCCTTTATCCTAAAACACTTGATGGGGTCGAGGAGCATCCGCCGGCGTGGCTTTTCGGCCGCCGGGCGCTCCTCAGCGAACCCGGCAACCGCGAGTAAGGCCGAGAAGAAGAAGCGAGGCGAAGGCGCGCGACGGCGCACGATTGGTATCGTGTCCGGCGGGGATCGAGGCGATCCGATATGCGTCAGCCTTGGTCATGCTCAAAGCCTATACACGGCTTGCCAGAGTGGAGCAAGCCACGCGATGGCAAGGATCACCGCAAAAAGAAAAGGGCACCGGCGAAATGCCGATGCCCTCCAAATCCTTGACTTGCTTGCGAACTCAGATGTCCGCAGCAGACGAGATGATCCGCGAAACGAGGCCGTAGGACTTCGCTTCCTCAGCAGAAAGCCAGTAATCGCGGTCCGTGTCCTTGGCGATCTTCTCGACCGGCTGGCCGGTTGCGTCGGCGAAGATCTTGTTCAGGCGATCGTTCATCTTGATGATTTCGCGTGCCTGGATCTCGATGTCCGACGCCATGCCGCGGGTGCCGCCCGACGGTTGGTGAAGCAAGAAGCGGGTGTTCGGCAGGCAAATGCGACGCTCCTTGGGAGCGCCGACAAAGATCAGCGCGCCGGCGGAAGCGACCCAGCCGGTGCCGATGGTCCAGACCTTCGGCTTCACGAACTTGATCATGTCGTGGATGCTGTCGCCCGATTCGACATGGCCGCCCGGCGAATTGACGAAGATGCGGATGTCTTCGTCGCTGGCGGCGGCAAGCGCCACGAGCTGCGAGCAGACCTTCTGCGCCAGTTCCTGATTGATCGACCCGTAGATGAAAATCGAACGCGACTTGAAAAGGTTCGCCTCCGTTTCCTTGCCGAGCGGCAATTCGGTCTTCTTGTCGTCCTCGTCGTCGTTCATCATCCGTTTTTCTCCGGCGTCTCATGAAGTCTTCAGTCAAAGTCAGATAATGCGACTCGACCCCGAAGACAATGCAACAAACCGAAGCGGCGACAAAGCAGCAAGGTCGACTATGCTTATGGTAAAAACACCTACCGCCAAATGCCGTATAGACAGGGGGACGGAGGCCAATAAGATCGGTCGCGTCAAACACTCAAGAGTGGGGCCAGCCTCCCAGGTCCCGCCGATCCATGGGGACACGCATGAACAGACGCATCCTGATCGCCACTGCCGCGCTGATCGCCTCCGCCGCACCCGCCTTCGCCCATCTCAATCCGGCAGAGCACGGCTCGTTTGCCGCCGGCTTCTCGCATCCGCTGTTCGGACTTGACCATATCCTCGTCATGGTCGCCGTCGGCCTCTGGGCGGCGCAGATCGGCGGCCGGGCGCTCGTCGTCGTGCCGGCGGCCTTCGTCGCGATGATGGCAGCGGGCTTCGCGCTGGCGGTTGCCGGTGTCGGCCTGCCCTTCGTCGAGCCGGCGATCCTCGCCTCGGTGGTGGCACTCGGCCTGCTTGTTGCCATGGCGGTGCGGCTCGACACGGCAGCATCCGCTGCGATCGTCGGCGTCTTCGCCCTCTTCCACGGCCATGCCCATGGCGGCGAACTCGGTAGCGCCGGGGCGCTTGCCTTCTCGGTCGGCTTCATCCTCGCCACCGCCGCGCTGCACGTGGCCGGCATCGGCCTCGGCATCGCCCTTCAGCGCCTCTCCGGCGGCGGCCTGCTTGCCCGCGTCCTCGGCGGTCTCACGGCTCTAGCCGGCGCTGCCTTGATCTTCAGCTGAAATCAAACGGGCATGCAGCACGGACGAATTATCTTTCTGAACGGCACGTCGAGTGCCGGAAAGTCAACGCTGGCAAAGGCGCTCCGGGAAATCCTCCCGGAGCCCTTTTGTTACTATGCCTCCGACCAGCTTGCCGACGCCGGATTTCGGGTCCTTAGGCGCGGCATGCATCCTGGAATGCGCGGCGAACGCGCGAGGTTCTTCGACGGATTTCATCGCTCGATCGCAGCCTTCGCCGAGGCCGGCAACGACCTGATCGTCGAGCACATCGTCGAGGAGAAGAGCTGGGCCGACGATATCAGAAGGCAAACCGCGCATCTGGACATCTTCTGGGTCGGAGTGCACGCGCCCATCGAAGACCTGGAGCGTCGCGAGCGCGAGCGCGGCGACCGCACGATCGGCGAAGCCCGCTTTCACCTGAAGACGCACGATTACTGCGCCTACGACCTAGAAGTGGACACGCGCGACCCGACCGATCAGGTTGCCGCGCGCATCGTTGACGCCTGGCTCAAACGCCAGTCACTCAGGCCGTAGCGGGGGATCTCCCGCTTTAGCCGCGGCCTCGATAGGTCGGCACGCCCTGGTCGGGCAGCCACAGGCCCTCGGGCGGCTTGCCGGTCTGCCAGAAGACGTCGATCGGGATGCCGCCGCGCGGATACCAATAGGCGCCGATGCGAAGCCAGCGTGGCTGAAGCAACGACACCAGCCGTTGGGCGATCTCGATGGTGCAATCTTCGTGGAATGCGCCGTGGTTACGGAAGGAATGCAGGAACAGCTTCAGCGACTTCGATTCGACCAGCCATTCGTCCGGCACATAGTCGATCACGATATGGGCGAAATCCGGCTGGCCGGTCATCGGGCAGAGCGAGGTGAATTCCGGCGCGGTGAAACGCACCAGATAGTCCTTGCCCTTGTTGCCGCTCGGGACCCGCTCCAGCACCGCGTCTTCCGGGCTCTGCGGCAGGTCGACCTTTGCGCCCAGTTGCGAAAGGCCGGATACGTCAGTCTTGCTCATATGCCTGTTGCTCCATGAGAACATCCGCGCGTGGGTGCGGTCGACTGGCCTCTGCCCTCGTCGGCCCGCTCCGTTTGCGGCCCTTAAATCAGAACTGCCTCAAGAAGGAAACCTCGTCACGGTTGAAGTGCCGTCGACCTTGAATCAGTGGCGCCCGACCGTCGTCTTGACGCGCACACCGTGCGCCTTCTCACCTTCGGGCTCCACATGGATCGCGATCTTGGCACCGGGATGCACGTCCCGGATCGCATCCTCGATCCGGTCGCAGATGTCATGCGCCTCGCCGACCGGCATCAATTCCGGCACGACCATGTGGAAATCGACGAAGATCGCCGGACCGGCCTGACGGGTCTTCAGATCGTGCACGCCGAGCGAACCCGCGGCGTTGGCGGCGATCGCCTGTTTGATCGCGTCTTCTTCCTCACCCGAGACGGCCCGGTCCATCAGCCCGTCGATCGAGCGCGAGATCACCATCCAGCCCTGGTAAAGAATGTTGCAGGCGACAATGACGGCCAGCAGCGGATCAAGGATCGCGTAGCCGGTGGCGATCGCAAGCACGAGGCCGACGAGAACGCCGATCGAGGTGACGACGTCCGACAGGATGTGGTGGCCGTCGGCGCTGAGTGCCGGCGAGCGGTGCTTGCGGCCGGCGGTGATCAGCACATAGGCCCAGATGGCGTTGATGACGCCGGCGACGAAGTTGATCGCCAGGCCCAGAGCCGGTGCTTCCATCAACACTGGCGCCATCATTGCCGGCACCGCCTCCCAGACGATGAGCAGTGCCGCAACGACGATCAGAACGCCTTCGATAACGGCCGAGAAATACTCCGCCTTGTGGTGACCGAAGGGGTGCCCGGCGTCGGCCGGCTTGGAAGCATAGCCGATCATCAGATAGGCGATGACCGCCGCGATCACGTTGACGGTCGACTCCAGCCCGTCGGAGAGAAGCGCGATCGAGCCTGTCAGCCACCAGGCAAGCAGCTTCAGGCCGAGCACAGCGAGCGAGAGCGGTATGCCCCAGAAAGCAAGGCGGAGCACGGTGCGGTTTTCGGTTCCAGTCGTCATTGTCATTCCTCGTGCAGATGCAAACGAGTTGCAAACGCAAGCCCATTCAAACGCAAAACCGCCCGCGCGAATTTTCGCGCAGGCGGTCGATGGACAAGCATATGCTGGATTAAGCGGCGCTTGTCAAAGATTGGATCGGCCGGTTCCGGTTTCTCCGCAGGCAATCGCCTCGAAAGGCAGAGCACCGGCTTCGATCTCCGCATCACCGGCGGCCTTATCGCCCCTGCCGATGAAGAAGAATACCACGGCCGCAGTTGCGACAGTGATGCCGGTCAAAACCAGAAGCAGGACGCTGAACGCGTCGCCATAGGCCTGCAGCAGCGCGGCGTGCGATGTCTCAGGGGCAAGCTGCATCGCCGCGGGCAGATTGCCGGTGACGATGCGCTGCGCCATGGGAGCCGCAGTGGCGCCGGCTTCCGATCCGAGGTTCCAGGCCGTAAGCGCAGAGAGGATGGCGGTCACGATCGCCAGCGCAATGCCCTCCCCGGCCACGCGCGTGGTGCTGAAGATGCCCGTCGCCATCCCGGCGCGCTCCTTCGGCACGACACTGACCGCAAGCCCGTCCATCAGCCCCCAAGGCAAGCTGATGCCGAGACCGATCATCATCAGTGGTGCAAGCAGCGTGGCCGGCCCTGACCCCGCCGGAAACAGACTGAGCCAGAGGAGCCCGGCCGCCGATATCAGCAAGCCCACACCGCAGATAACCGCCGGCGTGAACCAGCGCGTCAGAAGGCCCGCCGCGATCGGCAGGATCAGAAGCGGCGCGGACATGGCGATCATCATCTGCCCGCCCGCGACGGCGCTCATGCCTTCGATACCGATGAAGCGGACCGGAAGCAGGATGAGCAGCACCACGAAGCCGTAGGCGGGGGCTGCCGCCAGCAATTGCACGCCGACAAAACGCGGATATCGAAACAGCGTCAGATCCAGCATCGGCCGCGCGACCGAACGCTCGATCCGCCAGAAGGCCAGGAAGAAGAACACCGATGCCGCGAGCATCGCGAGCACGAGCGGATGGCTCCAGCCGTTTTCCGGACCCTGCAGAATGCCGAAGGTGAGTGCGGTGAGCGCCGCCGTGAAACTTGCCGCTCCCTTCCAGTCGAGGCCAGCAGCGTCCGGATCGCGTGTTTCCCGCAGGAAGACCGCACCGAGTGCCAGAGACAGGCCGGCGAGCGCCACGACCAGGACGAAGATCGCCGGCCAGCCGAAGGCCTCGACCATCAGGCCGGAGGCGATCGGCCCAAAGGCAAGGCCGACACCGAAGCTGGCGCCGACCAGGCTGAAGGCCCGGAGCCGCTCGTTCTCGTCGAACTCCTGTGCGAGCGAAGCCATGCCGCCGGAAAAGGCGGCGGCTGCCCCAATACCCTGAAGCGCTCTCAGGGCATCGAACCATAGGATATCCCGAGCGAAGGCGAGCCCGGCCGAAAACAGCAGGAAGGCCGCAAGACCACCCAGGAACACGCGTTTGCGACCGAAACTGTCGGCAAGCGCACCGGCCGCCATCAGCGAACTGCCGAAGGTCAGCATGAAGGCGTTGGTGACCCAGTTGAGGGCAACTGGATCGGCGCCGAGGCTGCGACTGATCGACGGCAGCGCCACCGCCGGTCCGGTGAAGGTGAGCGGCATTGCCGCGGCGGCGCAACAGACCGCAAGAAGGACGAGCCGGCGCCCGCGCGGTTCTCGAATTTCGGTTCTCATTCCCCGTTCCATCCGTTCGAGCAAAGGGGATACCCGCGCAGGCCCGGTAGGACCTTGCGTCTTGAGGTCGACACTTGCCGGGTATCGATTGACGAATGCAGGATAGTTTCGACATAATTCGATGAGAACGGCATCAATGCTCCGATCATACCGGAACAAAACGCTCGAATGGAGGTAGCATGGATCGCTTGAGCGGCTTGACCGCCTTCGTCCGCACCGCCGACCTCGGCAGTTTCGTCGCCGCCGGTCGCGTGCTCGGCCTGTCCGCTTCCGCGGTCGGAAAGGCTGTTACCACTCTCGAACGAGAACTCGGCGTCCGCCTGCTGCAGCGCTCGACCCGTAGTATCCGCTTGACCGAGGAGGGACGCCTCTTTCACGAGCGCTGCCGCCGCATCCTCGATGATCTCGACGACGCCGAGGCGTCATTGGCGGACGCCGTGGCGACGCCGCGCGGTCGGCTGCGCGTCAGCGTGCCGATCGTCAGCTACCACCTGCTGTTGCCGGTGCTGCCGGAGTTCGTACGGCGTTATCCCGAAATCGAACTCGACCTCGACTTCAACGACCGCATCGTCGACCTGATCGACGAGGAAGTGGATGTCGCAATCCGCAGCGGCGTGCTGCCGGATTCACGACTGATGACGCGCGCGCTCAGGCCGTTCCAGCTTCTGCTCTGCGCTGCTCCGTCATACCTTCGAGAGCATGGCAGGCCCGAATGCCCCCGCGACCTCGAAGGACACCATGCGGTTCGTTTCCGCTTTCCCAACAGCCGCAAGCTGCAGGAATGGCCGATCACGCTGCCGCCTGAGGGAAAGGAGCCGCGCCTCAAGACCGTGCTCAACTGCAACAACATGGAAGCGCTCGGCGGCGCCGTGCTTAGCGGCCTCGGCATCGGCTGCCTGCCGGACTTTCTCGCCCGCCACCATCTTCGCGACGGCAGACTGCACACAGTGCTCGACGCCCATCTCGACGCGCCCGGACAGTTCCACCTGCTGTGGCCGTCAAACCGTCACCTCTCCCCCAAGGTCCGCGTCTTCGTCGATTTTCTGAGCGAGCGACTGTTTGCCGATCGCTGCGAGAATGTGCCGGCCATTCAGGCGGCACAGTAGGAACAGAAAGGGCCGCCTCCACGGTGGAAGCGGCACCTTGTCTTCGTCAACATCTGCTCCATCCCGGAATAGGGGATTGCCGGGCTAATCAGGCGGCCTTGATCTTGGCGCGCTTGGCGAGGTGCGCCACGACGTTCTCGATCATCCGCATGCCGGCGTCGCCGCCGAGCGTCATGATCGATTCCGGATGGAACTGCACCGCCGCCACCGGCTCCTTCGTGTGCTCGATGCCCATAATTGTGCCATCTTCGCTTTCGGCGGTGATCATGAACTCCGCGGGCAGGCTCGCCGGATCGGCAAAGATCGAATGGTAACGACCGACGGTCACTTCCTTGCCGAGGCCGGAGAAGACGATTCCGGGCTCCAGCACGCGGATGCGCGACGGCTTGCCGTGCATCGGGATCGCCAGTTGGCGGAGATCCCCGCCGTAGGCTTCGGCAAGCGCCTGCAGCCCGAGGCAGACACCGAAGATCGGCAGGTCGCGCGCCCGCGCCTTCTTGATCGTCGCCTTGCAGTCGAAATCCTTGGGATTGCCAGGTCCGGGCGAAAGCACGACGAGATCCGGCTTCACCCGATCGAAGATCTCTTCGGCCACCGGCGAGCGCACCGTCGTGACGGTCGCCCCCGTCTGGCGGAAATAGTTCGCAAGCGTATGGACGAAGCTGTCCTCGTGATCGACCAAGAGGATGTTGACGCCGGCGCCAACAGCGGCAACGTCGCGACCGGCCTTGCCGGCATTGGCGGATCTCGCATCGCGAATGGCAGCGATCATGGCGGCGGCCTTCAGTTCGGTTTCGGCTTCTTCTTCTTCCGGATTTGAATCGTAGAGCAGCGTCGCCCCTGCCCTCACCTCGGCGATACCGTCCTTGATGCGAATCGTGCGCAGCGTCAGGCCCGTGTTCATGTCGCCATTGAAGCCGACCATGCCGATCGCGCCACCATACCATGCGCGCGGGCTCTTCTCATGGCTTTCGATGAAGCGCATGGCCCAGAGCTTCGGCGCACCGGTGACGGTCACCGCCCAGGCGTGGCTGAGGAAGCCGTCGAAGGCGTCCATGTCGTCGCGCAAGCGTCCCTCAATATGGTCGACCGTATGGATCAGGCGCGAATACATCTCGATCTGGCGGCGGCCGATGACCTTGACCGAGCCCGGCACGCAGACCCGGCTCTTGTCGTTGCGGTCGACGTCCGAGCACATGGTGAGTTCGGATTCGTCCTTCTTGGAGTTCAACAGCTTCAGGATCTGCTCGCTGTCGGCGATCGGATCGTCGCCGCGCTTGATCGTGCCCGAGATCGGGCAGGTCTCGATGCGGCGGCCGGAAACACGCACGAACATTTCCGGCGATGCCCCGACGAGATATTCTTGGTTGCCGAGATTGATGAAGAAGGAATAGGGCGACGGATTGATCGCCTTCAGCCGGTTGGAAATCTCCGACGGCTTGCTCTCGCAACGCTCGAAGAATTTCTGGCCGGGCACCACTTCGAAAAGGTCGCCGCGGCGGAAGCTCTCCTTCGCCTTGACGACGAGTTCGGCATATTCGCCCGGGTGATGGTCGCCATGCGGCGGAATGCTGTCGACGGTCTTGAAGGGTTCGCTGGCGATCTCTTCCGCCTTGCCCTCGGTGGTCTTGCCGTCCTTAGCGAAATCGTAGCGGTCGATCCAGGCCTTGGCGGCATAGTGGTCGACGACGAGGATTTCATCCGGCAGGAACAGCACCATGTCGCGCTGGTCGTCGGGACGCTTCAGCTTCAGGTCGATCGCATCGAACTGGAAGGCGAGATCGTAGCCGAAGGCACCGTAGAGCCCGAGGCTCGCATCCTCGGCCGAATGGAAAAGATTGGTGACGGCGCGCAGCACGCTGAACACCGTCGGCATCTTCGAGCGCTCTTCTTCCGTGAAGACGCGATCCGGCGCGTTGATCGTCAGGTCGAGGCGACGGCTGGTCGAAGCGCCGAGCGTGATGTCGGCGACGGTCTTCAGATGCTCGGCGATGATCGCAAGCAGCACTTCGCCGCGGCCGTTATAGGCTTCAATCCAGAGCGAGCGGCCGAAGGAGGAGATGCCGAGCGGCGGGTCGACGACAGCCGTGTCCCAACGAGTGTAGCGGCCGGGATATTCGTAGTTGGAGGAGAACACTGCACCGCGGCGTTCGTCGAGCTTGTCCACATAGCTCGCGATCGCCTGGCCATAGGACGCTTCCCGCCGCCGGCGCGTCACCGTAATGCCGCCCTTGGTGGTGTAGCTCTCCGAGCCGTCCTCGAGAATTACCGTTGCCATTCGCCTCGCTCCGTAAAAGCCCGGTCCTTGAGCGGCCTGGATACAAAAAAGCCGCCTCGAAATCTCCGGGCGGCTTCATCTCTCAATCACGCATGACTGGTCAAGGCCGCTTCAGCGAGCCCACCACCAGATCGAAATGTTGCGTGCGTTTTCCATGGGCGAAAGTGTTAGCTCGGGTTGCGGACTTGCGCAAGCGGGAAAGCGGCGCGCATCGTCACGGTTGCGCCAAAAAAAGAGGCGGCCCCAAAGAGCCGCCCCGACTGGAATTGATCTGATCCTATCAGAACTTCGCCTTCGCCGTCACCAGGAAGGTGCGGCCGCGGCCGGTATCGATCGTGCTTCCGGCAATGGTGCTCGAAGACGGCGTATAGGTCTTGTCGAACAGGTTCGTGACCTGAGCCGTGACTTCAAAGCCGTTTTCGAACTTGTAGTTGGCGAAGAGATCGACGAGACCGTAGCCCGGAACGTTCGGCGGCGTACGATTGATTTCGCCGACAAACGCGTTCGAAACGGCGTAGAGGCGCGTACCGACCGTCAGGCGCTGGTCTTCGAGGAACCGGGCGCCAAGCGTTGCGCTGACAATGTTTTCAGGCAGGTAGCTCTGCACGCCGAAACCATTGATCTGCGACGGCAGATCGCTCTCGGTGTAGGTGTAGGCAAGGTCGCCGAAGACGTATCCGGCGTCATACGCCGCCTGCAACTCGAAACCCTGGACCGTCGAGATCCCGGGATTGTTGACGAAGAAGATCTGACGACCGCCGTTGAGCATCGCTGCGGTGATGTAGTTGTCGACGCGGTTATGGAAGTAGTTGGCCTTGACCCGCAGGCTGTCGCTGGGATCGAGCAGCCCGTCGAAGGCGAAGTTCGCACCGATTTCCCAGCCCTTGGAGGTCTCCGGCTCAAGAAATGGATTGGGGAAGAACGACTGGCCCGACGGTCCCGGATGTGTGCCGCCGGCGAAGGTCTCGTTGACCGTCGGCGAACGCGAGGTTTCCGCGTATGTAACGTATGGCTGGAACCACTCCGTCGGGTTGAGCGCGACCGTGATGCTCGGGTTGAGGCGACCTTCGGACTTATCGACGGTGTAAGGGCCGGCCGGCAGACCGATCGGGTTGCCGGCAACGACAGCGCCGGAGCCATCGAGGCTGAAGTGATCCCATCTCAGGCCTGCCGTCAGATCCAGCATGCCATAGGTGAAGGTCGTATTGCTGAAGACGCCGGTGGTGGCATTGGTGCCGCTGCCGTTGACGCCGGCCCCCGGCCGGGCCGTGCTGTTGATGACATCGTAGTCGTCGCGGAAATACTCGACGCCGTAGTTCGCCTTGACGGCAACGTCGCCAAGGTCGAACAGAGAGGTGTTCGAGATGTCAAAGCCCTTACCCGTGTCGGTGATGCGCCGACCGGCCGCCGTGCCGCCACCGCGAATGTCGGTGTCGTACTTCATCTTTAGCCGGTTCCAGTAGGCGTTCGCACGGAAATCGATGAGTTCGTTGTCCGGCGTGTAGGAATAGCTTGCAGAAACCGTCTGGTTCTTCACGTTCTGGAAGTAGGAGTTCGCGAAGAAGTCGTTGTCATAGGTGAGGCCGGTGAGCTTGAAGGTGTGATCCTTGTCCGGCGTCACTTCGAACTTCAACAGGCCCGACAGAAGGTCTTCCTCGGTGAAGGGTACCTCGACCCCGTTGCCGTTGTCATAGTTGCCGGGATCAGCCTTGCTGATGCCGCCGAGCACGGAGAAGACGTCATTGAAACGGTAAGCGCCGATCAGTGATTCCGACCAGCCGGCACCGTTTGTGCCGTACGTAGCCGAAGCAATGCCACCGTAGTTCTTGCCGTCCTGGATCAGGTCTTCGACATCATAGGTCCGGAAGTTGACCGAACCGGCCAGTGCACCGCCGCCAACCCCGGTCACGGCGCCGCGGGTCACATCGATTTCGGAAAGGAATGCCGGATCGAAATAGGCAAAACCCTGGGCTTCGTGGCCGGTGAAGCGGAAGTTCTGGCGCACGCCGTCGATCATCATGTTGACGCGGCCGGAACCCTCGAAACCGCGGATGTTGACCGCGACGCCCGGGTTTTGCGGGTTGTTCGCGGTCGAGGTGCCGGGAACGCTGCGCAACAGGTCGTCAGTCTCTTGCCCCGATTGCAGATCGATCTGGTCCGTCGTGACGACGCTGACGGGGCCGGGCTTGGCATAGGGGTCAGCGGTGCGCCCGCCCTTGGCAACGATCGGCGAGAGGTAAGTTTCGCCCTTCTTTGTCTCCTCGGCCTTCTCTTCCGACTTAGCCTGGGTTGTTGCGCTTTGCGCGAATGCGACGGTAGCGACTGAAATTGCAAGAGTTGTCGTGCAAGCCAAAAGAGCCAGGCGACGATGCCGGGTGAGCATGGACCAATCCTTTGATTTTCGGAGGCCGGGCTTGCTGTTGAGCGGCAAACTCAAGGGGCTGGCTGGGCGGTAGATTCTAGAGCGGCGCGACATGTCGTCGCCTCATTTAAGCCGCATAAAAAACATGAGTGTTCTTGTCAACATACAAAGGCAGTCCCCACAATTTATGGGGTCGTGCCAATTCGAGGCGTTGCTAAACTGCAACGCTTTTGCCGAAGGCCGGATGAAACCAGATCCGGTTCCGTGCGTTCCCTCCCTTCCAGGCCCCGCTGCGGGGGCAATGCGAAAGGACCCGGATGCGTCGCTCTTTTCCCTTGATCCTGCTGTCACTCCTGATCCTCACCGGCGCCAGCCTGCCGAAATCCGGACCGATCCCGCTAAAAAAGCCGCCGAGCGAGGCGGGAGAGAAAGAGGCTGCTCCCACACCCGAAGAGAAACCGGCGACGCCTACGGACGGTGGCAAGGCCGATCAGCCAGAGGTGCCGACTGGCGACGAACAGCCCGTGCCGCAGCCAAAGCCCAAGGACGGGAGTGAAGGAGCGGCGAAGGATCAAAAGCCGGCCACAGGCGAAAAGGACCAGCCCGTCGACGACAAGAAAGAGGAAAAGCCGGCACCGATCGTCTATCCGCCGGTCGAAGCAGAGGACGCCGCCGACTACGCAAAGTGTGTCGCCGACCTGAAGGCGATCGGAGCGACGTTTGTCGAAGCCAAACGCATCGACGACGGCAAGGGCTGCGGCATCGACAAGCCACTGGAGGTCACGAGCATCCTGCCCGCCGTCACACTCGCGCCTAAGGGGCTTATGCGGTGCGAAACGGCGCTGGCGCTTGCACGCTGGACCAAGGAGACCGCCCAGCCGGCCGCCGAAGTCGCCTTCGACAAGACCATCAAGATCAAGGCGCTGAACCAGGCATCGACCTATATCTGCCGCCTGCGCAACAATGCGACGACGGGCAAAATCTCCGAGCACGCCCACGGCAACGCCGTCGACATCGCGTCCTTCACGTTAAGCAACGGCGCGACGATCGCCATCCAGCCGCGCGACGAGGATGGCACCATGGACGGTGCCTTCCAGCGCGCGGTCACTGCGTCCGCCTGCCTCTACTTCAAGACTGTGCTCGACCCCGGCAGCGACGCCGCCCACGAAACCCACCTGCATCTCGACGTCATCGAGCGCCGCAACGACTACCGCTACTGCCGCTAGGAATGAGCCTCCTTGCGCTGGCGCTCGTCAGGCGTTGTCGTAGCCAAGGGCGACAAACTCGCCCTCGAAGCGACCGGCCAAGGTGTCGCCGTCGAGGAGGTCGGCAACGACCACGGCGCGCGCCCTGCCCCGACGTTCGAGCAATCGCAGAAAGCCCGGCCATTGCCCGGCATCCGCCAGCGACGAGCGTGCGGCGAAAGCGCCGGCGACCGGCTTCAGATAATCCATCCGGTTGCTCTGGATCACCAGGCGCGCCGCAACGCCGCTTTTGCGCATGCGCACATGCAGCAGCGACCAGGCCGACAGGATCGCGAGCGCCGAGGCGCTGCCGCCGAACACCGTGTCACGGTGGTTGATGTTGGGTGCAAGCGGCGCCGAGAGCAGCACATGATCGTCGCTCACCGCATCCGCGCGGACCTGCATCGCCGCTGACAGCGGGATGTGGTTATGAAGATAGGACTGGAGTTCCTCTGGCGTCATCGTGGCATCCCTGATGCGTTCCTGCGCGGATCAGTGCACGAGACCACATGTCCTGACCAGAGCAAGGCGCCTGCGTCCTGTCGTCTCCCGCAGGCCCCTCGTAGCCCAAAAGATACCGGGCTGCGCGCCTTGCAGGAGCCCGCCCCGGCTCCCAAATACGGCGCGAGGAAAATCCACCCGCTTTGCGCCTAATCTCAAGGAAATCTGTCATGGCATTGACGATGTACCAGCTCTCCATTCCCGCACTCGTTCGCGGCCTTGGTGTCCTCACCAAGCTGCTCGACAAGGCAGAGGCTTTCGCTGAGGAAAAGGGCATCCCCACGGATGATCTCGTCCACGCCCGGCTGGCGCCCGATATGCTGACGCTTGCCGGTCAGGTGCAGCGTGTCAGCGACACCAGCAAGGGCCTGGTCGGCCGGCTGACGTCGATCGAAGTGCCCCGGTTCCCGGACGAGGAAAAGACGTTTGACGAACTGCGCCAGCGCATCGCCAAGTCCGTCGCCTTCCTTGAAACGGTGCGCCCTGTCGATCTCGAAGACAGCGACAGTCGCGAAGTCGTGCTGAATTTCCCGAACCTGAAGGTGACGCTCACGGGTGAGGAATACCTGCTAAAATTCGTGCTGCCGAACTTCTACTTCCACCTGACGACCGCCTACGACATCCTGCGCCACAAGGGCGTGCCGCTCGGCAAGGCAGACTTCCTCAGCCTCACCGCCTGATTCCGCCGCGGGAGACCCCCGGACACAAGAATGCCGCGCATCCACCCGGATGCGCGGCATTGTTTTTCAGGCAGGCAGGAAGCGCCTAGAACAGCCCTTCGATGTAGCCCTGATCATTGAGGAAGATCTTTTCCGACGAAGGCACCTTCGGCAGGCCGGGCATCGTCATGATCTCGCCGGTGATCACCACGATGAAGCCGGCGCCGGCGGCCAGCCGCACTTCACGGATCGGCACAGCATGGCCTGTCGGCGCACCGCGCAGGTTCGGATCGGTCGAGAAGGAATACTGCGTCTTTGCCATGCAGATCGGCAGATGGCCGTAACCCTGATCTTCCCAGCTGCGCAGCTGGTCGCGCACCGACTTGTCGGCAATCACCTCGCTCGCATGGTAGATGTCCTTGGCGATCGTCTCGATCTTGTGGAAGAGCGACATGTCGTCGGGGTAAAGCGGCGAGAACTGCGAGTGTCCGCCCTCGGCAAGTGCCGCCACCTTCATCGCCAGCTCCTCGATGCCGGCGGAGCCCTCGGCCCAATGGCGGCAGAGCACCGCTTCGGCGCCAAGCGTCGCCACATAATCCTTGATAGCCTGCACTTCGGCCTCGGTATCGGAGGTGAAGTGGTTGATCGCGACGATGACGGGTACGCCGAACTTCTTGACGTTCTGCACATGCCGGCCAAGGTTGGCGCAGCCCTTGCGCAGCGCCTCCAGATTTTCCTTCCCGAGGTCGTCCTTCTTGACGCCGCCGTTCATCTTGATCGCGCGGACGGTCGCGACCAGCACCGCGGCATCCGGCTTCAGCCCGGCCTTGCGGCACTTGATGTCGAAGAATTTTTCCGCGCCGAGATCGGCGCCGAAGCCGGCTTCGGTCACCACATAGTCGGCAAGCTTCAGTGCCGTCGTCGTCGCAATCACCGAGTTGCAGCCATGGGCGATGTTGGCAAAGGGGCCGCCATGGACGAAGGCGGGGTTGTTTTCGAGGGTCTGCACCAGGTTTGGCTGAATAGCATCCTTGAGCAGCACCGCCATCGCCCCATCGGCCTTGATGTCGCGCGCAAAGACCGGGCTCTTGTCACGGCGGTAGCCGATGATGATGTTGCCAAGCCGCTGCTCGAGATCCCTAAGATCCGCCGAAAGGCAGAGGATCGCCATGACTTCGGAGGCAACGGTGATGTCGAAGCCGGTCTCGCGTGGATAACCGTTGGCGATCCCGCCGAGCGAGCCGACGATGTTGCGCAGTGCGCGGTCGTTCATGTCCATCACCCGCCGCCACGAAATACGACGGACGTCTATGTTCTGCTCGTTGCCCCAGTAGATGTGATTGTCGAGCAGCGCCGCCAGCAGGTTGTGCGCCGAGGTGATCGCGTGGAAATCGCCGGTGAAGTGGAGGTTCATGTCCTCCATCGGCACAACCTGCGCATAACCGCCGCCGGCAGCACCGCCCTTGACGCCGAAGCAGGGCCCGAGGGACGCCTCGCGGATGCAGATGATCGCCTTCTTGCCGATGCGGTTCAGCCCATCGCCGAGGCCCACGGTCGTTGTCGTCTTGCCTTCGCCTGCCGGCGTCGGGTTGATCGCCGTCACCAGGATCAGATGGCCGTTCTTCTTCCCGCGCTGGCGGGCGATGAAATCGGCGCTGATCTTCGCCTTGTCATGGCCGTAGGGCAACAGGTCCTCCGGCGGTATGCCGAGTGCGGCCCCGATCTCCAGGATCGGCTTTTTCTTCGCCGCGCGCGCAATCTCGATATCGGACTTGACCTCCGCCATGACAGTTCCCTCCCCAGGGTCTCGTTTTTACCCGCGCCTTTCAAGGCGCAGTTCATGATACCGGAGCGGGATGAGGAAACGCGTCTGCGGTTTTCGACCCGCGTCCCGCTTGAACTCAAGTAATCGGCAGCGCCCGGATACTCGGGCGCCACCTTACCGTTCGGTCTTAGCGCGCGAGGATGTCGCGCATCTCGACGATGTTGGAGCGGACGCGCAGCGTATAGAAGCCCATCGTCGCCAGATGCGTCGGCATGATCCAGCCGGCTTCCTCGCCATTGGAGATGATCCATGGCTGGATGCGGAGTGCTGCCCGCAGTTGCTTGATCGTTTCCGTCCAGATCGGCAACAGGCCGCGCTGGGCGACGACGTTGTCGAAGTCGGCACCGGCGGCCGAAAGGATGCCGTAGTAGCCGTAGAGCTGGCCATAGGCGAACCAGAAGCGGTCATCCGCACGCGTGTCGAACCAGCCGCCATTGTGGTTTTCCGAGCGCTCGCGCAGGATCGCCGAGGTGTTGCCGAGGTCGTTGGCGACACGGTCGAGGAACTCGACGAGGTTATCGGAGCGGCCGTCGAAAATCGCCTCACACTTGCTGAGCGAGGTGTTGAAAGACCTCAGATCCTTCATCGCCGCGCGATAGAAGCTCGGCGTCGGAGTTTTCGGACCGAACGGGTTGATCCCGAAGTACCAGGTCTCTTCATCGAACTGCATGTTGCCGCGCGCGCTCTGCAGGGCGTTGTTGATGCCCGAGGTGCCGCGCATGCGACCGAGCGAGTCGACGAGCTCCACGGAAGTACGGCGGATCGCCTGGTTGACCCCGCGCTGGAACGACGCCTTGTTGTCGAGCCAGGGCGTGTCGTCCCAGTCGAGCCCGAAGAGACCGACCTTGTAGAGCAGCATCGACGAGATCCAGGCATTCTCGTTGACATTGAAATCGATGAGGTCGGCGGTGACATCGACGATCGCCGACGTCTGGCACACGGTGCCGGCCGGCAGTTGAACGGCCGCGAGCGCCTCCGGCGTCGATTCCATCGGCTGCGTTGCGACACCCGCAAGGTTGTTGGCAGTGCCGCCGGTCGTCGACTGTCCCGTCGACGTCGCACCGGGGCCGCTCATCGGCGAGCCGGCGGGCACCTTGCGCTCTGCCAGCTTGTACTGGTCGATGTAGTCTTCGTTGAAGTTCGTCCAGGCCTGGGTCTGCCAGATGAAGTAGCCGTAGAACAGGACCAGACCGATGAGGATGAGGCCGATCGGCCCCTTGAGCAGCCAGCTGCGCTGCCGGTACCAGTTGCCCGCCGCCACGAAGGGCCAAAGCAGCCAGGCAACGACGAGCCCGATGCCGCGCCCGATCGCGGTGAAGACACGCTGGAAAAACGCAACGATCGGATCGAACATGTCCTATTCCTCTCTGAGCCCATAGAGCTTGTGGCGGAAGGCCGCCTTGTCTTTCAGATATGTGCCGGTCAGCGTCGCCACAACATACTCCTTGAAGGTTTCGCTATAACGCTCGTAGGCGTCGTAGAAACCTTGCTTGTCGAAGACGAAGCGCGAGACGAAATCGCGGGGCACGAGCTGGGATATCAACCGGTTGACCAGCCACTGGTCCGGATGGGTGGGTGCTGCGCGCACCAACATGAAGCGATTTGCCGGCGCCACGTCCTGCATCCTGATCGTGCCGGTGGCAGCGACCGTGCGGATCATCTCCTGCAGGAACGGATAGGCGCCGTCTTTCGCGACCGCGGCGGCATATCGGTGCATCCAGGTCTGCAGCCAGATCCGGTCGGCATTGGCAAGATCGGCCGTCGGGTCGCTCTCGTTGATCAGCCCGCGCACCACCATGTCTGCGCGGTGCTGATAGAGCCCGGAATCCTCGACCCAGGAGGCCTGCGGCAGTTGCAGCCGCTTGGTCGAGGCGAGGAAATCGTAGATCCGGGCGTGATCGTTTATGGCGATATAGCTCACCTGCCAGGGCCGCGAGCGGCGGAAGCCTGGCACCGAGGGGTCGCAGATGACTGTCGTCGTCTTGTCGTCGAGAAAGACATAGACGCCGCCGAAATGATTGGCCCAGAAGGCTTCGTGATGGAAGACGAGCTGATCCGGCACCAGTGCGTTCTGGCGGATATCGCCGGTCTGCTTGGCAAGCTCGACCATGCGCGTCAGCATCTCGTCGTCGGCCCAGGCCGTCGGCACCTTCTTCAAGCGGTCGACGAGACCACGCAGTTCGGCCGCCTTGCCGAGCATGTCCTCGGCCGAAAGCACCCGGAACCGCACCTCGTTGATCGACAAGAGATCGTCGATGTCGTTTACGACCGAGACCGAATCCTCGATCTCGCCATAGAGCGCATCCTTGATGGTAATCGCGTTGATCGCACGGCTGTTGGCGTTGAAGAACTCGTGCATCAGCGCGGCCGTGTTGGAAAAGCTCGTATGCACGACCGGCAGCTCCGCCTGCTCCGGCGTCATGATGATGAAGCGGCGGTTGACCCGGTTCGGATCGAGGTAGTCCCGATCCCCCAGTTCCTCGGCGATCTCGGGCGAAAAGCCGGTCATGTCGATGCTGAACTGGGTCAGCGCCGTCGATCGCAGGCCAAACCCTTCGAGCGCCTTGTTGTAGCGCGCGATCAGATGCGGCTCGGAGATATCGAGCAGCCGTCCATAGATGAGTTCCGCTTCAAGCAGGCGTTTCATCGGTCTGTTTTTCCTAGCATCACCCCTGCCACCGGCCGTCGCGTTTCATCGCCTCGATCTCGCGGATCGCCTTTTCGCGCTGGCGCTCGCGGCGGATGATGTCGGTGACGGCGGCATCGTCCGACTTGTCGGTGTAGCGGAATTCGCTGTCGGCGTAGCGGTTGATCTCCTGCAGCACCATGTCGATGGTGATCGGACCCCGCAGCGCCTCGATCATCGCTTTCTTCTCGTCATAGCCCTTGTGCATGAAGGAGCCGGCGTCCTTGAACCAGTCATCCGGCAGTTCCACGTCCATTGCTCTCAGCTTGATCGCGTCGGTGATGTTCTTGATCGCCCGACCGGTAAAGCGCGGCTCGGCCTCCTTGATCATGTGCAGATAGGCGCCGACATCGGCCAGCGAGGCGATCGCGCCCTTCTCCTTCTCGTAACGCTCCCAGACAGCGACGAGGCCATCTTCCTTCGGCCGCGCGTGCTCAGCATAGGACTGAGCAACCGCGCGTTTGATCTCCTGCCCCTCGAAAAGCTGGTGCTCGCCAAGCGGGATCTTGTGGTTCTTGCCGACGAGCAGCGCGAAGATGTCGATGTAGTCGTCTTCGGTCTGCGGCCCATCGACCAGCCAGCGGGCGCCAGCGCGCTGGCGCAGCGCATCGTCGACATTCTCCGGGTAGTTGGAGAACATGCCGAAGGTGCAGTTGCCGCGCACCACGGTAGAGGCGCCGGCAAAGCTCTCCATCAACACCGCCGTCACCTCGTGCTGGCCGGCAGAGGCTCGATCGTCGGAGCGCTTCGCCGCCACCTGGTCGACATCGTCGATCGTGCCGAAACCGATCGCCCGCGGATTGATGACGTTGTTGACGAACTCCTTGCAGTTTTGCCCGGACTTGCCCTGATAGGAGGAGATCTGGTCGACGCCGAAGTTCTCGTAGTGGAAGGCGTAGCCGGCGATCTCGCAATAATCGTTGAGCATGCCGGCCAGCATCTGGATCAGGATCGTCTTGCCGGTGCCCGGCATGCCGTCGCCGATGAAGGTGAAGAGGAAGCCGCCGAGCTCGACGAACGGGTTCATCTGCCGGTCGAAGTCGTAGGCCATCAGCATCTTGGCAAGCTTCAGCGCCTGATACTTGGCGATGTGGTTGCCGATGATCTCCTCGGGCTTCTTGAAGGTCATGACCAGCGGCTTGCGCTTCTGGCCGGGTGCGACGTCCAAACCGTTCAGCGTAAAATCGTCCTGGTCGAGCCGGATATGCACGGTCTCGAAGCTCTGCAGCCCGGTAAAGCGCGCCTTGCGGGCAATCAGCCCTTCAATCGCCACCCGCGAGAAGGCCCGCGCCCGGGCGGTCAGCGCCAGATCATCGGGGGCCCCGGCAAGACCGCGATCGAGCGCCGAAATCAGGCTCTTCAGCGCGTCCTGCGGCGTGTCGAACAGGAAGTCGGGCTCGACAGCATCGTCGACCGGCTCGCCCTCGCCCGCCAGGGTCGCGCCGAGATAGGCAGCGAGTGTGAAGGCCGCGACGTAAGCCGAAGCCGACAGCAGCGCCTTGAACTGGTTCGCCTCCTCTCCGCCAAGCGGCGAGGTGGCGTTCTTCGCCTGCAGCTGTTCGAGGCTCGTCTGGCGGGCAAAGACATCGGCAACGGCCAGCGCCACCTGGATGCCGCGGCGCGTCCGGTAGAGCACGGCGTGCTGGGCCGGAGAGAACATCGGGTCGCCCTGGCGCACCGCCTGGATCGTCTTCGTCAGCTCCACCTCGCGCGTGCGCCGCTGGCCGCCAGTCGAAACTGTCGACACGAAGCGCCGGCCGGTGCCGGCAAGCGACGTTCCGGCGGCGGCATCTTCCCGCTCCAGGATGATGAGCTTCGTCACCAACCCTTGCGCCACCGCCTGGTGCTTGGCGATGTCGTCCTCGTGCAGCGTCGTCAGCCCCGTATTGAGTGTCATCGTCAAACCTCGCTCACGACCTGGTTGCCCGAAATGACATGCACCTTGTAGTCGCCGAACACCTGTTCCGCCTCGCCGGCGGCATAGAGCGCCTGGTAGGCGTCGTGCGGCACCAGCGCGTGCTTCTCGTAGGAAGAAACCCCCATGCGCGTCGCTTCCAGATTGGCGGTGTCGATGTGGAATTCTTCCTGCGCCGGGGTCGACGACCAGAAGCCGCGCTTGGCCGGCCGCTCCGATTTCGAGAAGACCTCCTGCACCGTCCAGGTCAGGAGCCAGGCGTTCTCGGTCTTGCGTACCTTCGAGAGGATGTCGTTGATGCGCGCATTGTTCTCGGTGATCCCGGCCGAGTAGAACGGCCCGAGCACGATGCGACGCAACTGCTTCGGATGCAGCTCGTCAAAATCCTTGTCGAGATTGGTGGCGATCGTCACCGGTGTCAGCGAATAGCTGCTGTTCTTGGACGCAAAATCGTCAAAGCGGCTGGCAAGCTCCGGATTGAGCAGGCCGCCAACCGGCAGAGGAATTTCCACCTGCGGGTTGAGCTTGCCATCAGCGGTCACCAGCATGTCGACGATCTTTTCCGAGGAATCCTCGATCGTCGCCATGTAGACCATCGGCAGAGTATTGGCCCCGTCGAAGGCGCCCCAGCTCACGATATAATAGGGCCGCATCGTCTTGGAATTGACGGCGACACGGATGGTCTCCGGCAGGATGAAGGGCGAAAAGATCTCGCCCTTGCCGATCTGCTCCAGATAGAGCCGCTCGGCCATGCGCGTCTGCAGCGCTTCCGGAAACGCCTTCTGCCTCAAGATGAAGTCGACCATCTCGTCGCGCAGCGCATCGGCCGATGGAATATCGGCCAGGCGCTTCGTCGCCGTCTGGCGATCGTTCTCCAGTTCCAGCACGTTCTGAAAGACCGGAAAGCCGCTTTCGGCGCGCGAAATCCGGAACTGGTCGACGAAGCCGATCCGGTTCTCCCAGCAGTCGATCGAGGCCTTCAACCGACCAAGATAGGGAACGATCACTTCACCGACGACGGTGTTGCGATAGAGCGGCGAGTTGCGGTCGCCGAGAAAGAGCTCAAGCCCGGCGAGTGCCGCGTGGATCGACGCGAAATACTGTGCGACAGCGGATGAAGCCGCGACCTTCATGCAAATCCCCGTGGCGCGTGCCGAAAGGCAAACTCGGTTCGGATCATGCGCCGCCCGTTCACTGCTTCACGTAATTGGCAGTGTTGTGCTTGTCCATGACAGCCTGGAAGCGGCGGGCAAAGGCATCGTCTGCCAGCTTCTTGCGGCGCTGGATATCCTGCGTTGAAAGCATGTTCTTTTCATGCATTTCCAGGAGATCGCCGATGTGGCGTTGCGCTGCGGCACCGATGCCGGCCATCGTCTCCTCGGCGGCCGTATCGACCTGGCTGCCGAGCGTGTTGATCTTGTGGGCGACGTCCTGCTGGGCGGCGGTCTTCAGCGAATCTTCCAGCGCCTTGTAGAGCACGATGCGCTGCTCGGTATCGATCGTCAGCTTGTTGATCAGCGTGTTCTGCGCGGCGATCTGGTTGTTGAGCGAATCGACGAAGGTCTGGAACATCGAGGTATAGCGCTCGAGCGTCTGGCTCTCGGCCAGCAGTTCCTGTTCCTTGGCCTGCTTCTCATTATATTCGGTCGCAAGCGCGGAGCGCTCGCCTTCGAGCTCGGTGCGCACCTTCTGCTCGATCGAGGCGGCGATGCGGTTTTCGATGTCGAGCAGCAGCGGGTTCAGTTCCTCGATGCGCTTCTGCACCGCTTCGAGGTTCGCCATCGTGCCCTTGCGGCGCTCGATCACCTGGATCAGGCTCTGCTCCGAAGTCTTGTAGCGCTGGTCGAGGATCGACTTCTGTTCCTTGAGGATGCCGACGATCATGTCGGACTTGGAAAGCAGTTCCTGCAGGTTGCCGGCAAGCGACATGTTGCGCACGCGGTCGGTGCGCATGCGCTGCATCTTCTGCTTGGAGAAGATGCCGATGAACTTCTCGTAGCCCGTATAGTTCTTCATGCTCTCGAATTCGGAGCCGAAGACATTGGTCGCGTCTTCGAGGCCGATGATCAGGTCGGCGATGTTGGCTTCCATCACCTTTTGCTGGTTGATCACGTCCTGGATGCGGGCATTCTCGATGTCGAAATTGACGTCGCCAAGCTTGGTTTCGGCCTTGGCGAACTGTTCGAGCACGACACCTGATTGTTCGAGCTTGCCGCGCATCTGCTCGACCACGCCCTTCGTCTTTTCGATCTCCGCGTCAAAATTCTGAAGAGTCGCCATGTCCTGCCCCTCGGTCCACCGCGGCGATATCCGCCAGCCCGGCTGAATTATTCAGCCTTCGATTGCAGTTATATAAAGGGTGTTTACCGAAAGAGAACAAGCCTTTCCCGGCAGCTTTTTGATCAGCCACCACAGCGAAGTGCTTGAGATATCGACGGCATTGCCGCGCGCAGGTCCAGGAAAGATGGGAAACGGCTTTCCGTCCGGGGTTTGCGTCGTCCCTATTTGGCAGCCGGCGACGCCTTCAAATAGGCAATCACGTCGGCGATGTCCTGCGGCTTCTTCAGACCGGCAAAAGCCATCTTGGTGGCACCGACCATTGCCTTGGGGCTCAGCAGGTATTCGCTCAACGTCGCCTCGTCCCAGACGCGACCCTCAGCGCCAAAGGCCTTCATTGCATCGGAGTAGTTGTAGTCGGCGACGGATGCGGCCGGACGTCCGACGACACCCATGAGGCTTGGGCCGACGCGGTTTGTCGGCTCGCTTGCCGTGTGACAGGCCGCGCATTTGCGAAAGACGGCAGCGCCAGCCGTAGCGTCGCCGCCGGCATGGGCGACCGTTACGCCAAGACAGAGTGTGCCAAGACAGAGCGTGATGGAAAGGCTGGTGACGAGACGCAACATCTAAGACCCCTGGCGTGCGATAGAGCGGAGAATGACATCGCGCGCGTGGCGGTTTCAAGCCGCCACGACGCCGCACTCACTCGCAGCGCATCAGGTCGTCCCAATGGCGCCGGCAATAGGAGACATATTTCTCGTTGCCGCCAACCTCGACCTGGGCGCCCTCGCGCGCGACCTTGCCCTCACCGTCCAGGCGCACGACCATCGTCGCCTTGCGGCCGCAATGGCAGATGGTGCGCACTTCGCGCAGCTCGTCGGCAATCGCCAGCAGCGCCATCGAGCCCGGAAACAGCTTGCCCTGGAAATCCGTACGCAGACCATAGGCCATGACCGGAATGCCGATGCGGTCGGCGACGCGGGCGAGCTGCCAGACCTGCCCCTCATTGAGGAACTGCGCCTCGTCGACGAAGATGCAGGCGATCTCGCCTTCGCCATCCGAGTGCAACCGATCGATCAGCCCATAGAGATCGTCGTCGCCGTGAAAGGGAATGGCGTCCGCACCAAGACCAATGCGGGAGGAAATGCGGCCGACGCCGCCCCGGTCGTCATGGGCGGCGATCAGCATCACCACGCGCATGCCGCGCTCCTGGTAGTTGTAGGAGGCTTGCAGGAGCATCGTGCTCTTGCCCGCATTCATCGTCGCATAGCTGAAATAGAGTTTGGCCATAGTCACCGCGTCCGGTTTTTCCGTTTTTTGGGTAATGACGAGGCTTGGCCGGGAAGGCCAGAGCCCGTTTGCAGCACCCACAGTTTTTCGGCGGACTAGACTATTTCGTGGACATTGCGACATCGAGCGTCGCATCGTGCACCCCGCCAGCATATTGACGCAATACACTTCCTCCGACATCAAAGCGCTTGAATTCGCTATCCAATGGTGTTTGGCTAAAACAATAATCGAGGCAGGGGAACGACAACGATGAAAAAACGACTCTCTCTCAAACTGATACTGGCAGGCGCCGTTTCGGTCGTCGCCATCACCGCTCAGCAGGCTGCAGCTGCCGAGCCGGAAAGCTGTGGCACCGTCCGTTTCTCCGACGTCGGATGGACGGATATCACCGCGACCACTGCCACCGTTTCCACCGTTCTAAAGGGCCTCGGCTACCAGACCGACATCAAGGTTCTCTCGGTTCCGGTCACCTACACCTCGCTCAAGAACAAGGACATCGACGTCTTCCTCGGCAACTGGATGCCGACCCAGGAAAACGATGTTCGTCCCTTCCTCGACGACAAGTCGGTCGAATCCTTCGGGCCGAACCTGGTCGGTGCCAAGTACACGCTGGCGACCAACGCCAAGGGCGCCGAGCTCGGCATCAAGGACTTCAAGGATATCGCCACCAAGAAGACCGAACTCGACGGCAAGATCTACGGCATCGAGCCGGGTAATGACGGCAACCGCCTGATCATCGACATGGTCGACAAGGATACCTTCGGCCTCAAGGGCTTCGAAGTGGTCGAATCCTCCGAGCAGGGCATGCTGGCGCAGGTCGCCCGTGCCGAAAAGGACGGCGCGCCGGTTGTCTTCCTCGGCTGGGAACCGCATCCGATGAACGCCAACTTCAAGCTGACCTATCTTTCGGGTGGCGACGACATCTTCGGCGCCAATTTCGGCGGCGCGGAAGTCTTCACCAATGTGCGCGCCGGCTACACCACCGAGTGCCCCAACGTCGGCAAGCTTTTGACCAACCTCAAGTTCTCGCTCCAGATGGAAAACGAGATCATGGGCAAGATCCTGAACGACGGCCAGGAGCCGGACAAGGCGGCCGAGGAATGGCTGAAGGCCAACCCGACTGCCGTCGATCCGTGGCTCGCCGGCGTGACCGCCAAGGATGGCGGCGACGGCTTGGCCGCAGTCAAGGCCGCGCTCGGCCTCTGATCGGCATCAAGGCGGGGAATGACCCCGCCTTTTTTCACCGCGTCATGCGCTCCTTTTTGACCTGACGAGACGGATTACCTTCGTGGAATATCTGACCGATAACCGCATCCCCATCGGCGGCTGGGCCAAGGCATTCGTCGACTGGCTGACGACGAATTTCGATTTCTTCTTCGACCAGCTCGCCCGCTTCCTTCAGGCCGTCGCCGACTCGCTGCTCTGGGTGCTTTATGCCCCGCACCCGCTGATCGTCGTCGCCGTCATCACCGGGCTCGCCTGGTGGTTCCGCCGTTCGATCGGCATAACGCTGTTCACCGGCCTGGGCCTGCTCCTGATCATCAACCAGGGCTACTGGAAGGAAACGACGGAAACCCTGGCGCTTGTGCTCGCTGCCACCGCCGTGAGCATGGCCGTCGGCGTGCCGCTCGGCATCGCAGCCGCCCGTCGCCCATGGGTCTACGCCGTCATGCGGCCGATCCTCGACCTGATGCAGACGATCCCGACCTTCGTTTATCTGATCCCGGCGCTGATCCTCTTCGGCCTCGGCATGGTTCCGGGTCTGATCGCGACCGTGATCTTCGCCATTCCCGCACCGATCCGGCTGACGCGCCTCGGCATCATCTCGACGCCGCCGTCGCTGGTGGAAGCCGCACAGGCCTTCGGCGCGACGCCCGGCCAGGTATTGCGCAAGGTGGAGCTGCCCTTTGCCATGCCGCAGATCATGGCTGGCCTCACCCAGACCATCATGCTGTCGCTGTCGATGGTGGTTATCGCCGCGCTCGTCGGCGCCAGCGGCCTCGGCGTTCCGGTCGTGAGAGCCTTGAACACGGTCAACATCGCCAAGGGCTTCGAAGCTGGCCTTTGCATCGTCATCCTGGCGATCATTCTCGACCGCCTTTTCCGCTCGTCCGACGAAGGAGAAGGCGCATGACCAACGCCGTCGTTTTCAAGAATGTCGACATCATCTTCGGCAACAACCCTCAAGTCGCGCTGCAGATGGTCGACCAGGGCAAGACCCGCGACGAGATCGGCGCCGAAACCGGCCTCGTGCTCGGCGTCGCCGGCGCCTCGCTCGAAATCACCGAGGGCGAGATCCTCGTGCTGATGGGGCTTTCGGGCTCCGGCAAGTCGACGCTGCTTCGCGCGGTCAACGGCCTTGCCCCGGTCGTGCGGGGCGACGTCGAGGTGAAGACCGCAAATGGTGCGCTCAATCCCTATCGAACCAATCCGAAGTCGCTGCGCGACTTCCGCATGCACACGGTCTCGATGGTGTTTCAGCAGTTCGCGCTTCTGCCCTGGCGCACCGTCGCCGACAATGTCGGCTTCGGGCTTGAGCTTGCCGGCATGCCGGACGCCGAACGCAAGGCGCGCGTCGGCGAACAGCTCGAACTCGTCAATCTCTCGAAATGGGCGGGTCGCAAGGTCAACGAGCTTTCGGGCGGCATGCAGCAGCGCGTCGGGCTTGCCCGCGCCTTTGCGACCGGTGCACCGATCCTGTTGATGGACGAGCCGTTCTCGGCCCTCGACCCCTTGATCCGCACCCGCCTGCAGGACGAGTTGCTGGAGTTCCAGCGGCGGCTGAAGAAGACCATCATCTTCGTCAGCCACGATCTCGACGAGGCCTTCCGCATCGGCAACCGCATCGCCATCATGGAGGGCGGGCGCATCATCCAGTGCGGCACGCCTCAAGATATCGTCAAGAACCCGGCCAACCAGTATGTCGCCGATTTCGTCCAGCACATGAACCCGATCACCATGCTGACGGCGAAGGACGTGATGCAGACCGGCGTCCAGCGCGGAGTGACTGTTGCCGGCGTGACCGCGACGGCCAAGCCCACGACACCGCTCGTCGACATCCTCGACGCCATGTCCCGCCAGCCGGGCAGCATCGGGGTCGTCGACAACGGTTCCGTGGTCGGTACGATCGACGCCCAGGATATCGTCCAGGGACTGACGCGCCACCGCAACAAAAGTTGACGAAGCCGCTCAACAAGCCAATAAAAGCCCGGAGCGTCGTTCCGGGCTTTTTTCGTCCCGGCGACGACCGCATGGCAGGAAAAGGGAAAGACCATGAGCGACAAGCCGAACGTTCTGCGCGACACCGATAACGAAGCCCGCACGCTGGCCCGCACGCTTCTGCGGGGCGCGCGCAGCGCATCGCTTGCGGCGATCGAGCCGGAGAGCGGCGGCTTCCCCTTCGTCAGCCGCGTGCTCGTCGGCATGGATGTCGACGGGGTGCCTGTCATCCTGATCTCGAAACTGTCGACACACACGCAGGCGCTGCTGGCCGACGCCAGGGCCTCGCTCCTGACCGGCGAGCCTGGCAAGGGCGACCCGCTCGCCCATCCTCGCCTGACCGTGCAATGCACCGCCGAACAGGTTGCGCGCGACAGCGAAGCACATACCCGCATCCGCGAGCGATTCGTCCGCCGCCACCCCAAGTCGAAACTCTACGTCGATTTTCCCGATTTCGGCTTCTTCCGGCTGTCGCCGCTGCGTGCCAGTCTCAACGGCGGCTTCGGCCGCGCCTATGTTTTGACCGCCGAAGACCTTCTGATCGACACGCCTGCCATCGCCTCGCTCGCCGCGATGGAGGCGAACGCGATCGATCACATGAATACGGATCATTCTGACGCAGTTCAGCGCTATGCGGTGAAGCTCTGCAAGGCACCGGAAGGCAACTGGAAAGTCGTGGGTATCGACGCCGCGGGGCTCGATCTTGCAGATGGCGATCAGCTAAAACGCCTTGAGTTCCCGACACCTATCGAAGATAGTTCCAATTTACGGGCAATTTTGCGTGAACTTAACGGTTAATCGCTGGAGAGCTACCCCCATTTCTTGCAGTAGGTGGTTGCCCTTTTATGCATCACGACTAATTATCTTGCTTCGTCAACCATAACTACGTGTGATGTAATTTTCGCATGGAGCACGCAATGCAGCCACTTTCGCCTGAAAAACACGATGAAGCCGAGGTAGCAGCCGGTTTCCTCTCGGCCATGGCAAATCCTAAGCGCCTCCTCATCCTCGATTCCCTCGTGAAGGAAGAGATGGCAGTCGGCGCATTGGCCAACAAGGTTGGGCTGAGCCAGTCGGCTCTCTCCCAGCATCTTTCTAAGCTCCGTGCTCAGAATCTCGTCAGCACCCGTCGCGATGCGCAGACGATTTACTATTCGAGCTCATCCGACGCGGTCATGCGGATTCTAGGCACGCTCAATCAAATCTACGGTGACGACCAGAGCGCCACTGCAGAAAAGACTCCGGTCCGTAAATCGGCCTGATATTCGGTCCGCATCTGCGGACCCGTTCGGACAGCCCCACACGAGAAATCGCGCGGGGCTTATTCTTTGGCGGATAGTCTTCCCAGTTTGCACGCGAAAGGTGCCGGCGCTTGCTGGCATTTACCGAGCCTTGAGACTTCCGGGGCACGATGCGCCGCGACAGAATCAGCCGGAAAGCGGACATCGGGATATGCGTGACAAGGTCCGCTGGGGCATCGCCGGAACCGGCACGATCGCAAACAGTCTTGCCTCGGACTTCCGCTTCGCAACCCATGCGAGCCTCGTCGCCGTCTCGTCCCGCAGCGCGCAGAAGGCCGAGAGCTTCGCTGGGCGTTTCGGCGGCATCCGCGGCTATCAGGGCATCGAGGCACTGGCGGCCTCTCCCGATATCGACGCGATCTACGTCGCCTCACCCAATGCTGAGCACTTTCAACAGGCCACCCTCGCCTTGGCCGCCGGCAAAGCCGTTCTCGTCGAAAAGCCGCTGACGACGTCGTCGGCCGACGCGCGCACGCTTGCAAACGCCGCTGCCGCCGGCAGCACCTTCGCCATGGAGGCACTGTGGACCTGTTTCCTTCCGGCGATTTCCAGGGTTCGCGAACTGCTCGCGGCCGGAACGCTCGGCGCGATCCGCCATGTCCGGGCGAACCTCGCCTACGAGAAACCGTTCGACGCCGGCAGCCGGTTCTTCGATCCGGCGCTCGGCGGCGGGTCGATGCTCGACCTCGGCATTTATCCGATCGCCCTTTGCCTCAATCTGTTCGGGCACCCCGGGTCCGTCGATGGCACATGGAAGCGCGCGCCGACCGGCGTCGACAGTTCAGCCAAGATCAAGCTGGCCTATGACGGCTTTGACGCTGAACTGGGCTGCGGCTTCGATCGAAACGGGCACAATCGCTTCGTTATCGAGGGCGAGCGCGGCACGCTGGTTATCGACACGCCGTTTCTGAAGGCAAGCCGCCTCTTCGTTGTCACCGGCGGCGCGGCGCGCAAGCTACTGGCTTTCAACGGAAAAACGACCTGCCGGCTGGCCCGGCATATCCCCCTGCCCGGCCTTACCCGCCACGATCATCACTTCCCCGGGAGCGGCCTGCAATTCGAGATCGAGGCAGCAAGCGCGGCGATTCTCGAGGGCCGCAGCGAACATCCGTTGATGCCGCTATCGGCCAGCATAAAGGCCCTGGAAATCATCGAGACGGTCCGCTCAAGGACACCTGAGGCAGGCTAGTTCTACCTCGAAACGGAACGCAAAACGTGGCCGACGCTGCGCCTCTAGAGGTCGAGCGGACGGTAGTCCCGCCAGCCGCCGTTGAGCGCCAACACCACCTCCGTTAGATGTCGCGCCGTCGCGCCGGAGAAAAACGGTGTTTCGCCGCCTTTGAGCGCCTGCGCCTGCACTGCAATGCCGCGCACGAAATCGATCTGCGACGGAAAGGCCGGAAGCGCACTTGCCGATGGCGCCGTCGGATAGCGCATCTTGGTTCCGGGATAGAGCCGAAGCGGAAGCTTGCGGCCGAGTTTCCACTCCAGCCAGTCGAGCCCGCGATGCAGGAGCGGCCGCTTCGCCCCGAAGATCTCCAGATGGATCGGCGAGCGATTGTCCCAGAGATCGCGAACGGTGATCATGCCCTTTTCGCCGATGATCGTCAGCGAGCGGTCGCGCGGCGCCGCCAGGCCGCAGGTGACCCGCGCCGTCAGGCCGGAGCGGAACGTCAGGCAACCCACGGAAAAATCGGGCCCGAGCGCCAGCGTCTCGGTTCCCGGCCCCTTGTCCGGAAAGGTCAGCGCCGAGACGGCACTGACTTCGGCGACCGGGCCGAAGAGGGAGACAAGCCAGCTTGCTGCATAACCCGCATGTTCGAGCGTGCAGCCGACCTCGAACTCATGCACGCCCGGCCAGCGGGCGCCCGAGCGGCTGCGCCAGGCGCGCCAGTTGGCCTTGAACACCGGGCCATCTTCCATCTCGGCATAGACAAGCCGCGGCGTGCCAATGGCACCGTCCGCAAGCAGACGGGCGCAGAGCGCCTGCGCGTCGCTGAGCCCATTGGCCGGTGCACCGGCCAGAACAAGCCCCTTGGCCCTTGCCAGGTCGACGAGTTCGCTCGCCTGCTCCACCGTCATCGCCAGGGGCTTTTCGCAATAGACGTGCTTTCCGGCCGAAAGCGCCCGGAAATTTACGGTATAGTGGCTCTCCGGCGTCGTCAGATTGACGACGATCGACACCGCGGGATCGGCAAGCACGGCGTCGAGCGAGGCGTAGGGCGAAACCTTCCAGTAGCGTGCGAACGCGTCGAGGCGCTCGGCATCGCGATCCCAGACGCCGGTGAGCCGCAGCTCCGGATGGTTGGCAAGCGTCGTCATGTAATAGTCGGCGACGAAGCCGGTTCCGACAAAGGCAATCAAGGTCACGCTTTCAGTCTCCTATCGCGCGTCGGCCAGGAACGACGCGACGTAAACGAGCGGCGCATTCCAGTTGATGGCGATTTCGTTGGACCCATAGGCTTCGATATCGTCGACATAGCAGGTTTGCGGCGCGCAACCGCGCAGCCGCTCCCTGGCGATGTCATCGACAAAGGTCGAGTTCGGACCGCCGGCAAGCGAACCGACGGGCGGATTTGGCAGCTGCGGATCGCGCTGACGGGCATACCAGCGGCTGTGCTGGTTCTGCGGCGAGCGGCTGCCATAGCCGGTTATGTAGGAAAGCCCCATCGCATTGCGCCCGAGGATGTAGTCCATGCCCTCGCGCGCGCCGTCAAGAAAGACCCTGTCGCCGGAGAGATCGTAGGCGGCCGACAGCACGACGATGTTCTGCAGCATCAACTGGTTCGATCCCCAGTCGTAGCGGCGCTCGTTCGGCCGGTAGACGATACCGAATGGCTCCGCCTGTTGCAGCGACAGCAGGTGCTGCGCGCTCGTGAGCACCGAATTGCGGATCGTTTCCTGATCGACCGCCGGCAGCGCCCTGCCATAAAGGGCGAGTTGCAGCCGCGCGAAGCCGGCAACGTCTCGCCAGTTGAAAGCGCCGCCGGGCGAAAACACATCCGCCTCCCAGAGCGGCGAGGCCCGCAGGGTCTTGAGATATTCGCCGTTGCCGGTCGTCAGATAAAGCTCGGTCGCCGCCCAGAAAAGCTCGTCGGAAATGCTGTCGTCGTCGTAGTCGCCGCCGCCGCCGAACCCATCGGACTTGGGGGCGAGGAGCGCCGGATTGGCATTCGCCGCCACCCACGCCTTGCGCGCCGCCGAAAGCAGCCGCGCGGAAAATGTCGGGTTATGCTCGGCAAAGAGCCTCGCGCCCTGGGCAGCCACCGCCGCAACATCGAGCGTCGCCGCGGTCGAGGGGCGGTAAAGCGCGCGCGGCTGCGGGTCGTCGCCCGGCAGCATAGGTGCGGCGGTCCAAGCCGTATCGTGGATCTTGTGGTGCACCATGCCGGCGAGCGGCTCGCCGTCCGGGACCATCATCCGCAGCAGGAACTCCAGCTCCCAGCGCGCCTCGTCGAGGATGTCCGGAAGGCCATTGCCGTTTTCCGGAATACGCAACAGCCCGTCGCGCATCACCGCCGATGTGGGCGCAAACGTCAGGCCGCGTTCGTAGGCGGCCAGCAGTTGGGCAGCAGCCAGCGCTCCGGTCACCGCATATTTGCCGTGGTCGCCCGCGTCATACCAGCCGCCGGTGACGTCCAGTTGGTAGGAACAGGACCAGCCGCCGTAGAGCGCCTCGGCCTGCGCGCCGCCAAGGCACGTAACCGCCTTGTCGCCCTGGTTCGGCGCGACGCCGACATGGCCGGCCGTCCGGGCATAGGCCTTGCCGGCGATCGCCCCCCTGATCTCGATCCCGCTTCTTTGCGGGTAGAACCAGGACAGCGCATCGACCCGCAACCGCATGTAGAGATCCTCGCCGATCGAAAAGCGGTCGCTTGCCCAGTCGCCGGATACCAGTCGATAGCCGTCGCCCGGCGTCTTGAACGCTGAGAAGTCCGCAACCTGCGTCTCGACCCCGGCCGTCGGATCGAAACCGTGGGGCTGCGTCTTGCCCTTGCCGACGATCCTGTCCGCAGAATCCAACAGTCGAAAATCGATGGGTTGTTTCGCATCGGCGACGAAGGTCGCCCGCTTCGGGCCATCCGTCAGGTAGCCGAGCTGGTTGACGCGAATGGCCGGCCCTTCGGCCGCCCGCCGCGCCGCCGGCGAGGAAACCCCGGTCGCCACCAGCGAGACGTCGTCGAGGCAGACACGGCCGCTCTCGCCGCCGCCAAGCGGAAAAACGAGCTGCGCTTCGTCCGGCTCCTGCCCCGCGAACTCCGCCGAAAAAAGGCTGCCCTCCGGCGTGCCTTCCATCGTGAATTCGTCCACCATGGTCCAGGGATCGGCGGCGCGCTGCACCCTTGCCTGGACGCTGCGCGCCGGCTCGGCGATCACCCTCATCGACAAACGGTAGATGCGACCGGGCTCGAGCTTCAAGCCATTGGTGCCGATGAGTTGGCTCCAGGCTTCACCGCCCCGCGCAGCCTCGACGCAAAGCCGGCCGTTCTCGCGCGCGAACGCCAGCCCGTCGCTCGCCCAGAACGTGTCCTGTCTTTTGTCAAAGTGGCCGTCAGCAATCAGTTCGGCGCCCTTTGCCAGGCCCGGCAGGAAGAGCACGGCAATCGCCGCGTGTGCTATCCCGAACCTCGACACGTTTCCAACTCCGAACTCGCCGGCCGCCCAAAAGGCGCCACGGAGCCGACAAGCCATGGCAGCAGAGCGTTGCCGCAAACAAGTTAAGCTTGAGAAAAGATCCGGCGGCGCGGCGAAATTTCGCTGTCGCCAAGACCCGTCGCGACCTGTCTGGCGGACCGGTGCGAGGCTTGACGCGCCTCGGCGCCCTGATAGTTTGACCAAAGGGTAAAAATTTGGGCGGCAGCACCGCCCGGACGACAAGAGAGACCGAGGAGAACTGGAATGTCGAACCGCCTTAACACGCCGAACGACCTGCGTGCTTTCTGGATGCCGTTCACTGCGAACCGGCAGTTCAAGAAGGAACCGCGCCTCTTCGTCGGCGCCAAGGACATGCACTACACGACCCATGACGGCCGCACGGTACTGGACGGCACGGCGGGTCTGTGGTGCGTCAATGCCGGCCATTGTCGCCCGAAGATCACCGAGGCGATCCGTGAGCAGGCGGGCGAGCTCGACTATGCGCCGGCCTTCCAGCTCGGCCACCCCAAGGCCTTCGAACTGGCAAACCGCCTGGTCGACATCGCGCCCGAGGGCATGAACCACGTTCTCTACACCAACTCTGGCTCGGAATCGGTAGACACCGCGCTGAAGGTGGCACTCGCCTATCACCGCGCCAAGGGCGACGGCTCGCGTTTCCGCCTGATTGGTCGCGAGCGCGGCTATCACGGCGTCAACTTCGGCGGCATTTCGGTCGGCGGCATCGTCTCCAACCGCAAGATGTTCGGCACGCTTCTGACCGGCGTCGACCATATGCCGCACACCCACTTGCCGGCCCAGAATGGCTTCACCCGCGGCGAGCCCGAGCATGGCGGCGATATCGCGACCGAACTCGAGCGTATCGTTACGCTGCATGACGCCTCCACCATCGCAGCCGTCATCGTCGAACCGGTGGCCGGCTCCACCGGCGTGCTGATCCCGCCGAAGGGCTACCTGCAGAAACTGCGCGAGATCTGCACCAAGCACGGCATCCTGCTGATTTTCGATGAAGTCATCACCGGTTTCGGCCGCCTCGGCACGCCGTTTGCCGCGCAGTATTTCGACGTGAAGCCGGATATCATTACGACCGCAAAGGGTCTCACCAACGGCGTCATCCCGATGGGTGCGGTCTTCGTCACCTCCGAGATCCATGATGCCTTCATGAATGGCCCGGAGCACATGATCGAGTTCTTCCACGGCTACACCTATTCGGGCAACCCGATCGCCTCGGCCGCCGCCCTCGGCACGCTCGATACCTACAAGGAAGAGGGCCTCTTGACCCGCGCCGCCGAGTTGGCACCCTATTGGGAAGAGGGCCTGCACTCGCTGAAGGACTGCCCGCATGTCATCGACATCCGCAATCTCGGCCTGATCGGCGCGATCGAGCTGCAGCCGATCGCCGGCGAGCCGACGAAGCGCGCTTTCTCCGCCTTCCTCAAGGCCTATGAGAGCGGCCTCTTGATCCGCACCACCGGCGACATCATTGCGCTGTCACCGCCGCTGATCATCAGCAAGGCAGAAATCGACGAGCTGTTCGGCAAGCTGCGCGCCGTTCTCAACAGCAATATCTAAGCAGGCCTCGTCGAGACCGTCAGAACCCTTTCCCCGGCAACGGGGGAAGGGTTACTCTTATCCGCAACAATGAAACCAAGCGTCGTCCCGCCGAGAGAGCATCCGGGGCGCGTATAAGAAATGGAGTTGCCTCATGTCCGAAGCGCTGGAACGCTATATCGATCAGGGCGTTGGACGCGAGCCGGCTGACATCGTCTTGAAGGGCGGGCAGTTCTTCGATCTCGTCACTGGCGAACTGGTCGCCTCCGACATCGCGATCTCCGGCGACCGCATCGTCGGCACCTTCGGCAGCTACGAGGGGCGCGAGGAAATCGACATCACGGGCCGCATCGTCGTGCCCGGCTTCATCGACACCCATCTGCACATCGAATCCTCGCTGGTCACGCCGCACGAGTTCGACCGCTGCGTCCTGCCGCTCGGCATCACCACCGTCGTCTGCGATCCGCACGAGATCGCCAACGTGCTCGGCACCGAGGGCATCGAGTATTTCCTGGATTCGGCGCTCGAGACGATCATGGACATCCGCGTCCAGCTCTCCTCCTGCGTGCCGGCGACGCATCTCGAAACGTCGGGCGCCGACCTGCCGATCGAACGTCTCCTGCCCTTCCGCCACCATCCGAAAGTCATTGGCCTTGCCGAGTTCATGAACTTTCCGGGTGTTGTGCACAAGGACCCGGTCTGCCTCGCCAAGCTCGATGCCTTCCAGGGCGCCCATATCGACGGTCATGCTCCACTGCTTTCGGGCAAGGACCTGAACGGCTATCTGGCAGCCGGCATCCGCACCGATCATGAATGCACCAGCGCTGAAGAAGCCATGGAGAAGATCCGCAAGGGCATGCACATCCTCGTGCGGGAGGGCTCGGTCTCCAAGGACCTGCATGCGCTGATGCCCATCATCACCGAGCGGCTGTCGCCGCACCTGGCGCTCTGCACCGACGACCGCAACCCGCTCGACATCGCCGAGCAGGGTCACCTCGACCATATGATCCGCACGGCGATATCCGCCGGCGTCGAGCCGCTGGCGATCTACCGCGCCGCCTCGATCTCGGCCGCCCGCGCCTTCGGTCTGCGCGACCGCGGCTTGGTCGCGCCCGGCTGGCGCGCCGATCTCGTGGTCATCGACAGCCTGGAAAACTGCAAGGCCGAAACGGTGTTCTCCGGTGGTCGCCGCGTCACCGACGCGCTCTTTGCCACCCGCAAGACGGTCGCCCCCGTCGGGCTCGACAGCGTCAAGGCCGGCCAAGTCCATGCCAGCGCCTTCGGCATTCCGGTCGCAGACGGCGACACCTCGGTCATCGGCGTTCTGCCCGGCAAGATCATCACCGAGCACCGCCGCTACCGCCTGCCGGCGGTCGGCAACCAGACCGGCGTCGATCTCGGCCGCGACATCATCAAGGTCGCCGTCATCGAACGCCACGGCGTCAACGGCAATCATGCCAATGGCTTCGTGCAGGGGTTCGGGCTGAAGAAAGGCGCGATCGCCTCGACCGTCGGCCATGACAGCCACAACATCTGCGTCGTTGGCGTCAACGACGAGGACATGGCGATCGCCGCCAACCGGCTCGGCGAGATCAAGGGCGGTTTCGTCGTCGTCGAGGACGGCAAGGTGACCGGCGAGATCGCGCTTCCGGTCGCAGGCCTGATGAGCCTCGAGCCCTATGAGAGCGTCCGTGACACGCTGCACGACCTGCGCCACGCCGCCTTCGCGCTCGGCGCAACGCTGGAGGAACCCTTCCTGCAGCTCGCCTTCCTGCCGCTGCCGGTCATCCCGCATCTGAAGATCTCGGATCGCGGGCTGGTCGATGTCGACAAGTTCATGCTGATCGGGTGATTGGCGGCGGCACTCAGTTGTCGGCCACGGCGGGCGCCAGTTCCTTGCGGAAATAGACGACGCGCTCCGTCTCCTCAAAGCCAAGCGCCATGTGCAGGCTTTGGCTCCTCAGATTGTCGGTCGCCGTGTCGGAGGCGAGTTCCTGGCAGCCCCGGGTTGTCGCCCAGCGTTCGACCGCGGTGATCAGGGCGCGCGCCACGCCGCGACGGCGGTAGGCGGGCAAGACGTAAATGCCTTCGAGGAAGCCGACGGG
Source organism: Ensifer sp. Root423 (assembly GCF_001426275.1). Taxonomy (NCBI): domain Bacteria; kingdom Pseudomonadati; phylum Pseudomonadota; class Alphaproteobacteria; order Hyphomicrobiales; family Rhizobiaceae; genus Ensifer; species Ensifer sp. Root423. The sequence continues at coordinate 52,219 of NZ_LMEG01000007.1, read as the reverse complement.
CGAGGTCTCGCAGCCGTTGACGTAATCGTGGCGGATCGACGCTTCAGCGAAACCGGCAGCGACGCCGGCTTCGTCCTCGCAAAGGAACGAAGCGTAGCGGTCGCCCTCCGCGAGACTGGATTCGACTTCGGCGCGATGATCCGCCGCCGGTGTATCCGGCCAGAGCGCCAGACGCATCTCGACCCAGCGGCCGATGGTTTCGCCATCCATCAACAATACGCGCATCAGAACTTCCCTGAGAAGGCCGACAGTCCGGCAACCCTGATGCTACCGGCTTCAGGCCGTGCCGGATATCCGGGCAATTCCAGGGGCTCAACCGCCGACGGCGCCAGAAACTCCAGCGGTTCCCGGGTGAGATTGAAGACGAAGAGCAGCCGCTCGCCGTCTTTCTCGCGAACAAAGGCCAGGAGATCGCTGTTCGTGTCGAGGAACCGCATCGTGCCATCGCTGAGTGCCGGCTGCGATCGGCGGAAGGCGAGCGTCGCGCGATAGTGATCGAGCACCGTGTCCCCGGTTTGCTGGGCGTCGACCGAAAGCCGCCGATGATCCTCGGGCACCGGCAGCCACGGCTTGCCGGCGGTAAAGCCGGCATTGGCCGCCGCGTGCTCCCAAACCATCGGTGTGCGGCATCCGTCGCGGCCCTTATAGGAGGGCCAGAAACGGATGCCATATGGATCGCGCAGATCCTCGAAAGCAAGCTCCGCCTCCGGCAGCCCCAGTTCCTCGCCCTGATAAAGGCAGATCGAGCCGCGCAGGCTGGAAAGCAGTGTGATCGCCAGCCGCGCCACCCTCTCCCGCTCCGCTTCATTGCGGGCAAAGCGGCTGACATGGCGCGTCACGTCGTGGTTGGAAAAGGCCCAGCAGACCCAGCCGTCGGTCACCGCCTCCTGGAAGTTCTCGACGCAGCGGCGGATATGGGTCGCGGTAAAGTCCGGCCCCAGGAGGTCAAAGGTATAGCACATGTTGAGCTTGTCGCCGCCGCTGGTATAGGCGGCCACGGTCTTCAGCGAGCGGGCGCCGTCGCCCACCTCGCCGACGGTCATGCGGCCTTCGTAGCGATCAAGCAATGCCCGGAACCGCGCGAGGAAGGCGATGTTTTCCGGCTGGCTCTTGTCGTGGAGATGGTCCTGCATGCCGTAGGGGTTCACGTCGGGCGCATCGTTGCTGGTGGCATCCGGATCCGGCACGAGCGGCGGGTTGTCCCGCAAGTGCTTGTCGTGGAAGTAGAAGTTGACCGTATCTAGACGGAAGCCGTCGACGCCCCGCTCCAGCCAGAAGCGGGCAGCATCGAGCACCGCGTCCTGAACTTCGGGATTGTGAAAGTTGAGGTCCGGCTGCGAGCCTAAGAAGTTGTGCATGTAATACTGCTTCCGCACCCCGTCCCATTCCCAGGCCGGTCCGCCGAAGATCGACAGCCAGTTGTTGGGCGCTGTGCCGTCCGGCTTAGGATCGGCCCAGACATACCAGTCCCCCTTCCCGTTCGTTCGGCTGGAGCGGCTCTCGACAAACCAGGGATGGCGATCGGCGGTGTGGGAGATCACCTGGTCGATGATCACTTTCAGGCCAAGACGATGGGCCTCGCCAAGCATCTCGTCGAAATCGGCGAGTGTTCCGAACATCGGATCGACGTCGCAGTAATCCGAGACGTCGTAGCCCATGTCGGCCTGCGGCGAGGTGAAGAACGGCGACAGCCAGATCGCTTCGACGCCGAGCGAGGCGATGTGCGGCAGCCTGCGGGTGACACCCTTGAGATCGCCGATGCCGTCGTCGTCGGTATCCTGGAACGAGCGCGGATAGACCTGATAGATCACCGCACCGCGCCACCAATCGTCACCCGATACCTGCCGAGACGCCATGTAAGCCCCCTGAAGACGGTCTGTCGCGCAAAGGTGTAGCGTTGCCCGGCGCCGGAGTAAACGCCATTCACCGCCACGCACGGATCGCCACCAAACAGCCGGAAACTATCTCTTGCCGAGAACGATCGAGACCCTTATCCCGTCTCAGACGAAATCTTGTGAGGAGGAAAGTCGTTGGCCGGAAAGATGCTTGCGATCGGAGAGTGCATGGTCGAGCTCATGCAGGCGGAAGGCGGGCTCTTGCGCAAAGGCTATGCCGGCGACACGTTCAACGCCGCCTATTATGCGCGGCTCTTCATGCCTGCTGATTGGACCGTCGCCTATTGCTCCGCCGTCGGCACCGACACGGTTTCCGACGAGATGCTGGCCTTCATGGCGGAAAAAGCGATCGACACCTCGGCCGTCCGTCGCATCGAGAACCGCTCGGCAGGCCTCTATATGATCCATCTGAAGGACGGCGAGCGCAGCTTCTCCTACTGGCGCTCGCACTCGGCTGCCAAGCTGCTTGCCGACGACGCCGAGCACCTCAGACGCGCAATCGAAGCCTCCGACCTCATCCTCTTCTCCGGCATCACGCTGGCGATCCTTGCGCCCGATGCCGTAGAAACGCTGCTGTCGGAACTGCGCCGCGCCAAGGCTGCCGGCAAGACGGTGGTCTTCGACCCGAACATTCGCCCGCGTCTCTGGGACGATGCCGAGCGCATGCGCCGCACGCTGACCGACGGTGCCCGCGCCGCGACCCTGGTGATGCCGAGCTTCGACGACGAGATGACCCATTTCGGCGATGCATCGATCGACGCGACGATTGCCCGTTACAAGAGCCTGGGCGCCACCAACCTTGTCGTCAAGGATGGCGAGAAGGGTGTGACGCTCGCCTTCGGCGATGCCCCGGTTGAGCATGTGCCGGCGACCCCGGTCGAGCGCGTCGTCGATACGACCAGTGCCGGCGACAGCTTCAACGGCGCCTTCGTCTCCCGCCTGGTGGCGGGCGACAAGCCAGCCCAGGCCGCCGCCCTTGCGGCAAGCGTCGCTGCCGGCGTCATCGGCCATCACGGCGCGCTCGTGGCGCGGGAGAAGCTGCCTGCCGCGTGAGCGGCGGGGTCACTTTTCAGGAACTTTAGGAAGGATGCAGACGGAAAGCCTGTTTGGTTTTCCGCTCCCTCTTTAGCGGCGCTTCTTCGCCTTGGACTCGTACGGGTTGTCGCCCGAACGGAAGTGCATGCGGATCGGCACGCCCGGCAGGTCGAAATCGTTGCGCAGGCCGTTGATCAGGTAGCGCACGTAGGATTCCGGCAGCGCGTCCGGCCGCGTGCAGGAGATCATGAAGCCCGGCGGGCGCGCCTTCACCTGGGTCATGTACTTGAGCTTGAGCCGGCGACCGGAAACGGCCGGTGGCGGATGCTGAACCGTCTGCGATTCCAGCCAGCGGTTGAGCCGCGCGGTGGAGATGCGGCGGTTCCAGGTCTTGTCGGTCTCGATGATCGCCTGCATCAGCCGATCGAGGCCGTAGCCGGTGTGACCGGAAATCGGCACGGCACGGATGCCGCGGGCCTGCGGCAGCAGCCGCTCGGTCTTTTCGCGAAGATCGGCAAGCACCGCCTGCCAATCCTCGACCAGGTCCCACTTGTTGAAGGCGAGAACGGCCGCCCGGCCTTCGCGCAGCACGAGGTCGACGATCTGCAGATCCTGCTTCTCGAAAGGGATGGTCGCGTCGAAGACGATGACCACCGTTTCGGCAAAGCGGATCGCCCGCAGGGCGTCGGCGACCGAGAGCTTTTCGAGCTTCTCCTGAACCTTGGCCTTGCGGCGCATGCCGGCAGTGTCGAACATCTTGATGGTGCGACCGCGCCAGTCCCATTCGACCGAGATGGAATCGCGGGTGATGCCGGCTTCCGGGCCGGTCAACAGCCGGTCTTCGCCGAGGAAGCGGTTGATCAGGGTCGACTTGCCGGCGTTCGGCCGGCCGACGATCGCCACCCGCAGCGGCTTGGTCTCGTCATAGGCGGTCTCCACCTCTTCGTCTTCACCGTCGTCCTTGAACGTGGGGCGCAGATCGATATCGGTTTCGGCCACGTCGTCTTCCGGCGGGTAGGCCCGGTCTTCGCCGATCGCAGCGACGATCGCGTCGCGCAGATCGAGCATGCCCTGGCCGTGTTCGGCCGAGATCGGGCACGGCTCGCCAAGGCCAAGCGTGAAGGCATCGTAGAAGCCACCGTCGGAACCGCGTGCTTCCGACTTGTTGGCGACCAGCACCACCGGCTTGCCGCGGCGGCGCAGCATTTCGGCAAGCGTCTCGTCTGCCGGCGTCAGGCCGCCCTTGGCGTCCACCAGGAACAGCGAAAGATCGGCTTCGTCGATCGCGGCCTCGGTCTGCGCCCACATGCGCCCCTGCAGCGTGTCGGGTCCCGATTGCTCGAGACCGGCCGTGTCGATGATGCGGAAGCGCAGATCGATCAACTTGGCGTCCCCCGGGCGACGGTCGCGGGTGACACCCGGCGTATCGTCGACGAGCGCCAGCTTCTTGCCGACCAAACGGTTGAACAAGGTGGACTTGCCGACATTGGGACGCCCGACGATGGCGACGGTGAAGCTCATGGATCTATCCGTTTCCGCTTGGAGCGCTGCTGCCAACAAGGCGGCTGCGCTCATAAATTCGTTTTCTGCCGCATCGGGCAGCGACAGTCCCAGCAGGAACTGTTCCGATTGTACTCGGCAATCCCGAACGCAAAACCGCTTAAGCACTTTTGCTGGAACTGCTTGCCTTGTCTCTCACAGTTCCGGACGCAAAACCGCTGAGCACTTTTGCTGAAACTGCTTTAAACGCTTTAGCGCACAATCCCAAGGTCGAGACCGACATTGGGATCATGCGCTGATTCGAAAGGGTCTTTCACCCTGTGCCCTTCCGGTGGGATGGGCTGTCGTCTTATGCCTTGCCGCTCGCGGCGATCACGTCGAGCAGCATCTGGGCGCGACCGGTGACGTTGCGCGGGCTCTGCGCATCGTCGACGATCTGCTGGAACCAGGTCTTCGCCTTGGCGTAGTCGCCGGACTTGTAGGCAGCGAGGCCAAGGGCTTCACGCGCCGAGTGGCGCATGTTGTTCTGCGGCGTAGCAAGCTGCTCGACCTCGGCCGAAACCTGGTCGTAACCGCCGGTATCGACGAGCAGGTAGGCTGCACGCAGACGCGCTGCCTCCTGGATAGCTGCCGGGACGCTGCTGTCCTTGCCGATAGCGGAGAAGGCCTTGGCAGCCGCCTCTGTCTCGCCCTTCTGCGCCTGCAGCGTGGCAGCGCGCAGACGCGCCAGCACCGGATAGGCGCCGTAGCCGTCCTTCTCCAGCGTGTTCAAGGCGGCGAGCGCCTCGTCCGTCTTGTTTTCCTTGGCGAGGTTCAACGCCTGCAGGAACGCATCGCCCGACTTCGAGGAGGCGCCATCCTGCCAGTAATCGAAGCCGACCTTGCCGATGGTGCCGAGTACGATAAGCACGGCGATGGCCACGATGACGCCGCCGAAGCGGGCCCAGATGCTCTTCATCTGGTCGGAACGCAGTTCCTCATTGACCTCGCGGATAAAGCTGTCGTCTTGGTTCGCCATCTATTGCCCCGGCCTTGCCTGCACACTGGCCCGTCGCGCCAACGGTCATATGACGATCGGCGAAACGGACACTCTCAAACTGTTCGAGCATGCACGAGGGGTCCTTGCCGCACCCGCCGCACTCTCATGGATTTTGCGCCTTCTACCCGATTTTGCGGCGCTTGTAAGGGGGCCGACGCGATTTAGAGCGCCTATGGCCGACACGAGGCCGACTCCGTCGCTCTAAATTTTCTGTTACTGCAATTCCGGACGCAAAACCGCGGTGCACTTTTGCTGGAAATTGCATCAGCCCATGACGACCGGTGCAACGCCGATCAACCATTCGTGCAGCTTCCAGACGAAGAGCACGTAGGCGACGAGGCCGATGATGATGGCGAGCACGTCGTTGGAGGCCGATTTGAACACCGGCAGTACGCGTTCGCCTGCCCGCTCGCGGCGTTTCAGCGAGATACGCAGGATCACCGCCCAGGCGAGAAACGAGCCGAACAGCAGGACGGAGGACGTCTCGCCGTTGGCGAGCAGATGCGCCAGCGCCCAGACCTTGATCGAAAGCACCTGAGGATGCTTGACCGCAACCGCGATGCGCCCGGCCGGAAGGAAGCCGGCAGCAAGGAAGATGAAGGCAAAAAGCATCAGAAGCAGTGCGATGTGGCGCATGAATACGGGCGGATCGTAGAGCATGCCCGTTTCGCTGCGGGCCTGGCCGAAGCCATAGATGATCAGACAGAGGCCGATGAGGCTGAGGATTGCATAGATCCCCATCCAGGTGCCCTTGCCGCGGCGCTCGATGACGCCGGCGCGGAAACCGGGCGCGACGACGCGGATGAGATGCAGGCCGAGAAAAAGAAGGATGCCGAGAACGAGTATCGCCATGGGGCCACCGCTTTGTTCGAGTATCGGGCAAACTCAGCGCCGCTCGTCGGAAAAGACGGGAGCTGGCCGCTGAAGCGTGTTGATTTCCAGTGTATTCGGTTCCCGGACCGATTCCGCCCAGGTTGCTATGGAGTAGCCTTGATGGCGCGTTTTTTCCAGACCGATCAAAGGATTGCCGCATTTTCGAACCATTTGCGACAAAACCAAAACAGTGCAGTTGATCATGATCCGTATTCCGCTTGCCCTCTCGCTCGCCCTTCTTCCCGCTCTTGCCAGGGCCGAGCCGGCGTCGCCGGCCACCGCGCCCGCCGGTGACAGGCAGTTGGTGATCGTCTCGTTCGACGGCGCGCATGACAACGCGCTATGGGAAAAAAGCCTGGCGATGGCCAAGCGCACCGGTGCGCATTTCACCTATTTCCTCTCCTGCACCTTTCTGATGACCCGGGCGGACGGCAAGACGCTCTACAAGCCGCCGGGCCAGAAGGCAGGCCGCTCGAATGTCGGCTTCGCGCAGAGCCGTGAAGAGATCGCGGCCCGCGTCGGCCACATCTGGCAGGCCCATCTCGACGGCCACGACATCGCCAGCCACGCCTGCGGCCACTTCGACGGCAAGGGCTGGAGCAAAGCCGACTGGCAAAGCGAGTTTTCGACCTTCAACGCGGCGCTCAAGGACGCCTGGAAGAAGGCGGACAAGCCCGAGGCCGAGCCGGCCGGCTGGGCCGAATTCGCCGCAACCGGGATCAAGGGATTCCGCGCGCCCTATCTGTCGCTGAGCGACGGCCTGCTGCCGGCACTCAAGGCGGACAACTTCACCTATGACGCAAGCCTGGTGACCAAGGGTCCGGGCTGGCCGACGACAAAGGATGGCCTGCCGCGTTTCGGACTGCCGCTGATCCCCGAAGGGCCGTCGCAGCGCCCTGTCATCGGCATGGACTACAATCTCTTCGTCCGCCACTCCATGGGTGTGGAGAACAAGAAGGACAGCGCCCGCTTCGAGGAGCGCACCTACGAGGCCTACAGGAAAGCCTTCGACCGGGAATATGCGGGCGACCGCATCCCACTGCAGCTCGGCTTCCATTTCGTCGAAATGAACGGCGGCGCCTACTGGCGCGCGCTCGATCGGCTGCTGGGCGAAGTCTGCGGCAAGCCCGACGTCGCCTGCGTCAGCTACGCCCAGGCGCTGCCGCTGATCGAGCAGGCAAAAAAGAAGGCGGGTCGAACCGCCTTCTGATTGGCTTTTTTCGCTCGCCTCAGGCCAGCTCTTCGTTGCCGCCAACCGCAATGAACTTCTGGTCGATGTGCGGCAGCGGCTCGTCATCGATTGCCGCTTCGAATGCGCGCAGGCGCTTGTAGATCGACAACAGTTCGACGATCGTCGGCCAGGACGAAACTAGGTACTGAAATGACGACGACACCTGCCCGAAAGCATTCGAGATCTGGTTCAACGCACCAAGCGCAACCTTGCCGGCGATGATCGAAGGCACGATGATCACCAGCGAAAAGATACCATTGATCTGCAAATAGAAAATGCGGGCAACGTTGAAGTACAAATAGTGGAAATAGAGCCGGAAGTAGTTCCGGCGAACGTTATCGAAGAGATCGGCGACCGTCGGCGGTTGGGCGCGATCAGCATGGTCCTCACCATAAACCAGCTCTTTGCGGTAGGCAGCTTCCACGCGCTGGTTGCGGAACTCGAGGCCCGGCAGCTTGATACCAACGAGAGCCAGGAACACCGTACCGAACAGCGACCAAAGTATAGCGGACGTAACGAGCGGATACGGGATGACGCCAATGAGCGGCAATTCGGTGACGTGCGACTCGAGCCGGATCAAGACCGGCATGAACGCTATCAACGTCATCACACTATCGATCAGGCTAACGCCAAGCCCTTCCACTGTAGTGGAAAAGCGCATCGTGTCTTCCTGCACGCGCTGCGAGGCCCCTTCGATATGGCGCAGCTTGTCCCAGTTGGCCATGTAGTATTCGTTCATCGCTGTTCGCCAACGGAAGATGTAGTGACTGACGAAAAAGCGTGTGATGACCCCGACCGCGACCGCGACCATGGCGATGCCGAGAAAGACGGAGATTTCTCCGTAGACTTCCGCTGCAGGAACCACCTTGGTCTTCGCAATGATTGCCTGGATCATATCCCAGAACGGGCCGTACCAGTTGTTGATTGCGACGCTGACCTGCACCTGAAAATAGGTGACGAAGAGGATGAGTGCCGAGCCGAGGATCGACCAGTTCTGCCAACGGTGCGGCGAGTAGACGTACCAGAAAGCGGCAAACAGCCCGACGACAAGCGCGAAATAGAGGTAGAACCAGATGAAGGCCGGCGACCAGAAGGCAGAGATGCCGGTGATCGGCGGCGCATCCGCGGCCAAAGGCGGCATTCCGAAGACGGCACCCAGCTGTTCGCCACCGCCATACCAGAAGGCTACGGCAACCAGCGACCAGACGACAAAAGATATGAAGAAGAGCTTCGGCTTCGGAAAGAAGGATAGGAACAAGTGCGGCACTCTCGTTTCGGTGGAGACGAACAACTCGCCTCCCGAAGCGCCGAAACTAGGGCAAAGCGCCGTCGTCAACAATCGGGTAATGTAAACGTTACTGTTATTTCATCCAGGCGCGCGCCGGTGCCGGAGGGTCTTTTTTCGCCGCTGCTCAGGCCCTCAATGCCTGTGAAATCCGCTTCAGCTCGACGACGATGACCCCACCGCACAGGAAAAGAACGGCAGCCGCGATCAAGGTTGGTGCGGCGAAGCTGCCGGTGCGCTCCGCAAGCCAGCCGGCGACCAGCGGACCGACGATTTGCCCAATACCGAAAGCAGCCGTCATCAACGCAAGCGCCTTGCGCGGGCTCTCGGGCGCCAGCTTCCGGCCGATCTGCAGGCCATAAGCAGTGATCATCATGAAGGTTGCGCCGAGCATCAGGCCGCCGGCAAGCGGCGCATAGGGCAAAGGCAGGCTGACCGTCAGCACCAGCCCGACCGCCTCGACCAGAAGGCCGATCGCGTAGACACCGGCAAGACCGAAGCGCGGCACGGCAAAGCGCCAGAGATAGACGGAGAGCGCTGCGGCAAGCCCCGTTAGCAGCCAGGCGAGAAATTCGATGCTGTGGCCGCCGCTCGGATCGCGCGCCATGGTGACGAGGAAGGTTGCGGTGATCACGTAGCCGAAGCCGAAGAGCGCATAGGTGAACGTCACTACGGTCAGCGGCCGCGTCCAGCGCAGCGGCCTTTCGCGCACCGGACCAGAACCGGACGACGGAACGCCGGGAAGAAGTGCGGCAACGACGATCGTCCCGACCAATCCGACCAGCGCGCCGGTAAACCAGTCGCCCATGGAGGTCGTCAGGCCGGCGTGACCCGCGATCGGGTTCGCCCAGACGCAAAGCGATGAAAACGCGATACCGAGGCCGACGCCGCCAAAGTGAACGGCCGGCACGTGTTCCGAGCGCGCGAGCACGCCATGGCCGAGCACGATGCCGGAGATGAAGATCATCGCAAAGGCGCTGGCAAGGCCGGCGAGGAAACGGATCAGCGCCAGCACGACGACGGAGGACGAGAGGCCCATGGCCGCCAGCAGAGCCGTCGTGGCGACGAGCGACAGCAGACCGATCCGCCGCTCGTGCCCATGGGCCCAGCCATAGGCCGCAAGAATGGCGCCGGCGAGATAGCCGACGAAATTGGCCGAGGCGATGAGCCCGGCATCACCCGGCGACAGGCCGAGATCCACCATCATCGCCGGCAGGATCGGCGTATAGGAGAAGCGTCCGAAGCCCATGGCGACGGCCATGGCGATGGCGCCGGCGGTTGCCGTGGCGGAGATGTTGGTCTGCAGCGGTCGGTCGAGCGTGGTCATATCATTTTATTGCGCCGCAACACGACGCACGACAAACGACAATAATTGAAGGATCTATTGAAGAAATCGAACGATCGCCGATTTCAATGGCTTAGACCAATCGCCTAAAAGGTGAGGTGCACCACATCACGGCGGCAGATCATGCATCGCGGCGATGGAGCAAAAAATCGTCTGGAGGACGACGGAGGCTGCAGGCCGCCGCCGTATCCCTGGGTCAGCCCGGTAGTGTCACCACCAGCGGCCCGCCGCGGGTGACGACAACTGTGTGCTCATACTGCACCGTCGGCGCGCGCGGGTCGCTGTAGAGCGTCCAGTCGTCGTTGCCGCCCTCGGCCCATTGCGCGCCCATCGACAGGAAGGGTTCGACGGTGAAGACCATGCCGTCGGTCATCCGGCGACGTTCGCGCGGATCCGGCCAGGTGGCGATCTCGGTCGGCTCCTCGTGCAGCGAGCGGCCGATGCCGTGGCTGGCGAGATTGGTGACAAGCGAATAGCGGTTCTTGCGGGCGAAGTCGCCGATCGCGTTGCCGATGGCAGCCAGCGGCTGGTCGGGGCGCACCTGCTTGAGGCCCACCCACATCGCCCGCTTGCCATCGCGGCAGAGCCGGTCGATCGCGGCCGTGACCGGCGGTACCGGGAACGAGGCGCCGGTATCGGCAAAGATGCCGTCCTTTTCGGCCGAGACGTCGATGTTGACGAGATCGCCGGCCTTGATCACGCGGTTGCCGGGAATGCCGTGGGCGATTTCCTCGTTGACGCTGATGCATGTGGCACCAGGAAACTGGTAGCAGAGTTCGGGCGCCGAGCGTGCGCCGGCCTCTTCCAGTACCTTGCGGCCGATCGCATCGAGTTCCGCAGTGGTAATGCCGGGCTCGAGCGCCTCGCCCATCGTCTGCAGGGCATTGGCGCAGATGCGGCCGATTTCCTTCAGCCGCAGCAGATCTTCTTCGTTGTTGAGGGTCATCCGTGTCTCGCTTTCGCGCTCACATGTAGCGTGTCGCAACGCGTTATGCCAGCGTCGAGCGGGACGACCGGAGCCGGGCCCCAGCCCCGGTCGTCGAATGGTCAGACGGAGGCCGCCGCTGCTGCCCTTTCCTCGGCCAACGCCTGGCGCACGAGCGGCGCCACCCTGGTGCCGTAGAGTTCGATGCCGCGCATGATCTGGTCGTGCGGCATCGGACCGATCGCCATCTGCAGCAGGAAGCGATCGTTACGGAACAGCTTCCAGTTCTCGACGATCTTCTCGGCCACCGTTTCCGGATCACCGAGGAAGAGGTTGCCGGAGGGGCTGCGCGCCTGGTCGAAATGCGCCCGGTTCGTCGGTCCCCAGCCGCGCTCGCGGCCGATGCGGTTCATCACTTCCGCCTGCGGCCCGTAGAACTGGTCGGCGGCAAGATCGGTCGTATCGGCGATGAAGCCGTGCACGTTGATGCTGGTCTTCAGCCTGGCGGCGTCCTGGCCGGCACGCCGGGCCGCCTCGCGGTAGAGATCGAACAGCGGCGCAAACCGGCGCGGCTCTCCGCCGATGATCGCAAGCGCCACCGGCAGGCCGAGCGCACCCGCGCGGGCCACCGATTGCGGCGTGCCGCCTACGGCGATCCAGAGCGGCAGCACCTCCTGCAGCGGCCGCGGATAGACGCCGCGATCATGGATCGCCGGCCGCATCTCGCCGGCCCACGAGACCTTTTCGCTTTCGCGCAGCGCCATCAGGAGGTCGAGCTTTTCGGCAAAGAGCTGGTCGTAGTCATCGAGCGACTGGCCGAAGAGCGGGAAGGATTCGATGAACGACCCGCGACCGGCCATGATCTCGGCGCGGCCGCCCGAGATCAGATCAAGGGTCGAGAATTGCTGGAAGACGCGTACGGGATCGTCCGAGCTCAACACCGTGACGGCACTGGTCAGCCGGATATTCTTCGTTTTTGCCGCTGCGGCCGCGAGGATGACCGCCGGCGCGGAGGCCGCGTAGTCAGGCCGATGGTGTTCGCCGAGCCCGAAAACATCGAGGCCAACCTGATCTGCAAGCTCGATTTCCTCGAGAAGGTTCTTGAGGCGACGCTGGCCCTCCATGCCCTTGTGATCCGCGTTCGGATCGACATCCGCAAATGTGTAAAGCCCGAGTTCCATGAGGTCTGTCCTTTTTCTGTTTGCACAACAGATAGTTGGCGCACACATGAGCAGCAAATGCGCATCCGGGAAACGCTGTGTTTCCCGGATGCATACGAACGAGACCTTACCCTCTCGGTAGACCGTCAAGCAGGACGTCGAGGCCCTTCCGGAACGTGCCATCCCAATCGCTGTCCAGGAGCAGGCGCGTGCGCTCGATCGTCGGGTAGCGTTCGCTGAGCGCCGAGAGGCGCTTCTGTCCGGCAGCCTGGTCGGCGTGCGAAAGCGCGAAGCTCGCCCGGGTGACGGTGGCGCCGAGCACGTAGTTCCAGAGCGACCAGATCGCGACATTCATGTCCGCGTCGGCAACGCCGGCTCTCGACAGCACCTCGCTCATGGTTTCCAGGCGGCCGAGTACATTCGCGCCGAGCGCCCGGCGCGGCAGCAGCGACGCCGACCAGGGATGGCGCAGCATGATTGCGCGCCAGTCTTCGAGCATGTGAACCACATCCCTGCGCCAGTCCTCGGGCTCGATCCTTTGCGGGGGGGCGCGATAGGCAAACACCGCATCGAGCGCCAGGTCGAAAACCTCCTCCTTGTTGGCGACATGCCAATAGAGGCTCATGACGCCCGCACCGAGACGGTCGGCGAGACGGCGCATCTTCAAGCCGTCGATACCCTCGGCGTCCAGCAATTCGACCGCAGTCGCCACGATGCGCTCCAGAGACAGGGACGGCTCGCCGCCCGGCTTCTTCCCGGCCTGGGCTGCCGACTCTATCCGCTGGGAGCGTTTGCCCTGCCCGCCGTTCCCTTTCGCCGCCATGCGTCTTCCTTGCTGATTGGAGTGTCGATTTACGCCGACAACGCGCCGGATGTCGATCCTGAACGATTGACTCGTACGGCGTACGATGTAAATGAGTCGTACGCTGTACGAGTCAATAGCAAGAGCGTCGGCGAAAGGTCAAACCTGCAGGCCTGCAAGCGGCATCGCGCGCAGACCTCGGAGACGAGAGAACACCATGTCACGCGCAATCAGACATCTCATGATCGGAGGACTCATCATCATGACTACGGGCGTTTCCACGGCGGCCACCGCGAGCGAGCAGGCGGCCAAGCTGACGGTCGTCAACCCCAAGAACCTCTACGACCCGACGCCGCATGGCTATAGCACCGCGGTGATCGTGCCTGCCGGGGCACGGGTGGCCTACATTTCAGGACAGGGCGGCCAGGATAGCACCGGCGGCCTGTCTCCCGACTTCGCGGTTCAGGTCAAGCAGGCCTATGCCAATCTGGGCGCAGCGCTCGAGGGGCTCGGCGCAAGGCCGGACCAGGTCGCCAAGCTCACCATCTTCGTGGTCGACCACGACATGTCCAAGCTCGAGGTCCTGACCGGCAGCGTCAAGGAAATGTTCGGCGCGACGCTGCCGGCGCAGACACTGGTACCCGTGCCCAAGCTGGCGGTCGACGGCATGCTGTTCGAGGTGGAAGCGGTCGCTGTCATCGACTGACGGCGGCCCGGTTTGCGGCACCGCGCGTCGGCCCGGAAGGCAGAGTATGGTCGGGAGAAACGGACGCGCGGCGAAAATCGCCGCTCGCCCGGCTCTTAGCTCAGCGTCCTTTTGACCGCGTTGCGCCAACCCTTGAACTTGGCCTTACGCGTCTTTTCGTCCATGGCGGGCTCGAAGCGGCGGTCGCGTGCCCAGGACTTGGCAAAGTCTTCCTGCTTCGGCCAGACGCCGGCGCGGCTGCCGGCAAGCCAGGCGACGCCGAGCGCAGTCGTTTCCAGGATGACGGGCCGATCGACCGGCGCGTCGAGCAGGTCGGAAAGCCGCTGCATCGTCCAGTCGGAGGCAACCATGCCGCCGTCGACGCGCAGAACCGTCTCCTTGCCGTTGCTGCGCCAGTCCTTGTGCATCGCCTCAAGCAAGTCGCGCGTCTGGTAACAGACGGCTTCGAGTGCCGCGCGGGCAAACTCCGCCGGACCGGTGTTGCGGGTCATGCCGAAGATCGCGCCGCGCGCGTCCGGATCCCAATGCGGCGCGCCGAGCCCGGTGAAGGCCGGCACGAGATAGACGTCCTGCGTCGGATCGGCGCTTGCGGCAAGCGTCCCGGTATCGGGCGCAGCCTTGATCACCTTCAGCCCGTCGCGCAGCCATTGCACCGCAGCACCCGCGACGAAGATCGAGCCTTCGAGCGCATAGGTGGTTTCGCCATCAAGCTTGTAGGCAATGGTGGTGAGCAACCGGTTCTTCGAACGCACCATGTCCTTGCCGGTGTTGAGCAGTGCGAAGCAGCCGGTGCCATAGGTGGATTTCAACATGCCCGGCTTGAAGCAGGCCTGGCCGATGGTCGCCGCCTGCTGGTCGCCGGCAACGCCGAGGATCGGGATCGCCGCGCCGAAAAGTGCGGTATCGGTAACGCCGAAATCGGCGGCGCAATCCTTGACCTCGGGCAGCATGGCGCGCGGCACCTTGAGGATCTTCAGAAGCTCGTCGTCCCAGGCATTTTCGGCGATGTTATAGAGCAGCGTGCGCGAGGCGTTGGTCGCGTCGGTCACGAAGGATTTGCCGCCGGTCAGCCGCCAGATGAGGAAGGTATCGATGGTGCCGAAGCAGAGTTCGCCCTTGGCGGCGCGGGCCTGCGCCCTGTCGATGTTGGTCAGCAGCCAGTTGAGCTTGGTACCGGAGAAATAGGGATCGAGCAGCAGGCCCGTCTTCCGGGTGAAAGTCTTTTCCAGCCCCTGCTTCTTCAGCCGATCACAATAGGAGGCGGTGCGACGGTCCTGCCAGACGATGGCGTTGTGAATGGGATTGCCGGTCTTGCGATCCCAGACGACGACGGTTTCGCGCTGGTTGGTGATGCCGATCGCCGAAAGGTCGCCGGCCTTGATGCCGGCCTTGGCGATAGCGTCCTCAACCGTCGAAAGCACCGTTTGCCAGATTTCCTCGGGATCGTGTTCGACCCACCCGGATTTCGGAAAATACTGCTTGAATTCCTTGTGGCTGGCCCCGGCGATCTGCTGCTGACCGTCGAAGATGATCGCCCGGCTCGAGGTCGTACCCTGATCGATCGCGAGAATATATCCGCCCATATGCCCCTCCCCGGCCACACGCATGTTTGTTCACCCGGCCTTGAAGGCGGGATCTCATTTCGAAAACTTCAATACGATGGCAAAACGAATGTCAAACGAAAACAAAACGCAACCGCCGACTTCGCCATTCCCCTCCTCAACTCTGCGGTCCCGATCCCAAAAACACAATTGTCAGCGCCGGCGTTTTCCGCGTAGGCTGGCGCTGTTGCGCCGCAACAAAGCAGTGCGCGGCGCCACAAAGGGAGAGAGCAGCAATGACGAAAACAGCGGTCATCACCGGTTCGACGAGCGGCATCGGGCTTGCGATCGCCAAGGCCTTCGCCAAGGGTGGCGCCAATATCGTGCTGAACGGCTTCGGTAGCCCGGACGAAATCAAGAAGGCGACGGACGACGTGAGCGCGCTGACGACAGGAACGGTCGTCTATCATGCCGCCGACATGACGAAGCCAGCCGAGATCGCCGATCTGATCACCACGGCGACGACCCGCTTCGGCGGCGTCGATATCCTCGTCAACAATGCCGGTATCCAATATGTCGAGAAGGTCGAGGATTTCCCGATCGAGCAATGGGACCGCATCATCGCGATCAACCTCTCCTCGTCCTTCCACACGATCCGCGCCGCTATTCCCGGCATGAAGGCGAAGGGTTGGGGCCGCATCATCAACATCGCCTCGGCCCATGGCCTCGTCGCCTCGCCCTTCAAGGCGGCCTATGTGGCGGCGAAGCACGGCGTTCTCGGTCTGACGAAGACCGTGGCGCTCGAAGTGGCCGAAAGCGGAATCACCGCGAACTCGATCTGCCCGGGCTACGTGCTGACGCCGCTCGTCGAAAAGCAGATCCCCGATCAAGCCCGCACCCGCGGCATCACCGAGCAGCAGGTGATCAACGACGTGATGCTGAAGGGGCAGCCGACGAAGAAGTTCATCACCGTCGAACAGGTCGCAGCCCTTGCCGTCTATCTCGCCGGCGACGACGCGGCACAGATCACCGGCACCCATGTGTCGATGGACGGCGGTTGGACGGCGCAGTAACGGCCGACATTCGTCAAGTGGTCGGCAGCGCGGACCGGATGCCCCCCGCGCTGCCCGCATGGCGTGCAAAAGTCCGCCCAGCCCTTTGCTTTTCTGCATAACCACCTAAGATCAAAGTGATTTCAGGACGTATGCAGCAGCAGGGAATGAATGGCATGCCCCAACCGACCGGTTCAATCAGCTTCATCCTCAACGACCGCGAGGTCGCTCTTTCCGACATCGCACCGACAACGACGCTGCTCGACTATCTGCGGCTGGAACGCCGGCTGACCGGCACCAAGGAAGGTTGTGCGGAGGGCGACTGCGGCGCCTGCACCGTGCTCGTCGGGCGGCTGGTCAGCGACCGGCTCGTCTATGAGAGCGTCAACGCCTGCATCCGCTTCCTCGGCTCGCTGCAGGCAACCCATGTCGTCACCGTCGAGCATCTCGCCGGTCCGGATGGCACGCTGCATCCGGTGCAGCAGGCAATGGTCGATTTTCACGGCTCGCAATGCGGCTTCTGCACGCCCGGCTTCGTCATGTCGCTCTATGGCCTCTGGCTTGGCAACGACAGCCCCAGCCGCGCCGATATCGAAAAGGCGCTGCAGGGCAATCTCTGTCGCTGCACCGGTTATGAGCCCATCGTGCGCGCGGCCGAAGCGGCGGCAGAGGCGCGCCCCTCCGACATCTTCGATCCGATCACCAGGGAGCGGGAAACGATCACCATCAGGCTGAAGGCGCTGGCACCGACGGAAACGATCACACTCCGCCAGGGCGAATATTGTCTGATCGTGCCGGCCGACGGCAGTGGCCTGGCGGAAGCACTCGCCGACCATCCCGGGGCGACGGTCGTTGCCGGCTCCACCGATGTCGGCCTCTGGGTGACGAAGCAGATGCGGGCGATCAACCCGGTGATCTTCATCAACGGCATCACCGAATTGCAGCAGATCGAGGAAACCGCGGACGGCCTGATTATCGGCGCCGGCGTCAGCTACACCATGGCCTATGCCGCCCTCGCCAAGACGTTTCTCGGGCTCGGTCCGCTGATCAACCGCATCGGCGGCGAACAGGTGCGCAACATGGGCACGATCGGCGGCAATATCGCTAACGGCTCACCGATCGGCGACAGTCCGCCGCCCCTGATCGTGCTTGGCGCGACGGTGACCCTGCGCTCGACCGCCGGTCGGCGGACGTTGCCGCTCGAATCCTTCTTCATCGCTTATGGCAAGCAGGATCGCCAACCCGGCGAATTCGTCGAAAGCATCTTCGTGCCGCGCCTGCCGGCGGGCGATCTCTTTGCCGCCTACAAGATCTCCAAGCGCCGCGACGAAGATATCTCCGCGCTGCTTGGCGCGTTCCGTCTATCGGTGGATGGCGGCATCGTCCGCTCCGCCCGCATCGCCTTCGGCGGCATGGCCGCGACGCCCAAGCGCGCCAGCAACGTCGAGGCGGCGCTGATCGGCAAGCCATGGACCGAGGAAACGGTCCGCGCCGCGCAAGCCGCCTTCGAGAGCGATTACCAGCCGCTCACCGACTGGCGGGCAACGAGCGACTACCGCATGCTTGCGGCGAAGAACCTTCTGATGCGTTTCTTCCTGGAAAGCGGCGGCGAGCCGGCGCAACTGGTTCGCTTTGCTGCGGGAGGCCGATAGTCATGGACAAATCCACCTTCGAGGAACGCAAGACGATCCGCGGCGAGATGCATGTTTCCCAGCGTCACGACAGCGCCCACAAGCATGTCTCCGGCACCGCCGACTACATCGACGACATGCCCGAGCCGGCGGGCACGCTGCATGGCGCGCTTGGCATGACCGACCGGGCGCATGCGGAAATCACCGCCATGGACCTTTCGGCCGTCGCCGCCGTGCCCGGTGTCATGCTGGTGCTGACCGCCAAGGACATGCCGCATTCCAACGACATCAGCCCGAGCCACCTGCATGACGAGCCGGTGCTTGCCGATGGCCTCGTGCAGTTTCATGGCCAGCCGGCCTTCGCCGTGATTGCAGAAACCCGTGACATCGCCCGTCGGGCGGCAAGGCTCGCCAAGATCACCTATCGCGACCTGCCGCATTTCACCGACATTCTCGATGCCGTCGCCCATGGCGGGCAGTTGGTCACCCAGCCGCTCACGCTGCAGCGCGGCGATGCCGAGGCGGAGCTGGAAAAGGCGCCACGGCGGCTCAAAGGCAGCATGCGCGTCGGCGGACAGGAGCATTTCTACCTCGAAGGCCATATCGCCCTTGCCATTCCCGGCGAGGACGACGAGGTCACCGTCTGGTCCTCGACCCAGCATCCGAGCGAGATCCAGCACATGGTCTCGCACGTGCTCGGCGTGCCCTCCAATGCGGTGACCGTGAACGTGCGCCGCATGGGTGGTGGCTTCGGCGGCAAGGAAACGCAAGGAAACCAGTTCGCAGCCCTTGCCGCGGTCGCGGCGAAGAAGCTCAACCGCGCCGTCAAGTTCCGCCCGGATCGCGACGAGGACATGACGGCAACCGGCAAGCGCCACGACTTCCTCGTCGATTACGACGTCGGCTTCGACGACGAGGGCCGCATCCATGCGGTCCATGCCAACTACGCGGCGCGCTGCGGCTACTCTTCGGACCTCTCCGGCCCGGTCACAGACCGTGCGCTGTTCCATGCGGACAGCTCCTATTTCTATCCGCATGTGAAGCTCACCTCACAGCCGCTGAAGACCAACACGGTCTCAAACACCGCTTATCGTGGCTTCGGCGGCCCGCAAGGCATGGTCGGCGGCGAGCGCATCATCGAGGAAATCGCCTACCAGCTCGGCAAGGATCCGCTCGAAATCCGCAAGCTGAATTTCTATGGCGACAAGGGCTCCGGCCGCGATGTCACGCCCTACCATCAGCAGGTCGAAGACAACATCATCGCGCAGATCGTCGCGGAGCTGGAAGAAAGCGCCGACTATCAGGCGCGCCGTCAGGCGATCCTCGCGTTCAATCGGGAAAGCCGCGTCATCCGCAAGGGCATCGCGCTGACGCCGGTGAAGTTCGGCATCTCCTTCACCATGACCGCCTTCAACCAGGCGGGCGCGCTTGTGCATATCTACCAGGACGGCTCGATCCACCTCAACCACGGCGGCACCGAGATGGGCCAAGGCCTCTACATCAAGGTCGCGCAGGTGATCGCCGACAGCTTCCAGGTCGACCTCGACCGCGTTCGCATCACTGCGACGACGACCGGCAAGGTGCCGAACACGTCGGCGACCGCCGCCTCTTCGGGCTCTGACTTGAACGGCATGGCCGCCTTCGACGCCGCGCGCCAGATCAAGGACCGTCTCGTCGGTTTCGCCTGCGAGCGCTGGCAGACGACGCCCGAGAATGTCAGCTTCGTCGCCAACCACGTGAAGATCGGCGAGGAGCTGATCCCCTTCCCTGAATTCATCAAGCAGGCCTATATGGGCCGTATCCAGCTTTCGGCCGCCGGCTACTACAAGACGCCGAAGATCCACTGGGATCGAGCCAGCGGCCGCGGCACACCCTTCTATTACTTCGCCTATGGCGCTGCGGTTTCGGAGGTTTCGATCGACACGCTGACCGGCGAATACATGGTCGACCGGGTCGACGTGCTGCACGACGTCGGCCGTTCGCTCAATCCGGCGATCGACCTCGGTCAGATCGAGGGCGGCTTCGTGCAAGGGATGGGCTGGCTGACGACGGAAGAGCTCTGGTGGGACGACAAGGGACGGCTTCGCACGCACGCCCCCTCCACCTACAAGATCCCCCTTGCCTCCGACCGGCCGAAGATCTTCAACGTCAAGCTTGCCGAATGGTCGAGCAACGCCGAGAAGACCATTGGCCGCTCCAAGGCGGTGGGAGAGCCGCCCTTCATGCTGCCGATCTCGGTTCTGGAAGCCCTGTCGATGGCGGTGGCGAGTGTCGCCGACTACCGCGAGTGCCCGCGGCTCGATGCTCCGGCAACACCGGAGCGTGTGCTGATGGCCGTCGAACGTCTGCGCAATCGCTGACAGCCATCACGATTTGCCTCAGATCCGCGGCAGTTCATTGATGCTGAACAGGCGGCGAGCGTTGGCCATCGCCTCCTCGTCGTCGCGGTGCGGGCTATGAACATCCATGAAACCCATGTCTCTCTTGATATGATCGGAGAGCGTGTTGACATCGAGCATCGGCTTGGGGGCAACAAGGCCACCGAACAGGGCGGCTGTGAGCCGGGCGACCGGCTCGAATGAAAGAAATGCTTTTCTTTCAGTACGTTCGTAAGTGTCGCAAGTCATTTCAGCACCTGTTTCGTCTTGGGAAGTTGACTTGAAGGATGCCGTGGAGGAGGATCGAAATCCAATCGAACATCCGTCTGGATGCATCAAGAGAACTTATCCATGAAGATGTCGAAGCAGTTTCCGCTGAATGCGCTGCGGGTCTTCGAGGCGGTCGCAAGGCTCGGCAGCTTCACCAAGGCCGGTGAAGAGCTGGGCATGACCCAGACGGCCGTAAGCTACCAGGTCAAGTTGATCGAGGAGAATGTCGGCGAGCCGCTGTTCCTGCGGCGCCCGCGCCAGATCTCGCTGACGGAAGTCGGCCAGCGCATGGCGCCGCGCGTCACCGAAGCCTTCGAGATGCTGCAGGAAGCGGTTTCGAATGCCCGTGGCGATATCGACAGCGCGCTCCTGATCAGCTCGACGCCGACCTTCGCCTCGCAATGGCTTGCCCGCAACATCGGCAGCTTCCAGCTCGCCCATCCGAACATCGCCGTTCGGCTGACGACCAGCGACTCGCTCACCGATTTTACCCGCGAACCGGCCGACCTTGCCATCCGCTCCGGTGCCGGCGTCTGGCCCGGCCTCGACACGCATCCGCTGATGCGGGTGGAATTCAGCCCGATGCTGAGTCCGGCGCTTGCCGAGACCATTGGCGGCGTGCACGAGCCGCGCGACCTGCTGAAGCTGCGCATCATCGATCCCGGTGACCCCTGGTGGCCGATGTGGTTCAAGGCCGCCGGCGTCAAGGATCCCGATCTCGAAGGACGGCCGCACAGCCGCCTCGGCGCGCAATCCTTCGAGGCGCGCGCCGCCATCGCCGGCCAGGGCGTGGCGATCCTGACGCCGGAATTCTACCCCGATGACGTGGCGCTCGGTCGGCTCTACCAGCCCTTCGAGCTGCGCTGCAGCGACGGCTGCGATTATTGGCTCGCCTATCCGCACGCCCGCCGCAACACACCCAAGATCAGGATTTTCCGCGACTGGATCCTCGGCGAACTTTGCGCGCCGAACTTCCTGCAAGCAAATAGCGCTTGAGGAGCGTCGAAGCCCCTTTTCCCCTCCGTGGTTTATGCGCAAAGTGAGGCAACGGAGACAAAGGGGATCTGAATGTACGAGTTCGCCATCGCCTGGGAATGGCTGGCCTTTGCCGTGCGCTGGTTGCACGTCATCACCGCCATCGCCTGGATCGGCTCATCCTTCTATTTCATCGCGCTCGACCTGGGTCTCGTGAAGCGCGATCACTTGCCCGTCGGCGCCTATGGCGAAGAATGGCAGGTCCATGGCGGCGGTTTCTATCACATCCAGAAATACCTGGTCGCACCGGCCTCGATGCCCGAGCATCTCACCTGGTTCAAATGGGAATCCTACGTGACGTGGCTTTCTGGCTTCGCCATGCTCTGTGTCGTCTACTATGGCGGCGCCGATCTGTTCCTGATCGACCGCCACGTGCTCGACATCTCGGCGACCACGGCGATCCTGATTTCGCTCGCCTCGCTCGGCATCGGCTGGCTGTTTTACGATCTGCTCTGCAAGTCGCCGATCGGCAGGAACACCTGGGGGTTGATGGCACTGCTCTATGTGGCGCTGGTCGTCATGGCCTGGGGCTATACGCAGGTCTTCACCGGCCGCGCCGCCTTCCTGCATCTCGGCGCTTTCACCGCGACGATCATGTCGGCCAACGTCTTCTTCATCATCATCCCCAACCAGAAGATCGTCGTCGCCGACCTGATCGCCGGCCGCACGCCGGATCCGAAACTCGGCGCGCAGGCCAAGCAGCGCTCGCTGCACAACAACTACCTGACGCTGCCCGTCATCTTCTTCATGCTGTCGAACCACTATCCGCTTGCGTTTGCCACCGCGTTCAACTGGATCATCGCCGCACTCGTCTTCCTGATGGGCGTCACCATCCGCCACTGGTTCAACACCACCCACGCCCGCAAGGGCCGGCCGACCTGGACCTGGCTCGTCACCGCCCTCCTCTTCATCCTGATCATGTGGCTTTCGACCGTGCCGAAGGTGCTGACCGGCGGCGAAAAGGCCGAGGTTGCGCCCGCCTTCAGCCGCTTCGCCGCCAATGCCCACTTCCCTGCAGTCAAGGACACGGTCTCGACACGCTGTTCCATGTGCCATGCGGCAGAACCGGTTTATGAGGGTATCACCCAGGCGCCGAAGGGCGTGATGCTCGAAAGCGACGCGGAGATTGCCGCCCATGCCCGCGAAATCTATATCCAGGCCGGGCGCAGCCATGCGATGCCGCCCGGCAACGTGACAGACATGACGACGGACGAGCGCCAGCTTCTGACAGCCTGGTTCGAAAGCGCCGTCGAGGAAGGCAAGACACAATGACGACCACCCTCATCCGCGGCCGATTGCTGAGCTTCAACCGCGCGCCATCGTCGATCGACGACAGCGCCGCCTACAGCTACGAGAGGGACGGTGCGCTTCTGATTGAGGGGGGACAGATCGCCGCGAGCGGCTCCTATGCTGCGGTCAAGGCAAGCGCGCCTGACGGCGTCGCTGAAGTGGACCATCGCCCACACCTGATCGTGCCCGGCTTCATCGACACGCATCTGCATTTCCCGCAGATGCAGGTCATGGCCTCCTATGCCGCCAACTTGCTTGAATGGCTGAACACCTACACCTTCCCCGAGGAGTGCCGCTTCGTCGAGACCGCCCATGCGGAGCGCATCGCGACGCGCTTCTTCGATGAGATGGTGCGCTATGGCACGACAACAGCAACCGCCTATTGCTCGGTTCACAAGGCGTCGGCCGATGCCTTCTTCGCCGAGGCGCTGCGCCGCGACATGCGCATGGTCGCCGGCAAGGTGATGATGGACCGCAACGCCCCGCAAGGCCTGCTCGACACGCCGCAGATGAGCTACGACGAAACCCGCGCGGTCATCCGCGAATGGCACGGCAAGGGCCGCAATCATGTGGCGATCACCCCGCGCTTCGCCATCACCTCAACGCCGGAGCAGATGGACGTCGCGAAGTCGCTGGTGCACGAATTCCCCGACCTGCACCTCCAGACGCACCTTTCGGAAAACCGCGACGAGATCGCCTTTACCTGCGAACTCTATCCGGAAGCCAAGGACTACACAGACGTCTACGCCCGCTACGGCCTGCTCGGACCGAAGAGCCTGTTCGGCCACTGCATCCATCTGTCTGAGCGCGAGGCGGATGTCATGAGCGAGACCGGCTCGGTCGCCGTTTTCTGCCCGACCTCCAATCTTTTTCTCGGTTCTGGCCTCTTCCCGCTGCGCGCGCTCAGCCGCCGCGAAAAGCCGGTGCGCACCTCGGTCGCCTCCGACATCGGCGGCGGTACCAGCTATTCCATGCTGAAGACGCTCGACGAGGCCTACAAGATCCTGCAGCTGCAGGGCGAGCGGCTGAACCCGTTCGACAGCTTCTTCATGATGACCCGCGGCAATGCCGAGGCGCTATCGCTGGTCGACAAGATCGGAACTTTGGAAGCCGGCACCGACGCCGATTTCATCGTGCTCGACATGGCGGCGACGCCGGCGATGGCGCTTCGGGCCGAAGTGGTCAACTCTCTGGCAGACGAACTCTTCCTGCTGCAGACCATGGGCGACGACCGGTCGATCGTCGAAACCTATGTCGCCGGCAAGCCGGCAAAATCGGCGCTTGCCGCCGCATGACCGACCAAAAGCAGAGAGGTCAAGAAAATTGACCTCTCTGCGTTCTGGCTATTAACAAGCCTCTGCCAAACATGGTAATGGCTCGTTCAATCTCCGTTGGACGAAGGCCTTATCCATGACGCAAATCCTCGAAATCAGCGATCTCAAGGCGCTCGCCAAGCGCCGGGTGCCGAAACTCTTCTTCGATTACGCCGACAGCGGCGCCTGGACCGAAGGCACCTATCGCGCCAACGAGGAGGATTTCGCCAAGGTGAAGCTGCGCCAGCGCGTGCTGGTGGATATGACCGACCGGTCGCTGGAAACGACGATGATCGGCCAGAAGGTGTCGATGCCGGTGGCACTCGCCCCGACCGGCCTCACCGGCATGCAGCACGCCGACGGCGAAATGCTGGCAGCCCAGGCGGCTGAAGCCTTCGGCGTGCCCTTCACGCTCTCGACGATGAGCATCTGCTCGATCGAGGACGTCGCCTCGGTCACCACCAAGCCCTTCTGGTTCCAGCTCTACGTCATGCGCGAACGCGAATTCGTGCTGAACCTGATCGACCGGGCCAAGGCGGCGAAGTGCTCGGCGCTGGTGCTGACGCTCGACCTGCAGATCCTCGGCCAGCGTCACAAGGATCTTCGCAACGGCCTCTCGGCACCGCCGAAGATGACGCCGAAGCACCTCTGGCAGATGGCGACGCGCCCCGGCTGGTGCATGAAGATGCTCGGCACCAAGCGCCGCACCTTCCGCAACATCGTCGGCCACGCGAAAAGCGTCACCGACCTCTCGTCGCTCGGCGCCTGGACGGCGGAACAGTTCGACCCGCAGCTCTCGTGGAAGGATGTCGCCTGGATCAAGGAACGCTGGGGCGGACCGCTGATCCTCAAGGGCATTCTCGACCCCGAGGACGCCAAGATGGCAGCGGCGACCGGTGCCGACGCGATCATCGTCTCCAACCACGGCGGCCGCCAGCTCGACGGCGCCCATTCCTCGATCAGCATGCTGCCGCGCATCGTCGATGCGGTCGGCCACCAGATCGAGGTGCATATCGATGGCGGTATCCGCTCCGGCCAGGACGTGCTGAAGGCCGTCGCCATGGGCGCCAAGGGCACCTATATCGGCCGCCCCTTCCTCTACGGCCTCGGCGCCATGGGCAAGGAGGGCGTCACCAAGACGCTGGAAATCATCCGCAAGGAGATGGACATCACCATGGCCCTCTGCGGCAAGCGCGATATCAACGACGTCAACCGCGACATTCTCGCGGATTGATCGACCGCGTCAGCGATCCGCATTTGTTGCCCGGATGAGGGAGGGCTTCAGGGTCTTCTCTCAATCCGAAGTACCCGGCTCGCCGTCGATAAGGTCGGCTTCGGACAACCGAGTTCGTGGCGAAGATTGCTTACGGAACCGCCACAGCAAGCGTTCTGGTGAAAAAGGCTGCGATTTCAGCGTTGATGGTGCGATGGAGTTCTACCCGATCAACCCCGGGAGGATCCGCGCATATCGCGGGCACGGCGTCTCTCATTTGCGGCGAGCACGGAGCAAGGAACGTGAAATGCCCGGCGTTTGGGACGACCTCGACGCGGATTTCGGACTGCATGTCGCGCGCAAGCGCCAGGGCGTTGTCATCAGGCGATAGCTCCTCATCCTTTTCGCCGACATAGACCGATATCGGAGCCGCAACGGATTTTAGCCCTTCCGTAGGGAAGAGGACGCTGAGCGGTGCCAGCAAAACGAAGGATCGGATTCGCGCGTCGGCTGAAGCCCCAAGTTCGGCACCCTCCACCCCGATGCGCCCGCGAGCTTCGCAGACATGGCGATCATCGGGACGTTTGGCGCAATAGCCTACAAGACGGGAAAGGTCAGGCTTGGCTCCCGCCAGGATAAGCCCCGTCGTCCCGCCTGCGGAAAACCCGACGAAGCCGATCCGCTCGCGGTCGATGTGCAGAGCAAGGACGGGATCATCGAGGGTGGCCGTCAAAGCCGCCGATATCTGCATGGCGCGTCCGTAGATGGCGCCGGCGGTGCTGATCCGACTTGTGTCCTGAAAATTGTCGCCGACATGCGTGACGCTGACGACCATGTATCCCTGCCGCGCGAGGGACGAAGCCAGGTCGTGGTGGCCCCACATGCTCCCCATGCTGCCATGCGAGAGCATGATCAAAGGGTAGCGGTCGTCACCGATGGGCGCCGATCGAGACACGTCGACCTCGTAAGGTCCGATGCTGCTGACATCCGTCTGGTCGGGGCTTGGAAAGAACACGACCGCATCCATCGGCTTTTGCTCGACGGGGTCGACCACCTCAAGCTTCTTGGCGCCTACGCCTTCGATAACGCCGGCGCTGGCATTGGCACTCCAGAGAAGGACGAGGCACAGAGAGGCCAGCAATCTGAAAAACATATCGCTTGGATCCAAGAGAAATGATGATGTTTAAGCCATTGAAAATTATATTTTAAATATCACCCTTTGCATCACCACGAACACTCATCCTTCAATCTCAGCTGCCGCGGTAGGTCGAATAGCCATAGGGCGAGAGAAGCAGCGGCACGTGATAATGGCTCGCCGGATCGGCGATGCCGAAGCGCAAGGGGATGCGGTCGAGGAAGGCCGGCTCCGGCAGTGTAACGCCGGACCGGCGCAGATAGTCGCCGGCATGGAACACCAGCTCGTAGTTGCCGGCCATGAAGCCGATGCCTTCGACCATCGGGCCGTCGACACGGCCGTCGCTGTTGGTATGTACGGTGCGGATCAACTGCCGCTCTTCCCCCTCCAGCCAGTAGAGGTCGATGCGCAGACCCTCGGCCGGTTTCCCGAGAGCGGTATCGAGAACATGGGTGGTCAGGCGGCCGGCGCTGCTCATGGCTTCTCTCTTTCACACATTGGCGCGGGATGCTGTCAGAAGCCGCGCGCACGTCCTGCTAGATAGCGCTGTCTATGACGAAAGGCTCGTCATAGAAGAACTCCTCGAGATTGTTACCCGGCCCTTCGCGGTCGACGATGAGGAAATCGCTGACGGCGCCGACGGACATCAGCGGGTGGTGCCAGATATTGCGGCCGTAGTTGACGCCCTGCCGGCCGTTCGCCTGGAAAACGCGCGGCGTGCCCGGGCGCCCGTCCTCGTCGTCCGCCACCACGACGAGCCATGGGCGGTCGTCGAGCGGCGAAAAGCTCTGGCTGCCGAGCGGGTGGCGCTCCATCATCGTCACCGAATAGGGGAAAGACCGCGGCTGGCCGCGGAAGATGTTGATGATGACATTGGCGCCGTCGCCGACGACATCGGCACGCGCAAGACCGTGGAAACGTTCCGTGTTGCCGCCGTTGATGTGGCGCATCGTTGCCGGATCGGCTTCGATGATGGTGCCGAAGGGAGCGAAGGCCTCGCGTGTCAGCGGTTCGATTTCGAGCAGGCGCGACATTATGCGGAGACCTCGCAGGACGATTTTGCGCTTGCGGATGTCCGATCCAGTTCGAGGGCCCTCCTCATGAGCGGGGACAGGCATCGAACGGTTTTGTCAGGCATTTTCGTCTCCAGGAATCATCGACTGCAGGCGCAGGCGGGCGATTTTCTCGACCTGTGCGCAAGCGGTTTCAAATTCCTCTTCGGGCGAATTGTCAATGCGGCTTTGGAAGGAGGCAAGAATTTGCCCCTTGGTCAGCCCCTTCACCGCGATGATGAAGGGGAAGCCGAATTTTTTCGTGTAGGTGTCGTTGAGCGCGGTGAAGCGCTCATGCTCCTCTGGTGTCAGCCGGTCGAGGCCGGCAGACGCCTGCTCCGCCGTCGAGTCCGCCGTCAGCTTACCGGCGATCGCCAGCTTGCCGGCAAGATCGGGGTGCGCGCGCAGCACCTGCATCTTCTCGCGCGGCAGCGCCGTGCGAAAGGCCTGGCAGAGCGCCGAATGCACCGTGCCCGCCGTCAGCCCGGTCGCCGCGGCTCGGTCGTAGGCGCGTTCGGCAACCCAGGGCGAGTGCTCGAACACGCCACCGAAACGGGCAACGAAGGCATCACGGTCGGTCATCAGAGCGCCCCTTCCGGCTTGTGGTGCTGGTACCAATGGTTGGCGATGTCAATGCGACGCGGCACCCAGACCTTGTCGTGCGACATGACGTAGTCGATGAAGCGAGCGAGCGCAGCAGCGCGGCCCGGGCGGCCGACGAGACGGCAGTGAAGGCCGATATTCATCATCTTGGCGTCGCCCTGGCGACCTTCCTCGTAGAGCACGTCAAATGTGTCCTTGAGGTAGCTGAAGAACTGGTCGCCGCTGTTAAAGCCCTGCGGCGTCGCAAAGCGCATGTCGTTGGCATCAAGCGTATAGGGAATGATCAGGTGCGGCTTGTCGGCCGAAAGACCCGGCACCCAGTAGGGCAGTTCGTCGGCGTAGCTGTCGCAGGAGTAAAGGAACCCGCCTTCCTCCAGCACCAGCTTCAGCGTATTGGCCGAAGGCTTGCCCTGGTAGATGCCGAGCGGCCGCTCGCCGGTGAGCTCCGTGTGCAGGCGGACGACCTCGCGGATATGCTCGCGTTCGACCTCTTCCGGCACGTCCTTGTATTCCAGCCAGCGCAGACCGTGGCTGGCGATTTCCCAGCCGGCTTCCTTCATGGCAGCGACGGCTTCCGGATTGCGCGCCATGGCCTGCGTCACGCCATAGACGGTCAGCGGGACGTTGCGGCTGGTGAACATGCGCCACAGCCGCCAGAAGCCGGAACGGGCACCGTATTCGTAGATCGATTCCATGTTGAGGTTACGCTGGCCAGCCCAGGGCTGCGCGCCGACAATTTCCGACAGCAGGCACTCGGACGCTGGGTCGCCATCGAGAATGCAGCTTTCGCCGCCCTCTTCGTAGTTCAGCACGAACTGCACGGCGATGCGCGCATCGCCCGGCCAGTTTGCCTTCGGCGGATTGCGGCCGTAGCCAACGAGGTCGCGCGGATACTTAGTCTCAGACATCAAATCACCCTTCGAATTTTTAGGAACGGTATCACCGCCGACCGGATTGTCGATACCGAAATGACGTGAGGCAGGGCAGCGGCAGCGCCACGGCCCTGACGGAAATTACCAGAAAAATTCGGCTGAGCCCGAGGTTGAGAGATTTTTCGAAACAGCGTTGAATGGATCGGCAAGGACAACGGCCCTCATCGAGATGAAATCCTACATTCAAGCGCTCCGCGAAAAAGTCGGTCCCGGCCTGCTTCTCTGCCCGTCAGTGGCGGCCGTCATTGTCGATTCCGATGGCCGGGTCCTCTTGCAGGAGAAAGCAAGTGGCGAAGGCTGGAGCCTGCCGGCCGGCGCGATCGAGCCGGGCGAGACGCCTGTCGATGCGGTCATCCGCGAGGTCATGGAGGAAACCGGCTATCCGGTCTCGGTCGAGCGGATACTGGGCGTCTTCGGCGGAGAAGCGTTTCGCTACACCTACCCGAACGGCGACCACGTCGAATATGTGGTTACCCTCTATCGATGCCGGATCGTCGGTTCCCAGCAGCCGATCACCGATGGCGAAACGAAGTCGCTGCGCTACTTCGCGCCGGCGGACATGCCGGACCTCGGCCTGCCCTATCCGAAAGCGCTGCTCTTTGCAGCTTCGCCCGCGTCCGTTTCCGATTAGCGCTGCGCCATCAGCGCAGCGACGATCAGCGGCAGCGGCCGGACCGCGCCTTGCGGCGCCAGCGATGGGTCGGCGGCGGCCCGCTTCGCCCGCTCTGCGCGCGTGTTCGTCGAGATCTTGCCGAGCGGGTGCTGTGAATGCACCCGCATGGGTGCGCCCGTCTCCTGCTCGACAAACAGCGCAAGGCTGCCGATCGAAAGCGGTTTTGATAGGCAGGGCTCGAACAGGTCACGGAGCGGCGCCTCGAGCCGCCGCATCGCGTCTGGCGCAAGCGGACCGGTCAGCATCATGTGGAAACGGTATTCGTCCATCACATGCGGATCGCCCCAACGGTGCAGGTTGGAGAACTGTGGGGCGGTCAGCCGGTCCGGATCGGAGCGCTCGATCTCGTCTTCGCTGAGCGGCGCGCGGAAGGCGTCGAACTCCTGGATGACGTTGGCCGCAAGCAGATGCATGGCCGTGCTCGGCACCTGCGGCATCAGCCCGAAGCATCGGCCGATGCGGGCGACCTCCAGGCGATCGATTTCGAACGGAGTCTGGGCGCCGGCAAAATGCATCAGCGCCTTCAGAAGCTTCGGTTCCGTCATGTCCGGATGCAGGCGGAACGGCGACATCATCACCGCATGAAAGCCGAAGCGTCGCGGAACCGCCGTGTGATAGGCGACATCCGCGGCGCTCAAGCCCGCGACCGACGGCAACTCGGCAGGTTCCCCGGAATAGACATTGCGCCCCAGCCAGCTTGCAGCGGTCGCGGAAAGCGGGTCGGCCATCGGCGGCGTAAAACAAATGGCATAGCGCATCGGCTGGCTCCGGGTATCCGTCAGCGCAGGATGAGCAATAGCTGCGGTTTTCCGCCCTCACCCCGACTTGTCCAATGGCCGCGTCTTAGGTGATTTGCGTGACAGATTGACGAAGTCGGCCGGGGATGAGCGCGGCAGCGGTGCGAACGTCACCCCTCGTTTTTCGGAACCATCCGGCCCATCGCCCGTTCCTAAAAGGTAGGAAAACAAGGATGGAGAAGAAGCGTGACCTATCACAATGCGAACCTTCAGGACGCCCGGATCAAGGAGACCCACGACCTGATCGCAAGCGACAAGGTTGAAGGCACGAGGGTCTATGGCCCCGACGACAAACACATCGGCTCGATCGAGCGCGTGATCATCGAGAAGCGCAGCGGGCGCGTCGCCTATGCGGTGCTCGGCTTCGGCGGTTTTCTCGGCCTCGGCGAAGACCACTATCCATTGCCTTGGGCAAAGCTGACCTATGACGAGAAGCTCGGCGGCTATCGCACTGATGTGACTCGCGATCAGGTCGAAAACGCGCCGAAATATCACGGCACCGAAGAATACGACTGGAACGCGGAAAACGGACGCCGTGTCTACGACTACTACGGCGTGCCGCCCTACTGGATGTAATGCCTGACTTTCGATCTTTCGGGTCCCGCCGCGGGCGGGGCCCTTCGCATGTCCGGCCCTAAAGATGTTTCTCGCGAAGTGCGGCTATGTGATTCCGGCAGAAGAAAGAATCGGGAATATCGATCGCCGGAGAACCGGCGATCTCTTCGACGACGAAACGCGCCAGGCGGTGTGCGATGCCGAAGCTCACCTTGAACCCGCCGGTCAGGACCGAGACGTTCGGATGGTCCGGATGCCGGCCTGCCATCGGCTCGCGCCCCGTCGCTTTCGGGCGCAACCCTGCCCATCGCTCCACCACCTCGGCACCCGCCAGGCGCGGCGCGAGCGCTACGGCGCGCCGAAGCAGCTCATCCAGCTGCTCGTCCGTCGACAGGGGATCGGCAAAACTGTTTTCGCTGGTGCTGCCGACCGCCACATGGCCGTCGTCATGGGCAATAATGTAGACGCCGTCGGCAAAGATCACCGGAAGCGCCGGATCGATCTCCGCGCGCAGCAGTGCCGCCTGCCCCTTGACAGCCGTGCCGCTCGTTTCCGCCAGCGGCACCGACACGTCGTCGATCAGTTGAAAACTGCCGACGCCGGCCGCGATGATGCAATGCTCGAAATCGATCCGGGTGCCATCGTCGAGTTCGGCCCGGCCGCGTTCCGGCTCGATCCGGCGCACGCCCCTGCCCTCGTCTAAATAGGCGTTCGGTGCCTGCAGGAGCGCTGTGCGGAGCGCAGCAAGCATGCGACGCGGCGAAACCCGTGCGGCGAGCGTGTCGAAGACCATGCCATGCGCCGCCGCGGCAGCACCCGGCCAGCCCTCAGGCCCGTCGTCCTTCACGTGCCAGTGGAACTGCCTGTCGGCCGCGCGCCAATGGCTCCGTGCATCCTGCTCGTGCCGGAGGGCGATATCGCGCAGGTGAGGCTTGGCAAGCGGGATCAAACGACCCGTCCGCCGATAGCCGGTCGAAAGCCCTGTCTCCGCCTCGAGCGCCGCTATCTCTTCCTCGAGCGTCACAAGCGCGTCGAATTGGAACTGTTTCTTATCGTTCCAGCGATCCGGCATATGCGGCATGAGCGCGCCCAAAAGGCCACCGCTGGCGCCTGCGCCGATCGCTTGTTGCTCGGCGACCCGCACGGCCATGCCCCTGCGCGTGGCGCAAATGGCGGCCCACAGCCCCATGATGCCGCCGCCGACGACCAAAAGCTCGCTCATCGATTGACCTTCTCCGGCCGGCGGATTATCGCCTTGGCCATGACAGGATCCGCAGACCCGATCGAGCCCCCGGCGCACCAGAACCTTGATTGGCACGAGGGCGATATGCCCTATTCCCGGGAGTTTGGCGATCACTTTTATTGCCGCACCGACGGGCGGCTGGAGTGCGGCCACGTCTTCCTGTCGGGCAACGGCCTGCCCGATCGTTGGGTCGGTGCGGGCACCTTCCGCATCGGCGAACTCGGCTTCGGTACCGGGCTCAATTTCTGCGAGACGTGGCGCCAGTGGAAGATGACCGCGGCCGCTGGCGACCAGCTGCAGTTCGTGTCCTTCGAGCGCTTTCCGATGGCGGCCGAAGAGATTTCGCGCGCCCTCAGCCATTGGCCAGAGATCGACACGGAGCACCAGGCGCTGGCCTCGCGCTGGCCGGTCGAGCCTGATGGTGATGTCCAGATCGACTTTGGTGACGGCGTCAGCCTCACGGTCGTCTGCGGCGCGGCACTCGGCGGCGTCGCCCGCGCGGAAGACCCGTTCGAAGCCTGGTATCTCGACGGCTTCGCGCCGTCGCGCAATCCCGACATGTGGTCGGAGGAACTGATGCGGCTGGTCTTCGAAAAGACCACGCCCGGCGGCAGCTTCGCCACCTATGCCGCCGCCGGTTTCGTCCGACGCAATTTGCAGGCCGCAGGCTTTGCCGTCGAGAAGCGCAAGGGTTTTGCCGGCAAACGCGAGATGCTGCGGGGCGACCGACCCTAGCGCTCGTCGCGATTGCGGCCTGTCTTGAACGGTTGCGCCACCCGACTGCAGAAATGCGTCAGCGCAAGCGTTTTACTCCACAAGAGAACTGAACTGTCGCAAATGGCGGGCCATCGCCGTCTCGAATCTGCGACACACTCCCCATCGGCAACACGGTGGGTCTTTCATGAACGACGATCAGTTTCCCGATGCAGCAACCGGCGACGCAACCTCGACGCCGCTGGAGCGCCGACGCCGCCCGGGCGGGCGCAGCGCCGAGCGTGTGCGCAAGTCTCCCGGCGGGAAATATCTCAATCTTGTCAATACGCTGGCGAAATCCACCGTACTTTCGGATGATGCGCTTGAATCGGTGCATGAGGCATCGCTAACGATCCTCGAAGAGATCGGCATGGACGTTATCCTGCCGGAGGCGCGCGAGCGGATGAAGGCGGCTGGCGCCGACTTGACGCCCGGCACCGACCGGGTGCGCTTCGACCGCGGCCTGATCATGGACATGATCGCCTCTGTTCCTCCGGCCTTCACCATGCACGCCCGCAACCCGGCCCGCAATGTCGCGATCGGCGGCAACAATCTCGTCTTCGCCCAGATCGCCAGCGCGCCGTTCGTCGCAGACCGGGACGGCGGCCGCCGCACCGGCAACCAGGAAGACTACCGAAAGCTGGTGAAGCTCGCGCAGTCCTATGACATCGTCCACACGACCGGCGGCTATCCGGTCGAGCCGGTCGACATCCATGCCTCGGTGCGCCACCTCGATTGCCTCTCCGACATGGTGAAGCTCACCGACAAGGTGTTCCACGTCTATTCGCTGGGCAAGCAGCGCAACACCGACGGCATCGAGATCGCCCGCATCGGCCGTGGCATCACGATGGAGCAGATGGAGCGCGAGCCGTCGCTCTTCACCATCATCAACACCTCCTCGCCGCTCCGGCTCGACGGGCCGATGCTGCAGGGCATCATCGAGATGTCCTCGCGCAACCAGGTGGTGGTCGTCACGCCCTTCACGCTCGCCGGCGCCATGGCGCCGGTGACGATCGCCGGTGCGCTCGTCCAGCAGAACGCCGAAGCGCTCTGCGGCATCGCCTTCACCCAGATGGTCAGGCGCGGCGCACCCGTGATGTATGGCGGCTTCACCTCCAACGTCGACATGAAGACCGGAGCGCCCGCCTTCGGCACGCCGGAATACATGAAGGCGGTGGTCGCCGGGGGCCAGCTCGCCCGCCGCTACAACATCCCCTACCGCACCTCGAACACCAACGCCGCCAATACGCTGGACGCTCAAGCGGCCTACGAATCCGCCATGTCGCTCTGGGCGCTGACGCAAGGGGGCGGCAATTTCGTCATGCATGCCGCCGGCTGGACCGAAGGTGGGCTTACGGCCTCCTTCGAGAAGTTCATTCTCGACGTCGACATGTTGCAGATGGTGGCGGAATACCTGATCCCGCTTGATGTCAGCGAAGATGCGCTGGGCCTCGATGCCGTGCGCGACGTCGGCCCGGGCGGCCATTACTTCGGCACGCTGCACACGCTGCAGCGCTACGAGACCGCCTTCTATTCACCGATCCTGTCGGACTGGCGCAACTTCGAGACCTGGACCGAAGCCGGGCGGCCGACGACATACGATCACGCCAACCGGATCTTCAAACAGAAGCTGAACGAATACGAGCGCCCGCCCCTCGATCCGGCGATCGAGGAGGAACTCGATGCCTTTGTCGCCAAACGCAAGGCCGAGGGCGGCGTCCCCACCGACTTCTGACGGGACGCCTTGGGTAAACCGGAAAGCGTTACGAAGTCCGGCTGCGGCCGAGCCTTAAGGGAACACCGCGGCCCGTGCCGTTGCGATCAGTTGCTCGGTGGTTGCAGCCACGCAGTTGCGGTCGATCTCGGCGACTGTCCGCTCGCGGACATGGGCGGAAAGCTGCTTGCGGAGATCGCCAAGCGTCCGGGGTGCTGCGCAAATCACCAGGCTGTCGAAGGCATGGTTGGCGGCGTAGCTCTCCAGCCTTCCGGCCACGTCCGCAACAAAGCGCTGCTGCTCCTCGCGAACGGGATCGCTCTTGTATTCCATGGCCGAGCGTCCGTGTCCGACGGACGAATGCGACCGGCCCGGCTTGTCGGCCATGATGTCCTGAACGCGCTTCGGTTCGGTGTGAAAGGTCTCCTCCTCCGGCCGCTGGCGCTCTTCCTTCAACAGGTTCACGCCCTTGACGATGCGCGCGGTGTTGCCATCCGCGGCCAGTATCCAAGTCCGGTTCTGCACGATTGTCTCCCAGTGAAAGGTGTGGATCGCGAAGGGTCATGAAAACCCTGTAAAGGAAACGAACGAGCGGCGATCCGGTTCCATCGGAAGGTGGCGATGATGCTGATTATTTGGCCGGATGCGCCGGTCACATCCGCGCGATATAGGCTTCGAAGCTGCGTTCCGGCGTCACCTCGTAACGCTCGCGCTGGACACGAAGCGTGCTGATCCTGTCGACCCGGAAATCGCGGAAATCCGACCTCAGTTCGCACCAGCCCGTCAGCAGCCAGAAGTGGCCGAAGACGCTGAGGCCGAGCGGCCAGATGGTGCGCTCGGAATGTTCGTCCTTGAGGCTGTCATAGGCCAGGCGAAGCTTGCGGCGACCGGCGATCGCCAGGCGGATCTCGCCGAGCAGCGCCGGCGGTTCCGGCTGGAGCGAAGAGCGGAAGGCGCGAAGGGGCGCGGCTGTCAGCCGCTGCCGATGTTCGGGCGGCAGACCATGGGCGATCTTCTCCATCGCCTCGCGCGCCGCCTGGGCGAGCCTGCCGTCGCCGAGCATCTGCACGGCGCGGGCGCCGAAAGCGAGCGCTTCCAGCTGCTCGAAGGTAAAGGCAAGCGGCGGCGCATCGAACGCACCGCGCAGGAGATAGCCGACACCGCGTTCGCCGTCGATCGGCGCGCCGGAGGCGATCAGGTGCTCCATGTCGCGATAGATGGTGCGCTGGGCGACCTCCATCTTCTCGGCGATCTCGCGCGCCGTCATCACCCGGCCGCTCGCGCGCAGGAGCTGGATGATGCGAAACAGCCGGTCGGCGGGTCTCATGCCTGGCCTCCCCGCGGCAAGACTTCGTTCAAAAGGGCTACCGCGCGCATCGCGTGTCCACAAGCACGGCACCGTCGATAATGGCCATAAGGCTGTCAGTTGCCCTGTGTTAAATCAAGCGACAACTCACAGGGAGCCTCATCATGACCAGCGATCACATCCTTGAACTTGCTGTCTGCATCGTCACCGACAGGCCGGCGGCCACAGCCACGCGCCAGCGAGCGATGCAGGCCGTTTCCCGCTATCCGGGCTTCGTCTCCTGGCGCGCGGTCGATTCCTGCGAGACCTCGGGCATGTTCGCAGACCTGGTCGAATGGGAGACACTGGAGGCTGCGCAATCGGCCGGAGAGCGCGTCCGGGTCGATCCGGAGTTCGCACCTTACGCAGCGACGATCAGCGCGGTAATGCTCGTGCAGCATTTTAGCGGCGGCCAGAGGATCTGACCGGCCCGGAATTGGACGAGCAAAGGACTGCCTGAGCGATGGCCGAACCACTGAAGAATCTGCTGCACCCCGGTGTCGTCATCGCCATCGCCGATGCGCTCGAACGCAACGCCGCCGGTTTCGACCGCAAGAGGTTCGTGGCGCTTGCGGGTGACGGGCTGGAGGCGCTGGAGCTGATGCAGCGCTCGCTGCAGATCCGCGACGCGCTGGTCGAGACGCTGCCGCAGGCGTTTCCGGAGGCGGCCGCCAACCTCCACGCCTGCCTTCCTCGCGACGGCGCGGACGGTATCAGCGGCTGGTCGCTGCTGCCCTTCAGCCAGTACGTCGCCTTGCGCGGCCTCGACGACTTCGACCTGTCGCTGTCGCTGTTGCGGGCGCTGACGCCGCATTTCACAGCCGAGTTCGGCATCCGCGTCTTCATCGATCGCGACCAGGAGCGCGCCCTCGCGACGATCCGGGACTGGACGAAGGATCCCAACCATCACGTCCGGCGACTGGCGAGCGAAGGCACCCGCCCGCGCCTGCCCTGGGCGATGCGACTGCTGCAGCTCATCCGCGATCCGCAGCCGATCCTGCCGATCCTGACCGCGCTTCTCGACGACCCCGAGGAGTATGTGCGCCGCTCGGTTGCCAACAGCCTCAACGACATCGCCAAGGACCATTCGGATCTGGTGGCTGCTTTCGTCGCCGAACAGATCGGCGACGCATCGCCGGAGCGCCGCCAGCTTCTGCGCCACGCCTCGCGCACGCTGCTGAAGCAGGGGCACGCGGACGCGCTCGGCAATTTCGGTTTCGCTCCCCCGGCCGGCATCAATGCGCGCTTTTCGCTCGATCGTTCGGACATCGTGCTTGGCGAAAGCCTCGGCCTGCGCCTCGCCGTCAGCCATGACGCCGAGACGAGCCAGAAGGTGATGATCGACTACGCTGTGCACCATCGCAAGGCAAACGGTGCGACCTCGCCGAAAGTCTTCAAGTGGACATCCGCGACGCTTGTCCCCGGCGGCTCGATCGAGATCGAGAAACGCCATGCGATCCGGCCCATTACGACCCGTCGCTATTACCCGGGCGCGCATCGCATCGTCATCCTCGTCAACGGCCAGGAAGCGGCAGAAGCGGGCTTCGATCTCGCGCTTGAGTAGATCTCATTTCGCACCTGCGAAAAGATGGACCTTGACTTTTTCGTCCAAACCAACGACATGGTGCCCAGCGTCACCTTCCGGCCGCCGCGTGAGCGCGCCCTCGGCAGACATCGAAAGCCGTGAAGAAGGATAGCGCACATATCACCGCGATAGGCGGTACAGCACAGGCGCTTGACGACTTAATTCAACCCACAAGTTCCCAATTCACGCGGGGTTCTTGACGCCGAACGACACCGGAACAGCAACGATGCGGTTCCGGCGAATGCGTTTGGCGCCCCCAAAAGGTATATGCATTTGTCCACCTTTAAAGATCTCGGCCTCTCCGAGCACATTCTGGAAACCCTGACTGCCAACGGCTTCGAAAAGCCGACCCCGATCCAGGCTCAGGCGATCCCGCTGGTGCTGAAGGGCAACGATCTCATCGGTCTCGCCCAGACCGGCACCGGCAAGACGGCCGCCTTCGGCCTGCCGATGATCGAGAAGCTCGTTGCCGAAGGCAAGCGCCCCGATCCGCGCAACATTCGCGCCCTGGTTCTGGCGCCGACCCGCGAACTGGTCAACCAGATCGCCGCCAACCTCAAGCTGTTCGTCAAGAAGTCACCGCTGAAGATCGGCGTTGTCGTTGGCGGCGTCTCGATCAACAAGCAGACCGAACAGCTCGCCCGCGGTGTCGACATCCTGGTCGCAACCCCCGGCCGCCTGCTCGACCTCGTTGCCCGCAAGGCCGTGACGCTGACGCAGGGCCGCTACCTGGTTCTCGACGAAGCCGACCAGATGCTCGACCTCGGCTTCATCCACGACCTGCGCAAGATCTCCAAGCTGGTGCCGAAGAACCGCCAGACGCTGCTCTTCTCGGCCACCATGCCGAAGCAGATCGCCGAGCTTGCTGGCGAGTACCTGACCAACCCGGTCAAGGTCGAAGTCACGCCTCCGGGCAAGGCTGCCGACAAGGTCGAACAGTATGTTCACTTCGTTCCCGGCAAGGACCTGAAGACGACCATCCTCAAGAAGACGCTGACAGAGAACCCGGACGGCCTGTCGCTGATCTTCAGCCGCACCAAGCATGGCGCCGAGAAGCTGATGAAGCATCTCGACCACGTCGGCTTCAAGGCCGCCTCGATCCACGGCAACAAGAGCCAGGGCCAGCGCGAGCGCGCGCTCAAGGCCTTCCGTGACGGCGAGATCCGCGTGCTGGTCGCGACCGACGTCGCCGCCCGCGGCATCGACATCCCCGGCGTTACTCACGTCTACAACTACGACCTGCCGGAAGTGCCGGATGCCTATGTTCACCGCATCGGCCGCACCGCGCGCGCCGGCCGCGACGGCATCGCCATCGCCTTCTGCGCGCCGGACGAAATCCGCCTGCTGCGCGACATCGAGAAGCTGATGGGCATCAACATTGCCGTTGCCAGCGGCGAGGCTCCCGCCGACCAGGCGCGTCCGGCCAAGGGCCGCGGCGGCCGTGGCAACAACGGCGCCGGCCACCGCAAGGGCAATGGCGGCGGTCACCACCAGAACGGCGGCCGTCCGCCGCGCCGTGAGCGTCCGGCCGGCGAGCCGGTTGCTGCGACCAGCGGCTTCACCGGTGACGACCTATTGCGCGACGAGCGTCGCCCGCAGCGCCAGGAGCGCCGCGATCACGGCCATCCGCAGACCGACGGCCGTGGCGAAGGCAACCGCAACCACGAAGGCAAGAAGCACCACGGACGTCCCGGCCAGAAGCAGGGCGAACGTCGTGACCGCAACCATGGCGGCCGCAACGAAAACCGTGGCGGTGGCGAGCGTCGCGAAGGCGGCCAGGGCCAGCGTCGGGGCAATGGCGGCAATCGCGGCCACCAGGGCTGACCCAGGCGCTGCGCGTCAACCGGGCGCGCAAAAGCCAGCGTAGAATTTTGAAATGTGAACGGCGGGTCGCTTCGGCCCGCCGTTTTAGTTTTGGGCCAAGCGCATGCCGCTATTGCAAAACCGCTTCACACTCTCGCGCGTCGTGCTTCACGCCTGCTTGCGGTTGGTGAGATAGACGCCGGCAACGGCAATGATGGTGCCGATGACCATCGGCAGCGTCAGCGCTTCGCCGAAGAAGAGCCACGCCTGCACGGCGGCAAGCGGCGGCACGAGATAGATCAGCGACGCTGCGCGCGACACCTGCCCCCGACGGATCAAATAAAGCAGCAGCGCGATCGCGCCCATCGAGAGCCCGAGAACCGACCAGGCAAGTGCCAGAACCACCTGGAGGTTCCAAGTGACGTGCAAGTCTTCGAGCATCAGCGCCAGCGGGATCGTCACGATCAGCGCGCCGAGATATTGCAGCGCTGCGATGGTGCGGATGTCACCGCTCTGCAGATGGCGCTTCTGGTAGAGCGTGCCATAGGTGACGGCGCCCATGCCGAGCACGTTGATGATCACAGGCAGAAAGTGGATCGGCGTCGCCCCCGTGTCGATCGCCAGCACCTTCGGCAGGACGGCAAGCGCAATGCCGAAGAAGCCGAGCACCAGCCCGAGCTTCTGCTGCGTGCTCAGCCTCTCGTCGATGACGAAGGCCGCGGCGACCGCGGTCATCAGCGGCTGCAGGCCGGCGATGATGCCGGAAATGCCGGCCGGCACGCCCTCGCCGATCGCCCACCAGACCGACCCGAGATAGAGCCCGTGCAGGAACATGCCGGACACGATCGCATGACCGGCCATTTTCCAGGACTTCGGCCATCGTGCGCCGGTGACGACGCAGAACAGGATGAAGAGCGCGATCGCCAGCGTGTAGCGCAACACGAGAAAGGTCAGCGGATCTGCGTAGACCGCAGCATATTTCGCCACCACCCAGCCGGTGGACCAGAGCAGAACGAAGATGGCGGGAGCCAGACGGGCGAGCATGGTGAGCCTATCGGAATGACGGCGGCAGGTGGAAGCAATGAACCGCCCTCGCTGAAGCGCGTCGGGCTGTTGTAACGCTTTGATCTGCCGCTGATTTCGCGCTCAAATCCCTCCGATTTAAGCACTCATGCAAGTATCCGCGCCGGTATCGATGGTCAAAGCAATTTTTCTGATGGGAAGCATCAGCCAATCGGAACCATCAGCCTGAGCGAGGATAGCGACAGCGAGACGAAACCGGGATCGTACTCCTCGCGATAGTGCAGCAAGGCGGTATCGACCGCGTGGCCTTCGGCCGCGATCCAGTCGAACATTCTCTGGTAATGGGCAAAGACGTCGCCACTATCAGGGTGATGCAGGGCCGTGACGAAGCGCATGGCCGGCAGGTCGACAAAGCCTGGGTGCACGGTCGTCTCTGCCTTGTCGGAAACATAGCCGACGAGATAGCGGAATCCATCCGGGCGATCGTTCCAGGAGATGCCGACCAAGGCTGCATGATCGCCTGGATGCAGATGCTGGTGATGCCCCTGCATTTCGGCGATCAGCCGGCGAACGGCACCATCGGCCGCCTCGCCGAAGGTGCCCTCCCAGAACGATCCGGAAATGCGCTGTGCGGGTCTCTCGACAATTTCGAACACCATGGTCGCCTCTTAAAAAAGAGATCCTGCAGCGATTGCCAGGGGTCTCCCGCATGGCAAGCCCTGGAGCAAAACGGAATTTGCCTCAAAGCAGTTCCACGAAGGCCCGCGCCGCGTGGCTGAACTGCCTCTCGCGGTGGGTCAAAAGCTCGAAGCTGCGCTCAGCCAGTTCGAACGGCAGTTCCACGAGCCGGCCGCTATCGACGAAAGGTTGTGCTGCGAGCCGGGAAACGGCCGTGACGAAAGGACCGCTTTCGACCGCCGTCAGCACCGCCTCGTTCGAGGGCAGCTCAAGCTCGATCCTGAGCCGATCGACGTCTGCTCCATGATCATTCATCGATTGCAGGAACATTGCCCGCGTGCCGGAGCCTTCCTCGCGCAGCACCCAGCGCGCAGAAAGCAGCATTTCCAGATTGACGGCAGCCCCAACGAACGCGTGCAAGGGCGCGGCATAGACGGCGATGCGATCGACGGCGACGCGGCGATGGTCGAGCTTGGCGCCATCCACGCGCCCCTCGACGAAGCCGAGCTGCGCCGTGCCCTCTTCCACCGCCTCGGCGACGACGGCCGTGTTGCGCACGGTGAGCTTCACATCGACCTGGGGATAGTCGTGGGTGAAGCGGGCAAGGCGCGACGGCAGCCAATAGCTCGCGACCGTCTGGCTGGCAGCGATCGACAGTTCGCCGCGGCGAAGCTCCGAGAGATCGCGCAGGCAGGCAGTGGCGGCGAGCGCCCGGGCGAGCACCGCCTTTGCCTCCGGCAGGAAGATCTTGCCGGCATCGGTCAGCGTCAGGCCGCGGCCGACGCGATCGAACAATCTGATGTCGTGCTGGGTTTCGAGCGCCGCGATGGCCGCGCTTGCGGCCGACTGCGTGACGTTCATCGCCTCGGCGGCTTTGGTCATGTGCAGCCGCTCGGCGACCGCGACGAAGATTTTAAGCTGATCGAGTGTCATGGTAGATCAATCGCAAAAATCGATCAGAATGACAAGAATAATCCGTTAGACTGATTCATGGATGAGCGTAGGTTGCGCCCATGTCCAGATCGCATTCCCCATTTCGCTCCCAATTTTCCTCAGTCGCCTCCCGCCTGACGTGCATTCTTCCGGGCCTTTTCCTCTGCTGTCTCGTCGCACTTGCGGCCATCGGTCTGGAATGGATCGAGCGGCGCTGGACCGGCCGCGCCTGGCTGGAAGCGCTCGTTCTCGCGATCCTTCTCGGCGCTATCGTCCGCAGCCTCTGGACACCCGGCCCCCGCTTCCTCTCCGGCATCCACTTCTCGGCGAAAGTCCTGCTGGAGACAGCGATCGTGCTGATCGGCGCGATGCTGAGCTTCGATGCGATCGCCGCGAGCGGGCCGACCCTGCTCGTCACCATCGTCGCCATGGTTCTTCTGTCGATTTCCACCGGCTACGTGATTGCGCGCATGCTCGGGCTGCCGAAACGCCTGGCGACCTTGATTGCCTGCGGCAACGCCATCTGCGGCAACTCGGCGATCGCCGCCGTCGCACCGGCCATCGGTGCCCGCGGCGAGGAGGTCGCAGCTGCAATTTCTTTTACCGCCATCCTCGGCATCGCCGTCGTCCTGTCGCTGCCCTTCGTCGGCGGTTGGCTCGGCATGACGCCTCAGGGCTACGGCGTCTTTGCCGGCATGACCGTCTATGCCGTACCCCAGGTCCTGGCCGCGGCCAGCCCCTTCAGCCCGCTCTCGGTCCAGGTGGGCACGCTGGTCAAGCTCGTGCGCGTGCTGATGCTCGGCCCCGTCGTCTTCTGCTTCTCGCTAATTGGCAGCCGCGATACCGAGCCGGAATGCAAAGCGCCCGGACAACGGAAGTCGCGCCTCGCCACGATCCTCCATTTCGTTCCCTGGTTCATTCTGGGTTTCCTCGCCGTTGCGATCGCCCGCAACAGCGGCGCAATCTCCGACACACTCGCGACCGACGCCGTGACGGTCTCCACCTGGCTGACGGTCATCGCCATGGCCGCCCTCGGCCTTGAGGTCGACATCCGCGCGCTCGCCCATTGCGGGCCGCGTGCAAGTGCTGCCGCCACATTGTCGCTGCTGGTGCTCGGTGTCCTCGCGGTCCTCGCGATCGTCTGCCTGGGTCTCGGCTAGCTTCGGCGCCCGCGTCCAAATTTAGAGCAAGTGCATATTTCTTGCCCACCCGGTCGCAACCACTTTCTGCGACCGGATGCGGCTGCCCTGTCGTTGGGCAGATTTCCCCGCGAACGGGCGCTTCTGGCGTGGCCAACTTTCTTTTCAGGCGACTGAGCACGCTTCTTGCATTGCAACCAGCCTTGTACTCAAATGGTCAAAAATAAGGGGACCACGCCTTTGGCATTTGACGAAATGATGAATGCGGACAGCAGTCCGCGCCAGCCATATTCGACCTATCATGATTGGTATGCCAGCCAGGACAGAAATCGGCTCATAGCGAAATCCAAGGACGCCGAGAACATCTTCCGGAAAACCGGCATCACCTTCGCGGTCTACGGACACGCAGACAGTTCCGAAAAGCTCATCCCCTTCGATCTCATCCCCCGCATCATCTCCGGCCGCGAATGGCGCAAGCTCGCCCAGGGCATCGAACAGCGGGTCATCGCTCTCAACGCCTTTCTCGACGACATCTACCACAAGCAGGAAATCATCCGCGCCGGCCGCATCCCGCGCGAACTGATCGAGAAGAACGAAGCCTTCCTGCCGCAGATGATCGGTTTCCGCCCGCCGGGCGGCGTCTATACCCATATCGTCGGCACCGACATCGTCAGAACCGGCGAAGACCAGTTCTACGTTCTCGAAGATAACGCGCGTACCCCGTCCGGCGTCAGCTACATGCTGGAAAACCGCGAAACGATGATGCAGATGTTCCCGGAACTCTTCCATCAGAACCGCGTGCGCCCGGTCGAGAACTACCCCTACCTGCTGCGGCAGAGCCTTTCGTCGCTAGCCCCTCCCGGCTGCAGCGGCAAGCCGCGCGTCGCGGTGCTGACGCCCGGC
The DNA here is from genome assembly GCF_001426275.1 of Ensifer sp. Root423. NCBI lineage: Bacteria > Pseudomonadati > Pseudomonadota > Alphaproteobacteria > Hyphomicrobiales > Rhizobiaceae > Ensifer > Ensifer sp. Root423. The sequence goes on along the minus strand of NZ_LMEG01000007.1, from coordinate 7,834 downwards.
ATCTACAATTCGGCTTACTACGAACACGCGTTCCTCGCCGACCAGATGGGCGTCGAGCTCGTCGAAGGATCGGACCTGCGGGTGATCGACGGCAAGGTGAAGATGCGCACCACCCGCGGCTACGAGGCGATCGACGTGCTCTACCGCCGCGTCGATGACGACTTCCTCGACCCACTCACCTTCCGACCGGATTCCGCCCTCGGCATTCCCGGCATCATGGACGTCTACCGCGCCGGCAACATCACCATTGCCAACGCGCCCGGCACCGGAATTTCCGACGACAAGGCGATCTATTCCTACATGCCCGAGATCGTCGAGTTCTATACCGGCCGCAAGCCGCTCTTGGAAAACGTCCCGACCTGGCGCTGTTCCGAGCCGCAGAGTCTCAAATACGTGCTCGAGCATCTGGAAGAGCTGGTGGTCAAGGAGGTCCACGGCTCAGGCGGCTACGGCATGCTGGTAGGCCCGACGGCGACCAGGAAGGAACGCGCCGTCTTCGCCGAGAAGCTGAAAGCCCGCCCGACCAATTACATCGCCCAGCCGACGCTTTCCCTTTCCACCGTGCCGATCCTCGTCAACAAGGGCATCGCGCCCCGGCACGTCGACCTTCGCCCCTATGTCCTCGTCTCCGACAAGGTCCAGATCATCCCCGGCGGCCTGACGCGCGTGGCGCTGAAAGCCGGTTCGCTCGTCGTGAACTCCAGCCAGGGTGGCGGGACCAAGGACACCTGGGTGCTGGAGGACTGAGAGATGCTGGGAAGAACTGCAAACGGCCTCTACTGGATGTTCCGCTATATCGAACGCGCCGAAAACAGCGCCCGGCTGATCGATGCCGGCCTGCGCATGGCGCTGACCCGCAGCGAGGCAACGGAGGGCGACTGGGACGGTGTGCTGCAAAGTGCGGGCGTGCGCGAACTTTATGACGAGGTGCACGAAACGCTGACGAGCATCGACGCGATCGACTTCCTGCTGCGCGACCGGGCCAACCCCTCAAGCGTGATGTCCTGCATCGAGGCGGGGCGTCACAATGCCCGCATGGTGCGCACGGCGCTGACGCGCGAAACCTGGGAAGCCACCAACGAGTGCTATCTCGAGATGAGGGCAATGCTGTCGAAGAAGGCGCGCCCGACGGACATGCCGGAGATCATCGACATGATCAAGCGCCGCGCCGGCCTCATCCGTGGCGCCTTCCACGGCACCATGCTTCGAAACGAGATCTTCAATTTCTCGCGCATCGGCACCTTCATCGAACGGGCCGACAACACCGCCCGCATACTTGACGTGAAGTACTACGTGCTTCTGCCGGCGGTCGCCGCCGTCGGCTCGTCGATGGACAATGTGCAGTGGGAATCGATCCTGCGCTCGGTCTCGGCGCATCGCGCCTATGGCTGGGTCTATGACGCCGAACTTCGCCCCGCCAACATCGCCGACTTCCTGATTTCCAACGGCCGCATGCCGCGCTCGCTTGCCTATTGCTACGAGAAGATCGCCAGCAACCTCGGCTATCTCGAGCGGGAGTATGGCGAACGCCATGCCGCCCACGAGACGGCCGACCGGACGCTAGCGTCGCTGCGCAGCCAGTCGATCAAGGACATCATGGATCAGGGGCTGCATGAGTATCTCGAAGAATTCATCAGCCACAACAACCGTCTGGGACAGGAAATCTCCGACGGCTACCGATTCTACTAGAGCAGTTTCAGCGAAAGTGTAACGCCGTTTCGCGTTTGGAATTGCGTAAAAACAAGGAGATAGAGCGCTTTCACAACTCCGTTTTGACCGGAAGCGTTCTAGATCGGAGGATGGCATGCACCTGAAGATCAGCCACACGACCGAATATCACTATGACGAGCCCGTGCAGTATGCCCTGCAGCGCTTGCGGCTGACGCCGCTCACCCAGGTGGGCCAGACCGTGCTCGGCTGGGAGACCCTCGTCGATGGCGCTGCGATCGAAGTGAACTACGACGACCACTTCGGCAACCGTGTTCACCTCGTCAGCATCGACGGCGACCGCGAAACGATCCATATCACGGCCTCCGGCGAGGTCCACACGGAGGACCGCGCCGGCGTCTTCGGCCCGCACCAGTCCTATGTGCCGCTGTGGCTCTTTGCACGCGAAACACCGCTTACCAAGGCCGGAAAGCTCATCCGCGAGCTCGCAAAATCCGCCGAAGGTGACACCGCCCTTGCCCGCATGCATGCGCTGATGGAGACGATCCACGAGGCGGTGACGTACAAACCCGGCGAGACCCATGCGGAAACGACGGCCGAGGATGCGCTGGAAAGCGGCCAGGGCGTCTGCCAGGACCATGCCCATATCCTGATCGCAGCGGCGCGCTCGCTCGATCTACCGGCGCGCTACATCTCGGGCTACCTGATGATGGAGGGGCACCCCGAACAGACGGCCAGCCACGCCTGGGCCGAGGTGCATCTCAACGGGCTCGGCTGGGTCGGCTTCGATGCAGCCAACAAGATCTGCCCAGATGATCGCTATGTCCGCATCGCCTCCGGCCTCTGCTACCGCGACGCCGCCCCCATCTCCGGGCTGATCCACGGCGAGGCGAAGGAGACGCTGAAGGTGTCGGTCACGGTCGAACAGCAGCAGCAAAGCCAAAACCAAAGCCAGGCCCGGGGCCAGAGCCAAAATCAGAGTCAGTAGGGCCTGAGGCGGGGCGGCGAGGACGCCCCGCCGAAGCTGCAGGGTGTTGCAACTACCGCGAGGCGCTCGCCTGCAGGATGCGGCAGAGCGAAACCAGCCCGCTGTCATAACCGCCGCCAACGACATCGCGACAGCGTTTGATCAGCTTGACCCGCTCGCCGACGGGCAGTGCATTGAACGCGGCCATCGAAGCGCCTGGTGAAACCGAGCCTCCCGAACCGCCTCCGGTTCCACCGCCAACGCTGCCGCCACCCCCGGAGCTCCCGCCGCCGGATCCCGTTCCAACTCCCACGCCGAGCCCAAGCCCGACGCCGTTGCCGCCGCCTGCATTGGCCTTGAGACCAGCAGTCAGGCCATTCCGTCCACCGACCGTGGCATTGACCGAAGTGTTGAGCCCTTTTCCGCCGCCAAGGCCGACATCGGCATCCGCGTTGATGCCATTGGCGCCGCCGGCGCTCGCCTGCACATCGGCGTTGACGCCTTGCGCACCGCCGATCGAGGCGTTTGCGTTGGCATTGACGCCGTTTGCGCCGCCGAGCGATGCGTCGACATCGGCCTTAAGGCCGTTCGAGCCACCAAGTCCGACATTGGCGTTCAGCCCGCTCGGGCCACCGACGGACACGCCGACGCCAAGACCGTTCGCACTCTGTGAAAATGCCGGCTGGGACAGCGCCACCGTCGCAAGAAGACCGAGCGACAACGCAAATACATTCCTCCGCATGATCGTCCTCCTAACAAGGTCAGGGTCGGAATGGCCCCGACAAAGGGGATACGTCGCAGGGTTGCTGCCGGTTGCAGCGGATCAGCCGAAAAGCGAGGGTTTTGCCCGGTGTGGATAACACAGGGCGAAGATGCGGCCGAAGGCGTGTCTTTTCGAAACGATGGCCTTGGCACCCAAACAGGATCGCCGCACTGAAAGTGGTGCGGTGATCGTTCTGAGGCTCTTAGCGGATCAAAGGACGTCTGATGAGACGCGCGCCGTTGTAAGGCTGGCCAATGGCCCGAAAAAGCCGATGATGCGCGTAATGCGCGTCGCGTTGGGATCGAGGAATGCGATGTCCAGACCCTCGGGGAAAGATGATCCGTCGGGCATCACAAATCGCCAGGCGAAGCGTGCGATCCCATGATGAACATCCACGTCGCTTGTCCGAGTAATACGCGCGCCCGGGTGCCCAGCCTGAATACCTGCAATGTGCGCGAGCAGTTCTTCTGCACCGGCGGCATGAACCGTCGGGTCCGTGTACGTTGCGCCATCGGCCCAGATCGGCACCAGCAACGCCCGCCTCTGCTCGGCGTCCTCCGACGACCAGGCAGCGCAATACGAATCGATAAGATCTGTTAACGGCACGCTTCTTCACTCCCTTAGATCATAGGTTCCGACACGCTCCGACGGCCAAGTCGAGGAGCATGCTCCTTCTCGCCGCAAGATAGCTGACGGCTGTTCGGCTGCTGCATTTATCCTTCGATCGTCTCCGATCAATGGAGCACTGCCGCGGCCGCCCACCTGCAGGCACGCAACGTCGCGGGAGAAAACTATGACGTCGACGCTGCGAGGCCAATACGCACCGCGCGGTCAGTGGTTACCCAGAGGTAAGGGAAGATGAACAGGCCCGCCGACTAGGGCTGATTGCAGCGATGAAGACGGTCGCGGGTCAGTGCGAGCATAAAAGTTACAGGTCCCGTCCCGCGACGATGCTTGCGGGTGCGCCAAGCCTGCTCAGCTCGCAGCGGCCTCCTCGACGCTGGCACCTGGGACCGTCGCACCGCAATTACGGTGCGACGGCGGCCTTTGCGCGTCTGTTATGACGCAAGCTGTGTTGAGCGCCAAAGACAAGAGCGAACTGTCCGCTCTCGCGCCGACAGCGTCAGTGGCTGTCGCGGTTCATCGGAATTTCCGCGCCGCGCGGACCGACGAGGAAGTCGAGATCCGCGCCCGTGTCGGCCTGCATCACGCTCTTGACGTAGAGGCCGGCATAACCACCCTTGAGCGGCATCACCGGCGACACCCAGGCAGCGCGACGACGGGCCAGTTCTTCGTCGGAGACATCGAGATGGATGGTGCGGGCCGGCACGTCGACGGCGATCATGTCGCCGTTTTGAACCAGTGCCAGCGGGCCGCCATCGGCCGCTTCCGGCGCCGTGTGCAGGATGACCGTACCGTAGGCCGTGCCGGACATGCGCGCATCGGAGATGCGGATCATGTCGGTAATGCCCTTTTTCAGCACCTTCGGGGGCAGGCCCATGTTGCCGACCTCGGCCATGCCCGGGTAACCCTTCGGGCCGCAATATTTCAGCACCATCACGCAGGTCTCGTCGATGTCGAGATCATCGCGATTGATGCGGGCGTGGTAGTCCTCGATGCTCTCGAACACCACCGCCCGGCCCTTGTGCTGCATCAGGTGCGGCGATGCGGCGGACGGCTTCAGCACGCAGCCCTTGGGCGCAAGATTGCCGCGCAGCACCGCGATGCCGCCGGACTTGGTCAGCGCTTTGTCGCGCGGCACGATGACGTCGTCATTGTAGTTGACGACATCCTTGACGTCGTTCCAGATCGTGTCACCGGTGACGGTCACAGCATCCTTGTGAAGGAGGCCCATTTCGCCCACGGCCTTGATCACGACCGGCAGCCCGCCGGCATAATAGAACTCCTCCATCAGGTACTTGCCCGACGGCTGCAGGTTGACGATCGTCGGCACGTCGCGGCCGAGGCGATCCCAATCGTCGAGACTGAGGTCGACACCGACACGGCCGGCAAGCGCCAAGAGGTGCAGCACGGCGTTGGTCGAGCCGCCGACCGCGCCGTTGACGCGAATGGCGTTCTCGAAGGCCTGCTTCGTCAGGATATCCGAAGGCTTCAGATCCTCCTTGACCATGTCGACGATGCGGCGGCCGGAGAGCTGGGAGATCACCCGGCGGCGGGCATCGACGGCAGGGATCGCCGCATTGCCGGGCAGGGTCATGCCGAGCGCTTCGGCCATCGAGGCCATGGTCGAGGCCGTGCCCATGGTCATGCAACTGCCGGCCGAGCGGGCCATGCCCTGCTCCGCATCCATGAATTCGGCGAGCGACATCTCGCCGGACTTCACCATTTCCGAAAACTGCCAGATCGCCGTGCCCGAGCCGACATCCTTGCCGCGCCACTTGCCGTTCAGCATCGGGCCGCCAGAAACGAGGATGACCGGGATGTCGACGCTGGCAGCCCCCATCAGCAGGCTCGGCGTGGTCTTGTCGCAACCGCCGAGCAGCACGACGCCATCGACCGGATTGCCGCGGATCGCCTCTTCGACGTCCATGGCCGCAAGATTGCGGAACATCATCGCCGTGGGCCGCAGCGTGCTTTCGCCAACGGAAAACACCGGGAATTCGACCGGGAAGCCACCGGCCTCGTAGACGCCGCGCTTCACCCGCTCTGCGAGATCACGCAGATGCGCGTTGCACGGCGTCAGCTCCGACCAGGTGTTACAGATGCCGATGATCGGCCGGCCATCGAAGGTGTCGGCGGGCAGGCCCTGGTTCTTCATCCAGGAGCGGTGCATGATGGCATTCTTGCCGGTACCGCCGAACCAATCCTGCGAACGCAGCTTGCGCGGCCATTCAGCTTTCTTCTTCATCTCTTCCTTCCTTATGCGGCCCGCACCGTTCACGCGGGTCCGATGACGGCGTGCTTCAGGCGAGCGTGTAGGCCGTCTTGACGGTGGTGTAGAACTCGGCGGCGTAGCGCCCCTGCTCGCGCGAGCCGTGGGACGAACCCTTGCGRCCGCCGAAGGGCACGTGGAAATCGACGCCCGCCGTCGGCAGGTTGACCATCACCATGCCGGCCTCGGCATTGCGCTTGAAATGGGTCGCGTGCTTGAGGCTGGTGGTGGCGATGCCCGAGGACAGACCGAAGGGCGTGTCGTTGGCGACAGTGAGCGCCTCATCGTAGTCCTTGACGCGGATGACGGATGCGACCGGCCCGAAGATCTCTTCCCGAGAAATGCGCATCGCGTTCGTCGCTTCGGTGAACAGCGTCGGCTGCAGGTAGAAACCGGGCGTGTCGCGCTTCAGAAGCTCGCCGCCGAAGGCAAGCTTGGCGCCTTCCTGGCGGCCGATGGCGATATAGTCGGTGTCCTGGTTGAGCTGGCTNCCGGGCGTGTCGCGCTTCAGAAGCTCGCCGCCGAAGGCAAGCTTGGCGCCTTCCTGGCGGCCGATGGCGATATAGTCGGTGTCCTGGTTGAGCTGGCTCTCATCGACCACCGGACCGATCTGGGTGCCGGCCTTCAAGGCGTCGTCGATCACAAGCCCCTTCATCCGTTCGCCCATGGCCGCCACGAAGCGATCATGAATGCCCTCGGTGACGATGAGGCGCGAAGATGCG
>NZ_LMEG01000007.1:0-796 GCF_001426275.1 Ensifer sp. Root423 | reverse complement strand
CTTCAAGGCGTCGTCGATCACAAGCCCCTTCATCCGTTCGCCCATGGCCGCCACGAAGCGATCATGAATGCCCTCGGTGACGATGAGGCGCGAAGATGCCGTGCAACGCTGGCCGGTCGAGAAGAAGGCGGAGTTGACCGCGGCTTCCACTGCAACATTGAGGTCGGCGTCATCGAGCACGACGAAGGGGTTCTTGCCGCCCATCTCCAGCTGGTATTTGCGATTGTGTTCGACSGAGGCGAGCGCCACGCGTTTGCCCGTGCCGGTCGAGCCGGTGAAGGTGATGGCGTGAATGTCGGGGCTGTCGAGCATCGCCTGGCCGACGACCGAGCCNGGAGGCGAGCGCCACGCGTTTGCCCGTGCCGGTCGAGCCGGTGAAGGTGATGGCGTGAATGTCGGGGCTGTCGAGCATCGCCTGGCCGACGACCGAGCCCTTGCCCATGACGAGGTTCAAGACGCCCTTCGGCAGGCCGGCGCGGTTAAGAATGTCGACGATGGCCCAGGAACTGCCGGGCACCAGTTCGGCCGGCTTGAAGACGACGGTGTTGCCGTAGCAGAGYGCCGGCGCGATCTTCCAGGCGGGAATGGCGATCGGGAAGTTCCAGGGCGTGATGATGCCGACGACACCGACCGGCTCGCGGGTGATCTCGACGCCGATATTGGGTCTTGCCGACGGCAGCACCTCGCCCGCCAACCGCAGGCACTCGCCGGCGAAGAAGTCGAAGATCTGGCCGGCGCGCACCGTCTCGCCGATGCCTTCGGCCAAGGTCTTGCCTTCCTCACGCGACAAGAGCTT
>NZ_LMEG01000006.1:0-173065 GCF_001426275.1 Ensifer sp. Root423 | reverse complement strand
GTCACGCTTAAACTCTTCGCTGAAATTCGATTTGCTCATGATGCTCTTCTTGCCTCAAAATTAGGAAAGAAGGCGTCTACAAATCTCGGTGCTATTCAACGTCCTTGATGCGATCGACTACAGCCGGATCTTTCAACCCCAGACGATCGAGCTCCTAATTGAAACTTCCCGGATCCGAACTGCCAAGACGTCGCTCAAGAGCGCGGGCCAGGGCCTTGGCCTCTTCCAGCACCTGGCGGCCTTCCGGCGTGCCGGAGAGCCCCGCGAGCAATGGTGGCGGCGGAGAGAGTTTTTTGCCGATACCACTTCATCCAGGATCAACAGGACGGACGTCTGCTCCGCCGATGGGGCGATCGAACCCCAGCATGCCCAATGCCGCCTCGCGCCTCTACTGAACGGCAATCCGGATCGGCCAGCGTCGCGGCTGGCGGCCGCTCAAGTGGATCGCCACGACCGACAGATATCTTAGTGATCACGGCTGCTCGTACACCTGGCCGATACTCCTCATTTTTGCCTTTCCGTTTCCCGGGACCGGCCGCCCGACCCTGCAGTTGGCAGTTTCGCAATAGGGTCTGCTGGGCGGAACCGTTTGTTCGCTGCTGCGTTGGGACTAGCCTTTGACTGCCACAAAAGTCGGAGGCTCGGGTGATGGCCCCGCTTGTGCCGCGTCTTAAGGCGCGCCGTTCGTACAGCGCCAACGGGCGCTGGGGTCTCCCAGTAACAGGAGTGAAAATCATGTCGATGCCTTCCAAACTTTTCGCAACGGTGGCCCTTCCAGTCTTCGCCGCATCATTCGTGATACAGCCGGCGCTGGCCGAGAACCTGAGGGTGCCGTTCCAGGTCGCTCAGGAAGGCGTCGACCAGCAGTCGCCCGAGGATTTACTGCTGCTCAAGAAGCGCAAGAAGCAGCAGGACGGGGGGGAAGGGCAGGTAGAACAGCAGCAACCGCAGGCCGAGGAGCCGCAGCGCCAGGCAGAAGAGCCGTCTCGCAAGAAGCGGAAGCAACAGGCTGAGGAACAGCAGCCCGGTACCGAGGAAAGCGCGCCACGGAAGGCTGAAGAACAGCAGGCGCCCGAACGCAAGAAGCGCAAGCACCAGGCAGAAGAACAGCAACCCGCCATCGAGAAAGGCGCTCCGCGGCAGGCTGAAGAGCAACAGGCGCCTCAGCGCAAGAAGCGCAAGCAACAGGCTGAAGAACAGCAGCCCGGTACCGAGGAAAGCGCGCCACGGAAGGCTGAAGAACAACAGGCGCCCGAACGCAAGAAGCGCAAGCAGCAGGCAGAAGAACAGCAACCCGCCATAGAGGAAGGCGCTCCGCGGCAGGCTGAGGAACAACAAGCACCTGAACGCAAGAAGCGCAAAGAGCAGGCAGAAGGACAGCAACCCGCTATAGATGAGAGCACTCCGCAGAACGCTGGGGAAGCGCAGGTACCGGTGCCCAAGAAGCGCAAGCAGCAAGCTGAACGTCAGCAGCCGGAAGAGCAAAAGCTGGCGCCACAGACCGGTGAGAGTGAGCCGCAGCCCGTTCCAGGGTCTGAACAGCCCGCGACGGCCGAACAGCGCCAGAGTGAGGAGCCTCAGGCCAAGCCTGCACCTGTTGTCGTCGACAAGCGCACGAAGGCAGACAAGCGAAAGATCGCCCAGGATCCGGCAGCGACCGACGAAACCATTGTGCTTCCGGTCGATAACGGCGCGGCCGTGCTCGACAGTGACAAGGACGCCGACAAGTCCGGCGGCAACCAGGGGCGCGAGGCTCGGCGCAAGCAGCGCGAAGAATTGCGCGTCCAGGGGAAGAACATAGCGCCACCGACGGATGACGCCGCGGCCCAGGCTGAAATCCCGGCCGACGTGCGGCAGACGGCCGCGCAGAGGATCGAGGCCGGGATGAAGGAGGAAGGTCGACGCGTTGACGCGGTGCCAGCATTCGCGGTTCCGGACACGACGAACATCGTCAACAATACCGTCATCAACAACAGGACTGTCAACAGCACGACGAACAATGATGTGACCGAGGTGCGCGTCGTCGAGAGGCTCGACGATCGTGTCGTCCTTGGCGTCGGCGACCAGATCTTCGTGCGTGGCGACGATCGTCCGCGCCTGCGCCACGGCGCGCGGGAGGCGTACTACGACGAGCTTCCGCGCGGCCGCGTGCGTGAAACGATCGTGCGCCCGGGCGGCTACCGGATCGTCACCGTCTATGACCGTTACGGTGACGTCTTGCAGCGCTCGCGCGTCGACAGCGACGGCAACGAATATGTGTTGATGTACGCGCCGGACTATCAGGACGAAAGGCGCCCGGCGATCGTCGACGTCGGCTATGACCTGCCGCCGATGCGCCTGACGATCCCGGTCGATGACTACATCGTCGACTATTCGCAGGAGCCGGATCGAGATTACTACGCGTTTCTGTCCGAACCGCCGGTCGAGCGCGTGGAGCGTGTCTATTCCATCGATGAAGTCCGCAATTCCGCCCGTCTCCGTGACAAGGTCCGGCGCATCGATCTCGACACGATCCATTTCGAAACCGGCAGCGCCGAAGTGTCGATGTCACAGGCAAAGACGCTGCGAACGGTCGCCGACGCCATGCAGAAGGTGCTCGGCAAGGATCCCGGTGAAACCTTTTTCATCGAGGGGCACACGGACGCTGTCGGTTCCGACCGGTCGAACCTCGTCCTCTCCGACGAGCGTGCCGAGTCCGTCGCGGTCCTCCTGACGGAAGTCTACGGCATCCCGGCGGAGAACCTGGTGACGCAAGGCTACGGCGAGCGTTTCCTCAAGATCAGTACGCCCGAGCCGGAGGAAGAGAACCGCCGCGTGACCATCCGACGCGTGACGCCACTGGTACGCCCAGTCGCACAGCGATAACGCTCGCGACGTCCAGCCACCGTGCGTTCGCGACGGCGCCGGGAAGCTCAGTGTTTGTTCGGTCCGATGACGTGGCGCCCTTAGACGAGAGCGGCGAAAACCGCCGCAGTCCTCGTGATCGAGGTTTATGGCATCGCGCCGGGTAACCTGCCGTTGCCAGGCTATGGCGAGCGCTTCCTGAAAATAGGCACACGGAAGCCCAAGGACGAGAACCGATGCCTAATATCGGCCGCGGCAGAGAGCGACTAATTTGTAATTTTTTTCCAGAAAATATTGACATTTCAATATAAAATGGACAATTAAAGATAACAACAAATCGTCTGGATTTTGAGATGCTCGTCATTGTCGCTGATGATCTGACCGGCGCTCTGGATGCCGCGGCGCCCTTTGCCGCGAGGGGCTTTTATGTCGAAGTCGCTTTGGCGCCCGAGGCGATCGATGATGTCCTGAAAACGGGGCCGGACGTGGTTTCGGTCAATCTCGGATCGCGAGAACACAGCCCCGCATCCGCCCGGCAACGAACAGTTGCCACGCTCGCTGCGCTGCCTTCGGGTTCGCGCATCTTCAAGAAGGTCGACTCCCGTCTTAAGGGCAACATCGTTGCCGAACTCGACGCAATGTCTTTCGGATCGGCGCTCGTGGCGCCCGCCATCCCGGCCTTCGGTCGGGTTGTCATGTCCGGCAGCGTGCAAGGCTTTGGGGTAGATACCCCCATCTCCGTTGCCGAGAAGCTCGGCCGGCATGCGGCCAAGGCCATCATCCCGGACGTATCCACTGAAGCCGAGATGCGCGCCTTGCTTGAGAATGCGGAAAGAAGTGGTACGGATCTGCTGATTGGAGCGCGCGGTCTGGCCGAGGCGCTTGCCGAACGGATGAGTGGCGGTCAACAACCGCGGGCTGCCCAGGTGGCTGCCGGTAGGGCTTTGTTCGTCGTTGGGTCCCGAGACCCGATTACCCTTGCCCAGATCGACACGCTTCGCAACGATCTTGCCTTATCCTATTTGCCCGCGCCCAACGGGCGGCTTTCGGCCGCAGACGACACCGGCGGCGCAATCACGCTCGTTCAGGCGGTGCCGGGTGAAGGGGAGGTGACGCCGGAGGCCGTTTCCGAGGCGCTTGCCGAGAGCGTCTGTCCGGGCCTTGTCGAACGGGCAGGGACACTGCTTCTGTCCGGCGGCGCAACTGCAGAGGCAGTTTTGAGGAAAATGGGCATCCAGCGTTTTCGCCTGCTGGGCGAGTGCCTGCCCGGCCTGGGCTTGGCTGAGGTCGATGGACGTTGCATCATTGCCAAGTCCGGCGGATTCGGCGCGCCGGATACGCTTAAGGAAATCGCGGAGGCTGTCCTTCGCAAGATGGGATGACGGATGGGACTGGAGAACGGAACAGCACGCAAGAGCCTCGGCGATCTCGTCTTTGAGCGCATGCACCGTGCGATCAAGTCCGGCGCCTACAAGCCGGACGAGCGCTTGCCGACCGAGCACGAACTGGCAAGTGAATTCGAGGTTTCCCGTCCGATCATTCGCGAGGCGTTGCGCCGGCTGCGCGAGCAGGGTTTCATCTATTCACGCCGCGGCGCCGGCAGTTTCGTTCGTGCTGTCGGCATGCGTGAGCCGCTGGGCTTCGGACAACTGGAAAATGTCGCCGATCTTCTGAACTGCTACGAGTTCCGATTGACGGTCGAGCCGGCTGCCGCGCAGGCTGCTGCCGAGCGGCATGACGCGGCCAGCTTGTCCGCCATCCGCCAGGCGTTGGAACTGATGCGGGACGCCACCAACCGGCAATCGCACCGGGAGGATGCGGACTTCCAGTTTCATCTTGCGATCGCACGTGCGGCCCAGAACAGCTATTTTTTCACGGCAATGGAAGCGCTCAAGGATCACATCGCGGTCGGGATGCGGTTTCATGGCGCCTCGGTCAAACGGGAGACGACCGGGCTGACGCGCGTTTTCGGGGAGCACGAAGCGATCGCGGAAGCGATTGCCGCGCGTGAAGGCGTAAAGGCGAGACAACTCATGCATGACCACCTTTCCGGATCCCGCGAACGTCTGTTCCAAGCGACCAAGTAATCGACAAAGCAAAAACCCCGGCAGACGCCGGGGTTTTGTTTTTTGCATGGTCTATGGATCAAAAGGCTGCCTTGTAGACGGCAAGCACGTCCTCCACACTCATATCGCTCGGGTTGTTGTCCATGAGCCTTCGGTTGGCATGGGCCTCGCTTGCATAGAGCGGCAAGTCGTCGGCACTTGCGCCGTGAGCGGCAAGTGACATCTCGATGCCGAGATCACGGCAGAAGCCACGGGCAGCGCCCAGGAGTTCCCGGGAGGAGAGATTTTCGCCGAGACCAAGCGCCTTTGCGACTTCTGCCGTCTTGCCCGCGGCAACCGGTTGGTTGAAGGCGAGCACATGCGGAAAGATGATGGCGTTTGCCAATCCGTGGGGCAGGCGAAGCCGCGTTCCGAGCGGATAGGCGATGGCATGGCCAGCCGCGGTATTGACCGGCCCAAGGCAGATGCCGCCGTAGTAGGAAGCAAGCATCATCCCTTCTCGCGCCTCGGTATCGGCTCCATCCCTGACTGCGCGGGCGAGATGTTTGCCCACGAGCTTGAAGCCCATTCGGGCAAAGCCGTCGATCATCGGATGGGCGCGGCGATTGGTGAAGGCTTCCACGCAATGGGCCATGGCGTCGACGCCGGTGGCGGCGGTTACCGCCGGCGGCACGGAATAGGTGAGTTCCGGATCGAGAACAGCCAGGTCGGCAATCATGTGCGGGCTTTCGACCGCGATCTTGTTTCCCTTGACCGGGTCGGTGATGAGCGAGCGGATCCCGGCTTCCGAGCCGGTGCCGGCGGTCGTTGCGACCTGAGCCAGGCGCGTGTTGCGGCCGAGTACGCGGTTTGGCCCGGCGACATCGGCAAGCGTCTGCTCGGAGTCCCAAAGCACGGCGACAAGCTTGGCGACGTCGAGCACCGATCCGCCCCCAAGGCCGACGATGAGGTCCGGGCTGTTTTGGCGCGCGAAGTCGAGTGCGGCATCGAGCGTGTCGACATCGGGTTCGCCCGGGATGGCGTCGAACACCGCAACGCGGCCGGAAAGCTTCAGGCGGTCGACGAAGCCTGCGGTGATCGGCGTGGCGATGACGAGCACTGAACGGGCATCGGCCGCCCAGGCGCCGACCTCTGCGATTGTGCCGGCGCCGACGGCGAGGCGGCGCGGCTGATAAAGGGTGATGGGAGCGATGGTCATGGTGTCATCCTCGCTTGGCGTCGCCTGCCACCAACTTGCGGGCATAGGCGATGGCGGAGTTCATGTTGCCGTGGTTGGCGATCCCCTTGCCGGCGATGTCGAAGGCCGTGCCGTGATCGACCGAGGTTCGGTCGATCGGCAGGTCCACCGAGACGTTCACGGCGGTGTCGAAGGCGACGAGCTTCACGGGGATGTGCCCTTGGTCGTGATACTGCGCGACCACGAGGTCGAAGGCGCCCGAATAGGCGCGATGGAACACCGTATCTGCGGAAATCGGGCCATAGGCATCGATGCCTTCCGCGCGTGCTTGCGCAACGGCCGGCACGATCTGGTCGTCATCCTCGGTGCCGAACAGGCCATTTTCGCCACAGTGGGGATTGATGCCGGCGACCGCGATTTTGGGCGCTACGTAGCCGATACGCTTCAAGTGAGCGTCGCCGGCGCGGATCGTGGCGAGCACCCGTTCGGTCGTCGAGCGTCGGATCGCCTCCTGCAGCGCCACGTGGGTGGAAACGTGGATGACCTTGAGGCGCTCGGAGGCAAGCAGCATGTAGGCGGCCTTGGAGCCCGTGAGGCTGCGCAGCATTCCGGTGTGGCCGTCATAGTGGTGACCAGCAAGGTTCAGCGCTTCCTTGTTGATGGGCGCCGTGACGATGCAACCGATCACACCGGCTTCTGCGTCGCGCACTGCCTTTTCGATGAAGCGAAAGGCCGCGTCGCCGGCGACAGGGCTCAGCTGTCCCCAGGCAAGCGGCGCACCTTCAATCGGCAGATCGACGACATGTCCGGTGAGATCAACCTCAAGGCCGAGAGCGGCGCGGGCCGCTTCGAGCGTCGCGAGGTTGCCGTAGATCCGGACCGTATCGCGTTCTTGCGGCGACATGTCGGCCAGCGCGCGCACCGAAATCTCGGGGCCGACGCCGCACGGGTCGCCCATGGTTATGCCGATGATATTGCTCATGAAGGTCTCCGTTGGTCAGCGTGCTCCCAGCCAGGGGCCAGGCGGACATATTTGATGGCGCGCCGGTGGTAGGTGTAGGCAAGGTGCATGGCGCCGTCCGGCCCCTCCAGCAGCCAGGGATAGGACATCTCCTTGTTGCGGCCGTCGGTCGAGTCATTGGAAAGGCATGTCCCGGGGCCATCCTCGATCAGCAGGCGCACGGGAAATGTCTTGCCGCCATCTTGAGAGAGGCAAAGAGAGACTGGCGCGCGCCGGACACCCCAGATCGGAACGCAACCGCCCGTGGGGTCGGCGTCCGGGCGGTTGTCGTCCTCGCCGAGCTCGTCATAAAGCGACGTGCGTCGTTCGGCGGTGTCGGCCGCGCTGACGGGGTTGCAGATCATCGCGATCCGGCCGTCTTTCAGACTGAGAGCGGCGATAGAGGAATTGTTGTTCGGGATGTCACTGGCCTCGGGCCTGGACCAGGAGCGGCCCTCATCGAGGCTCTCGGTCCTGTAGACCCAGTCGGCCTGCCGCCGGCGGAAAAAGGCAGCAAGACGGCCTTCGCCAAGCGACACCGGCGACATGTGCACGCAGCCAATGGACTGATCCAGTTCTTCCAGTTGCCAGGTCTCGCCCTGATTAAGCGAAATGCCGACGGCTGCCGTATCATGGCTGCCGTTCCACTTCTGCCCGGGGCGCTGAACGCAGCGAAAGATCGGCAGCAGCCACGCGCCGTCACCGCGCACCACAAGCGGCGCGCGGATGAAGCAGCCACGGGGAAGGTCCAGATAGCGGCCTTCGCTGGTCGTTAGTACCAGCGGATCGGAAGCATCGCGGCGGACCTCAGCCATCCGGATCCGGCACTCGTCCTGATTGCCTGAGGGTTGGGAGGTGTGAAAGAGCCACAGCCTGCCATCGGGCGCAGTGAAGAGCACCGGGTTTTGCTCCGAATGCGCGGCATCGAAGCTCAGGCGCTGCTGCGGTCCCCATTGCGTCGCCCCCTTGGGCAGCACCGAAGCAAAGATGGAAATGTCCGATTTGCCCTCGAGCGTGCCGCCGAACCAGGCACAGGCGAGCGCGCCGTCTGAAAGCAGATGCAGGAAGGCTGCATGGTTCTGGATCATCGGCGACGGCAACAGCGCTTCCATACGCTCGGGCGACACGGTTTGAAGCAGGCCATTCATGCTGCGGGCGATTTCTTCAGGGTCCATGAGTTCCTCCTGTGTGCTTCGAAAATCACCCAATTTTCAAAGTTGTCAAGTTTGATAAAGTTACAAATAGACATGTGCTCGTTTACTATTGCGCATAACGCACTGATTTTACTGAAATATTTATTGTGATTATTTCCATATAAAATTTACATCGCGAATTAATTTGACAAACTTTGGTGAAAGGTGGATGGTCTGAACAAGCCGGCAAGAGGATGCCGGGAGGAGGTCTGATGCTGGAAGCCAGCCCGAAGGGGGCTAAGATGGCGGTCATGTTCGCGGTTGGTGCAGCGATCCTTGCTGCCGCCGACGCGGTGATCGTGCGGGCGCTGAACGGCGCCGTGCATCCTTTCGTCATCGGCTTCTTCCGCGCGTTCTTCGGCGCGCTCATCCTTCTGCCTTTTGTTGCCCTGCGCCCATCGGTGCTCAAGTCGAGCCACCCCTTGCGTCAGCATGCGGTCCGTGCCGGCTTCAAGCTGCTCGCCATGGTCGCCTTCTTCGCTGCCTTCAGCTGGGGGCCGCTTGCTGACGTGACGGCCATCGCTTTCATGTCGCCGATCTTCCTTTTGCTCGGTGCCGCACTGGCGCTGGGCGAAAGGCCTGGCCCGGCTATGATCGGTGCGGTGGTGCTCGGTTTTGGCGGCGCGATGCTGATCATCGGCCCCTCGGGAACCGGCTTCAGTCTCGCCATCCTTCTCGCCCTCACTGGCGCGATGCTCCAGTCGACCATTCAGTTGATCCTGAAGTCCATGTCGAAGGGCGATAAGACCTCAACGCTGGTCGTCTGGAATCTCCTTTTGACCGTTCCGATCGCGCTTCTTTTCGCCTTGCCGTTCTGGACCATGCCTGGGGCGAGGGAGATGACGCTTCTCGCGCTGCAGGGTGTCGTGGGAACTGCCTGCATGGGTATGATGACCCATGCTTTTTCACTCGCGCCCGCCACGATCGTCGCGCCGGTCGATTTTTTGCGCCTGCCGCTCGTGGCGCTCGGCGGCTTCGCGCTTTTTGGCGAACAGATCGCCCTCACCACCCTTTGCGGCGGCGGGCTCATCGGTTGCGCGGCGCTAATTGCCGCGCGATCCGGAAAAGCAACATCCAGCTGAACGAATTTCACTAGGGAGGAAATGCCGTGAAGAAATTATTTGTCTTGAGTGCACTCATGTTGAGTTCGGCCCTGTCGCCCGCATTCGCCGGGTCCGGCCCCATTAAGATCGTGCTGGCCGAGGAGGCCGACCTGCTGGAGCCCTGCATGGCCACGCGCTCGAACATCGGCCGCGTCATCATGCAGAACGTCAGCGAAACGCTGACCGAACTCGACGTTCGCAGTGACAAGGGCGTCATGCCGCGCCTGGCCGAAAAATGGGAGCAGAACGAAGACAGCAGCTGGCGCTTCCACCTGCGCAAGGGCGTCAAGTTCTCCGACGGCACGACCTTTGACGCCAAGGACGTCAAGCACAGCTTCGATCGCATCATGAGCGACAAGAACACCTGTGAATCGCGCCGCTACTTCGGCGGCATCACGGTGACCCCGACGGTCGTCGACGACTACACCATCGATTTCAAGGCCGATCCGGTTCAGCCGATCCTGCCGCTGCTGATGTCGCTCGTCACGATCGTGCCGGAGGAAACGCCGCTTGAGTTCGTGCGCGAACCGGTCGGCACCGGTCCGTACAAGCTGACCAACTGGACGCCGGGCCAGCAGATCGTGCTGACCAGCCGTGACGACTATTGGGGCGCAAAGCCCGAAGTGACGGAAGCCACCTATCTGTTCCGCGCCGACCCGTCGGTGCGCGCAGCCATGGTGCAGACCGGCGAAGCCGACCTTTCGCCGTCGATCTCGCAGCTCGATGCCACGAACCCGGCAACGGACTTTTCCTACCTCGACAGCGAAACCGTCTACCTGCGCATCGATCACAACATCGAACCGCTGAACGACGTTCGTGTCCGCCGCGCGCTCAACGTCGCCATCGACCGCCAGGCCTTCCTCGGTACCCTGGTTCCCGAAAGTGCATTGCTCGCCACCGCGATCGTGCCGCCACCGACGCTTGGCTGGAACCCCGACGTAAAGGTCTTCCCCTACGATCCGGAAGGCGCAAAGAAGCTGCTTGAGGAAGCCAAGGCCGATGGCGTCAAAGTCGACACGCCCATCACCATCATCGCCCGTTCTGCAAACTTTCCGAACGTGACCGAGATCATGGAGGCCATTCAGGCGCAGCTTGAGGAAATCGGCTTCAAGGTCGAGCTGAAATTCGTCGAGGTCGCCGAGCACGAGCAGTACTATTCCAAGCCCTTCAAGGAAGGTCGCGGCCCGCAGATCGTTGCCGCCATGCACGACAATTCCAAGGGCGATCCGTCGTTCTCGATGTTCTTCAAATACGCAACCGAAGGCACCCAGTCCGGCTTCTCCGATCCGAAGGTCGACGACCTGATCAAGCGCGCGTCGGCTGCCGTCGGCGACGAGCGTGCCAAGCTCTGGTCGGAACTGATCGCCTATGTGCATGACGATGTCGTTGCCGACGTCCTGCTCTTCCACATGGTAGGCTTCTCCCGCGTTTCCGAGCGGCTCGAATTCAAGCCAACGATGGCGACCAACGGGACGCTGCAGCTCTCGGAGATCAAGATCAAGTAATCTGCCCTGGCGAACGAGGTTCGCCAGTCACAACAGCAATCAAGGCGGTGGGATGATCCCGCCGCCGGATTTCTTCGAGGGCGCCATGCTGAAATTCGTTCGAAAACGCGCCGTGGCCAGTCTGATCTCGCTCGTCGGGCTGCTCGTCATGGTCTTCTTCCTGTCGCGGTTGACAGGTGATCCGGCCGCCTTGTTCCTGCCGGTCGAAGCCTCCGCAGAGATGAAGGCGCAATTCCGCGAGCTGCATGGCTTGAACGATCCAATGCTGGTGCAGTTCGGACGCTATGTCGGCGACGTCGTCACCGGCGATTTTGGCGAATCCCTGCGCAAGGCGCGTCCTGCTCTGGACGTGGTGCTTGAGGCCTTCACCTGGACGCTCTGGCTCGCAGTCATCACCATGACGCTGGTCGCTGGTGCTGCGATCGTCGTCGGTTCGCTTGCCGCCTTCCGCGCTGGAGGCTTCTTCGATCGGCTCTCCTCGCTGATCTCGCTGGTCGGCGCTTCCGTTCCCGATTTCTGGATCGCCATCGTCGCGATCGTCGTCTTTTCGGTAAACCTCGCCTGGCTGCCGACTTCGGGCACGGGGTCGCTGCTTCATTGGATCCTGCCGATCTCGGTTCTGTTCATCCGGCCTTTCGGCATCATCGTCCAGGTGGTGCGCGGCTCGATGATCGGGGCGCTTTCTTCGGCCTATGTGAAGACGGCGCGCGCCAAGGGCGTCAAATCCGGGCCGATCATCTTCGTGCATGCGCTGCGCAACGCCATGCTGCCGGTCATCACCGTCATTGGCGACCAGGCCGCGAGCCTTTTGAACGGCGCGGTCATCGTCGAGACGATCTTCGGGTTTCCGGGCGTCGGCAAGCTGATGATCGATTCCATCTTGCAGCGCGATTTCAACGTCGTGCTCGCCGCCATCCTCGTCACGGCGCTGGCGATCTTCCTCATGAACCTGCTGATCGATCTGGCCTACGCGCTGCTCGATCCGCGCATCCGGCACTGAGGAGGGGACCATGACCCTGCAGACCGCCGATACCGTTGTTACCGAAGAACCGCGCTTTGCGACCCGCATGTTCCGCATGCTGCTTGCCGACAAATTCGCGCTTTGCGCCGCGATCTTCCTGCTTTTCGTTCTCATCATCGCAATCATCGGGCCGACCTGGCTCGGCGATCTCGCGACCAAACAGAACCTTAGAGGCCGCAACGCCGTGCCTTTCGACTGGGAGCGCGGCTGGGTCTGGTGGATGGGGGCTGATGCCCTCGGGCGGCCGCTGCTTGCCCGCATCATCGTTGCCACCCAGAACACGCTGATGGTGGCCGCCGGTGCCGTCGCGCTTTCAGCAACCGTCGGCACCTTCCTCGGCCTTGTCGCCGGCTTTTCCTCGCCGCGCGTCAATCAGATCATCATGCGGCTTGCGGACGTGATCATGTCCTTTCCGTCGCTGCTGATCGCGGTCATCGTTCTCTATATTCTCGGCTCGTCGATCCTGAACCTCATGCTGGTGCTGGCGATCACACGCATCCCGGTTTACCTGCGAACCACACGCGCCGAAGTGCTGGAAATCCGTGAACGCATGTTCGTGCAGGCCGCGCGCGTGATGGGCGCATCAAGCAAGCGCATCCTGTTCCGCCACATTCTGCCTGTCGTGCTGCCGACGCTGACGACGCTTGCGACGCTCGACTTCGCCTATGTGATGCTAGCCGAAAGCGCGCTTTCGTTCCTCGGTATCGGTATCCAGCCGCCGGAAATCACCTGGGGCCTGATGATCTCGCAGGGACGCCAGTACCTCACCAACGCATGGTGGCTTTCGTTCTGGCCCGGCCTTGCGATCATCCTTACCACCATGTCGCTAAACCTCCTGTCGAACTGGCTGCGCATCGCGCTCGACCCAGTGCAGCGCTGGCGTCTCGAAATGAAAGGTCGCAAGAATGGCTGACCATCTCCTGGAAGTTCGCGACCTGTCGGTCGAATTCCACACCGCAGTCGGCGTCGTGAAAGCGGTCCGCAATATCTCCTACCATCTCGACCGTGGCGAGACGCTCGCAATCCTTGGCGAAAGCGGATCCGGCAAGTCGGTCTCCTCCTCGGCGATCATGAACCTGATCGACATGCCGCCGGGACGCATCAGCTCGGGCGAGATCCTGCTCGACGGCGTCGACCTGCTGACAATGCCGGCGCAGGAAAGGCGCAAGGTCAACGGGCGCCGTATCGCCATGATCTTCCAGGACCCGCTGAGCCATCTCAACCCGGTCTATACCGTGGGCTGGCAGATCCGCGAGGCGCTCACCACCCACGGGACCGACGCCGCGAAAGCCGCTTCCGAGGCGTTGCGGCTGTTGACCCGGGTCGGCATCCCCGACCCTGAGCGCTCGCTCGACAAATATCCGCACGAATTCTCCGGCGGCCAGCGCCAGCGCGTGATGATTGCGATGGCATTGGCGCTCAGGCCAGATCTCCTGATCGCCGATGAGCCGACGACGGCGCTCGACGTCACCGTGCAGGCCGAAGTGCTCGCGCTGCTTGAGGAATTGCAGCGAGAGACCGGCATGGCGGTCCTCATCATCACCCACGACCTCGGCGTGGTCGCGGAGATCGCCGATCGCGTGGTGGTGATGGAAAAAGGCGTCCTGGTCGAAGCCGGCACGGTGCGCGAGGTCTACAAGAACCCGCAGCATCCCTATACCAAAAAGCTGATTTCCGCCGCTCCAGGCAAGGGCGAGATGCATGTGCCAGCCGCTCGCGCCGAACCCGTTCTTTCAGTTCGCGACGTGCGCAAACGCTATGGCTCCTTCGAGGCGCTGAAGGGCCTGTCCTTCGACCTCATGCCCGGCGAGACCATGGCCGTCGTCGGCGAGAGCGGGTCAGGCAAGTCGACGCTGGCGCGCATCCTGCTTCGCCTCGACGAACCGGATAGTGGCAGCGCCTTGTGGAAGGGCCGCGACCTCTTCACCATGTCGCCGGCCGAACTCTACAAGCTGCGCCGCGACCTGCAGATGGTCTTCCAGGACCCGACGCAGTCGCTCAATCCGCGTATGACCGTTTACCAGCTCATTTCCGAGGCCTGGGTCATTCATTCGGATATCTTGCCCAAGGCGAAATGGCGCGAGCGGGTGGCTGATCTTCTTGTGCAGGTCGGTCTCGGCCCGGAGCACATGGGCCGCTACCCACATCAGTTTTCCGGCGGCCAGCGCCAACGCATCGCAATTGCCCGCGCACTCGCACTCGAGCCGCAGCTGATCATCTGCGACGAGGCGGTCTCGGCGCTTGACGTTTCGGTGCAGGCGCAGGTGATCGCGCTGCTCGACCGGCTGCGCAAGGAAATGGGTATCGCCTTTATCTTCATCGCCCACGATCTGCCGGTGGTGCGCGACTTTGCCGACCACGTCATGGTCATGCAGAAGGGCAACATCGTAGAGCTTGGCACGGTGCGCGAGGTGTTCGACGCGCCGCAGCAAGACTATACGCGTGCGCTGCTTGCAGCCGGCCTCGACCCCGATCCCGACGTCCAGGCCGCTCATCGCGCCGCCCGTCTTCAGCGCGCGTCCTGAGGCGCCGTCCATTGAGAGGAAAATCCGCATGACCAAGCAAGCCTTCGTCGCCCTCGTGACCTGCTTCAACGACGACGAGACCATTAACTACCAGGCGACGCGCGCCCAGGTCCGCCGACAGGTCGCAGCCGGCAACAACATCATGTGCGCCGGAACCAACGGTGACTTCACCGCGCTGACATACGAGGAAAAGGTGCGCCTGACGGAGGAGGTGGTTGATGAGGTCGGCGGCCGCGTCAAGGTGATCGTCAATGCCGGCATGCCTGCCACCTTCGAGACAGTAAAACTCGCCCGAGAATTCGACCGGATCGGCGTCGACGGGATCGCAGTGATCACGCCGTTCTTCATTGCCTGCACCCAGGATGGCCTTGTCCGTCATTTCTCGACCGTCGCCGATGCCGTGAAGACGCCAGTCTACCTCTATGACATACCCGCCCGCACGCAGAACCATATCGAGCCCGACACGGCGCGCGCCCTTGCCGGCCACGGCAACATTGCCGGCATCAAGGATTCCGGCGGTGCGAAAGAAACGCTGGAAGCCTATCTGCAGGTTGCCAACGAGGTCGATGGTTTCGAAGTCTACTCCGGCCCCGATCATCTCGTGCTCTGGGCACTGCAGAATGGTGCGGCTGGCTGCATCTCGGGCCTCGGCAACGCCATGCCCGATGTACTTGCAGGTATCTTGAAGGCCTTCAATGCCGGCGACGTTGTCGAAGCGCAGAAGCAGCAGGCAACCTTTGCTGCCTTTCGGACCGACCTCTATGCACTCGGCTTTGCCCCGGCGATGGTCAAGCGCGCCCTCTACCTGCAGGATGCATCTGTCGGCGCAAGCCGACAGCCAGCACTTCTGCCAAACAAGGCACAGGACGAACAAATCGCTGAAATCCTTGAACGCTACCGCCTTCTCCAGCGGCTCTAAAACACGCAGGCGAATTTGGCCGGCACCGATCACTCAGGTCGCCAGCCCGATCAAGGCCGCCACTTGGCGATATCGGGCGATGACGTCGGGTGTGAAGTGGAAGGCGTCGAGGAAATTGTCCGTCCGGTAATCCGGCTTCTGCAGGCGGATGCGGGCCGCGTAGCTGCGAGCCTCACTGAGGCGTCCGGCGAGCGCAAGACAATGGGCTGCGATCGCGAGGATGTGCACATGCGCGTTCGGACGGGCTGCCGCCTTGATCGCCCAGTCTGCAGCCTCCTCGAAGGCGCCGAGCCGGATGAGGGCAATCGCGCGGGTGCCGAGCATGCCGAACAGCAGCGGGTCGTAGGGGCTCAAAAGCCGCGAGTAATCAGATGCGGTGATCGCCGCTGCGGGGTCGCCGGACTGCGCGTGCACGAAGGAGAGCGCATAGTGCCCGAGGGCGAAATTGGGGCTGAGAAGGACCGAGTGCTCCAGTGCGCGCACCGCCTGGTCGTGGTCTCCGGTCAGCCAGAGGGCACGCCCCATCGACCAGTGCGCGGCGGGGTTCTGATCGTCAACCAAGAGGCTCTGCCCGGCGGCCTTGAGCGCGTCCCGGGTCTCGCCGTCGCGGTCGCCCCAGCGCTGGAATGCCCTTTGCCAGTGGGTGAAGGACAGCCCTGCATGGGCGCGTGAGAAGGTTGGATCGAGGCGTGTCGAAAGGCGGAAGAACTCGGCGGCGCGCTCGTTTTCCTCGGCGGTGAAGCGAAACATGTGCCAGAGGCCGCGATGATAGGCCTCCCAGGCGTCGAGCGAATCCGGAGGCTTCAGGATCGCGCGGTTGCGCTCTTCGTTCTCGATTTCAGCGGCGATCGACGACACGATGCTGTTGCTGATCTCGTCGACGACGGCAAAGTGCTCGGCCGCGCGCGCCTCGAGCCGCTCAGTCCAGACGATATGGGCGGTGGCCGCCTCTGCGACCTCCACGTTCACGGCGATCCCGAGTTCGTGCTGTTCTAGGAAGCCGGTGGCGACATAGTCGACGCCGAGCCGGCGGCCGATTTCCGGCAGTTCGAGCCCTTCGCCAGCGATGGCAAAAACAGAGCCTCGGGCAATAACGAAGAGACTGCGCAGGCGCGCCAGCTTGCTGATGACGTCATGCGCGACCGCGCTGCCGAGATCGTTCCGGCCCGCCCCGCCCGCGACAAGTTCGCGGAACGGCATGACGGCAATTGAGGCGCGGCGCGCGACCGTCACGTGGATGGGCTCGGAAGGTCTGCCAACACCGTCAGAAACGACGACGACCGCCGGTTGTCGGGGCAGGGGCCTGAGGCGTTCCCATGCCTCTCGGATCGGCGCGAAGTCCTCGCCCTCATCGGCAAAGAGGCGCGCTGCCGCATCGAGATGCCGGTTGCAGGCGTCGCCCATCCGCCTGCGGGACAATTCCGCCAGGAAGCGGAGATTTGCGTCTGCGTCGAGCGGCGCGAGGTCGAGCCATTGCCGGGCTGCCGGCAAGCCGTCCTCACCGCCGACGGGTGTTTTCTTGCCGATTTCTGCCGCGATCTCCAGCGCGTACAGGCGAAACTCGCTCCTCACCGATGTCAGCCAGTGCTCGAAGGCAGGGCTGTTGTCGATCTCGACCCCTTCGAGCAGATCGCCTCCGCATCGTCCAGCAATCGGCCGCAACGCCTCCAGATCGAGGTTTCCGATACCGCGACGCCTTGCTGCCTGGATGTGGCGTGCGTCGATGTCACAGTCTTCGAGATCGAGTGAAATCCGGTCGTTAGCCGTGATCACGCGCTTGCGGCCATCCGTGTCCATGAGCGAGCGGATTTTGCTCAGGCTCCAGCGCAATTCACCGCGCGGATCGCTCGGCACTTGCCAGAGCAGATGGCAGAGCCGTTCCCGAGGAACCGAACCTGGCGTCAGGGCCAGATAAGCGAGCAGCGCGCGCACCTTGCGCGACCGCGGTAACGGCACGGCCACCCCGCGGCGCATGAGTTTCATCGGCCCGAGCAGCCGCAGGTCCAGCTCCTTTGCCGAAAAAACCACGTCCGGGCCATCCGTTTCCATGCGCACTCCCACGCCGGCTCCCACGGCAGCACTTTAGCATCCCTCGCCGAACCTAGCATCCGGAAGAGTGAGAGGACCCATGCCAAACAATTCTGGACTGAGAACCACGAGCGGCCGCGGGCGGCTTTTCGACAGCGTGCTGGAGACGATTGGCGATACGCCGGCGATCCGCGTCAACAATCTCAGCGTCGGCAACGCGACCATCTATGTCAAGGCGGAGTTCTTCAATCCGGCTTCGTCGGTGAAGGACAGGCTGGCGATTGCGATCATCGAGGAGGCCGAGCGCACAGGCAAGCTGAAGCCCGGACAGACCGTAGTCGAGGCCACCAGCGGTAACACCGGCATCGGACTGGCGATGGTCTGTGCGCAAAAAGGCTATCCGCTGGTTGTCACCATGGCCGATAGCTTCTCCGTCGAGCGCCGCCGGCTGATGCGCATGCTGGGCGCCAAGGTCGTTCTGACGCCGCGCGCCGAGAAGGGCCTGGGCATGTATCGCAAGGCGATCGAACTCGCAGAGAAGAACGGATGGTTCCTCGCCCGGCAGTTCGAGACCACAGCCAACGCCGCGATCCACGAGGCGACGACCGGCCGGGAAATCGTCAACGACTTTGCCGGCTCCCGTCTTGATTACTTCGTCACAGGCTACGGCACCGGCGGCACGGTGGTTGGCGTCTCCCGGGTTTTGCGGCGTGAGCGTCCGGAGACGAAGATCGTGCTTGCCGAGCCCGCCAACGCGCAGTTGCTCGGCAGCGGTCATGCGCAACAGCGCGGAACGGGCGGTGCGCCGGCCGCCAGCCATCCCGCCTTCGAGCCGCATCCGATCCAGGGCTGGACACCGGACTTCATACCAGACGTCCTGCAGGAGGCGATTGACAACCGCTACTATGACGAACTTGTCGCCATTGCCGGTCCGAAGGCGATGGAATGGGCCAAGGCGCTCGCACAGAAAGAGGGAATCTTCACTGGCGTTTCGGGCGGCGCGACCTTCGGCGTTGCGCGCCAGATCGCGGAGCACGCGCCGGCCGGCTCGGTGATCCTGTGCATGCTGCCTGACACAGGGGAGCGCTACCTGTCGACGCCGCTGTTCGAAACGATCCCGGCGGACATGGATGACGAGGAGATGGAGCTGTCGCGATCCACGCCTGGCTTCCAGTTCGCCGCCGAATAGGGAGAGGAACGATGGGAGCGCGATCACCGAGGCAAAGCGTGGGAGCCTTCACGCAACCGGAACTCCTGGCTACGCTCGAGACCCTCGACCCACCCGATTGGTCGTCCGTCTCGGCGCTCGCCCACCGGATCATCGACGATGCCGTCGGCCATCTCGGCCGCGTGCGCGAGCGTCCGGTCTGGCAACCGCTGCCGGACGAGATCGAAGCGCTGTACCAGGCGCCGGTCCCGGATCGGCCGACGCCCCTCGAGGACGTGTACCGACAGGTGAAGGACACGGTGCTCGCCTATCCAATGGGCAACATCCATCCACGGTTCTGGTCCTGGTACATGGGCTCCGGCAACTTCACCGGGGCGCTCGGCGATTTTCTCGCAGCGATCCAGGGTTCCAATCTCGGGGGCGGACGCCACGCCGCTGCCCTCGTCGACCAGCAGGTCGTCGGATGGCTGCGCGACATGATCGGCTTTCCTAAGGCAGCGAGCGGCACGCTGGTCAGTGGCGGTTCGGTGGCCAACCTCGTCGGGCTGACGGTTGCCCGCAACGCCATGGCGGGCATCGATCTGCGCGAAGAGGGCGTTGCGGCCCTCACGGAACCCATGCGCTTCTACGCCTCGGATCAGGTTCATTCCTGCCATCGCAAGGCGGTCGAGACGCTCGGCCTCGGCAACAAGGCACTTAGACGGATCCCGACCGATTCCCGTTACCGCATCGACCTTGAGGCGCTTCGCGCGGCGATCGCCGAGGATCGCGCGCGGGGCTTCCGGCCTGCCTGCGTAATTGGTACTGCCGGTACGGTCAATTCCGGTGCAGTAGACGATCTCACCGCCTTGGCCGGGATCGCCGCGGAGGAGAACCTGTGGTTCCACGTGGACGGGTGTATCGGAGCGCTGCTTTCGATCGCGCCCGAGAACGCCTGGCGCGTCAAGGGCATCGAGCGGGCGGATTCCGTCGCACTCGACCCGCACAAATGGCTGCATGCCCCGTTCGAAGTCGGTTGCGCGCTTGTGCGGGATCGGACGAGGCACCGGGAAACCTTTGCGGTGTCGCCCGAATACCTCCAAGGCATGTCACGTGGCATCGCTTCCGGCCAATGGCTGCACGAATTCGGCTTTCAGACCAGTCGCGGCTTCGTGGCGCTGAAGGTCTGGATGGCGCTGATGGAGCACGGCATCGCCAAGTTCGGCCGGCTGATCGACCAGAACGTCGCGCAGGCCGCCTTCCTCGCCGATCTCGTCCGTTCGAATCCGCCTCTGGAACTCATCGTTGAACCGGAGATCAACATCGTCTGCTTCCGCTATGCGCCCGAAGGTCTAAATGAGGAGCGACTGAAGGAGACCAACCTCGAGATCATGCTGCGCCTGCAGGAAACCGGCGTGGCGGCGCTTTCTGACACGACGATCCGGGGCAAGCATTGCCTACGCGCGGCGATCTGCAATCATCGCACCCGCCCGGACGACCTGAACCTTTTAATCTCGGAGGTCCTGCGGATTGGCAGGGAGATTGCGCAGTCGTGAGCCCGGTCGTTTTGCGCATGAACACAGTCACTGACTGCGTAGGGTTTGCCTCGGCCCTAAGCTTTCGTCGCGCGAATGGCGTAGCGATGCTGCGACTGTCGCGCCAAGCCCTTGAAAAGGTTCCAATTCGCGGCCTGGGTGCGATGGATTTCGCGAAGGTCCCTGTCGATCGTAATCTCGGTAAAGCCGGCTTCGCGCAACAGCGCGACGACGGCCTCGGCGCGGGCGCCTTGTGCGAAATGCACGCGGGAGAGGATGCTGCGGTGCGTCGCCATCATCTGCGGCGAACCGGTTGGCGTCTCAGCCTTGAACAGGCCGAGGCGCTGTCCCCATGTGCTGAGCCTAGAGAACAGCCGCTCGAGCGCGGTTGTATTGACGAAGTCGCCATCGACGATCAGCAACATGCCGCCGGGCTTCAGGACCCGTAGCCATTCGGCAAAGGCTGCGGCCGGGTCCACGAGCGTCCAGACCAGATGCCGGTTGACGATTACATCGTAATGGTTGTCGGGCTCCATGGTATTTTCGGCGTCGCCGAGGGCGAAGCGGATCGCTCGCCCGCGCTTGCGCGCCTTATCCCTGGCGCGTTCGAGCATCGGCTCGGCCCAGTCGAGGCCCTGCACCTTGAAGTCGAGTTCATCGAGAAGATGCGAGATGACGCCGGTGCCGCTCGCAAGATCGAGCGCAGCACGCCCTGCGCCGGGCCCAAGGTGACGGAGAAACAGTTGATGCCAGGCCGTGCGTTCTTCCTCCGAGAAGATCTCGTGGCCCGGGGACAGATCGAAGGTTGCCGCGCGGTCCGACCAGTAGGCCTTGATTTCATCTCGCAGGTTGTAGTTCTGCCGCTCCGTCACATCGCTCATGTCGATACCGCTCGTTCCTGTTTGGAGGCGTTCTAAAAGATAAATGTTGACTAATAAAGTCATGAAACATTAGATCGCCTGAATTTTCCAGCGGAGCTAAAACAATGCGGTTTTTCAACAGGGTGGCTGCGGCCGCCGCAAGCCTTTGCGTGCTTTTTTCTACGGCAGCCTTCGCTGATGTCGTGACGTTGAAGGATGTCACGGGCCGCGATGTCGAGGTCAACGTACCCGTCGAGCACGTGATTCTCGGCGAAGGGCGGCAGATCTATTTCCTCGGCGCGCTCGACCGCGACGAGCCGTTCAAGCGCGTCGTCGGCTGGCGCGATGATCTGGCAAAGGCAGACCCTGAAAGCTATGCCGCCTATCTCGCAAAGTACCCTGGCATTGCCAAGCTGCCGACCTTCGGCGGCATGAAGGATGGCACCTTCGACATCGAGCAGGCGGTTGCCTTGAAACCCGATGTCGTTCTGATGAACGTCGACGCCAAGACGGCGACGGAGGAGGCTGGCTACATCGAGAAGCTTGCCAAGGTCGGTATCCCGCTCGTCTACGTCGATTTCCGCGAAAAGCCGATGGAAAACACCGAGCCGAGCATGCGCGTGATGGGCAAGCTTTTGGGAAAGGAAGAGAAGGCCGAGGAGTTCATCAAGTTTCGCGCCGAGAGCATCGCCAAGGTGACAAACGTTTTGGCGAAGGCCAATCCGAAGAAGCCGCTCGTTTTTGTCGAACGCGCCGGTGGTTACTCCGGCGATTGCTGCATGTCTTTCGGTAACGAGAACTTCGGCAAGATGGTCGAGTTCGCCGGCGGCGTAAACATGGCAAAGGACATCATTCCCGGCACCTTCGGCGTGGTCAATCCGGAGCAGATCATCGCTGCCAATCCCGATCAGATCATCATCACCGGCGGCAACTGGCAGGGTTATGTGCCGGGCGGTGCCTGGGTTGGCGTCGGCTATGGCGCCGATGAGAAGGAAGCGGCCCGCAAGCTCGAAAACCTGACCAAACGCCCGGCTTTCACCGGCGTTGAAGCCGTGAAAGACGGCCAGGTTCACGCCATCTGGCACCAGTTCTACAACAATCCCTACCAGTTCGTGGCCATCCAGCAGATCGCCAAG
Organism: Ensifer sp. Root423; assembly: GCF_001426275.1. NCBI lineage: Bacteria > Pseudomonadati > Pseudomonadota > Alphaproteobacteria > Hyphomicrobiales > Rhizobiaceae > Ensifer > Ensifer sp. Root423. The sequence continues at coordinate 151,006 of NZ_LMEG01000006.1, read as the reverse complement.
TGGCTGCACCCGGATCTCTTCGCGGACCTCGACCCGGAGGCGACGTTCAAGGAGTTGCATGAGCGCTTCCTGCCGCTTCCCTACAAGAGCGGCTACTTCGTCTCGCTGACGTCAGCCAAGTAAGCGGATCGACAGCTGGAGGAGGGGAGGACTCCGGCGTCGCAACTAAAAGGGAATGAGAATGTCGATCTTCGGGAAAATCGCGTCGGCGATGGTCGCAGCCTTGGTATTGGCAGCTTTGCCCGCCAGTGCGGCTGAAATCATCGACGTCACCGGCCGTCGGGTCGAAATTGCGCTTCCGGCCAAGCGCGTCCTGTTGGGCGAGGCGCGGCAGATCCACGTGGCCGCAGCGCTGAAAGGCGAGCATGTCTTCGACACGATCGTCGGTTGGCGCGATGATCTTTTGAAGAAGGATCCGGACTCCTACGCTGCCTATGTGGAGCGCTTCCCCGAAATCGAGAAACTGCCGCGGTTCGGCTATATCCCTTCGGGCGATTTCAGCCTCGAGGCAGCGATTGCGCTCAAGCCTGATGTTCTGACGCTCAATCTCGAAGCGCAGCAGGCGGTCGAAGAATCGGGCTTCATCGAAAAGGCCGCTGCCGCCGGCATTGCCGTCGTCTATCTCGATTTCCGCGTGGATCCTGCCGCCAATAGCGAAAAATCGGTCGAAATCCTCGGCCAGCTCTTCGGTGCCGAAGCGAAGGCCCGCGAATTCATCGACTATCGCAATGCTCAAATCGCGCTGGTGACGGACCGCCTCAAGAAGGCGGGGGAAATTGTGCGCCCGAAAGTCTTCATCGAGCGCTCTCCCGGCATCACCGGCGACGTTGTCTGCTGCCGCACCTTCGGTCCGGCCAACTTCGGCAAAATGGTGGAAGAGGCCGGCGGCCACAATATCGGTTCTGACGTCATCAAGGGGACCTTCGGCGACCTCAATCCTGAGCAGCTGATCGTCAGCGATCCGGATCATGTCATTATCACCGGCAGTAACTGGTCGGCGGAATCCGATCTCAACCAGTTCGTTAGCGTCGGACGCGGCGCCGATGCGGCGGCGGCAGAAGATCGCCTGCGCGGCCTTATGCAGCGCCCGGGCTTTCCTGGCCTGAAGGCGGTGAAGGAGGGCAATGTGCATGCCGTCTGGCATCAGTTCTACGGCGCCCCTTACGAGTTCATTCCGATCCAGCAGTTTGCCAAGTGGTTCCATCCGGAGCTCTTTGCCGACATAGACCCGGACCGGACTTTCCGCGAGTTCCATGAGAAGTTTCTGCCGGTGACCTACCGCGCGGGTTACTTCGCCTCGCTTCCAAAGAGTGGTGAATGATGGTTGCCATGACCGAACAAGTATCCGGCGTTGAAGGGCGAGGGCGCTACCGCTCTCTCGTTTTGCGCCGCTTGGTGTTGATCTTCTGCCTCATCGTCGCGCTCTTTGCGTCGGTTGCAGTCGACATGGCTCTCGGGCCTGCGAACTATCCACTCGCGGATGTGCTGACCGCGCTCTTTCGACCGGAAACTGTAAGCGACCAGCTCCGGGTGGTGATCTGGGACATTCGCATGCCGATCGCCCTGATGGCCGTGACGGTGGGTGCCTCATTGTCGGTCGCAGGCGCGCAGATGCAGACGATCCTTGCCAATCCACTGGCAAGTCCATTCACGCTCGGCATTTCCGCCGCTGCCGGCTTCGGTGCGGCCCTCGGTCTCGTTGCCGGCGTGGCGCTTTTTCCCGTCGCCGTCCAGTACATGGTGCCAATCAACGCCTTCCTTATGGCGATGTTGGCGGCGCTCTTCATCCATTTCGCCTCCACCATGCGCGGCGTTACGGTCGAAACAATCGTTCTGCTCGGCATTGCGCTCGTCTTCACCTTCAATGCCGCGCTGTCTTTGCTCGAATATCTCGCCTCCGAACAGGCGCTGGCCGCCGTCGTCTTCTGGACGATGGGCAGTCTCACCAAGGCAACCTGGCCAAAGGTCTGGATCACCGGCGCCGTGCTGCTGTTCGCCTTGCCGCTGTTTGCACGCCACGCCTGGGCGCTGACCGCGCTTCGGCTTGGTGACGATAAGGCTGCGAGCTTCGGTATCAATGTTCGAAGGCTCCGGCTCGAAGCAATGATGACGGTCAGCCTGCTTGCGGCGATCCCGGTTTCTTTCGTTGGCACGATCGGCTTTGTTGGTCTCGTCGCTCCGCACATCGCACGCATGCTGGTCGGCGAGGATCAGCGCTTCTTCCTGCCAGCTTCCGTGCTGTGCGGCGCGCTCCTTCTTTCGGTCACTTCGGTCGTCAGCAAGATGATTATTCCGGGTGCCGTCCTGCCGATTGGAGTCATCACCGCGCTCGTTGGCGTGCCCTTCTTCTTCGTGCTGATTTTCACCAACAGGAGGCGCGCATGGTAAGCCTGTCGCTGGAAAAGGTCGGCGCGAATTATGGCCGGCGCACGGTGCTCTTAGATGTCAACACCGGTGTCTTGCGCGGCGGTGGCCTGACGGCGGTGATTGGTCCGAATGCGGCCGGCAAGTCGACGCTGTTCAAGCGCATAGCAAACCTGACCTCCGGTCCCGGCACTGTCCACCTGTCCGATACGGCCAAGGGATCCGAAGGCATCTGCTACATGCCGCAGGATACCGGCGCCAATGCCGTGCTGACTGTCTATGAGTCGGTGCTGCTGTCGGCCAAGCAAGGCTCAGGCTGGAAGGTGAAGGACGCCGAACTCGCCGAGATCGACCGAGTGCTGGGCGAACTCCGGATCGCCGATCTCGCCTTTCGTGGCCTTGGTGAGCTCTCAGGCGGCCAGCGCCAGCTCGTCTCCATCGCGCAAGCTCTCGTGCGTAAGCCCGAAGTGCTGTTGATGGACGAACCGACCTCGGCGCTCGATCTCTTTCGCCAGATCGAGGTCCTTGGCTTCATGAAGCGTTTGTCGGCGCAGTCGGGTATGGCGGTGTTGATCGCGCTGCACGACCTGAACCATGCGCTGCGCTATTGCGACGACACGATCGTCATCAGTGGCGGGTCGGTGCTGGCGAGCGGCCCCACCCACGACGTCATCACCGCGGATATGCTGCGCTCGGTTTATCGCGTCGAGGCGCGGGTGGAGGCCTGCTCCCTGGGGCGACCGGTCATCATTGTCGACGAATCCCTTTGAGGGCGTGGACGCGCGGGTCGTTCACGTTAGAGCTCGTCACCCCTGCAAATCTGAGCAGCTACGAAAGCCGCAACTAGAACGTCCTCCCAAGAGGCCGCACGGCGCGGCACGCGGCCAGACCGCGTCGCCGTGCCGTGCCGAGGGCATTGAAATAAGAACCTCCGAAGGAGGGCTTGCAGCAGCGGCCCCGTAGCGTCTCGACGCCAGGCGCCGGATTGTCAGTCGCGGCTCGGCATGATCGTTTCATGAAACGCGCGCAGGTTCGGGACCCCTCTCTGGTGAAACGTCGCTTCACATACGCAATCGGCGGCCCCCTGGAGCCGATGCAGCACTCTCTTCATGGGCGCGTCGCCGTCCCCTTTTTGTTGGCCATTGTTGGCCGAGCGGCTGGTCGGCTGGAGTGCTTGGCCGATAAAAACGATTAGTGAAAACTAAAAAGCGACAAGAATGGACGGATTCGCGGCAAAGCGTACTGGACAGTACTCTCAAGGTTTGCTTGTTCTGCTGTCGCATTGTTGAGGGACAAGGCATTGCCTAGTCGGCAGGAGAGGACAGACAAGCATGGCGATTAAAATTGGCGCGCCGCGGGAGGTAACCGCAAGCGAGGCGCGCGTGGCGCTGACACCTGACAGCGCGGTGCAACTTGCGAAACTTGGCTATAGCAGCATCATCGAAACGGGCGCGGGCGTTGCGGCCGGTTTTTCCGATGATGCCTATCGGGCCGTGGGCGTCGAGGTGGCCCCGTCGGCAGAGGCGCTGTGGGCTTCGGCAGATGTGGTCGCCAAGGTACGGCCGCCCGAGCCGAGCGAGGTCGCTTATCTGTCTGCGGACAAGACGCTGATCTCGTTCTTCTATCCGGGCCAGAATGCCGAACTTCTGGAGCTCGCCAAGGAAAAGGGCGCCAACGTCATCGCCATGGACATGGTCCCGCGCATTTCGCGCGCCCAGAAGATGGATGCGCTGTCGTCGATGGCCAATATCGCCGGCTATCGCGCGGTGATCGAGGCCGGCAACAATTTCGGTCGCTTCTTCACCGGCCAGGTGACGGCCGCCGGCAAGGTGCCGCCGGCCAAGGTCCTGGTGATCGGTGCGGGCGTCGCCGGTCTTGCGGCGATCGGGGTCGCCACTTCGCTTGGTGCTCAGACCTACGCCTTTGACGTGCGTCCCGAGGTCGCCGAACAGATCGAGAGCATGGGAGCCGAGTTCGTCTATCTCGATTTTGCCGATGGTGAGGGGGGCGGTCAGCAGGATGGCGCTGCCACCGGCGGTTATGCGGCTCCCTCTTCGCCGGAGTTCCGCGAGAAGCAGCTTGCCAAGTTCCGCGAGCTTGCGCCTCAGATCGATATCGTCATCACCACGGCGCTGATCCCGGGCCGTGATGCACCGAAACTCTGGCTTGCCGACATGGTGGCGGCGATGAAGCCGGGATCGGTGGTGGTCGATCTTGCGGCCGAGCGTGGCGGCAACTGCGACCTGACCGTTGCCGATCAGCGGATCGTCTCCGACAACGGCGTCGTCATCATCGGCTATACCGATTTCCCGAGCCGCATGGCCGCGCAGGCGTCGACGCTCTATGCCACCAATATCCGCCATATGTTGACCGACCTGACGCCGGGCAAGGATGGCAAGCTCGTCCACAACATGGAGGACGACGTCATCCGTGGCGCGACCGTGACCTTCCAGGGCGCGATCACCTATCCGCCGCCACCGCCGAAGATCGCCGCGATCGCGGCGCAGAAACCAAAGGAGAAGGTGAAGGAGCCGACGCCGGAGGAAAGACGCGCCACCGAGGCCGCAGCCTTCAAGGCCCAGACGAAGAGCCAGCTGACGCTTCTCGCCGTCGGCACGGCGCTGCTGCTTTTGGTCGGCGCCTTTGCTCCGCCTGCCTTCATGAGCCACTTCGTCGTCTTTGTGCTCGCCTGCTTCGTCGGCTTCCAGGTCATCTGGAACGTTTCGCATTCGTTGCACACCCCGCTGATGGCCGTCACCAACGCGGTTTCCGGCATCGTCATTCTCGGCGCGCTGCTGCAGATCGGGTCTGGCAACTGGCTGGTGGTGCTGCTTGCGGCGCTGTCGGTGCTGATCGCCACGATCAACATCGTCGGCGGCTTCCTCGTCACGCGGCGCATGCTCGCCATGTTCCAGAAATCCTGATCGGGCAGGGGTAAACATCATGATGATCGGTATCGTATCGGCCGCCTATATTGCGGCAGCCGTCCTCTTCATCCTCTCGCTCGGCGGGCTTTCGGGCCAGGAAAGCGCCAAGCGCGCCGTCTGGTACGGCATGACGGGCATGGCGCTTGCCATTGTCGCCACGGTCTTCGGACCTGATGTCGGCAATTGGTTCATCATCGCGCTGATGATCGCGGGCGGCGCCGTGCTCGGCCACTTCGTCGCCTCCCGCGTCCAGATGACCGAGATGCCGCAACTCGTTGCAGCACTCCATTCCTTCGTCGGTCTTGCCGCAGTCTTCATCGGCTTCAACGCCCATATCGAAGCGGTTGATGTCGCCGGCCTCGACGCGGCGGCCCGCTCTGCGCTGACCGGCTTTGCCGCGATCCTTGCCCACAAGGAACCGGTGGAACTGTCGATCATGAAGGTCGAGGTCTTCCTCGGCGTCTTCATCGGTGCCGTCACCTTCACCGGCTCCGTCATCGCCTTTGGCAAGCTTGCCGGCAAGGTCGACGGCAAGGCCAAGAAGCTGCCGGGCGGTCACCTGCTCAATGCCGGTGCTGCCCTTCTCTCGCTCGTGCTGCTGGTGCTCTACGTCAATGGTGCCGGCACCTGGACGCTGCTTGTCATGACGCTCGCCGCCTTCTTCATCGGCTATCACCTGATCATGGGCATCGGCGGCGCCGACATGCCGGTGGTGGTGTCGATGCTGAACAGCTATTCCGGCTGGGCGGCCGCTGCCATCGGCTTCACGCTCGGCAACGACCTGTTGATCGTCACTGGCGCGCTGGTCGGCTCCTCGGGCGCGATCCTCTCCTACATCATGTGCAAGGCGATGAACCGCTCGTTCCTGTCGGTCATCCTCGGCGGCTTCGGGGCAACCACGGGGCCGGCAATGGAAATCACCGGCGAGCAGATCGCCATTGATGCCGATGGCGTGGCCGCAGCCCTCAACGACGCCGACAGCGTCATCATCGTGCCGGGCTACGGCATGGCGGTGGCGCAGGCGCAGCAATCGGTCTCCGAGCTCACCCGCAAGCTGCGGGCGGCCGGCAAGAACGTGCGCTTTGCCATTCATCCGGTCGCCGGCCGTCTGCCGGGCCACATGAACGTGCTTTTGGCCGAAGCGAAGGTTCCCTACGACATCGTGCTCGAGATGGACGAGATCAACGAGGACTTCCACGAAACCGATGTCGTCATCGTCATCGGCTCCAACGACATCGTCAATCCGGCCGCCCAGGAGGATCCGAACTCACCGATCGCCGGCATGCCGGTGCTCGAAGTCTGGAAGGCCAAACAGGTGTTCGTCTCCAAGCGTGGCCAGGGAACCGGTTACTCCGGCATCGAGAACCCGCTGTTCTACAAGGACAACACCCGCATGTTCTACGGCGACGCCAAGAAGAGCATCGACCAGTTGCTGCCCGCGCTGGCGTGATGACGCCCTGAAAAGAGAACTCATCGCTCCGCACATAGGGGCGGTGAGTTCAACTCCGTTGATGAGCGATCGATGCGTCCGATGGCGTCGCCCTAGGCGCCGAGTAGGTCGGGTTTGACGACCATCAGCGCTATTATCAGAGCAAAAAGCGAGATCGATGCCAGGCGGCCGCCCAAAGCGCGCTTGTTTCTAAGAAGCGTTCAGACTTCCAATTTGTCGATCGTGCCTTCAAGGGCTGGATGCACCTGTGCCTCCCATGGCCGCACGACCCTGCTTTCGACAATCATCAAGGCGGCGATCAGGGTGAATGACATCAGTAGCCAGGGTGTCGATAGCGGCCACCAACCCAAAACGATGAGGCCAATGCCTCCGGCAATCCCTATGCCGGTGAGCAGACCTGCAATCCTGTTTGCGGTCAGGGCAAACTTTGCAGCCCCGATTTGCCCTCGCCGGGCAGAAATGAAAAGGAGCTCCCTTGCTGCAAACAGCAGAAATGCCGTGCCCATGGCCGCGGCATGAATCATCACGACGTGTGCGTACATCTCTTGTTACCTTGGTATGGAGCTTCGAGAAGCGGTCGTTCGACCGCTCGTGCTGCATTTGATTTCGACACGAGGTTGGCTGTCGGATTGGCCGCGTGCAGCCTCAATTGTGAGCGATCACTCGCAAAAATCTACTCGCGTTCGAGAAGCTGTCTCTGCGAGCGCTCCCGGTTCATATTCCCCCGGTAGTTCGCGCAGTTGGACGCCGGCGCGTCGTCACTTCGTTGATGAAGGCGTCGACGTTCCCATCGTTTAGCTTCTCTGGACTGTCGACCACCGCGCCGTGCGTCCCGCAGTTCTGCCTTGTGCAATTCGAGATAAGCCCTGATCAACCCGTAGAACTCTCTGTCAAAACCGTCGATCGTACCGATCCGCCCTGCACGTGGCGTTTCCTCGACCAACACCCGATGAAGGTCCGGGTTCACACGATGAGCATCGATCATCGTCTTGACCAGTTCGCGCGCGGCACTGTCGAGCGGCAGCGTCGCCACTTTGGCCAGCGTACCCCGCAAGACATCCACCATCTCGCTCTTGTGGCGTTCGATGACGGCAACGACGAGCGCTTCCTTGCCCGGAAAATACTGATAGAGAGAGCCGATGCTGACGCCGGCCTCTTCGGCAATCCGGTTCGTGTTGGCGCGTTCAAATCCTTCTTTGATCAATGCACGCGCAGTCGCTTCGACCAAGGCCTCGATCATCGCTCGCGAGCGTTGCTGCGAAGCGACCTTTCGTGGCGTCAGGAGAGCTTTCTTGTCCATTCGGCTTTGATCCGGTCGCGGCGGCCCACTTTCAGTTGGCGATCGATAGCGACTGACGCGGCGTTTCCATTGGCGAAAACCCGAAGCGCTTCTTGTAACAGGTGGCAAAGTATTGGCTCGATGAGAAGCCGCAATCAAAGGCGATGTTGGTGACCGATTGCGCGCCGCTTTCAAGAAGCAGCCGTGCGGCGTTGAGTCGGAGCGTCTGGAGGTAGCGGACAGGCGTCATGTTGGTCAGCACCTGGCAATGCTGCGAAAATTGCGTGCGGGAAAGATTGCACTCCGCCGCCATGTTCTCGAGCGTCCAGTCCTCGTCGAGCGCATGACGCAGCCGCTTCAGGAAGATCTCGACCGTGCGCTTCGAGCTTGCAAGAGCAAGATCGAGAACCGGTGCCTGGCTTTCCAGCATCTGGCGGAATTGCAGCAGCATCATCGAAATCAAGAGGCGCAGGTGCGCCTCTCCACCGTCGATATCGCCGCCTGCCACCACCTCGTGGATGTCGAGGAAGGTGCGAGTAACTTCGCGGGAGGCGTTGTAGGAAATCTGTTCGTTCTTCGACAGAAGTTCGCTCAGGCGCTTTCGGTCGCGCTCGGGCCAGCCGATCCAGTCGGGCCACAGCCAGGTTTCGTGTGGTCGGCGTACGCCCATATCCATGAGCACCCAGATGATGTGGCTGGCACCGACATTGGGATCGCCGAGCGCGTGCAACTGCCAGGGCCGCACGACGAACATCTGGCCTTCATTGATCGTCGTCCTGCGGCCATCCATGGTGATCGTCAATGAGCCGCGCGCCAGATAGGCGATCTTGACCCCCTCGTTGCAATGTTCGCGCAGGCCCCAGTCCTGCGGGGTCGTCGCATCCCATCCGCCGACGGAACAGACCTGCGGCAGCGCCGCGCCGAGGTCGATGCCGGGATAGCCGCGTCGCGTCCAGGCGTTGAGCGACACCTGGCCCGCAAGCGAGGCCTTCATCAGGTCCTGGCAATTGCCGGCATAGAGCAGGGCGCCCGGCTCGCGGAAGACAGCGGGCCGATTGACGGCCCGTTCGTTGCTGCTCTTCGTCATTCCGCTCCCCCGCTGATGTTTAAAATTTACCAGTCGTCTATTTCGAACGCAGGCAGCGATTTATTGCGCAATGCTTGGACATCATCAAGCTCCATTTTGGAGACGCTGATGATTTGCTATTGAAACTCAATGGCATGGGGGAAATTGGGAGGATTTTGCCGGTGCGGATAGGCTTCCACACGGACGCGTTCAACTCGGCCTACTGGTCGTTTGAAAAATGCCTGGAATGGGCAAGCGACAACGATTTGCACTTCATCGAGTGTGGTCTGATCGACGGCGTGAGCTGGATCCACGGACTGGGCTATCAACCGCATGTCGCGCTCTACGAGGACCCGGTCCTCTTGCGTCGCAAGATGGAGCGTTACGGCGTGCGCTTTTCCCAGGTCGATGCGGCCTATCCGCTGTCTGGTGAGGACGGACCGCTCAGAGGTGTGCCCTATGTGCTGAAGTCGATTGCCTGGGCCGCGCAGGCCGGCAGTCCCTGCGTCGACACGACCGACGGGCTCCACATGCCGCCCGGACTTACCGAAGAAGGCTCGATGGCGCTGATGAAGCGCAGCTACGAAAAGATCGTCGAAGTCGCTGAAGCGCACGAGATCGTCGTCAACATCGAGCCTCATGGTCATTTCACGACGCGTCCGGAATTCATGGAGCGCATGCTCGCCTTCGCAGACAGCAAGTGGCTGCGCATGAACATGGACACCGGCAACACCTTCATCGCCGGCCAGGAACCGCCGCAGTTTCTGTCGCGGTTCATCGACAGGGTGTCTCATGTCCATCTTAAGGACGTGTCACCGTCGCTGGCAGCGGCTGCCCGTGGCGGACAGACCGGGATCGCGGTCAGCCATTGTGCGCTCGGCGATGGCGTCAATGCCGAGAATATCAAGACCTGTCTCGCCATGCTTCGCGACCACGGCTACGACGGCGTACTCAGCCTCGAATGCGAAGGCGCCGCCGGCCCGATGATCGAAACGTCACTGGCCTGGATCCGCGCGACGTGTCGCGATCTCGGCATTTCGCTGAAGTGAGCGCGTCATGAAGCTTGGTATCAATCTCCTTTGCCTGACCGATTTCGTCGAGGAGAGGCATCTCGACAATATCGGCCGGTTGCGCGATCTCGGCTATGATGGCGTCGAAGTGCCGGTTCTGTCGGGCAAGGTCAGTCACTACGAACGCCTGGGCCGCGAACTGGACGGGCTCGGCCTTGGCCGATCCACCACATCGATCGTCCCGACGCCTGAGGCAAACCCCGTCAGTTGCGATGCCGAAGTGCGGGCGCGCGGGCTTTCCCATCTCGACTGGGCGCTGGATTGCGCAATAGCGCTTGGTGCTGAAAGCATGGGCGGGCCGTTTCATGCCCCGATCGGCTTCTTTACCGGCAGGGGCGCCAGCGAAGACGAGTTGAAGTATGGGGCAGACGCGCACCATGCGCTGGCGGAGCGGGCGGCGGCCAACGGCATGCATTTGAGCCTCGAGCCGCTCAATCGCTTCGAGACTTATTTTCTCAACACGATGGAGCAGGCGCGTGCCTATGTGGATCGCGTGGCGCATCCTGCCTTCAAGATCATGTACGACACGTTCCATGCCAATGTGGAGGAGCGTCGGCCGGAGGCGGCGATCCGCCTGATTGGCCAGGATATCGGGGTCTTCCATGTATCCGAGAACGATCGTGGCATCCCCGGGCGGGGGCATATCGACTTTGGCGCGATGTTCACGGTGTTGAAGGAGATCGGCTATGACGGTTGGCTGACGCTTGAGGCATTCGGCGCCGGGCTGCCGGCGATCGCGACGGCGACCCGCGTCTGGCGGCCGCTGTTTCCCGACTTCGATACGCTCTTTTCCGAGAGCGCGACATTCATCCGCAAGACATGGGCTGCTGCATGAACACGAAACACCCCGCTATCGAGATGCGCGGCATCGCCAAGAGTTTCCCCGGTGTCAAGGCGTTGAAAAACGTCAGCTTCTCCGCGCATTGCGGTGAGGTCCATGCGCTGGCGGGAGAAAACGGTGCCGGCAAGTCGACGCTGATGAAGATCCTCTCCGGCATCTATCGGCCGGACGCAGGCGCGGTTGTCGTAAACGGTGAGGAACGGCATTTCACGCATCCGCTTGCGGCGATCCGCGCGGGCATTGCCGTCATCTACCAGGAATTCTCCCTGCTGCCCGAGCGAACCGTCGCACAGAACATCTTCCTCGGCCGCGAGCCGACGCGCCGCGGTCTGATCGACCACAGGGCGATGAACGACGAAGCGCGGCGCGTGCTTGCACTCTTCGGCTCGGCGCACCGGATCGAGCCGAGCACCGTTGTCGCTGACCTCGACGTCGCCAGCCAGCAACTGGTGGAGATCGCCAAGGCGGTGTCGCTAGAGGCAAAGGTGATCGTGATGGACGAGCCGACGGCAGCGCTGAACGAGGCCGAATGCGAGGTGCTCTACGGTCTCGTCGACACCTTGAAGAAGAGCGGTGTGGCGATCGTCTACATCACCCACCGCATGCCCGAAATCACGCGGCTGGCCGATCGTGTTACCGTGCTCAAGGATGGCGAGGTGGCGGTTCGCTTCGACCATGTGCCTGAGCCCGAGGCGATCGTACGAGCCATGGTGGGCCGCGACCTTGGCGATTTCTATGCGGAACCGGCAGCACCGCAGGAGATCGGCGGCGTCGTGCTCTCAGTCCGCAACGCCGGCAACGAACGGTTGAAAAATGTGTCCTTCGAACTGCGCGCAGGCGAGATCGTCGGTTTTTCGGGCTTGCAAGGGGCAGGGCGCGTCGCGCTCGCGCAGGCGATATTCGGCCTTTCTCCCTTCACCAAGGGTGAGATCACCCTTTCCGGCAAGCCGGCGCGGTTCACCAGTCCGCGCGAGGCGATCCGCGCTGGGGTCGGGTTGCTGCCGGGCGATCGCAAGGCCGAAGCGCTGGTGTTGATGCAATCGGTCGTCGACAACGGCATGCTTACGTCTCGCGCACTCTCCGGCCTTTCCGGCAATGCCAATGCGACGCCTTTTGTTTCGTCGGAAGCGATGGAAAAGCTGCTGCGCGAACTCGACGTGCGCGCCGGCAGCTTTGCCCAGGACATCAAGGCGCTGTCGGGCGGCAACCAGCAGAAAGCCATCGTTGCGCGCTGGCTGGCGCTGGCGCCTCGGCTGTTGATCTTCATCGAGCCGACACGCGGCATCGACGTCAATGCCAAGGCCGGGATCTACCACCTGATGCGCGATCTCGCGCGCAAGGGCACGGCCATCATGATGGTCTCGTCCGATCTCCCGGAGGTTCTCGGCGCATCCGACCGCGTCCTTGTGATGCGGAACGGCGAACTCGTCGCGGCGTTTTCGCGCGGGGCCTCTGAAGCCGATGTGATGTTGGCGGCAACTGGCGAGGAGGCGGTGGCAGCATGAACAAGGCAACTCTCACTCGGCGTCCCGCCTGGCGCATGGAACACTACGCGCCGGCGCTTCTGCTCGGTCTGGCCGTCCTGATCTATGCGGCGATTGCGCTCAGCCTCGGCCTGACACGCTTCCTGACACCGGAGGCGACCGTCTCCATCCTTAACAGGTCCATCGCGCTCGGCATCACCGCCGTTGGACAGACTTTCACCATCCTCGTCGGCTCGATCGACCTGTCGGTGGCCCATCTCATCTCGGCCTCGGCCGTGGTGTCCTCTGCGATCATGAACGGCGACCCGGCGATGATGGTGCCGGCCGTTGCTGTGGTGCTTGTCATGGGGACGGTGGTCGGAACCCTCAACGGGCTCCTGATCACCCGCCTCGATGTCAACCCGCTTATCGCGACGCTCGGCATGGCGCTGATCATTCAGGGCTGTCTTGCCTCCTTTCATGGCCGGTTCGGCGGCTCGGTACCGGATGCGTTCCAGTATTTCGCCTATGGCGAGGTGCTCGGGCTGCCGGTCAGCCTGGTCGTTCTGGCGCTGCTGGTCCTTGGCGCATGGATCGTCCTGCGCTTCACGCGCTTTGGCTCCAACATCTACTCGGTTGGAGGCAACCGCGACACGGCGCGCGCGGCCGGCATCAACACGACGCGGGTCGTCATGGCGAGCCATATCATCTGCAGCCTTTGCGCGGCGCTCGCCGGCCTCTATTTGGCCAGCCGCCTGAAATCTGGTTCGCCCTGGATCGGCACGGAGGGCGCCTATGATCTGGAATCGATCGCCGTCGTCGTCATCGGCGGCACAATCCTCTCCGGCGGCAAGGGTGGAATCTGGGGCACTGTTGCCGGCGTGATCATTTTCTCGCTGATCGATTCCATCTTCAATCTCGCCGGCATCGACGCCTTCGCCAAGCAGGTAATGCGCGGCATCATCATCGTCGCCGCCGTCGCCTTTTACGCAGTCCGTTCAAAGAGGATAGTGGCATGATCCAGGAAACCGTCGGCTCCGCAAAGACGCGCGGCATGGCAAGCGTTGGGCGGCTGCCGAAGATCAATCCCGTCTTCTTCGTGCTGGCAGCCCTTCTCGTTGCCATCACGTTTTCGAACCCGAACTTCATCGAGCCCACCGGCTACATGAATTTCCTGAAGCGAGCCGCTCCTCTTGCAATCCTTGCGGCCGGCCAAATCTACGTCATCGTCTCCGGCGGCTTTGACCTTTCGGCAGGCTCGCTCATCACGCTGACGGTCGTCGGCTCGTCGATGCTGCTCGACAACAGTGCCGATGCGACCTGGTGGGTGATTGCGGTCATGTATGCGGCGGGGTTCGCCGTCGGCGTGGTGAACGGCCTGGTCGTTTCCTATCTGCGGGTGCCGTCATTGATCGCCACGCTCGGCATGATGATCACGCTCAATGGTGCTGCCTTCATGTGGTCGAGCGGATCACCGCGCGGCTACCTGCCGGAGACGTTCCGCTTCTTCGGGCGCGCCAGCCTTCAGGGCATTCCATTGATCCAGTTCCTGCCGGTGGCATTGCTGGTGCTGTTGGTCGTCGGCTTCGTCTTGTTCTGGCTCATGCATCGCACCAATCTCGGGCGCATGCTGCATGCGCTCGGCGACAATCCGCGCGCGGCGCAAATGTCGGGTGTGCCGATCGAGAGGGTACGCATCATCGCCTTTGTCGCCTCGTCGCTGAGCGCGGTGACGGCCGGCATCCTGCTCGGTGGATTTGCGGGCGTTTCAACCGATGTCGGCGTCGGCTACGAGCTGCAGGCGATCACCGCCTGCGTGATCGGCGGAGCGCAGCTTCTCGGCGGCCGCGGCTCCGTGCCCGCCTCGATTGCAGGCGCGCTGACGCTGACCGCCATCTTCACGCTGCTCAACTTCATCGGACTGCCGAAGCCGACGCGCGATGTCGTCCAGGGCTTGATCCTGATCGCCGCAGTCGTGCTTGCAACCTACCGGCGCAACCGCGCCGGCGGGACCTGATTTCGAGGGTCAGAGCGGGTTGCGGGCGCTTTCCGCATTCCGCTCCAGGCCATCGGGAGGAACTGAAAAATCATGATCAATGGGAGTGAGACATGAAAAAATTGCTGACCGCCGCACTTTCGGCTGCGCTCGTCGCCGGCACGGCGCATAGCCAACAGCTGAACTTCGACGATACTGCCGAGTTCGACAGACAGCGGACGCTGCTGACGGCCAAGGCCAATGGTCCGGAAGGGGAGCCTTGGGAGCAGTACTACGGCGACCAGATGGCCGACACCGCAAAGTACAAGAAGCCAGGTCCCTACACGATCTGCTTTTCGAACGCCGGCGTGAACAATGCCTGGCGGGTAACCGGCTGGACGAACATGCAGGCCGAAGTAAAGCTCCATCCGGAAATCAAGGAGCTCATTCACGTCGATGCCGAAGGGTCCGACGACAAGCAGATCGCTGACATCGACGACCTCATCAACGGCGGCAAATGTTCCGCCCTGATTGTCTCGCCGAATACGACGGCAGCCTTGACGCCTGCAGTCGAGAAGGCTTGTGCGAAGCTTCCGGTGATCGTCTTTGACCGCGGCGTCAACACCAAATGCCCGGTCACCTTCATCCATCCGGTGGGTGGTTACGGCTTCGGTATCCAGGCAGGCGAGTTCGTGGCGGCCACGGCACCCGCGGGCGCCGACGTCCTGATGCTGCGCATCGTACCGGGTGTCGATGTGCTCGAGACCCGCGCGTCCGCGGCCAAGCGCATTTTCAAGGAGACAGGGCTGAACGTCATCGGCGAGGAATTCACCGAGGGCGACAATGCCAAGACCAAGTCGATCGTCGAAGACTACCTGCAACGCGGCAAAATCGACGCGATCTGGATGGACGCTGGTGCCACAGCAGTTGCAGCCCTCGAAGCCTTCGAGGATGCGGGCCTGCCGCCCCCGATCATTACCGGCGAGGACCAGCAGGACTTCCTGGTCAAGTGGAAGTCGGAAGGCTTCAAGGCGATAGCCCCGACCTATCCGACCTACCAATGGCGCACGCCAATCATCGCGGCAGTGAAGGTGCTGCAGGGCGAGGCGGTGCCGGGTCCGGAATGGGTAATGCCGCAGCCGGCGATCACGGCAGAAACGCTCGATCAATATGTCGACGCCAAGATGCCCCCGCTGCATCACGCCATGTGCGGCTGCGAGAAGCTGCCGGACTATCCCGCCGCCTGGGGTGGAAAATAAGCTTGAAGACCGAGCCGCTTGCGGCTCGGTCTCAGTCCCATGAGCTGAGTAGCAAGCCCAGCTTTCTCATTGTCTTGAGCGGCCTTCGGCTGACGGCACGAAGGGTGCAGCCGCTACGGCCGTGTCAACAGCATCGAGATGCCCTGTCCGACGCCGATGCACATGGTGGCGATCGCACGCTTGGCACCCTGCGCTTCGAGCTCCAACGCGGCGGTCAACGCCAGGCGTGCACCGGACATGCCGAGCGGATGGCCGAGCGCGATGGCGCCGCCGTTCGGATTGACACGGGGCGCATCGTCGGCAAGCCCCAGTTGCCGCATGCCGGCGAGCGCCTGCGCTGCAAAGGCCTCGTTCAACTCGACGACATCGATGTCGCCGATGCCGAGACCAAAACGTTCTAGGAGCTTGTGCGTGGAAAAGACCGGTCCGATGCCCATGATGCGTGGGGCAACACCGGCCGTTGCCATGCCGTCGACGCGGGCCAAGGGCTGAAGTCCGTAGCGCTCGACCGCGCCGGCTGAGGCGAGAATGAGCGCGGCCGCGCCGTCGTTGACGCCCGATGCGTTGCCCGCGGTTACCGTGCCATTGGCGCGGAAGGGCGTCGGCAGGCTCGCAAGCTTTTCGAGCGTCGTCTCGCGCGGATGTTCGTCGTGTTCGACGTGGGTCGTCTCGCCCTTGCGTCCCTTGATCGCGTAGGCGGCGATCTCGCGGGCGAGACGCCCGCTCTTTTGCGCAACTGCCGCGCGCGCCTGGCTGCGCAGTGCAAAGGCGTCCTGATCTTTGCGGGAGATGGAAAATTCGGCGGCGACGTTTTCGGCGGTCTCCGGCATTGAGTCGATGCCGTATCGGTCTTTCATGGCCGTGTTGATGAAGCGCCAGCCGATCGTCGTGTCGTGGATCTCGGTGCTGCGCTGGAACGGGCTTTCGGCCTTCGGCATGACGAAGGGCGCACGCGACATGCTTTCGACGCCGCCGGCGACCATGATTTCGGCCTCCCCCAGCCGGATTGCGCGAGCGGCATAACCGACTGCATCGAGCCCGGAACCACAGAGCCGGTTGATCGTCGTTCCGGCGACCGTCTCCGGTAGCCCGGCGAGCAAGGCGGCCATGCGGGCGACGTTGCGATTGTCCTCACCCGCCTGGTTGGCGCAGCCAAGTACGACCTCGTCGATCGCTTCGGCCGGAATGGACGAAACACGCGCCAGCGCCTCGCGGATCACATGGGCCGCAAGATCGTCCGGGCGGGCGCTCGAGAGTGCTCCGCCGTAGCGGCCGATGGGGGTGCGCACGCCGCCGACGATGTAGGCTTCAGCCATGAGATTTATCCTTTGCTTTGCCCGGCTGCAAACATCGGCCCGCCCTTGTGCGCGGGAAATCCGTAGCCGTTGATCATCACGAGATCGATGTCGCCGGGACGTGCGGCGATGCCTTCGGCGAGCAGCGCCTTGCCTTCGTCGCACATGGCGTTCAGAAGCCGGTTCATGATCTCATCGGATTTAAAGGCGCGCGGCGTGATGCGCTTGGCTGCCCGCGCCGTTTCGATCATCGCCGTGACGTCGGGATCAACGGTGCGCTCACCATCGGGATAGGCGTACCAGCCGCGGCCACTCTTGCGGCCGAGACGGCCGGCCTCGCAGAGCCTGTCGGCGACTTCGACATAGCGTGCGGCAGGATCGCGTGTTGCCGCCTGTCGCTTGCGTCGTGCCCAGGCAATCTCCAGTCCGGCCATGTCGTTGACGGCGAAGATGCCCATCGGAAAGCCATAGGCCTCGAGCGCGGCGTCGATCTCCTGCGGGAGTGCCCCATCTTCCAGCATGAACTCCGCCTCGCGGCGATAGGCCGAGAAAATGCGGTTGCCGATGAAGCCTTCGGTGACCCCGGTTACGACCGGCAGCTTGCCGAGGCGTTTGACGAAGGCAAGCGCCGTCGCCAGGACGTCCGGCGCGGTCTTGGCGCAATCAACGACTTCGACGAGCCGCATCACGTTGGCGGGCGAAAAGAAATGCAGGCCCACCACCCGTGATGGATCGACCGTCGCCGCCGCGATCGCATCGGGATCGAGGTAGCTGGTGTTCGTCGCGAGGATGGCGCCCGGTGCGACGATGCCGTCGAGCTTCTGAAACAACTCCGTCTTGACCTGGAGGTCGTCGAACACCGCTTCGATGACGAGGTCAGCTTTCGCGAGCTCAACGGCTTCTGCGGTGGTCTGCAGCCGCGCGAGGCATTCGTCGCGTTCATCAGCAGTCAATCGTCCAGCCCGCACGGTCTTGTCGAGCGTCTCGGCAATGCGTGCCCGTCCGCCGGCTGCGGCTTCTTCCGTCTGCTCCAAGGCGACCACGCGGTAGCCGGAGATCAAGGCGGAGACCGCGATGCCGGACCCCATCAGCCCGGTGCCCACGACACCGACGATCGCGATCGGCCGAGGCGAAACCTTGTCGAGCCCTTCGACCTTGCCGGCGGCGCGCTCCGCAAAAAACACATGCCTGAGGGCCGCTGACTCGACCGAATCCCGCAGGCGCAGGAAAGTCGCGCGTTCCTCAGCCAGTCCTTGCTTCAGGTCGAGTTCACCGGCTGCCTTAACGAGGCGGATTGCCTCGGCGGGGGCAACCTGGCCGCGGGCCTTTGCCAGAACCTTCGCTTCCACCGCGCCGACGGCTTTGACGTGCGCAGGCGGGACGGCGATCATGCCGGTCCGACGGAGCGGCTTGCCAGCTTGCTCTTGAACGAAAGCCAGAGCAACAGCGACAGGATCGCCGGCAATGCTGTCGGCAAGCCCAAGCGCCACAGCTTCGGCGGCCTTCACGGCACGGCCGGTTCCGATGAGATCGATCGCCATGACCGTGCCGATCAGGCGTGGCAAGCGCTGCGTCCCGCCAGCACCCGGGACAAGCCCGAGCTTTACCTCGGGCAGGCCGAACGACACCTTCTCGCCGGCAATCCGGCCGTGGCAGGCAAGCGCCACCTCGCAGCCGCCGCCAAGGGCGGCGCCGTTGACGGCTGCGGCAACCGGCTTGTCGAAGGTCTCGATGCGCTCGATCACTTCGGGAAGCAGCGGGTCGACCGGCGGCTTGCCAAACTCCCTGATATCCGCGCCGCCGATGAAGGTATTGCCGGCGCCGGTGATGACGAGACCCGCAATCGTCGACCGTTCGGCAACATGGTCAAGCGCCGCCATCAGGCCGGAACGGACATGCGCGGAGAGCGCGTTGACGGGCGCGTTGTCGATGGTAACGAGGAGAACGCCACCTTCAAGTCGGGCGGAAACGCTTTCGGAAAATCGGATCTCGGCCATGCTGCCAAACCTCAATCGGGGACGACGGCCGTTGCCTGGATCTCGATCTTGGCGCGGTCTTCGACGAGCGAGACGACCTGCATCGCAGCCATGGCCGGGAAATGCCGGCCGATGATGTCGCGATAGGCCTGACCGATGCCGCGCAGATTGCCGACATATTCCTGCTTGTCGGTGAAGTACCAGGTCATGGTGGTGATGTGCTGCGGCTCGGCGCCGCCGGCCGCAAGCACTGCGACCACGTTCTTCAGCGTCTGGCGCACCTGCTCGACGAAATCGTCGGTCTCGAATTCGGACTGCGCGTTCCAGCCGATTTGGCCGCCGATGAAGACGGTGCGGCCTTTGGCCGAGACGCCGTTGGCATAGCCGATGGGCTTAGCCCAGCCTTCAGGTTGCAGGATGGTGTGCATCGGTCGTCTCCAGATGTTGTGTCAGCGCGGCGCGGATATCGTCCGGCCAGGCACAAGAAGCGTGATTGTCGAGTGAGGTGGCAACGACCCGCTGTTTTGCTGTCCAGAGCACGGTGCCTCTCGCCGAGACCGTGTGCTCCATGTCGAGCGATGAGCGGCCAATGCCGCGCACCACCAGCGCGAAATCCAGATCGTCGCCCTGGAAGCCCGGTCGAGAGAAGGTGAGATCGAGGCGCACCGTCGGCACGCCGATCCGCCGCTCGTCGTTCATGGCTTTCCAGGGAAAGCCGAGCGAGGCGAAGAAGTCCTCCGTCACCCCGACAAGAATATTGAGATAGGACGGGAAGTAGGCGATCCCCGAGGGGTCGCAGTCTCCGAACCGCAGTGGTCTCGTGGTCCTGAACATCGATGCCGACCTCAGTTCGCAAAGGCGGCAATGCCAGTGATGGCACGGCCGAGGATCAGCGCATGGATGTCGTGCGTACCCTCATAGGTGTTGACCACTTCCAGATTGACGAGGTGGCGGGCCACCGGAAATTCGTCCGAAATACCGTTGCCGCCGAGCATGTCGCGCGCAGTTCTGGCGATTTCCAACGCTTTGCCGCAGGAGTTGCGCTTGAGGATCGAGGTCAGTTCGACCGGCGGATTGCCTTCATCCTTCATGCGCCCGAGGCGCAGGCAGCCCTGCAGGCCAAGGGCGATTTCGGTTGCCATGTCCGCAAGCTTCTTCTGGATCAGCTGGTTGGCGGCAAGCGGCCGGCCGAACTGCTTGCGGTCGATCACGTATTGCCGCGCCGTGTCATAGCAGGACTCGGCTGCACCAAGGGCGCCCCAGGCGATGCCGAAGCGCGCGGAGTTGAGGCAGGTGAAGGGGCCCTTCAGTCCTGTCACCTCGGGCAGCATGTTTTCGTCCGGCACGAAGACCTCGTCCATGACGATCTGGCCGGTGATCGATGCCCTTAAGCCCACCTTGCCGTGGATCGCCGGCGCGCTGAGACCCTTCCACCCCTTTTCGAGGATGAAGCCGCGGATGGCGCCATCTGATGTCTTTGCCCAGACGACGAACACGTCGGCGATCGGCGCATTGGAGATCCATGTCTTTGAACCGGACAGCAGATAGCCGCCATCGACCTTGGCGGCCTTGGTGATCATCGATCCGGGATCAGAACCGTGGTCTGGCTCGGTCAGGCCAAAGCAGCCGATCTTGGTGCCGGCAATCAGTCCTGGCAGGTATTTGCGCTTCTGCGCTTCACTGCCGAAGGTATAGATCGGCACGATGACGAGCGAAGACTGCACGCTCATCATCGAGCGGTAGCCGCTGTCGATGCGTTCGACCTCACGGGCGATCAGGCCGTAGGAAACGTAGTTGAGGCCGGCGCCCCGGTATTCCTCCGACACCATCGGACCGAGCAGGCCGAGTTCGCCCATCTCGGCAAAGATCGACGGATCGGTTTTCTCGTGGCGGAATGCCTCCTGGACGCGCGGAGCCAGACGGTCTTCGGCATAGCGCGCAGCGGTCTGGCGCACCATGCGTTCTTCTTCGCTCAACTGCTGATCCAGGTTGAACGGGTCCTGCCAGTCGAATGACGCCTTCGAACCATGCATGTTCGACACCCCTTGTTATCGTCCCGTGCCCTTCATCAGCTCGCGGCCGATGATGAGCTTTTGAACCTCGGTCGCGCCCTCGTAGATTCTGAGCGCGCGGATCTCGCGATAGAGCCGCTCGGTGATCTCGCCGACGCGCACGCCGCGGCCGCCAAAGAGCTGCAGCGCCTGGTCGATGACCCATTGCGCGTTCTCGGTCGCGGTCATCTTGGCCATCGCCGCTTCGCGCGTCGTTGGTCGTTTCTGCACGTCGCGTTGCCACGCCGTGCGGCCGGTCAGGAGTGCTGCCGCGTCGATAGCGGTCGCCATCTCGCCAAGCGTGCTTTGCGCCGTCGGCAGATCGCCAAGGGTCGCGCCGAACATCCTGCGCCTCTTCGCGTGGGCCACCGCCTCGTCAAGCGCGCGCCGGGCAAATCCGATCGCGGCGGCTGCCACGGACGGGCGGAAAATGTCGAGGGTGCGCATGGCGATCTTGAAGCCTTCGCCAGACGCGCCCAGAAGTTGCGACAACGGGATGCGGCAATTGTCGAAACGAAGGCGAGCGAGCGGATGCGGCGCAATCGTCTCGATGCGCTCGGGGATGGTAAAGCCCGGCGTATCGGCGAAGACCACGAAGGCGGAAATGCCGCGCGTACCCGGCGCCTCGCCTGTGCGGGCAAAGACGGTGTAGACGTCGGCGATGCCGCCGTTCGAGATCCAGGTCTTTTCGCCGTCGAGTACGAAATGATCGCCATCCCGGCGCGCAGCGCACGCCATCGCCGCGACATCCGAGCCGGCCTCGGGTTCGGAAAGCGCAAAGGCGGAGATCCATTCGCCGCGGGCGACCTTGGGCAGGACGGCGTGTTTCAACGCCTCGGAGCCGGACAGGCTGATCGCACCCGTCCCGAGGCCCTGCATGGCGAAGGCAAAGTCGGCAAGCCCGTCTGTGTAGGCGAGCGTTTCGCGGATGAGGCAGAGCGACCGGCTGTCGATCTCGTCGCTAACACCGCCGAACGCCTTTGGCACGCAATGGCGAAGCACGCCTGCAGTACCGAGTGCCGCGACCAGCTGCTTGCAGGCGGCATCGACATCAGCGTGATCGATCTCGCCGAGGCCGCCACGAGCCACGAAGGCGTCGAGTTCCGCAGCGAGCGCACGGTGGCTGTCATCGTAGAACGGCCAGTCGAGATGATCGCGGGAAGGTGGGCGCAAGGTCGTGCCATGGGAGCTCATGCTCAGTTCCCCTTGAATTCAGGCTTCGCCTTGGCGGCAAAGGCCTCGAAGGCGCGGCGGAAGTCGCCGGTCGCCATGCAGATCGCTTGCGCCTGGGCTTCCGATTCGATCAGTTGGTCGATACCCATCGCCCATTCCTGATCGAGCATCTTCTTGGTCATCGCATGGGCAAACCAGGGGCCGTCGGCGATACTGCGTGCAAATTTCTGGGCTTCGGCAAGCAGCGATGGACGCTCGTGCAGAGCATTGTAGAAGCCCCAGGCGTGGCCTTCCGTCGCGGTCATGACGCGGCCGGTGAAGAGCAGTTCGGCGGCGCGGCCCTGGCCGATGATGCGGGGAAGAATGCCGCAGGCGCCCATGTCGGCGCCGGCCAGCCCGACGCGGGTAAAGAGAAAGGCCGTCTTCGCCTCGGGTGTTGCCACACGGAAGTCCGAGGCCATGGCCAAAATGGCACCGGCGCCGGCGCAGATGCCGTCGACGGCTGCTATGACCGGCTGCGGGCAGGCGCGGATCTGGCGGACCAGTTCGCCGGTCATGCGGGTAAAATCCAGAAGATCGGGCATCGGCATACGCGTCAGCGGCTCGATGATCTCGAACACGTCGCCACCGGATGAAAAGTTGTCACCGGCGCCGGCCAGCACGACCGCGCGCACGTCGCCGGCGCGGGCAAGCGAGCGGAAAAGATCGCAAAGTTCCTCGTAGCTTTCGAAGGTCAGCGGGTTCTTCTTTTCCGGACGGTTGAGGGTGATCGTGGCGACGCGTCCGTCAGCATCCGTTTCGAACAGGAAGTGCTTGGCCTTGTGGTCTTTGAAGGCGCGCTTCTTGGCCTGCATCGGGTTTGTCATCTCTATCCTCCAAGAACTTCGCCGCCGGCGACAGCGATCGCCTGACCAGTGATTGCCGTCGCCTTTTCCGACACGAGCCACGAGACCGTGTGGGCGACTTCTTCCGGCGTCACCAGGCGTCCCTGCGGGTTGGAGCGAGCAAGGCTGGCGCGCGCTTCCTCGCGCGAACGGCCGGTCTTTTCGCTGATCGTATCGAGCGCGCCGTCGATCAGCGGCGTGTCGGTGAAGCCGGGGCAGACGGCATTGACGGTGACGTCGGTGCGCGCAAGCTCAAGCGCCAGCGCCCTCGTCAAGCCGATGACGCCGTGCTTCGACGCGCAATAGGCCGAAACATAAGCATAGCCGGTCAGGCCCGCGGTGCTCGCAACGTTGACGATCCGGCCGTTGCCGGCCCGCCGCACGGAGGCAAGCGCTGCCTGCGTCACCAGATAGACGCCGGTCAGGTTGATGGAAAGCACCCGCTGCCAAAGCGCGAAGTCGGTCTTTTCGAACGGCGCCGAGGGCGCTTCGCCGGCGCAGTTGACGAGAACGGCAATCTCTCCGGCTTCAGCGATCGCAGCCGTGATACCTTGCTCGACGGCCTGCGGGTTGGTCACATCGAAGCCGTCACGGACAAAGGCCTGTCCGCCGGCAGCAAGGATGTCGCCCCGTACCGCTTCAAGCGGTGCTGCGCGCCGACCGGCGAGGCTGACGATGTGGCCGTCGGCGGCGAGCCTAAGGGCAATCGCCTTGCCGATACCGCTGCCGGCGCCTGTGACGAGGGCGTGCCTTGTCATGGCTTGCCTGCCGTCGTTGCGGCGCGCGCCAGGTTGTTCACGTACTGGGCCCGAGCCGAATGGTACTGTTTCGGCCAGGGCTCGCCGTCATAGCCAATCTTTGCCGCCTCGTGCATCACGAAGGACGGATCGGCCAGATGCGGGCGGGCAATCGCGCAGAGATCGGCTCGACCGGCTGCGATGATCGAATTGGCGTGGTCGGCCTCGGAAATCGCCCCGACCGCAATGGTCGGAACCTGGATCTCGTTGCGGATCTTATCGGAAAATGGCGTCTGGAACAGGCGGCCATAGACCGGTTTTTCTTCTTTCACCACCTGGCCGGACGAGCAGTCGATCATGTCGGCGCCCGCCTCCTTGAACAGGCGGGCGAAAATTGCCGCGTCCTCGGGCGTGTTGCCGCCCTCGTGCCAGTCATGGGTTGAGAGGCGAACCGACATCGGCCGGTCCTCGGGCCAGACTTTACGCACTGCGTGGAACACTTCGAGCGGGAAGCGGGCGCGGGCGGCGTGATCGCCGCCATAGTCGTCGGTGCGCAGATTGGTAAGCGGCGACAGGAAGCTCGACAGCAGGTAGCCGTGCGCGACGTGCAGTTCGAGGATATCGAAACCGAGGTCACGGGCCCGTTCGGTGGCCCGCACGAAATCGGTGACGACCCGGTCCATATCCTCCCGCGTCATTTCGCGCGGCATGTCCGAATGCTTGAGGTAGGGCAGGGCGGACGCGGAGATGAGTGGCCAGCCGCCTTCGGCCAAGGGCTGATCGATCCCCTCCCAGGCGACCTTTGTCGCGCCCTTGCGGCCGGCATGGCCGAGCTGGATGCCGATCTTGGCGGGGGTCTGCTGGTGTACGAAATCGACGATGCGCTTGAAGGCCTGGGCCTGCTCGTCGCTCCAGAGCCCCAGACATCCGGGCGTGATGCGGGCATCGGCCGACACACAGGTCATTTCCG
Organism: Ensifer sp. Root423; assembly: GCF_001426275.1. Classification (NCBI taxonomy): domain Bacteria; kingdom Pseudomonadati; phylum Pseudomonadota; class Alphaproteobacteria; order Hyphomicrobiales; family Rhizobiaceae; genus Ensifer; species Ensifer sp. Root423. Next base: position 126,226 of record NZ_LMEG01000006.1, on the reverse strand, counting down.
GGAAGACGAGCGCCGCACCGCCCATGGCGCGCGCGCCGAGATGAACGAGATGAAAATCGTTCGGCACGCCGTCGGCTGCCGAATACATCGCCATCGGCGAAACCACGATGCGGTTCTTCAGCGTCAGGCCGCGGAGCTTGAACGGCGTAAACATCGGCGGCGGAACCGCCCCGTTCGCCGTCGGCGCCACACCGGCGCGTTCGGCAAACCAGCGCTCGAAGCCTTCGAGCCAGTCCTTGTCGCGCAGGCGAAGGTTCTCGTGGCTGATGCGCTGCGAGCGGGTCAGCATCGAATACATGAACTGTTCGGGCTCCAGCGTGTCGGCATAGCGCGTGCCGACCACTTCGAACCATTCCATCGCATTGCGGGCCGCATTCTGGATGCGGGCGACATCGACGCGGCGCGCCTCTTCGTAAGCCGACAGCACGGCGGGAATGTTTGCGTTGTCGTGGCCCAGAATATCGAACTGGCGGGTGAGCTCGATCGCGTCATCGATCGCAAGCTTGGTGCCCGAGCCGATGGCGAAATGGGCCGTGTGGGCACTGTCGCCCATCAACACGACATGGCTGTGGCCGTTGAAATGGCTCCACTTTTCGCAGATCAGCCGGCCGAAGTTCAGCCAGGCGGAGCCGCGCAAGTGCCGCGCATTGGTCATCAGCTTGTGGCCGTCGAGCGTGCCTTCAAAAAGCTTTTCGCAGAACGCGATCGACTGGTCCTGGTCCATCTGGTCGAGGCCATGGGCGCGGAAGACGTCGTCGGTGGTCTCAACAATGAAGGTCGAGGTGTTCTCGTCGAAGCGGTAGATATGCGCCTGGAACCAGCCATGCTCGGTGCGCTGGAAGTCGAAGGTGAAGGCGTCGAACTTCTTGTCCGTGCCGAGCCAGACATAGCGGTTCGGCCGGATCACCATGTCCGGCTTGAAGATGTCGGCGTATTTGTTGCGGATCCTTGAGTTGACGCCGTCGGAGGCGATGATCAGATCGGCGTCGGCGAACTGCTCGTCGCTTTCCACGTCCTGCTCGAACAGCAGTTCGACGCCGAGTTCGAGGCAGCGTTCCTGGAGGATGTTGAGCATCTTCTTGCGGCCGATGCCAACGAAGCCGTGGCCGGTCGTGCGGATCTTGCGGCCCTTGAAGACCAGCTCGATGTCGTCCCAATGGTTGAAGGAAACCTCGATCGCCTCGGCGGTCTCCGGGTCCCATTGCCGCATCGACTGCATGGTCGCGTCCGAAAAGACGACGCCCCAGCCGAATGTGTCAAAGGGGCGGTTCCGTTCGACGACGGTGACGTGATGCTCCGGATGCTGCCGCTTCATCAGCAGCGCAAAATAAAGGCCGGCAGGCCCGCCACCGATACAGACGATCCGCATGTCGTTCTCCTCCCGAGTTCCGGCTGCGCGTCACCGTCGAGCTGGCACAAGTGGCCATGCTGGACTGTTGCAAGCAGGGTGGACTCGTTCAGGAGAAATTTCAAGCTTAAAATTGTTTTGGGCAGATGGGAAGCCGACGCCGGGCGCTCGCAGCGCGGCCGAGCGGCGTCGCATCGCTTCGAGGCCGGTGCGGCAGAAAGTAAGGCAGTTGTAGGCAGAAGCGCCGTGAACTCAGGAATTTCGCGCGAGCGAGGCGATGATCGACCGCTTGAGTGTGGCAAGCTCATCCATCAGCACGCCGCCTTCCTTGGCCGGAAGGCCGGCAAACAGATCCGAGATCCAGTCGGCATGGCTTGCTGCCATCTTCTCGAATTCGGCGCGGCCGAAGGGGGTAAGCGCGATGATCTGGACACGCCGATCGGTCGGAAGCGTCGTGCGGCTGATGTGGCCGCTCTCGGTCAGCCGTTCCACCAGCACCGTGATGTTGCCGGGGGAGACCATCATGCGCTTGGAGACTTCGCCAAGCACCATGCCGTCAGGCGCACGCTCGAGCTGGGCCATCAGGTCGAAACGCGGCAAGGTCGAATCGAATTCTTCCCGCAACCGCCGACGGATTTCGCTTTCGACAAGTGTCGAACAGGTCAAGAGACGCAGCCATAGCCTGAGCTCTGCACGGTGATCGCCCGGAGCCTCGAGCGCCTTGGTCTCGCCATCGACCCATTCCGGCGAGGTGTCGAACTTGTCTTCACCCATCATTCCCAACGTCCGCTTCCAACCCTTGGCCGCAAATCAGCGGCTCTTTCGTTTTTCTGCTTTTAGAGAGGTAAGCAGGTCTTGGACAGGTTGTCACGGGCCGTCATTTGGACGCAAGCCCAGGTACCGACTGGGCGAGCAGCGGCGACGCGCGACCGCCATCCTCGGACTGGACATAGACGTTGACGGTAAAGCCGATGTGCTCGGCCATCAGGGTGCGGGCACGCTCGATATCGCGATCGAGTGCTGCCTCCATCAGCTCGGTATGGTGCTCGATCGCCATCGCGTCCTCAAGCGCCGAAACGGCCTCCTCGTAGCCTGCGCTCATACCGGCGGCGGCCCTAATCGTCGGCGCCAGACTTAGGAAGCGGTGGTGACGGCGAAGCTGGTCGGAGATCGTCGCCTGAAAGCGCGTGAGCCAGCGCGACCTCGCAGCGCTGATCAAAGCCGTATGAAACCCGGCATGCTTCTCGTCCCACTCGTCGACTTCGCTCTCGGAGAAACGCTCGACGGAAACCTTGCAGCGCGACAGCCGGTAGTGTGCCATGACGACGGCGGATTCCCAGGCGCTGTCGCCGTTCTCGATCGACTCGATGAGCAGCGGCATTTCGACGGCAAGGCGGGCGCGGGTGAGGTCGTCGAGTTCCTCGCGTGACACCGGAGCAACAGCAAAGCCGCGATTACTGATGGCGGTCACCAGCCCTTCTGCCTCCAGCCGCGACAGAGCCTCGCGTAGCGGCGTCCAGCCGATCCCGTAGCTTTCGCGCAGCGTGCTCAGCTTCATCGGCGCGCCCGGCTTCAGCCGCGTCGAAAGAATGTCGCGGCGCAGCAACCGGTATGCCGATTCCGTTTTGGTCGACTGTTCGTGGTCTTGCATCAGGTTCCCTTAGCGCCCACACCGGGTCGATACAAATATATATAGTTCTGCGCCTCATGTGAAAATATATATATTAATTTGACAAGAGGCCGGAGCGGTTCCATGATCCGCGCAAGCCGCCGAGGAGGGCGGTAACGCTCGTCAAATTCTGGGAGGGATGTATGGGCAGGCTTAAGAGCACGTGGCTTTCGGGATTGGTTGTCGCCGGTGCAATGGCATGGGGACTGGGAGCAGCGGCCGCTGATCCGATCCGCATCGGCATCGCCAATTTTGGCGAGCATCCGCAATTGAACGCATCGATCGCCGGCTTCAAGAAGGCGCTGGCCGAAAACGGCTTCGTCGAAGGCAAGGACGTCGTCTACACCGAGAGCCACACCAATTTCGACGCCTCGCTGGTGCCGCAGATGATCGCCAAGCTGCAGGCCGAACAGCCGAAACTGGTCTACACGATCACCACGCCCGTCTCGCAGATCGCCAAGAAGGCGCTCGCCGGCTCCGGCATTCCGGTCGTCTTCTCCGCCGTTACCGATCCGGTGGCCGCCAAGCTCGTTCCGTCTTGGGAGGCCGGTGACGACGGCATGACCGGTGCGACCGACCTTCAGGACGTGGCCGCCGTCATGGCCTTCACCCACAAGCTGCTGCCGAACGCGAAGCGCTTTGGCGTGCCCTATAATCCGGGTGAGGCGAACGACCAGGCCCTGCTCGACAAGATCAAGGAAGCAGCGCCTGACGCAGGCTTCGAGGTCGTGGAGGTCGGCGTCGACAATGTCAACGACATCCAGCAGCGCATCGCCTCCTTCGCGGGCAAGGCCGACGTGATCTATACGCCCGCATCGAACCTGCTGCAGCCGGCGATCGGTGCTGTGTCGGCAGCCGCGCGCCAGGCGCAGATCCCGATCGTAAACTCCGACGACGGTGCAGTGCGTGACGGCGTCGTACCGGCAAGCTTTGCGGTCAACTATGAGCAGGTCGGCGTCAATGCCGGCAAGATCGCTGCTCAGATCCTCAAAGGTGCAGACCCGAAGACGATCGCGCCGTCGCGCCCGGCCTATGAGGATCACGCGCCGCTGATCTCGAAGAAGGCTGCCGCTGCCTTCGGCATCGAAGTGCCGGCAGCGCTCGCGACCGAATGCAACTGCGTGGTCGATTGATCTCCGTCTTGTCTCTTCAGTGACGGCGCCCCGAGCGCCGTCATCTCATAAGTTAAGGGGGAGCCAATGCTGGAAATCAGATCGGCCCGCAAAGTTTTCTACAAGGGGCAGGCGGATGAAAAAGTCGCGCTCGACGGCCTCAATCTCAGCCTTGCCACGGGCGAATTTGGCGTCGTCATCGGTTCCAACGGCGCCGGCAAGAGCAGCATGCTCAACGCCATTTCGGGCGCATTGGTGCTCGATAGCGGCCAGATCGTCATCAATGGCGACGACGTGACCGCAACGCCCGTACACAAGCGCGCGATGCGGCTTGCCCGCGTGTTCCAGGACCCGATGCGCGGCACCGCTGCCTCGATGACGGTGGCCGAAAACATGCTGCTTGCCGAATTGCGCAGCAACAAACGCACCCTGCGGCGCGGCCTGAACGCGACGCGGCTCGCCACCTACAGGGAACGCCTGTCGCTGCTCGGGCTCGGCCTTGAAAACCGCCTCGACACACGGGTGGAGCTGCTTTCCGGCGGCCAGCGGCAATCGCTGTCCTTGATCATGGCGGTCGGCGGCGAGCCGGAACTGCTGCTGCTCGACGAACACACCGCAGCGCTTGATCCGCGCACCGCCGATATCGTCATGCAGGCGACGATCCGCGCGGTCGAAGCCCTGAAGCTGACAACGCTGATGGTGACGCACAACATGCAGCACGCGGTGGATTTCGGTCACAAGGTCATCATGCTCGACGCCGGGCGCGTCCGTCTCGAAATCGACGGCAAGGAAAAGGCGCAGACGACCGTGCCGGATCTGATCGGCCACTTCTCCGTCAAAACCGACCGCATGTTCCTGGCGAGCTGACGATCATGGATATTCTTCAAAATACCTTCGCGAGCTTCGTCTCGCTCGTTCCCGTCACGCTCGCGCAGAGCCTGATCCTCGCCTTCGTCGTGCTCGGGATCATGATCCCGTTCCGCATGTTGAGCTTCCCGGATCTGACCAGCGAGGGTGCGTTTCCGCTCGGCGGCTGCGTCTGCGGTGTGCTGATGGCGGCGGGCATGTCGCCGCTCGCCGCGATCGCCATCGCACTTCTCGCCGGATTCGTTGCCGGCTGCTGCACGGCCTTCATCCATCTGCGGTTCCGGATCCACACGCTGCTCGCCGGCATCCTGATGATGACGATGCTTTATTCGATCAACCTCAGGATCATGGGGCGCTCGAACCTCTCAGTCTTCGGTGCGCCAACGGTGTTCGACTGGGCGCCGGGGCTGCAGCCGGGCTTCCCCGCAAGCAAGATCGTCGTCGCGGGCCTGATCGCACTCATCGTCTTCGTCCTGCTCTACCACTTCTTCCGCACGGAGAAAGGCACGGCCGTTCGCGCCGTCGGCGCCAATCCCGATATGGCTGAAGCTCAAGGGATCAATGTCTGGATGGCGACGATCGGTGGCGTTGGGCTTGCGGGTGCGTTTTCGGCGGCAGGCGGCGCGCTGATGGTGCAGTCACAGGGCTTTGCTGACGTCAACATGGGCCTCGGCATCCTGATCAACGGCCTTGCGGCGCTGATGATCGGCGAGGCGATCGTCGGCAAGCAGAGCGTGGCGCGCCAGCTCGCTGCGCCGTTCGTAGGTGCGATCGTCTACTACCAGCTCGTCTCCTTCTGCCTGGCCGCCGGCATGCCACCGCCGGACCTGAAACTTGCGACCGGCCTCTTCGTTCTGGCCATGCTGGCTCTTCCGAGCCTCAAGCGAAGCCGCGGCCCTGCGCCCGCCCGCGAAACGGTTCGCGAATAAATGAGGACCACCTTCATGAATGCAGTTCCTGATCTTGCCGCGATAAAGGCCATGGATGTGGCCGATGTGCTCAGCCCGATGCGCGAGCGTTTCATCCTGCCGCCGGGTCTCATCTATCTCGACGGCAACTCGCTCGGCGTTGCCTCGACCGCCGCCTTCGACGAGCTTCGCAAGGCCGCGACCGAAGAATGGGGGCAGGACCTCATCCGCAGCTGGAATACGGCCGGCTGGTTCGAGATGCCGCTGACGCTCGGCGACCGGGTCGGGCGGCTGATCGGGGCGGCCGCCGGCCAAACCGTCGTCTGCGACACCACGTCGATCAACATCTACAAAGCCCTCCATGCGGCCATGGCCTTGCGGCCCGATCGGTCGGTGATCGTCAGCGAAGGCGGCAGTTTCCCGACCGATCTCTACATGGCCGAAGGCGTGGTCTCGACGCGTCCGGGCGCCTCGCTCAGGCTCGAAGGGGTCGATGCGCCCGAGATCGAGGACCTGATCGATGGCAGCGTCGCCGTCGTTCTGGTCAACCACGTCAACTACAAGTCCGGCGAGCTGCGCGATATGGCGGCCCTGACCCGCAAGGCGCACGAACATGGCGCACTGGTCATCTGGGACCTCTGCCATACGGCCGGCGCGTTGCCAGTCGATCTTGACGGCGCCAATGTCGATTTCGCGGTCGGCTGCACCTACAAGTACCTGAACGGTGGCCCCGGAGCCCCCGCCTTCATCTATGCAGCCACCCGTCACCACGGCGATATCCGCCAGCCGCTCACCGGCTGGTGGGGACACGCCCGTCCCTTCGCCTTCGAGAAGCACTATGCTGCCGGTGAGGGCATCCGCCGTTTCCTTTGCGGAACACAGCCGATCCTGTCGCTGCGGGCGCTAAAGGGCGCGCTCGACGTCTGGGACGAGGTCGACATGAAAGCGCTGCGCGAAAAGAGCATCCAGCTCACGGATCTCTTCATCGCGCTCGTTGAGGCGAAATGCGGTGCCCACGGTCTGGCGCTCGAAAGCCCGCGCGACGGAACCAAGCGCGGAAGCCAGGTGTCGTTCAAACACCCGCACGCTTACGAAATCATGCAGGCGCTGATTGCCCGTGGCGTTATCGGTGATTTCCGCGCGCCGACGACGATGCGCTTCGGCTTCACGCCGCTCTATGTGAGCTACGCCGACGTCTGGCAGGCGGTCGAAATCCTGGAGGACATCCTCAGCACCGGTGCATGGCAGGATGCGCGCTTCGCGGTCCGTGCGGCCGTAACCTGATTGATGGCACCAAAGAGCAGCGGGCGGTATTTCGCCCGTTGCCTCTTGTTCAGACACATACCGATGCCGCCCCGCAGCGGATTCGTTCAGAGCCATTGTGCCTGGAGGCGAGAGGACGGCTAACGGGGGATTTAAGCAATGATCGCGCCACACCGCCCGACCCCGGAGGAAATCGCCGATGCTCGTAAACGCATCGCGCCGCATTTCGCGCGCACACCGCTCGTCAGGCTCGATCTTGGGTTTCCGGACCGTCAGATATTCCTGAAACTGGAGACGCTGTCGCCAATTGGCGCGTTCAAGCTCCGTCCCGCCTTGAACGCTGTGTTGTCGCGCGATCCGGCCGAACTCGAAAGCGGCGTCGCAGTCACCAGTTCCGGCAATATGGCCTATGGCATGGCCTGGGCGGCACGCCTCATCGGTGTGCCGATGGTTGCCTACATGTATCGCGGCGCACCCCAGACCAAGATCGACGGTGTGCGTGCGCTCGGCGGAGAAGTACGGTTCGTCAGTGCCGAGACCTGGTGGGACTACATCACTGGCGCCGATCATCCGGATGCGCCGGAACTGCTGATCAATCCGGTGACCGATCAGGCGGTGCTGGCCGGGAACGGCTCCATCGGTGTGGAGATCATCGAGGATCTGCCCGATGTCGACGTCGTGCTTACCCCGTATGGCGGCGGCAGCATGACCACCGGGGTGGCCAGCGCTATCAAGGCCGCTTCCGACCGCTGCCGTGTCTTTGCGGTTGAAGATGACAGCGCCGCCCCTGTTTCGGCGGCCCTGGTCGCTGGCCAAATCGTGACGATCGAAACCCGCCCCTCCTTTATCAAGAGCATCGGCGCGCCGTCGCTGGTGCCTCAGATCTGGCCGGTGGTCGGTGACCTGATCGATGGGGCGATTGCGGTCAGCCCGGGGCAGGTGACCGAAGCGATGCGGATTCTCTTCAAGAAGGCGAAGATCGTTGCCGAAGGCGCGGGTGCTGCCTCGCTTGCCGCCGCAATCGCGCGACCGGATCTCAAGGGAAACATCGTCTGCGTGGTCTCGGGCGGAAACATCGACGCGGCTGCCTATTCCACAGTGCTCGGCGGTGGCATTCCCTCGGCCTGAGCGACCGATCAAACGCCGAGATAGCGATCCTGGAGTTCTGGCGTCAGCGCAAGCGGCGCTCCCTCGAACACGGTCGCGCCCTTTTCCAGGACGAAGCAGCGGTCGGCAACGGGCAGGAGTTCCGAAAGTGTCTTGTCGACGACGAGGATCGACTGCCCTGCCGCCTTCAGAGTGCGGATCGCCGACCAGATATCCTGGCGAATGACCGGCGCCAGCCCTTCCGTTGCCTCGTCGAGAATGAGCAGGCTGGGATTGGTCATCAAGGCCCGGCCGATCGCAAGCATCTGCTGCTCCCCGCCCGAAAGCGTGTTGGCATACTGATCGCGCCGCTCGCCGAGGCGAGGGAAGAGCGCGGTCACTTTCTCGAAGGTCCATTCCTTGCCGCGAGCTGTGGCGACGAGGTTCTCCATGACGGTGAGATTGGGAAAGCAGCGCCGTCCTTCAGGAACGAGACCGAGGCCGAGCCTTGCAATCCGGTGCGGGCGCAGGCCGGAGATGGTCTTGCCGGCAAAGGAGATGGCGCCTGAACGCGGGCGCACGAGCCCGAGGATTGAGTTGATCGTCGTCGTCTTGCCCATGCCGTTGCGGCCCATGAGCGCGACGACCTCGCCCTCGCGCACATCGAGGTTGACGCCGAAGAGCGCTTGGGATGCGCCGTAGAAGGTTTCGAGACCTTTGAGTTCGAGCAGGCTCACGCGGCTTCTCCCAGATAGGCCCGGCGCACATCCGGATCGCTGCGGATTTCATCGACTGTGCCTGACGCGATGATGCGGCCGTAGACCAGCACGGAGATGCGATCCGCCAGCGCAAAGACCGCATCCATGTCGTGCTCCACCAAGAGCATTGGCGCTTCGTGACGCAGCCCATCAAGGAACGAAGTCAGCCGCTTGGAGCCCTCCGGTCCCATGCCGGCCATGGGCTCGTCGAACAGAAAGACTTTCGGCGACAGCGCCAGCGCGATGGCGATTTCGAGTTGCCGGCGTTCGCCGTGCGAGAGTTCGGCCGCCGGCACGTGGGCACGCGCAGCAAGATCGACGCGCTCCAGCATCGCCATCGCCGGTTCGGTCAGTTCCTTGTCGTTGCTGACCTGGCGAAAGAAGTGGAAGCTGCTGCCGTGGCGCGCCTGCACCGCCAGCATGACGTTGCGAAGAGCCGAGAATTCCTGCGCCAGCGAGGAGATCTGGAAGCTACGGGCAAGGCCGAGCCTTGCGCGGGCGGCCATATCGAGGCCGCCGATATCCTGGCCGAGAAAACGGATCGTGCCGCTGTCGGCCTTGAGCGATCCGGCGATCTGGTGGATCAGCGTGCTCTTGCCGGCGCCGTTCGGGCCAATCAGCGCATGGATCTGCCCCGGGTGAAGCTCGAGGCTGACGCCATCCGTCGCCTTGAGGGCGCCGAAGGATTTTCTGAGGTCGCGGATTTCGAGAACGGGCTCAGACATGGCGCGGCTTTCCGGAGAGGAGACCCAGCAGACCGCCGCGGGCAAACAGCACGATGCCGAGCAGGATGAGGCCGAGGAAGAACTGCCAGCGCTCGGTGATGCCGCCGAGCACATATTCGAAGAAGACGAAGATCATCGCGCCGGCAACCGGGCCGAACAGTCGACCTTTGCCGCCGAGGATGATCAGCACGATCAGTTCACCCGACATGTGCCAGGAGAGCATAGAGGGACCGACGAAGCGATTGAGGTCGGCATAGAGCGCGCCGGCAAATCCGGTGATCATCGCGGAGATGGCGAAGGAGACGAGGCGGATGTTGAAAGGTGCGATGCCGACTGCGGCAAGGCGGGTACCGTTCTGTCTCGCCGCCTGCAGGGCGCTGCCGAAGCGTGAACCCTCGACCACGCGAAACAGAAGCAGCGCCGCCATCAGTGCCGCGTAGCAGATCAGGAAATAGGGCAGGGGCTTGGCCGTGTTGACGCCGGGAAAGGCGTTGCGCATCGACAGCGACAGGCCGTCCTCGCCGCCATAGGCCGGCCAGGAGATCGCGAAGTAGTAGATCATCTGCGCGAAGGCGAGCGTGATCATGATGAAATAGACGCCTGAGGTGCGCAGGCTGATCGCACCGATCGGCAACGCGATGAGCCCGGCGACCGCGACGGCGACGACCCAGATCAGCGGCATGGATGTCGTCGCCGGAATGCCGGCAAAGAGCGGTTCGGCATTGAAGGCGTGCGTGGCGAGGATGCCGGCGACATAACCGCCGAGGCCGAAAAAGGCCGCATGCCCGAAAGAGAGCAGCCCACCAAGCCCGAGCGCCATATTGAGGCCGACGGCGGCAAGCGCCAGCACGACGATGCGGGTTGCGAGCGTCACGTAGAAGGGTTCGCCCAAGCTTGCAGCCAGTATCGGCGCACCGAGAAGCAGCAGGGCGAGAAGCAGGTTGATTGTGGTTTCGCGGGTCATCTTGGCCTCATGACTGTGCCGAAAACAGGCCACTCGGCCTGAAGGCGAGGATAAGGGCCATGACGACGTAGATCAGCATCGAGGCGAGCGCCGCCCCGATCGTGGTCGCCTGCGATGCGGGCATGGTGAGTGCCAGAAGCGATGGGAGCAGGAAACGGCCCATCGTGTCGACGACACCGACGATGACAGCGCCGACCAGTGCCCCCTTGATCGAGCCGATACCGCCAATGACGATGACGACGAAGGCGAGGATGAGGACCGGTTCGCCCATGCCGACCTGCACCGATTGCAATGCGCCCACCAACGCGCCGGCAAGCCCGGCAAGCGCTGCACCGAGTGCGAAGACGACCGTATAGAGCGTGCCGATGTCGACACCGAGCGCTCCGATCATCTCTCGATCGGACTCGCCCGCCCGGATGCGCATGCCGAGCCGGGTTCTGGAGATCAACAGATAGAGGCCGATCGCAACGGCAATGCCGACGCCGATGATCGCCAGGCGGTAGAGCTGGTACTGGCCGCCGCCCGGCAGCGGTACGGCACCCTGGAGCAAGGGGGGAATGTCGAGATAGAGCGGGAAGGAGCCGAAGAGCCAGCGGGCGCCTTCCGACAGGATCAGGATCAGGGCGAAGGTCGCAAGGACCTGATCGAGATGATCGCGGTCGTAGAGCCTGCGGATGACGGCGACCTCGATGATCGCGCCGACACCAGCTGCAGCTGCAAGGCTGGCGATGAGGCCGATCCAGAAGGAGCCGGTGGCGGCTGCGACCGTGGCGCAGGCAAACGCGCCGATCATATACAGTGAGCCGTGCGCCAGGTTGATGAGGCCCATGACCCCGAAAATCAGGGTCAGGCCGGCGGCCATCAGAAACAGCATCACACCGAGCTGGAGCCCGTTGAGCAGTTGTTCGATCAGAAGTGCGGTGAACAAGAGACCGGTCCAAGCTTGATGTCAGGAGGACATGGATCATCGACCGGATGGCGGCATCAAGGCCGCGCACCCGGGCAACGACAGGTGCAGGGCACTACATGCTGCACTTCTCGGCGTAGGCGTCCTTGTGGTCTTCGAAGGCGGTGGCGATAATCTTGTTGGTGAGCACGCCGTCGGCTTCCTTCACCACCTCGCGGACGTAGATGTTCTGAATCGGGTGGTTGTTGTTGTTGAAGACGAATTTGCCGCGCACCGACTGGAAGTCTGCTGCCTTAAGTGCTGCGCGGAAGGCGTCCTTGTCTTTGACGCTTGCCTTGGACAGCGCGGCGAGGATCAGGTTTGCGGTATCCCAGCTCTGCGCCGCGTAGATCGAGGGCAGGCGCTTGTACTCGGCCTTGAAGGCTTCGACGAACTTCTTGTTGGCCTCGTTGTCGAGGTCCTTCGACCAGGTCGCCGAGTTCTTGACGCCAAGCGCCGCGTCGCCGATCGCCGGCAGGACGTCCTGGCTAAAGGAGAAGCCCGGGCCCATGACGGGGATGTTCACACCCGACTGGGCATATTGCTTCATGAAGGCGATGCCCATGCCGCCGGGCAGGAAGAAGTAGACGGTGTCGGCACCCGAGGCGCGGATCTGGGCGATTTCGGCAGCGTAGTCCGTCTGCCCGACCTGCGTGTAGATCTCGCCGGCAAGCGCGCCCTTGTAATAGCGCTTGAAGCCGGTCAGCGCGTCCTTGCCGGCGGGGTAGTTGGGGGCGAGGATGAAGGCGTTCTTATAGTCCTTGTTGGCGTATTGCCCCATCGCCTCATGGAAATTGTCGTTCTGGTAGGCGACGTTGAAATAGTTCGCATTGCAGTTCGCACCGGCAAGTGCCGAGGGACCGGCGTTCGGCGACAGATAGATCACGTCCTGTGCCACCGTGTTCGGCACGACGGCCATCGCAAGGTTCGACCAGATGATGCCCGTCATCAGGTCGACCTTGTCGCCCTGGATCATCTTCTCGGCGATCTGCACCGCAAGTTCCGGCTTCTGGGCATCGTCCTCGATCACCAGCTCGACGTCCTTGTTGCCCGACTGCTTGATCGCCAGCGTGAAGGCGTCGCGCATATCGATGCCGAGGCCGGCGCCGCCGCCCGACAGCGTGGTGATGACGCCGATCTTCACCGGCTCGGCATGGGCAAGGCTTGACGTTGCAAGTGAAAGGCCAAGAAGGCCTGCTGCCAGAATGCGGTTCATGCTGTTCTCCTCTTTGTTGGTTCCCTTTTGGGTTGTGTTCTATCAGAGACCCGTGCGCACGTGCCAGAGCTCGGGGAAAAGTTCCACTTCGAGCATCTTTTTCAGATAGGACGCGCCGGATGTGCCCCCGGTTCCGCGTTTCATGCCGATGATGCGCTCGACGGTCGTGACGTGGTTGAAGCGCCAGCGACGGAAGTAGTCCTCGAAATCGACCAGTTTCTCGGCGAGCTCGTAGAGCATCCAATAGCGCTCGGGATCGCGGTAGACGATCTGCCAGGCGGCGAAGACCTTTTCGCTTTCCGTGCGCGTCTCGCGCCAATCGCTCTTGTCCGCTTCCGCGCCGACATCGAAACCGTTGCGCGAAAGAAGCCGGATCGCCTCGTCGTAGAGCGACGGCGCTGCCAGGATCGCTTCCAGCTTTTCCATGATGTCGGGGCGGTGCGCATGCGGCCCGAGCATCGCGACATTGCGGTTGCCGGCGAGGAACTCGATCGCCCGGTACTGCCAGGACTGGAAGCCGGAGGATTGGCCGAGCGATTCACGGAACGTGGTGTATTCGCTGGGGGTCATCGTTCGCAGCACATCCCAGGCGCTGTTCAGCTGCTCGAAGATGCGGGCGACGCGCGTCAGCATCTTGAATGCGGGCTCCAGCCGGTCGTCGCGGATCGAGCGGACCGCCGCATTGATCTCGTGCAGCGCGAGCTTCATCCAGAGCTCGGACGTCTGATGCTGGATGATGAACAGCATCTCGTCATGGGCTTTGGAAAGCGGCTCCTGCGCATCCAGTACCTTTTCCAGCATCAGGTAGTCGCTATAGGACATGCGTCCCTCGAACGACATCTGGGCGCCTTCTTTCGAAGGGTCGTATGATTTGCTCATGTTTTCAGTTCTCCGACCGCAATCGGAACCGCTGGATCTTGCCCGTGGCTGTTTTCGGCAGGTTGTCCAGGAACTTTACCGATCGCGGATATTTGTAAGGCGCGATCGTCGCCTTCACATGATCCTGCAGACGCTTGATCGTTGCGTCGTCTGCCGACACGCCAGATATCAGAACGACATAGGCTTCGACAATCTGGCCGCGTTCCTGATCGGGCGCACCGACGACGGCGCATTCTGCGACCTCCGGGTGGGAAATCAGGGCAGCTTCGACCTCGGGACCGGCGATGTTGTAGCCGGCGGTGATGATCATGTCGTCCGAACGCGCGGCGAAATGGAAGAAGCCGTCCTCGTCCTGATAGAAGGCGTCGCCGGTCAGGTTCCAGCCATCGCGCACATAGTCGCGCTGTCGGCTGTCTGCCATGTAGCGGCAGCCGGTCGGGCCACGCACCGCAAGCCTGCCGATCGTGCCGCGGGGGACTTCCTGCATGTCGTCATTGACGATCCGCGCTTCGTAGCCGCCGACCGGCTTTCCGGTCGAGGCGGGCTTGCGGTCCTCGAAGCGGTTGGAAATGAAGATATGCAGCATCTCGGTCGCGCCGATCCCGTCGAGGATCGGCTTGCCGGTCTTGGCCGTCCACTCCTCGAAGACCGGACCGGGCAGGGTCTCGCCCGCCGAGATCGCGACGCGCAGTGATGAAAGATCGGCGCCGTTATCCATCGCCTTCATCATTGCCCGATAGGCGGTGGGGGCGGTAAACGAGATCGTCGCTTTGTACTTCTCGATGATCTCCACCATGTTGGCCGGCGTCGCATGCTCGAGCAGTGTCGCTGCGGCTCCAAAGCGCAAGGGGAAGATCGCAAGGCCGCCAAGGCCAAAGGTGAATGCGAGCGGCGGCGAGCCGACGAAGATATCGTCGGGCGTGACCCCGAGCACTTCGCGGGCATAGCCGTCGGCGATCGCCAGGAGATCGCGGTGAAAGTGCATGGTGGCCTTCGGAATCCCCGTCGTGCCAGAGGTGAAACCGAGCAACGCCACATCGTCGCGACCGGTATGCACCGCCTCGAAGACCACTGATTTGTCGAGCGCAATGCGGTCGAGTTCGGCGTCGTGGTTCGCGGTCCCGTCGAAACTCACGACCTGCTTCAGGAAGCGGCTGTCCTTGGCGCAGACGATCATTTCTTCCATCAGTCGCGTGTCGCAAAGTGCCAGGCTGACTTCGGCCTTGTCGACGATCTTGGCGAGTTCCCCGGCCCGGAGCATCGGCATGGTGTTGACGACGACGGCGCCGGCCTTGGTGGCTGCCAGCCAGCAGGCAACCATGGCCGGATTGTTGGCGGAGCGGATGAGCACGCGGTGCCCGGGCTTCACACCGTAATTCTCAACCAGCGCGTGGGCGAGACGGTTGGTCCAGTCGGACAGTTCCTTGTAAGTCCGGCGGCGGCCATTGCCGATCAACGCGGTATGATCGCCGAAACCCTTGGCAACCATGGCGTCCGTCAATTCGACGGCGGCGTTGAGGTGATCCGGGTAGTCAAAACCTTCGAGAAGAAACTCCGGCCATTCTTCGTGTGGCGGAAGATGGTCGCGGGTGAACGTATCGACGTGCGAAGTCGGTCCAAGCATGTGGCGGCTGTTCCCTAATTTCGTTCGTGCCTGTTGCCCAGGCATTGTTCAAAGCCGGCGGAAAGTCTTGCGGTGGTTCAAAGCCCTGGTCTGCGGACAAGCGGCAAGCGTCGCGGCACTATTCAAAGTGACACGGGCCGTCGCCGACGCGACTCCAGTTATGGCGATTGGCACAGCGAGACCTCCACTTCTCGGCTGAACATGGGGCAGCATCGCACCAGTCCAAAATTATTTCAAGCCTAAAGTTTTTTCGATTGCCGGCATTGCCTTTCCCGTTGGGGCAGGCGATTGCTATCTGTGAGGAGACATCAAAGGGAGGATGAAATCGATGCTGGAACACCGCATTTCCGACTGGGACGACGCCTATGCGAACGGCTCGAACATCGCGCGCGGCGATCGCTGGCCGGAAGCCTGGGTCAAACCGGCCGAGGCGTTCCGCAACGCCCTCTTGAGCGCCGGACGCGCCAAACTCGACCTTGCCTATGGCGATCGGCCGAGGAACCGCATGGATCTCTTTCTTCCCGACGGTTCGCCCAAGGGCCTGGTGGTCTTCGTCCACGGCGGGTACTGGCTACAGCTCGACAAGAGCTTCTGGTCGCACCTGGCGGCCGGAGCAGTGGAGCGCGGCTATGCCGTCGCGATGCCGTCCTACACGCTCTGCCCAAAGATTCGCATTGCCGGGATCGTCGAAGAGGTCGCCGCCGCTATCAGCGAGGCATCGAAACGCGTCGAGGGTCCGTTGATGCTGACCGGCCATTCGGCCGGCGGCCACCTCGTCAGCCGAATGATCACGACGACCGCGCCGCTTCCGCCTGATGTCCAGGGCCGGATCCGCAACGTCGTCTCGATCTCCGGCGTGCATGACCTGCGCCCGATCATGTCGACTGCCATGAACGAGAAGCTCGCGATCGACGAGGCCGAGGCACTTTCACAGAGCCCGGCACTGCTGCGGCCGATGCCAGACGCCCGCATCACCTGCTGGGTCGGAGGCGGCGAGCGTGCGGAATTCCTGCGTCAGAACGCGCTTCTTGCCAATATCTGGACCGGATTGGGTGCAACGACGGCTGCTGTCGCGGAGCCGGACCGGCACCACTTCAACGTCGTCGACGGCCTTGCCGACGCCAAGCATCCCCTGGTGCGGACGTTGCTGTTGGGCGTGTGAACGTCGGGCTGGGTCGCTCCCGTATTCCCTTGATAAGGGTATGAAGCGCTTCTATCTGCGCCATATCTTGGTGTTTGTATCTCTACTATATCCGTCAAAACTGACTAGAGTGCTCCTCCCGGTCTCGCCGGAAGCGAGCGACGCAAAATGAAGGCAAGCATGCAGACGCCGTCGACGGTCATCGATCTCGCTTCGATCGTCCAAACCTCGCTGGCGCCCGTCTTTCTTCTCGCCGGCACTGCCGGCTTCGTCAGTGTCTATGCCTCCCGGCTTGGCAGGGTGTCCGATCGCGTCAACGAGATCGGGGAGAAATACGAGCAGAACGACGCGCGGCGGATGCAGCTTGACTATCTGCGCCGGCGGACGCTGGCGCTGGAGATCGCCGTTGCGCTGGGGACTTTCGCGGCGATCTGCACGGGCTGCGCCATTCTCAATCTGCTCGCCGGCGCGCTTGCCTTCGGGTTTCGCGAGGAGAACCTTTTCTGGTTTTTCGGCGGCGCGATCGCCTCGCTCATCGGGTCGCTGTTGGCCTTCCTGTTCGAGATGCTGATCGCCGGGCGGAACATGCTGCGCCAGATGCGCATGGATCAGGCAGCGTCGGGCGGCGACTGATGCCGGTGCCGCAGTCAGCTTTCAGGCGAATTCAACCGTCGCCTGCGCCTCGTTGACCACCCACTCGATAAACACTTTGGCGACCGGCGCGGTCCCGGTTTCGCACACATTTCGGCGATCGGTTTGCCCATCTCCATCGTATCGAGCACCGCCAAGATGTCACGGCTCTTGGCGATCAGCTCGGAAAAACGGATGAGGACGTCTGTCCGCCGCCGGAGCGGCATGCGCGAACAGACACCCTGTCGAAGCCGCGTGGCCGCGATATCGCAGGCGGCCTCGATATCGGCGGCGTTGCCATGGCGCGTTCGATCTTCAGGGGCGTCTGACGTGGCACTCGCCGGTGATGCTTTCGATCGCGATCTGATCGCGGCCGTCAGAGCAAGCGCAAGAAAGCGCCAATTCTCCCATCGCGACATCGTTTCCGGCGCCGGCCATGATGCGTTCAATCTGACGCGCCCGCTCGACGTCACTCTGGATCGTGCGGCGTGATGGGAGGGAAGAAGTAGTCGGCCCAGGACCGGAGCGAATGCCGTTTTTGGTAGGACCGGACCTGTCGGGTGAGCCGTAAAGCTGCCGTGGAATGGTCAGCAAATGGCCCCGATACGGCCGCATCGAGCCCATTCCAGCGTTCCATCGTCGCGGCGCATTCGGTATCCGGCCGACCTCAGGGGCGATTGAAAGTCAGTATCGCTCCTGATCACGTCATGCGCATCAGAGAGGAATGAATATGATCACCGGTTACAAAACCGTCGCGTCGCTCGCGGCGGCAGTCTTTAGCTTCATGATCGTCAGTCCCGCATCCGCCCTTGAGATCGCTCAGGCCGAAACGACCCAGCCGACGCAGGGCCAGGCTGGCAGCAAGGGCCCGGACGCTGCGATCAGCGACCAGAAAATCGAGGCCTTCGCGGTTGCCTATCTTCAGGTCGACAAGGTCAGGCAGGAATATTCCGCCAAGATAGAAGCAACGTCGGACGCAACGGCGAAGAAGGAACTGGAGTCCGAAGCCAGCAAGAAAATGGTCGAGGCAGTACAAGCCTCACCGACCATTTCGATCGAAGAGTATTCGGCAATCCTTACAGCTGCACAGAGTGATCCGGCAGTCGCCAAGAAGGTTCAGGCAAAACTCAAAGACACCGCTCCGACACCGCAATAACCGGCTCGGACGCAACCAGTGTGAAAGAGACAAATGGGTAGCCCGCACCAGGTGCGGGCTACCCGCTACGAAATGGATCTTCGCCGATCTGCCTGACCAAGGTCCAACGCTTCAAGATCGCCTGATTATCCTCCTCCGCTTCCCTGTTGTCCTTTGACGATCACCTACGACCAGCTCGCGATCTCTCGCGCTGAAACCGGCAATGAGCGCGCCAGTTCGGGCGCCTGGCAAGAATTCCGGCGAGTGCTGTAATCTCGCGCTCGAGCACTTCGGGCGTTATTCCGATGCCTCGTCCTTCGAGGCTCAGAGACATCGCCATCGATCAGGATGCTGAGTCTGTCACGGTCGGGATCCGCAGCGCATCAGCCAGGATGGAGGCTGTTCTGAGCCGTGGACGTTTTGGCCAGCTGCGTCTTCTCCGCATTGAGTATCCAATCCCGGAAGGTCGCAATCTTTGGATTGTCCTGGACGTGCTCGGGACACACCAGGTAATAGGCAAACTCGTCTATCAAAGCCGCGTCCAGGAGCTTCACCAACTCACCGCTGGCGAGTTCCGCTGCAATCATTGCAGCGGGCAGCAACCCTGCGCCATGGCCGGACAGGATCGCCTTCAAAATAAGGCTGCTATCGTCAAACGACGGACCGCGGGGAGAACGGAACTCTTCCACGCCATTTGCCTGGAACCAAAGGCTCCATCCCTTGCGGTCGGCATCATGGACATGCGGCCAGCGGATGAGATCGTCCGCGCATCGAGGGACGCCGAGGCGATCGACGAGATCAGGGGCTGCCACGGCGACCATCTCGACGGTTACGACGCGGTCGCTGCGCAAGCCCGGATAACGGCCGGCACCATGACGCACCGCGACATCGACGCTGCCGCGAGAGAAATCGGCAAGGGTGCTGCTTGCGACGATTTGGAGATCGATTTCAGGGCTGATCTCCTGGAAGGAATGCATGCGCGGCAAGAGCCATGCCGATGCGAAGAATGGCGTGACGCTGACTGTCAGCATGCCGCTGTCGTTGGAGGCCATGACGCGTCGCGAGGCTTCGGCAATCTGGCGAAAGGCATTGCGGACCGCTGGCAGGTAGTCCCGGCCCGCATCGGTCAAATAGATGCCGCGTGTCACTCGTTCGAACAGCTTCACCCCAAGATGCGTCTCGAGCGATTTCAACATCTGGCTGACAGCGCCCGGAGTGACGCAAAGCTCGTCGGCCGCCATCTTGACCGAGAGATGGCGGGCGGCGGCCTCGAAAGCCTTCAGGGCATTGAGCGGGGGAAGGTGGCGGCTCATGATTTAGATTTTCTAAGTTATAAGGATGATTAAATCTGGTTTGTCGGCCGAGTATGGCGTGCTTTATCACATTAAACTGTGCTTGTCTCGCTCCTCACAAGGAACAGGAGGCGCGATTGAAGATAGATAGATTTTCTAATGCATGTCGCTCACCGCAGTCGGGAAAAATTGAATGACGATAGTTTCGGATGATTTCACTTTGCTCAGCCTCACGGAGATCGGAGACAGAATCAAAAGAGGGAGCATTTCCTCGCTGGCGATCACCGAGGCGCAGCTTCGGCGCATCGCGCGACTGGAACCGGACCTCCACGCCTATGCGCAGGTGATGGACGCAAGCGCGCTGGAACAGGCGAAGGTGGCGGATGAGGAAATCGCCGCTGGACGCCATCGCGGCCCGCTGCACGGCGTTCCGATCGCCGTCAAAGACCTGTGCTGGATCGAAGGCGTGCCAACCAGGGCTGGCACACTCGTCCATGGCAGTTTTGTTCCGGACGAAGACGCCACTGTCGTCAGACGCCTCAGGCAAGCAGGCGCGATCATTATCGGCAAGACGCAAATGACCGAGGGAGCGTATTCGGACTACCATCCGGCAATAACCCCGTCTGTCAATCCATGGAACGCGGACTACTGGACCGGGATTTCCTCGAGCGGCTCAGCTGTCGCGGCGGCAGCGGGCCTTTGTTTCGGTGCGATCGCGTCCGACACCGGCGGCTCGATCCGCTGGCCGGCGGCCGCAAATGGTGTCACGGGCCTCAAACCGACATGGGGGCGGGTCAGCCGGCACGGCGTTTTCGATCTCGCTCCCTCCCTTGACCACATCGGTACGATTGCGCGAAACGCCATGGATGCGGGGATCATTCTTGCCGCCATCGCGGGAAGTGATCCGAAGGACCCGACGGCGGCAGCGCAACCGGTGCCGGATTTCGCTTCCGCTTCGCGAAGCGGGGTCGGCGGTCTGCGGATAGGCTTTGATCTACGGTGGAACAGCGAGGACGTGGAGCCTCAGACACAGGCCGCACTCGCCGCTGCCTCGGACGTTTTTTCCGATCTTGGCGCGCACATGGTCGAGATCAGGTTCCCGGACGTGAGCCAGGCCGTTGCCGATTGGGTGCCGAACTGCGCCGTGGAGGCGGCAGCCGTTCACGCGCGAGACTTTGCTGCGAACAAAGACTTGTACGGGCCTATCCTTGCCGGCGTCATTGAAAAGGGCAAAGCCGTCTCGGAGGCGGAGTATCAGCAGATCCTTCTGCGACGCGCGATTTTCCGCCGTGACGTCGAAGCCTTGTTTGCATCCGTCGACCTGATTTTGACCCCGGTTCAGCCGTTCGCTCCCCTGACACTCGCTGCCATCGCGACACTTGGTGAGCAGCCGGATCTGATCGCTAGGCTGCAGCGCTATACATGCCCCCTCGATATGAGCGGCCATCCGGCACTGACTTTCCCTGCAGGTGTCGCAAAGAACGAGATGCCGATCGGCCTTCAATTGCTGGCTGGTCAGTTCCAGGAACTGACCCTTGTGCGCGCCGGCGCGGCATTCCAGGGGCATACGGCTTGGCACCAGAGACACCCGGGAAAAGGGTGACGGAGACGAACGATCATGAACGCTCACCGCCAGCGCCAAGGCATCTTCTACGGATGGGTCGTCGTCGCCGCGACGTTTACGCTGACATTCGTAGGTTTTGGTAGCGCCTATACCTTCAGCGCCTTCATCGAGGTATTGCAGCAGGATCTCGGGGCATCGCGTGGCTCCGTTTCGCTTGTTTTTTCTTTGGCAGGGTTTTTGTACTTCGCCCTGGGCGTGATTTCCGGTCCCCTTGCGGATCGGTTCGGAGCAAGATCGCTTTGCCTTGTCGGCATGGTGCTTGTCGGCTTCGGCCTTGCCTTGGCGGGCCAGGCGCGCACCATCGCCGAGGTCTATGCCGCCTATGGGCTCGGAATAGGTCTGGGCGTGGGATGTGCCTATGTGCCGGCCCTTGGGGCCGTTCAGCGCTGGTTCGTCGCGCGACGTGGCCTGGCATCGGGTCTTGCGGTCAGCGGTATCGGCTTGGGCACGCTTGTCATGCCGCCGCTGGCGACTTGGTTGATCGCCGCTTTGGGCTGGAGAGAGGCCTATCTGGTGCTCGGTGGAGCGGCCGCGGCCTTCGGCATAGGCGCCGCATTGCTGCTCGAAAACGATCCGGGGCGACGTGGTCTTCGGCCGGACGGAGTCTTCGTCGAACCGGGCGTCGTGAATTCGGCGGCAAAGGAGGGCGTTTCGGTCAAGGATGCGATACGGACTCGGCAATTTGTCGGCATGTATGTCGCATGCCTGTTGAGTGCGGTCGGCGTGTTCGTTCCCTTTGTTCATCTCGTCCCGTTTGCAGTCGATCACCAGATCGCTCCGACGGTCGCCGTCCTCCTCCTGAGCGCGATCGGCGTTGGGAGCACTGCGGGGCGCTTCTGCCTTGGGGGGCTTGCCGATCGTTTGGGTCGCGACACTTTCCTGGCGGCAATGTACGCGGGCATCGCCGTGTCGCTTGCGGTTTGGGTCTCTGCGACCGGGCTTTTGGCCCTTGTTGCCTTCGCTCTGTTGTTCGGATTGTTCTACGGTGGCTGGGTCGCGGTGCTGCCGGCCGTGGTTGCCGATCATTTCGGCCGCCGCAATGTGGGCGGGATCATCGGGCTTCTTTACACGAGCGTCGCAATCGGCACGCTGATCGGCCCGAGCCTCGCCGGCTTTATCTACGACGCCAGCCACAGTTACTTCCCGGCCATTGCGATCAGCGGAGGCGCCAACGCGGTGGCCGCGCTTGTGGCGATCGTGACCATCGGTCTCAAATCAAGAACGGCTGCGGAAGGGCTTTGAACTGGCGGTGCAGTTTTTTCGTCCGTTTCGCAATTGGATATCGCTGCCATGCGTTCGCATTGCTTGCGATAAATTGCTAACGATACAACCAATGAGATATGGTCGAGGGTAAGGGAACGAATGGGGTTCCAACCCTTGCGCGTTTCGCTTGCCGTCACGCATGGCCCCAATCGAAGCCGGCCGAAGATTGGGCCTCGATACTTTGTGAGGGGGCGGTTGCGCAGGTGCCAGGAGCACGAGCCCAACACCTCCCTTTAGCGGGCGTAGTGTTTCAGCCAGCCCGTCGGCCATGGATTTCGTCTCGGTGTCGGTCTTATCCGGGCCGTCATCGCGAAGGATATCGGCTACAGAATTCAGACGTGCGGCCAGGGCCTGCCGGGTGGGATTGCAAAGGACGAACGCAGTGAAGGATCTATCCCTAGAGCCAATCGCGACCGCCGCCGTTGAGAGGGAAGTCGACGCCACTCGTGGCGGTACCGATGCGATGCCCCTTCAGAGGATCGTTGCGGAACTTGGCTTGCCATCCGAGCCTCCGGCTGTCCTGATCGGCTCGGGGCAGAACTCGGTGGCCTACGAGCTTGACGGCAGGATCCTTCGATTGCCGCGTCATTGCGGCGCTGAACGCAACCTGGTGAGAGAAGCCGCGGCGCTTCGCGCGGTGCGGCCGCTTCTCCCGGTGCCGGTACCTGATCTTGAAGTGCGCCGCATCGACGGCCAATTCGTCTCGCTGCACGCCAAGATCTTGGGCGAACCGCTTTCGGACCTGACCGGCCTGAGGATAGGCGCACAGAGGGTTTTGGCCGCGGATCTTGCCGCCTTTCTAAAGGCTCTGCATTCGCTCCCCATCGACAGCGTGGAGGCCGAGCCTGCCGAGGCGTCTTCATGCGAGTGGAATGGCCTTTTGGCGCAATGCGAAGCAGTGGCCTTTCCTCTGCTTTCGCCTGATGTCGTCACCGGTCTGCGGAAGCGCTTTTCCGACTTTTTAGCGACCTGCGACGCGCTGCCGCAGTGCCTTATTCACGGGGATTGTGGGACCGGAAACATTCTCGTCGATCGCGGCAGACTTTCAGGCGTCATCGATTTCTCCGGCTGCGGCCCCGGCGACCCATCTTACGATTTTGCGAGCCTCGCGGCAGGGCTTGGTGACCCGTTCGTCGACCTGGTGCTCGCGCACTTTTCCCCAGACACGGCGGCAAGGGATCGTATGGGTTTTTATCGAATGACCTTTCCGCTTCTCGACATTCTGTACGGCGTCGAAAACTGCGACCCGGAGACAGTCCGCGCGGGCGTGCACGCCTTTGCGGCGTAGTCCGCTCATCCTCTCACCTGGATTTGCTTCGGCCCACCTCATCCGAACGCGGTTCGATGTCCGCCATTGGGCGCGATGTGGACTTCGCGCCTCGGGTTACAGCATCGAAAAAAGCCGTTCGGCGCTCGTTTTTTTGCGCAATCGGGGAACAGCGGGCCAAGCCTATTCGTTGAGTGAGACTGGAGAATGTGTCGGAACGAGGAGGGGTTCGCGAAGCAATGTCGGGTGAGCCATCAAATCGCCCCGGTGCGTATATTTCGTTTCCCTACGACCGAACCATGCTGGGAGAGTTTCGACGGGCTTTTCCCCGGGCCAGATGGAGCGATGATAGGCGCAATTGGTTTATTCCGGGCAAGACTGCCGACCGCCGGTTTACCAGATGGATGGACGGCCAATTGTCGGAACGAGATCCGTTCGGTGAATCAAAGGGCAGGGATGCTTACGACTTCGATCCCATCGGCAGTCCGTATCTGGTGGCAGGCGATGACCTTTGCCTGCGGACACCTTTCTCCCGCACCATCGTTGAGGAATTGCGACAGGTGCCGTGGGCGCATTGGGATGACAATTCCAGGACGTGGCATGTTCCGTTCCGCTCCTACGAGGAATTGCGGAAACGGTGGCCTGTGATCGAAGCGGCCGCCCGCCGCAATGAACCGGATGCACGAAAGCAACGTCGACTTGCGTCGCGGGGGTCCGCCGAGGAACTGGAAGCGAGAAGTCGCAGCGTCGAACGAAGAAGACGACGATACCCTGTTCCTACGGCTTTTCCACCGCAGCTCGGGCGTGCCGTCTCCACTGAAACTTACGGCGTCATAATATTCATCGGGATTTCACAGGAGATTGTCCCTCGAACTTTCTCCTGCTCGTATCCGTTCATGAACAATAGCCTCATGGAGTTTGTCTGGGCCTCCTGGCGGCCCGCAACACTACCGGAATTGATCTCTGTATGGCCGGCACGCACCGGTCCCGATCATCGAAGCGGCTGGTGGCTTCCAGATCTGGAGGAACTGCGGGTTTCCAGGAAACAGGCCCGAACTCAAGAGCGCCGGCGCGCGGCATCCCGTTCTCATCGGGCGATTGCCGACGCGGGACGACCAAATGCACATTGATCGCTTTTGAAACAGGCAAAAGTTCATTTTCTGCTGACACGCCACACGACATTGCCGACATCGTCGGCAACCAGCAAACTACCCATCTTATCGATTGCCACGCCGACCGGGCGCCCCATGGCGCTGCCGCCTTTGCCGACGAACCCGGTGAGGACATCTTTTGGCCGGCCGCTGGGCTTGCCATTCAAAAACGGGACGAAGATGACCTTGTATCCGCTGGGTACGCTTCGGTTCCAGGAGCCATGCTGTCCAACGAATGCGCCGTTCGAATAGGTGGGGCCGAGCGACGAGCCCCTCGAGAATACCAGTCCCAATGATGCCGTGTGGGCGCCCAGCGCGTAGTCGGGCTTGATGGCCCTTGCGACGAGGTCAGGACGCTGCGGCCTGACGCGGGTGTCGACGTTCTGGCCGAAGTAGCTGTAGGGCCAGCCATAGAAGGCGCCATCGCGCACGGATGTCATGTAGTCCGGGACGAGATCGTCACCGAGTTCGTCGCGTTCGTTGACCGCGACCCACAGCTTTCCATTCTGAGGGTTCCAGGAGAGCCCGTTGGGATTGCGCAGGCCCGAGGCGAAGGGGCGCATGTGGCCGCTTGCCTTGTCGATCTCGAGCACGGCTGCACGGTGCCGTTCGACGGCCATGCCGTTTTCGGCAACATTGCTGTTGGAGCCGACCGTAACGTAGAGCTTGCTGCCGTCCGGGCTTGCGATCACATCCTTGGTCCAATGGTGATTGAGATCGCCGGCCGGTAGATCCGCGATCTTTTGCGGCGGCGCCGTGATCCGGGTCTGTCCGTTCGAATAGGGGAAGGCGACGAGAGCGTCGGTGTTGGCGACATAGAGCTTGCCCCGCGACAGCGTCATGCCGAAAGGCGAGTTGAGACCTTCGGAGAACGTGGTCCGCAGGTCGGCCACCCCGTCGCCATCGGTGTCGCGAAGCAGCGTGATCCTGTTTGCGCTTGGTGTGGCGGCGCCAGCGCGCTTCATGGCCGCGCTCATGAAGACCTTCTTCAGGCTGAAGCCCTCGTCGTGTTTGGCCGGAGCATTGCTTTCGGCCACCAGAACGTCACCGTCGGGAAGGACGCGCAGCCAGCGCGGATGGTCAAAATTCGTCGCAAAGGCGTTGACCTTCAATCCTTTGGCAGCGAGTGGATGTTCTCCGCCCCGCCACCCGGTCGCATCGGCGATGTTGACCGTCGGGATCACGGTTGGGCGTGGTTTTGGCAGAACCGGATCCGAACCGTATCCAACCTTGCCGGTGTTGCTCGCTGTCTGCCTGGCTGAGACGTTGGCGCAACCCGCCAGTAAAGCTGCGGTTAGGAGGATGACGACTGCCGCACACGGGAAACGGTTTTGCATTGGAAGGCCTCCGCAGGGATTGGCCCATCTCATCGTGACGCAACGGCGCCTCGCAACATTCCAACCACAAAACAGCAAGGGTTGCGACTTGTTCCCGGCGGTAGGAACGTTTGAAGAACTTTCCCCTGTCACAATGCCTGTAAGCGGCCTATAAGACACGAATGGTTCAGCGAGCTGGAAGTGCAGATCTCCCTCTTCATGGCGGCAGGGTTCCCCCGTGGCTCGGCGATCGCATGACGAAGCTCGGGACGATCATCGCCGAAGCCATCGTCATCGAATACGGCCGTGACGAGTTTCTGCGCCGTCTGGCCCATCCTTTCTGGTTCCAGTCCTTCGGCTGCGTCATGGGCATGGATTGGCACTCATCCGGCATCACCACCAGCGTCATCGGCGCTCTCAAGCGCGGTCTCGCTCCTCGTTCGCGGGATCTCGGGATAAGCGTCTGCGGCGGTCGCGGACGACATTCGCGGCAGACGCCAGACGAACTGATCGCCATCGGCAACCGCGTCGGCATCGATGGTGCCGGCCTTGCGGCCACCAGCCGGCTTGTTGCAAAGGTCGATAGTGCCGCGGTCCAGGACGGCTTCGACCTCTACCTGCACGGTTTCATCGTCGCTGACGATGGCAAATGGGTGGTGGTACAGCAAGGCATGAACGGCGATAAACGCCAGGCCCGGCGCTATCATTGGTTGTCGGAGGGCGTTTCCAGCTTCGTCGACTCTCCCCATGCCGCGATCGAGGGAAAAGGTCAGGGGGAAATCGTCAATCTCGCAGACAGACGGGCTGCCGCATCACGCCACGGGCAGCTTGAGCTTTTGGCATCGCTTGGGCCTGACCGAATTGTCCGGGAAGTCGTCGCTCTGGATCCAAAGGGTAAACCGAAGGAGGCCGATCAGCCGTTGCTCCCACATCTCGTGATGCCGGCACATCACGACGTACGGGATGAAAACGTCAACATGCGACGGCTGCATGCGACACTTTCTGCGGCTGCCGATCGCGGGCCGGAAGATTTCGAGCAGCTTTTGATGGTTCCGGGCGTCGGTGCGCGTACGGTCAACGCGCTCGCGATGGTGGCTGAAGTCGTTCATGGCGCGCCTTGCCGTTTCGCCGATCCGGCGCGGTTTTCGCTTGCGCACGGTGGCAAGGACCGCCATCCGTTTCCCGTGCCCCTCAAGGTGTACGACCACACGATCGCCGTCATGCGATCGGCCGTGACGAAAGCGCGGCTCGGACTTGGCGAGGAACTGGAGGCGCTGAAGCGTCTTGACGACCAGGCACGGCAGCTTGAAAGATACGCCACCGGCCCGGACCTCAAGGAAATTGTTGCCGGAGAGTTTCGCCACTCGCCCGAATGGGGCGGTCGCAGTGTGTTTGGATGGGAGGAGACTGGCGGATCGGCCGAGCAGAAGTCCCTGGAACCGACGCCGGCGAACGCTCACCGTCAGGCACGCTAGAAAATCGAGTGGCCGGCGCTGGTTCAGCGAGGTGAGCTTCAGCCGAGGGGCGGCAGCGAGATATTCCTTGGGGAAGGATGCCTTAGCCGATCTTCTCTCCCACCTCCAATAGATAAGCATCATAGCCGAACAACAAATCCTGGCTCAGGTCCTTGCCGTCGAACCGCGCTATAAAGTCGTCAAGGTCGGCCTGACGCGAGAAGCCCATCGCCATGGCAGACATGCTTTCGATGTCGCCCTCTTCGTCCTCGTAAGTCGCGCTCATCTCCAGGACACCCAACCGATCGAAGTTCGCTTGCATGTGGAATGAAAGCCAGACCAGGTATTCCAGCGGGTAGCCGGGATTCCTCCCGTATGTCACCACAAAGGGATAAGCTGAACGGAACCGGCTGGCCAGAACTTCGCCATCGGTGGCAAAGACGAGCAGATCGCTATCCTCATCGAGGTTGTGAAGTTCGATTGTCAAATCATGCTTGCGCAACGCAACGTAGCCGCCAAGTTGGTCCCACGGCAAGGAAGTCAAGATGATCTCGCGCCATCGTGTGATGGCGACATCGAGATCGGTGCGGACCAAGAACATGAAGAAACCCTACAGCATCACGACACAATCAAGAGCTTTCAGCCTTGCATAGTGAACGCTGTAGTCAATAGATATTAGCGCCGCCTAAATTCATGGTAACGAGGGAGTTATCGTGATTTGAGAGGCGCCGGCGAACATCAGCTTCGCCGGCTGGCGGATCTATCGCCAGTATCCCCGCCCGGTATCGACCGATGACCGTCCCACGACGTAGCCGATGGTAAAGGCGAGAGCGCCGATCAGCAATCCGAGAGTGGTCGCGGTGTGAGGATGATCTGCTGCAGCAGTCGCGACAGCGCTCGTCTCTCTCTTCACTGCTTCGGTGGCTGTCTGCGCAGCTTTGCGAACGCCAGTGAGAGGTTCTTCGGGTGTGCCGGTAAAGCCGGCTTTTAGATCGTCGTCTTTGGCCATCGCCTTCTTCTCCTATCGCGTATGCAGGAGAAACCGAGGACAGCGCCATCGGTTCCGAATCCTTGGAAAGATCTTTTTTAAAGCACCAATTTGCTAGCGACCTTGTGCCCAGAGTTCTTCGGCAAAGTCCTAGTGGGTCGACAAGATCCGGTTGTTCAACGCTCCTTGATACGTCTTCCTGGTCGCAATTTTGTTCTCCAGCGACTCGAGGATGTCCTCGCAGAAGTCGACGTCGTAGAGTTCACGAATGGTCTGGAGACCACCGGGCGTGAACACGTTTATCTCAAGCAGCTTGTCGCCGACGATGTCGAGGCCGACCAGGAACATGCCATCTTCGACAAGCTTCGGGCGTAAGGTCTCGGCGATCGCCAGCATTTCCTTCGTCACATGCGCCCGTTTTGGCGTCCCACGCGCGTGAATATTGGAGCGCACGTCTCCCTTCGCGGGAACGCGCCTGAACGCAGCGTAGACGTCGCCGCGCTGCAAAGGTCGCCCGTTCATGAGAAACAATCTGGTATCTCCTTCCGACGCCTTCGGAAGGTAACATTGCGCAATGAGATAGCCGACCTCACCCACCGCATCGATGATTTGATTGAGGTTGGATTCGGTGCTGCTTCCGACCCGAAAAACGTTCTTGCCGCCAGATCCCTGTAGCGGTTTGATGATTACGCCGTCTGAATGATCGTCGATAAACGCCCTGATCTCCTCGATGTCCTTGGAAATCAAAGTGGTCGGACGAACGATGGCCGGGAAATCCTGGAAGTAAAGCTTGTCTTGCGCCAAGGCCAGACCACATGGGTCGTTGACGACGATCGTGCCTCTTTCTGCGGCAAGCCGACCAAAATTTGCACCCGCATGCGCGGCCCAGGGGCGAGTATCGGCATCCAGCGACGGATCGTTCCGTAAGAACAGAACGTCCACCTCCTCAACATTGACAAGGGCTCTTTGCTGTTCGGGCGCGATCAAAGCGCGTAGCAGTGTTTCGGACTTCTTGGGGCGTGCGTCGCCAAGATGTGCCGCCCGGATCATCAATGCGTCGTCGGGCCCAAGTATGAAATCACCCGGCGTGATGTAGAGGACCTCATGGCCACGAGCAAGCGCAGCAAGCGCCAAGGATGTTGTCGTATAGGATGGCCTTTCGGTTTCGATCGCGTTGACAAGGAAGGCGATGCGCATGGGAGCTCCTGGCTTAAGACAAGGGTGCAACCGGCCACACCCGGTACAATGGCCCCGAAGGCGACTTTAGGGGCCCGAAGCGTGTGGGGCTCGCGTTGGACCCAACCTGAAGACGACATGAAGGATCCGTTGCATTAACGCTCCTCGCTGCTACTGGTTCCTGTCAGTCTTGATTGTCTCGGCAGACGCGCCCTAACCCGATGGCCAGGGTTCCGCTAGGTGATGTCTCTAAGGTTCGGACCGGAAGGTCTGGCAAGTCTCGGACGAGGATTAAGTGCGGGCTCAGCGTCAATCTCCTGGCTATGTCCGCATGGCACACAGCCGCACTGGGGTGCCTGCACGCGGACACGACCGACAGGCAGAGGGCGCTCAAGCTCCCTCTGCCTCTTAAATGGTTCAGCGCTTGTGATGGACGCTTTGCAGACCGTAAACCGGCGTCTGAATACCCTCCAATCGTGCCTTCAGTTGCAGTGACAGGTACTGCGAATAATGGCGCGATTGGTGCAAGTTACCACCATGGAACCACAGGGCATCCTGTTGCGTGGGCTTCCACATGTTGCGCTGCTCGCCCTCCCAGGGGCCGGGGTCCTTCGGCGTATCGGAGCCAAGTCCCCAGACCTTGCCGACCCTGTCGGCTGTCTCCTGGTCGATGAGATCGGCGACCCAGCCATTCATCGAGCCGTAGCCCGTCGCATAGACGATGACGTCGGCCGGGATCTCCTTGCCGTCAGCCAGTTTTATCGAGGTTTCGGTGATCTCTTCCACCTGTCCTGCGGCAAGCTTCACCTTGCCGTCGATGATCAGCTGCGACGCGCCGATATCGATGTAGTATCCGGACCCGCGGCGCAGGTACTTCATGAAGAGACCTGAGCCATCCGCGCCCCAATCGAGTTGGAAGCCCGCCTTTTCCAGCGCCGCGTAGAAATCGGCGTCGCGCTCGCGCATCTTGTCGTAAAGCGGGATCTGGAACTCGTGCATGATCCGGTAGGGAAGCGACGCAAAGATGAGATCCGCCTTGCCCGTCGTTACGCCGTTGGCCAGCGCCTGTTCCGAATAAAGCCCACCGAGGCCGATATCCATCAGCGTGTCGGATTTGACGATATGGGTCGTCGAGCGCTGGATCATTGTGACGTCGACGCCCGCCTCGTACAGCGCGGCACAGATGTCGTGGGCCGAATTGTTTGAGCCGATCACAACGACCTTCTTGCCCTTGTAGCCATCCGGCCCCGGGTGCTGCGAGGAATGATGCTGGTCACCAACAAAGCGCTCACGGCCGTTGAAATTCGGAATGTTGGCCTTGCCAGACATGCCGGTCGCAAAGACGAGCTGCTTTGGCCGCAACACCACTTCCTCACCGTCGCGGTCAACGACGATGGTCCATTCCTTCGCGGCTTCGTCCCATTTTGCCGATTTGGCGGTGGAGCGTGTCCAGTAGTTCAGCTCCATCACCTTGGTATAGAATTCCAGCCAGTCGCCAATCTTGTCCTTCGGTGCGAAGACCGGCCAGTTCTTCGGGAAATCGATGTAGGGCAGGTGGTCGTACCAGACGGGGTCATGCAGGCAGAGCGACTTGTAGCGCTTGCGCCAGCTGTCGCCTGGCCGGTCGTTCTTTTCGAGGATGATGGTGGGCACGCCAAGTTGGCGAAGCCGGGCCCCGAGCGCAATGCCGCCCTGTCCGCCGCCGATGATCACGACATAGGGTTGCGTCTCATAGCCGAGCGTGCGCTCCTCGTGCTCGCGCTCCTCCTTCCAGGTTTTTGCGCCGACATTCTGGCCGTGCTTGGCGCCAAGCGGCCGGGTAAAGCCGGATTTCTCCTCGTGGCCCTTGAGTTCGGCCAGTGCCGTCAGCAGCGTCCAGATCAGGCCGTTCTTGATGCGCACGAGGCCGTAGCCGCGTCCGGTTGCCGTCTCGAACGAGATCCAGCTTTCAAGCACGCCATCCGCCTCGGTTGCTTCTTCGCCGGCGGCGACGCGCCAGTTGGAGGGTTTTGCCGAGGCAAGCTGTGCCTGAAGCATGTCGCGCACCTCGTCCCGGCCTTCGACGGTCTTGAGGTTCCAGGTGAAGGCGACGAGGTCGCGCCAGTAGCATTCCTCTGCAAAGAGGTTGACCGCATCGTCGATACGGCCGGTTTCGAGTGCAGCGCCAAGGGCATCAAGCTGTGCCTGAACGCGGGTGGTGGGGGTCTTCTCGAGCATCTTTTATCCTCCTGCTCTGTGATGACAAACGGAACGGCTCCTCAACCGTCCCGCAATGGGGACCGGCCTAACGCTTGAGGTCGATCAGTATTTTCAGGTGCGTACCGGCGGGATCGAGCAACTGGTCGAACCCTGCCGAAACAGCTTCGCTCAGTGAGACATGTTTGGTGACGATGCGGCGAGCCGGTATTTGGCCGCTCGCGATCAGGCGCGCCACGCGCGGCCAGTAGTGGGTCGGATAGGCCCAGGAACCGCGGATATCGATGTCCTTGAAGGTCACGTCGAACCAGTTCAGCGGATTCTCGCCTGGATGAAGGCCGGTCTGCACGACGACGCCCTGCTTGCGCACCGCGCTCGCGCAGTTCTTGAGCGCATGTTCGTTGCCGACGCATTCGATGGCGACATCGCAGCCAACGCCGCCCTCGGTTTCGGCCTGGACAACATCGCTGACCTTTTCGATCTTGGGATTGATGGTGCGGACCTCGCGGAGTGCTTCCTTCGCCAGTGAAAGCCGCGTCTCGTTGAGATCGGAGAGAAAAATCTTCGACGCGCCGGCCGCCCGCGCTGCCATGGCAACGAGAATGCCGATCGGTCCTGCGCCCGTGACCAGCACGCTGTTGCCGGCGGTGACGCTGCCGCGATCGCACGCATATACGGCGACTGCGGTCGGCTCTATCAGCGCGGCTTCTTCGTCGGATAGCGCATCGGGAATGGGCTGGACATTGTAGTCGTTGAGCAGCGCCGCTTCCGCCATTCCGCCGGAGTGCCAGGATAGGCCGGCCAGTGCCAGGTTGGCGCTCAGGTGAAACAGACCACGATCGGCATAATAGTCTCCGCGGCGCGGCATGATCAGCGGCTGGACGGAGACCCTGTCGCCCGGCTTCACATGGCTAACCCCTTCGCCGATCGCCTTCACGACGCCGCCGAATTCATGGCCGAGGATCTGCGGTCCATGAGCACCCGTGAAGGGATGCGGTTCCTTCGGGATGAAGATCGGGCCATAGGCGTATTCGTGCAGATCGGTCCCGCAGATGCCGCAGAAACGATTTTCCACCAGTACCTCACCGGGGCCAGGGGCAGGCGGAGCGTCGACATCGTCAATGCGTAGGTCCTTGGCGGCGTGAAAGCGCAGAGCTTTCATTGGGTTTCCTCCTGTTTGTTCTTGCACAGGAGAGGCAGCAAGCAGCATGCCAGATCGCAACTGCGTCTATTTTGTTTGTGATATCAAAGGCTTGAAACGTGACGGGAGCGAAAGTCACCGAAAATGCAACAGTCCGGGTGCAACAGGTGTTGCAGGCGTTGCGTCAGTTGAGCCGCTTCAGACGGCGGTGGATCGTGGAACGGTTGACGCCGAGCTTTCTCGCAAGCGCCGAAACGTTGTCGCCGCAGTCCCTGAGTGCCTGGCGTAACGCATCATCCTCGCCGGGCAACGAGTGGATGGCTTCGGAGAAGAGATGTTCCGGCAGGCACTCGCTATCGATGAGACCATTTTCGGAAAGGGCCGCGGCCACGCGCAGAACATTGGAAAGCTCACGCAGATTTCCGGGCCATTCATGCGCGAGCAAGGCCGCCCGAGCCGTCTTGTCGATGCGGTAGGACTCGTGGTTCTCCTTCTCGACACGAGCGCGTAATTGGTCGATCAGCCAGCTAAGATCCTGACGCTCTCGCAAGGCGGGGAGCGAGAGCGTTGCTGCGTTCAGGCGGTAATAGAGGTCTTCCCGGAAACGGCCCTGCTTAACCAGTTCCGCCAGATCGCGGTGGGAGGCGGAGACGACGCGCAGGCGGATTGGCCGGGCCTTCAGCGCCCCAATCGGCTGGATCTCATTTTCCGAGAGCACGCGCAACAGCCGGCTTTGCAGCGTGAACGGCATGTCGCCGATCTCGTCGAGGAACAGGGTGCCACCGTCCGCATCCTCGATCAGGCCGCGCTTACCTTTCTGGCTGGCGCCCGTGAAGGCACCGGGTGCGTAGCCGAACAGCTCGGATTCGATGAGATGTTCGGGAATGGCTGCGCAATTTACGGCGACGAAATTGCCATTGTCGCCGCAGCTGTCATGGATCGCGCGAGCAAGATACTCCTTGCCGCTGCCCGTCTCCCCTTGAATGAGAATTGGGATGCGGCGTGTGGCCAATTTCGCCGCGCGGGTCTGCACCCGTTCCATTGTCGCGTCGCCCTGGCTGAGATCGCGCAGGGCTCGGGGGAGGCGCGCTTCGGGCGCGGCGGGCGTGCGCAGGCTGACGACGGGCGCGATGGCGCTGGCGAATAGGACTAGGCCGCTCTTGGCTCTCAGCAAGCGTTCGCCGTTCGGACGACCGCGCATGAAGTTGGGCAAATCGTCCACGTCGATATCGAACACCTCCGAGAGCGGAAGGCCGAGGAAATTGCGTGTCTGGAGGCCGCGGATGTTCATCGAGCGGGCGAGGGCGCCAAAGCCACCATGGGTCATGCCGGTGATGTGACCGCTGCCGTCGAGGGCGATCGCGGCGTCCGGGTCGACATCCAGGAATTCCGGGGAGCGGGCAAGCCGCAGGACCCAGTCGTTGCGGGTGCGGGTCATGAGGTTGGCAAGCTCGATCCGCCGCGCAGTGGCGGATACCAGATGCAGCGCCAGCTGCTGGCTTGCCTTGGCAGTGGGCGACCGGAGCTGGGAGATGTCGAGCACGGCGGTCAGGTCGCCAAGCGTGTCGAAGACCGGCGCCGCCGTACAGGTCAGACCGATATGGCTCGCGTCGAAATGATCGTCCTGATGGATGATGACCGGCTGGCCGGAGACGATGCATGCCCCGACGGCACAGGTGCCCGCCCGGCTCTCAGACCACTCCGAGCCGAGATAGAGGCCCGCCTTACGCAGCTGATTGTCGAAGGTCGGATCCCCCATGAAATCGACGGTGACGCCGCGGGCATCGGACAGCAACAGCACATAGTTCTGTTCGGCGACTTGGTTGAACAGCCCTTCAAGCCCGGAACGCCCGATGCGGATCAGTTCTTCCGCCTGTTCGCGATGCTCGCGCAGCTTCGATCCCGGAACGATATAGGCTTCCTGCGCGATCGTCGGATCCAGCTTGTAATCATTGAGGCAGCGAAGCCAGGATTGGACGACGGGCTCGTCGCGTGGGCTCGCGGCCCCGGAGGCGACTCGTTCTATCTCACGAATATGCGACAGCGACGTCGACATCGAGCGCCCTCCTGACGGGAAAGCTGACACACTCTCATCGACAACGTCAAGCCAACGGTGGACGGTGACGTGCGTCAGCCAAGCGCTTGCCGACGAGGCCTATCGAAGTCTGGGCTGCACGTCGTTGAGATCGGCAGCGTTCTGGCATTAACACCCCATTGCCTGAGTGCTTCCCATCCCATGCGCGATAGCCCTAGGATATGGGGTTCGCTGCCCCTTCCTCCGTCTGGAGGTAGCTGATCACGGCGTCGGCGATCATTCGGCGATGGCGGCCGATCGTGGCCGATTCGGAAAGATCCCTGCGAAAGATAGTTCCGAATGTATATCGGTTCGAAACCCGGAAGAAGCAGAAGGCACTGATCAGCATATGCACATCTATCGGGTCGGCCTTTCGCTTGAATGCACCCTCAGCGATACCGCGTTCCAGAATGCCCGCGATCGTTTCGATGACCGAGACATTCAGATCACGGATCGCTTCCGACCGCAGCATATGCGCTGCGTGGTGGATGTTTTCGATGCTGACCAATCGCACAAAGTCGGGATTGGCCTCGTCGTGGTCGAATGTGCTGGAAATTAGCGTACGCAACGCCTCTTCCGGGGCAAGGCTTGAAAGCTTCAGGTCCTCCTCGAGCGTGCGGATCTTGCGATAGGCGCGCTCAAGCACGGACAGGTAAAGTCCCTCCTTGCCCCCGAAATAGTAATAGATCATGCGCTTGGAGGTTCGGGTCCGTTCTGCGATCGCGTCAACGCGTCCGCCCGCAAGGCCGTGTGTGGAGAACTCTTCCGTAGCGACGACAAGGATGTCTTCCTTGGTGCGTTCCGGATCGTTCTTCCGACTTGCCTCAACCCGCCCCGCCATTCTTTTTCATCACTCCCCCGGCACTCGCCGAAATTTTCCAATGAAACCAAATCGAAACGGGCGAGCGCAGAGGCTCGCCACACCGCCTCCCGTGAGATTCATATTGAGGTTACGGGGGTCTTTCAAGAGAGTCTGCTTGACATACGTACTAGTTCGTACATTTTGTAGTGGCGAAGACGACTTGAGGAGGATGTGTTCGCACCGGTGCCCTGACGCCGCCCCGTGACGCCAATGTGATGCGCGGGCGCCAAGACGGCACTCCGCTTTGGGAGGAGCGCATGATCCGCATTATCGATTTCTATTTCTTCGCGCTGAAGGTGGCGATTGCCTTGCTGCTTGCCGGCATGGTCGTCCTCGTCTTCGGCAACGTCGTTTTGCGCTATGCGTTCAATCAGGGCATCACGGTCTCTGAGGAGCTATCACGCATCTTCTTCGTCTGGCTCACGTTTCTTGGCGCCGTGGTTGCCTTGCGCGAACACGGGCATCTCGGCGTTGATACGCTCATCAAACGACTGCCGCCGGCCGCCGCGAAGGTCGCGGTGCTTCTTGGCCATGTGTTGATGCTCTACGCTACCTGGCTGATGATCAGCGGCAGCTGGACGCAGACGCTCATCAACCTGCATGTCGGCGCGCCTGCGACTGGGCTTTCCATGGGCTTCTTCTACGGGGCCGGTCTCGCCTTTGGGGTACCCGCATTCCTCATCCTGCTTGCCGACGCTTTCGCCATCGCGACCGGACGCATCGACGTGACGACGGCGGAACTGGTGCGCGACAGCGAAGACGAAGTGGCGCTTGACCCACACCCCACGGCCACGCTCGGGCCGCTGCCCGTCAAACGCTGAGGACGAGCCGATGACGGTCACCATCTTCCTTGGCGCACTTCTCGGCCCCATGGCGCTCGGCGTGCCGATTGCATTTGCGCTGATCATCAGCGGCGTCGCCCTGATGCTCTTTCTCGGGCTCTTCGATGCACAGATCGTCGCCCAAAACGTCTTGAACGGCGCCGACAGCTTTCCGTTGATGGCCGTGCCCTTCTTCCTGCTTGCAGGCGAGGTCATGAACACCGGCGGGCTTTCCCGCCGCATCGTCGCCCTGGCGATGGCCATGGTCGGTCACATCCGCGGCGGCCTCGGCTTCGTGGCGATCTTTGCCGCCTGCATTCTTTCCAGCCTCTCTGGTTCAGCTGTCGCCGACGCGGCGGCCCTCGGCGCGCTGCTTCTGCCGATGATGCTGAAGAGCGGTCATGATCCGGCGCGCGCCGGAGGGCTGCTTGCCTCTGCATCGATCATCGGGCCTATCATTCCGCCGTCGATCGGCTTCATCCTCTATGGTGTGGTTGGCGGCGTCTCGATCACCAAGCTCTTTCTTGCGGGCATTTTCCCGGGTTTGATGATCGCCGCGGCCCTTTGCATCACTTGGCTTATCGTCGCTCGCAAGGAGCAGTTCGAGCTCCCGCCAAGACAAAGCGCCCGCGTGCGGCTTGGAGCGCTGCTCGACAGTGTCTGGGCGCTTCTGTTGCCGGTGATCATCATCGTTGGTCTGAAGTTTGGTGTTTTCACGCCAACCGAAGCCGGCGTTGTTGCGGCGGTCTACGCCCTGTTCGTCTCGATGGTCATCTATCGCGAATTGACGCCAGGCCAGCTTTTCCATGTCTTCGTAGCGGCCGCGAAAATTACATCCGTCGTGATGTTCCTGGTTGCCTGCGCTGCCGTTTCCGCCTGGCTGATTACGGTTGCAGACGTCCCCGGTGCGCTTGCCGCGCTTGTCGAACCGCTGATGGACAACCAGACCCTTCTGCTCATCGCAATCATGGTCCTGATCGTCGTCGTCGGGACAGCGATGGACATGACGCCGACGATCCTCGTCATGACGCCGGTTCTGATGCCGATCATCAAACAGGCGGGGATCGACCCGGTCTATTTCGGCGTGCTGTTCATCATCAACAATTCGATCGGCCTGATCACCCCGCCAGTGGGCACCGTTCTCAACGTTATCTGCGGCGTCTCGAAACTGACGATGGAGGACCTGATGAAGGGCGTGTGGCCCTTCCTCATTGCCGAACTGATCGTCCTTTTCCTGCTCGTCCTGTTCCCAGAACTGGTGACCGTACCGGTCTCCTGGTTCGGGCACTGACGGCAACTTTTTATTGCGCTTCAACAGGCCGGCGGGATTACCGGCTCAATCTGGGAGGATAACATGTTGAACCGATTGACAAAAATGGCACTGGGCGTCGCCCTGCCGATCGTTTTGTTTGCAGCAGCGCCAACGCTTGCAGAGATACGCGACCAGACCATCAAGTTCGCGTCAGCCAACAACAAGGGTCACCCCCAAGTGACGGGCATGGAGAAGTTCGCCGAGCTCGTGAATGAAAGGAGTGGCGGCAAGATCGAGGTGAAGCTGTTCCCCGGCGGCACGCTTGGTGGTGACGTGCAGACCGTCTCTGCTCTCCAGGGCGGCGTTATCGAGATGACCGTGTTGAACGCCGGTATTCTTGCCAACAACGTCAAGCAATTCGGTGCCGTCGACCTTCCTTTCCTCTTCAATAGTGGCGAGGAGGCGGACAAGGTGATGGATGGCCCCTTTGGCGAGAGCCTCAGCAAGCTTTTGCCCGATACCGGCCTAGTCGGACTTGGATACTGGGAACTCGGCTTCCGCAATCTCACAAACAATCGCCATGCAGTGACCAAGCTTGAAGACATCAAGGGCCTTAAGATCCGCACGATCCAGTCCCCGATCCCGATCGAGCTCTTCAACACGCTCGGGGCCAACGCCGTGCCGCTGCCCTACACCGAACTCTATACAGCGCTCGAGACCGGAACGGTCGATGGCCAGGAAAACCCCGCCGCAAACATCCTGAACGCCAAGTTCTACGAAGTGCAGAAATACATGACGCTGACCCGTCACCAGTACAATCCGCAGATCGTGCTCGTCAGCAAGAAGTTCTGGGACGGCCTGAACGACGAGGAAAAGACCGTCCTGCAGGCGGCCGCGACCGAGGCCCGCGACTATCAGCGCAAGGTCTCGCGCGAGGCGGATACCGCAGCCCTTGAGGAAATCCGCAAGACAGGCATGGAGGTCAGCGAATTCAGTCCCGAGGAGACGCAGAAGCTGCGCGACGCCGTCAAGCCGGTGATCGAGAAGTTTAGCGCCGAGATCGGCGCTGACACCGTGCAGTTGTTGTTCAAGGAGATAGGTGCCGCGCGGGGCCAGTAACCGCGCGAATACTTCGGCCCGCCCGCAAAGTCGCGGCGGGCCGCAGGCTGGCTGCCCTTTGCAACGGGCTCAGAAGATGGAAACGGAAACAATGTCCGAAACGCTTGTAAGACCCTTGAAGGCGGGCCTGATCGGTGCAGGCATCCAGGCCTCGTTGACGCCCGCCATGCACATGGCCGAAGGTGCAGCTCAGGGACTCCGCTATGCTTATGAGCTTATCGATCTTTCCGAAATTGGTGCGACGGAAAATGATCTGCCGCGGCTGCTCGCCGACGCTGAGAGGCAGGGGTTTGCCGGCCTCAACATAACCCATCCGTGCAAGCAGTCGGTCATTGCCCATCTCGATGAACTCTCGCCAGACGCACACAGGCTCGGTGCCGTCAACACGGTCGTGCTCACAGGAGGGCGACGATATGGCCACAACACCGATTGGTGGGGCTTTGCGGAAGGCTTCAGGCGCGGATTGCCCGATGCAGATCTTTCCTCGGGCGTGCAACTGGGAGCAGGAGGTGCGGGCGTCGCAACAGCCTATGCCGCGCTTTCGTTTGGCCTGAAGCGTCTCATCGTTTTCGATCGCGAGCCGGAACGGGCGCGATTGCTTGCCGCGATGCTGACCGCCTTGTTTCCAGAAGCCGACATCACCGCCGGTACGGACCTTTCTGTTGCGATGCGATCGGCATCCGGGTTGATTCACGCCACGCCGACCGGCATGGCGAACCATCCCGGGATGCCGCTTGACGCCGAACTTCTCGATCCGCGGCACTGGGTCGCCGAGATCGTCTATTTCCCGCTCGAAACGCCGCTGCTTTCAGAAGCGAGGCGACGCGGATGCCGCACGCTCGACGGTGGAGGAATGGCGGTATTCCAGGCAGTTGGCGCTTTTCGCCTGTTTACAGGTCTTGAGCCCGACACAACGCGGATGCTTGCCCATTTCAAGGCAATGACCGGCTGATTCCCGAAAATTCCACCGAGGAGCAAGTGATGAAGACCTCGATAGCAACGGTTTCGCTCAGCGGCGACCTCAAGGACAAGCTGCGTGCCATCGCCAAGGCGGGCTTTGCCGGTGTCGAAATCTTCGAGAACGATTTCCTCGCCTTTGACGAGAGCCCGCGTCAGGTCGGCCGCATGGTGCGAGATTTCGGTTTGGAGATCAGTCTGTTCCAGCCGTTCCGGGATTTTGAGGGCATGCCGGAGCCGTTGAGAGCCCGAACGTTCGACCGTGCCGAGCGCAAGTTCGACTTGATGGAGGAGCTTGGCACGGACCTCGTCCTTGTCTGTTCCAATGTCTCGCCGGCTGCCGTTGGTGGCATTGACAGGGCGGCCGCGGACTTTAGCGAACTCGGCGAAAGGGCCGCAAAGCGGGGCTTGCGCGTCGGTTACGAAGCGCTCGCCTGGGGACGTCATATCAGCGATCATCGAGACGCCTGGGAAATCGTCCGACGCGTCGATCACCCGAGTATCGGGCTGATTCTCGACAGCTTTCATACGCTGTCGCGCAAGATCGAGATCAACTCGATCCGCTCCATCCCGAAGGAGAAGATCTTCATAGTCCAGTTGGCCGACGCCCCGCTGATCGACATGGATCTGCTGTATTGGAGCCGGCACTTCCGCAATATGCCGGGCGAGGGCGATCTCCCAGTGACAGACTTTACCCGCGCGGTGGCGGCAACTGGATATGACGGCTATCTATCGCTCGAAATCTTCAACGACCAATTTCGTGGAGGCAATGCCAATGCGATCGCTGTCGACGGATATCGCTCGCTGATCTATCTCGGGGATCAGGTTAGGCGCGCCGAACCGGATACTCGTTTGCCGGTCCCCATAATGCCCCCCCGCGCCGACGTGAGAGGTGTAGCGTTCGTGGAGTTCAGTGCCTCGGAAGAGGAAGCAAGCGAACTCGAAGCGTTGCTCATTTCAATCGGATTCACGAAAACAGCACAGCATCGGACGAAACAAGTGGTGGTTTATCGCCAGGGCGCCATCAACTTGGTGGTCAACACCGAGCGCGAAGGCTTTGCCAGCGCTTCCTATCTCGTTCACGGCACGTCCGCCTATGCCTTCGGCCTCATGGTGGATGATGCTGCGGCGACGGTAGAAAGGGCACGGGTGCTTGGGGCAGAACCATTCGAGCAGCCGGTTGGTCCAGGCGAGCTCGTGGTTCCGGCGATCCACGGCGTGGGCGGAGGGCTCATCTATTTTCTGGACGACAAATCCGAGCTCTCCAAGATCTGGGAGATCGAGTTTGAGCCAGTGCGCGACGGCGGCTCTGTCATCGCGGCCGGATTATGCTCCATCGATCACATCGCTCAGACCGTAAAATATGAGGAAATGCTAACCTGGCTGCTCTTCTACACATCGCTTCTTGATGCTCATAAGACGCCGATGATCGACATCGTCGATCCAGCAGGCATCGTTCGCAGCCAGGTCGTGGAAAATGACGCCGGCACGTTGCGCCTGACACTGAACGGCGCGGAAAATCGCAACACGCTGGCCGGCCGGTTCATCGCCGAAACCTTCGGTTCCGGCGTCCAGCATCTGGCCTTTGCCACCAATGACATTTTTTCGACTGCGCAGGCATTGCGCGCCAATGGTTTCAAGGCGCTACCGATTTCGCCGAACTACTACGATGACGTTGAAGCGCGCTTCGGTCTCGACGTTCAACTCGTCGAAAGGCTGAAGTCCGAAAACATCCTCTATGACCGCGACGAGGACGGCGAGTATTACCAGCTCTACAGCCCGACCTTTGGCGAAGGTTTCTTCTTCGAGATCGTCGAAAGACGGGGCTATCGCGGCTACGGAGCCGCCAACGCGATTTTTCGCATTGCAGCGCTACGAAAGTACCTGAGGCCAGAGGGGCTGCCAAAAGGCTGACAGCCTAGCGATGGTAATTCTTTCCGTTGCTAGGGAAAGTTCGCGCCCGGTTCCCGGCCGATGGCATGCCCTATGCTGAAATCCTTTGGCGCACGACCCTTCAACCGGTCAAGCCGCGTGCGAACGGACCCTGGCCGCGAGCAGTCGCCGCCTGGAATGCTCATCTTGGAGTGGTGAGATACTCGTAAGCTTTGAAACAACTGGTGGCGGGGTTCGATTCCGTTCAGGGAGTTGCACAGCGCGAAGGTTTCTCTGGCAAGGGCAGCCCGCATCGTTGCTGCAGCCGGATAAAAACCGGCAGCAAGGTCGCCGCCGGTTCCTCAACGCGAAGCTTAAAAGTTTCTTTGGAAGCGCACGACACCACCGAAGGCGTCCTCGTGTCCGCGAAACCCGCGAAAAGCGGTGTAGTCGAGCTCCGGCGTGATCTTGAAGCCCGGCGCGATCTCATAGGCAACATTGAGGGCTGCGTTCCAGGTGCCATCCTCCTCGAAGTCGATCTGGCTGTTGATGGTTGCCTTTTCGCTGACCTTCACGGAAGCACCGCCCCACATTGCCCAGTCGCCGTACCAGCTGCCGTAGTAGTTCGGCCGGCTCGGGTCGGACTGGTAGGCAGCCATGACGAACAATGAGAGCGTGTCGGTGACGTCGAGGTTGACGCGCGCCTTGAAGGCCCAGGCATCATAGCGCGTGTCATAGGCCGCCATGCCAAAAAGCGTCATCCGGTCCGCTTCGTATTTCACCCCGCCGAGGAGGTGGGGAATGCTGTCGGCCCGGAGGTCAAACCACTCGCGGCTTGCCACGCCGGACGCGTCGACCACCTCCAGTTCCCAGGAGCCATTGCCTTCCTCTGCGCCCACCATGGCGGAAAAGCCGTTGCCGAAGTCGTGGGTATAGCTCGCCTGCATCGTGCGGTCGCCCGAGTAGTAAATGACGTCGTCGTAGATGACGTTGCCGGCACCCCAGGTCCAGTTGGCAAAGAGCGAATCGGCGATGCCGACCGAGAAGCCGGCAAGCTCGATAAGCGCTTCCGAAATGTAGATGCGCTCGCCCGATGCCTTGTGCTCGAAGCGCGTCTCCAGATAGGAGCGCAGCGTACCGAATTCGGTTTCATTGCGAGCGTCGAAGCGTAGTGTCGCCCGCGCCTTGCCGGGCAAGCCATCGAGCGAGCCGCCCCAGTAGACATCGTCGCCGGCCGCAACCTCGTGGCGCAGGTAGCCGCTGATCTTCAGGCAGGTTTCGGTACCCGGAACATAGAAGAAACCGTTGCCATAGGCATCGCAGACGCGGACAGATTCGACCGGTTCCGCGTCTGCAGCCGTTGCCGCTTGGGTGGCGGCCATCAGGCAGAGCGCCGCTGCGGCACCTTTCAGGAGGAGAAGTGCCGTAGCACTGGTTGGTTTGTACATATCGAGTTCGTTCCCTTGTCGGTTCTTGAAAATTGGCAAAGCTTCGCCGGCTCCGTCCGTGGCGTGCGGGACAAGCGGGTGCTGAGCGGGTCTGTATGGAATGAGAGAAAAAAGGGCCGGTATCGTTTGCGATACCGGCCAGTCGGGGGTTACCCGCGCGGCGGCCAGACTTCGCCGGCAAGGCCGGTTTTCGGTACACCGAGAAGCGGCGTCTTCAGGGCGCGGATGCCGTCGATGCTGATCAGCCAGATGATGTTGCGGTCGTACTCGGTAAAGACCGCGAAGCTGGCGTTTTCATAGGTGTATTCGGGCATTTCCTCAGGCTTGGGGAAGCGCGGCACGTAGTAGCCGGCGATCTTCGGATCCTTCGGGTCCTTGACGTCGAAGATCTGCAGCCCGGCATTGTAGAAGGCATAAGGCAGGATGCCCTGCCGGCTGTAACCGGGCTGGTGGGTCGTGCCGGACCGCTTCGGACCAAAACTGCCGCGCCGCTGGCAATAGTCGGTGAATTCGGCCTCTGC
The DNA here is from genome assembly GCF_001426275.1 of Ensifer sp. Root423. Classification (NCBI taxonomy): domain Bacteria; kingdom Pseudomonadati; phylum Pseudomonadota; class Alphaproteobacteria; order Hyphomicrobiales; family Rhizobiaceae; genus Ensifer; species Ensifer sp. Root423. Next base: position 82,161 of record NZ_LMEG01000006.1, on the reverse strand, counting down.
CGGGGGTGTCGGACGCGGGAAGGTGGCGACGACCTTCGGGTCCTTCGGATCCTTGGCGTCGATGACCAGCACGTCCTTGTAGGGCTCGTAGCAGTTGGAGTTCATCGGGTAGCCGTTGGCAAAGACATAGCCGGTGCGCTCGTACTGGCTGGTATCGGCATTGTCGAATTCGGTACCGGCAAAGCTTGGCGGGATGCTCAGATGGCCCATCATTTCCGGCGTGCCGGGATTGGTGAGATCGAAGGTGTAGAAGCCGAGGCCGCCCATCGCGCCGAAGCCGATCTTGCCACCTTTTTCCACCGGCTTCGGCAGGAACAGCGGCATGCGCGAGCCCATCCAAGACGTGCGGTTGCCGGCGCGCGGGTTCATCAGGTAGGCGTCCTCGCTTGCCTTGTCGCCGACGACCTGTCCGGGAACGGTGACCTGGCTGACGAAAAGAGGATTGGCCGGGTCCGTCATGTCCCAAGCCTGGTAGCCCGGCGAATGCAGGTAGTCCGGATACTCGGTCAATGCGTAGCTGTCGTCGGGCGCCGACGAGAGGTACATGTACTTGCCGCCAAACCAGGCGGGTGCGTCGAGCGAACCGGAGCCCTGCTGCTTGCCGATGGGCGCGTCCGGGTTGTTGATGTCGGTCGTGCGGGTGGCGATCAGCGTCCAGTCACTCGGCAGCGGCCCGTTCATCTCGTAGACCTTGAAGCCCTTGAGCGAATTGTAGTGGCGTAGCGTCTCGACGATGTCGGGCTGGGTGCGCTTGTTGTCGAGAATGCCGAAGCGGCCGATCTCGTAGGAGGCTACGACGACGTTTTTCTGGAGCTTTTCACTCCAGGCAATCGTCATGCCGCCGAAATAGTCCTGGACCGTCTTGGCGTCCCAGTCTTCGCTTGAACCGTCCGGTCCCCAGACGCCGCCCTTGGAATAGACGACCTTGGCCTTGGCCGGGTCGGTGATGTCGAGCACGCGCATGTAGTCGCGGTCATGCAGGTACATGTAGCGCTTGCCGTCAAAATCCGCGACGTCGGGCCAGGCATGCCAGGGCGACGTGATGTGTGGGTAGAAGGCGATTTCCTCGACGTTGCTCTTGTAGGTTTTGTCGTCCCAATGGGTGAGCTGGCCGGGGAAGTTCGGCGATGCGCCGAGTGCTGTGGCGCGCGGCGCGTTGAACTTGCCCGTCGCCGGATCCATGCCGTAGTCCTTGCCCGGCGTCAGCGCCGGCGGCTGCTTGTCGTAGGTCAGTTCCGACCAGCGCTTGAGGTGGGGATCCTGGATGTTGATCTCCGTCGGTACTTCCTTTTCCCAACCCGCGGCAAGCGCAGTGCCCGCGGCCAGACACAAAATTGAGCACGTGATGATCAGCCTTCTCGGCATGTTGGTCTCCTCCTGGAATATCGGTGAACGGACGCGTCCAAGGCTGGCAGCGGCGCAAGCAAACGACAGCTCGGCGGCGAACACACCCCTGTGTCGCGTTCCGAATTCTTCTTTCGTCGTGTCAGTTGATCGCGCAGGCCTCCTCATGCCCGCGCAAATCACGCCGCTTCCGTTTGCTTAGGCGCCATGAAACAGGGTCGCTTTCCCCATAACAATCGCCTTAATCAGCATTAATTCATGCGGATTTCTTATGAGTTCCCGGGCGTGTTGATGGTTTGCGGGATGCAGATGACGCAGCTTCCCCTTCCTCGACGGCGTAGACTTCGAGCGGATAGCCGAAATGCTCGTCCATCAGGATCCGAGCGCGTTCGGCGTTGCGGTCGAGTACGGCCTCCATCAGCTCGGTGTGCGGACCGATTGATTGCGCCTTATGCAGCGCGGCCATGGCCTCCGCGTAGCCGGCCGTCTCTCCGTGCGCCGCGCGCAGGACTGGGGCGAAGGCGAGGAACCGGTAGTGGCGTTGGAGCTGGTCGGAGATGGTCGAGCGGAAGTGCATCAGCCAACTCGATTGCGCAGCGCTCAAGAGGGCGGCGTGAAATGCCTCGTGCCGTTCCATCCAGGTATCCACGGCAAGGTCGGAAGAATCCTCGACGATCGTCTTGCAGCGAGACAGACGGTAGTGCGCCGTGACGATCGCCGATTCCCATTCCGAGCCGCCGCGCTCCATGGCTTCCAGCAATAGAGGGATTTCGACGACCGCGCGCGCCTTCGTCAGATCCTCCAGCCCCTTGCGCGACACGGGTGCGACGGTGAAGCCGCGGTTGGAGATCGCCACTACCAGCCGCTCGGCCTCCAGCCGTGACAGTGCCTCTCGAAGAGGTGTCCGCCCGACATCATAGGTCTTGCTCAGAAGGTCGGGCCGCAACGGCGCCCCCGGTTGCAGGCGGGCCATGAGGATCTCGGTCCGCAAAATCCTGTAGGCGGCCTCTGTTTTTGTGCTGTTTTCCTGCTCGTCGACCAAAGGCACCTCCAAAATTCACCGCCCGAATGTTCGGTAATCATATATGCGAGAATAATATATGATAATCGCCAATTGCTATAATTGTATACTATATCGTTGACTTTGCCGTTGGGCTGCGCTTCCTCATCGCTCGTGCTGTCACTGCAACAGCTGGAGGAGGAACACATGGCGACGACAAAATCGAAACTCATCACAGGCCTGATGGCGGCGGGCCTGGTGCTTGCCGGCATCGGTTCGGCGGCTGCCGATCCGATCCGCATCGGCATCGCCAATTTCGGCGAACACCCACCGCTCAACGCCGCCATCGCCGGCTTCAAGGCGGCGCTCGCCGAAAACGGCTTCGTCGAGGGCAAGGACGTCGTCTACACGGAGAGCCACACCAATTTCGACGCCTCGCTGGTGCCGCAGATGATCGCCAAGCTGCAGGCCGAACAGCCAAAGCTCGTATACACCGTCACCACCCCGGTTTCGCAGATCGCCAAGAAGGCGCTCGCAGGCTCCGGCATCCCGGTGATCTTCACGGCCGTGACCGATCCGGTCGCGGCCAAGCTCGTGCCTTCCCGCGAAAGCGGTGATGACGGCATCACCGGTGCGACCGACAGCCAGGACATGGCGGCGGTGCTCGACTTCACCAGGAAGCTCCTGCCGAACGCCAAGCGGGTCGGTCTGCCTTACAATCCGGGCGAGGCCAACGACGTCGCGCTGCTCGAAGCTGTGCGCAAAATTGCGCCTGAGCAGGGCTTTGAAGTCGTCGAAGTCGGCGTCGACAACCTCAACGATATCCAGCAGCGCATCACCTCGCTCTCCGGTAAGGTCGACGTCATCTATGGCCCGACCTCCAACATGATCCAGCCGGCCATCGCAGCCGTCGCGTCGGCCGCGCGCCAGGCGGGCATCCCGGTCGTCAATGCCGTCGATACTGCCGTACAGGAGGGTTTCGTGCCGGCAAGCTTTGCCGTCAACTACGAGCAGGTCGGCAAGAATGCCGGCAAGATTGCGGCTGAAGTCTTGAAGGGCAAGGACCCGAAGTCCATTGCTCCTGTTTTCCCTGCCTATGAGGACCACCAGGCACTGATCTCGAAGAAGGCGATGGCCGCCTTCGGCGTCGAGATCCCGGCTTCGCTCGCCGACTGCAACTGCATCGTCGAGTAATCCGACGCCAGCTACGGCGGCGGCCACGACGCCGCCGTCCATGAGCGCGCCGCGCGCGCCCTGTCCATTCGTATTTACATGAATTCCGGAAGCAAGGCTGCGGAGGCGGCCTCTACGGAATTGCTCAGAGGAGGAACGGATGCTCGAAATCCGATCTGCACGAAAGGTCTTCTACAAGGGGCAGCCCGACGAGAAGATCGCCCTCAACGATCTCAGCCTGACGCTTCCGACCGGCAACTTCGCCATCGTCATCGGATCGAACGGCGCCGGCAAGAGCAGCATGCTCAATGCCATTTCCGGCGCGCTCATGCTCGATTCAGGCAAGATCCTCATCAACGGCGACGATGTGACGGCACTGCCCGTGCACAAACGTGCGACACGGGTGGCCCGGGTCTTCCAGGATCCGATGAAAGGCACCGCCGCCTCGATGACGGTTGCGGAAAACATGCTACTTGCCGAATTGCGCGGCAAGAAACTTGGCCTTGGCCGTGGCCTCAATGCCAGGCGGCTCGCAAGCTACCGCGAACGCCTCGCTGCGCTGAACCTCGGGCTCGAAAACCGACTGGACACGCGCGTCGAACTGCTTTCAGGCGGCCAGCGGCAATCGCTTTCGCTGATCATGGCGACGTGCGACCAGCCGGATCTGCTGCTCCTCGACGAGCATACCGCAGCCCTCGATCCCCGCACGGCTGACATCGTCATGCAGGCGACGGTACGCGCGGTCGAAGCCTTCAATCTCACCACGCTGATGGTGACGCACAACATGCAGCACGCCGTCGATTTCGGCCATAGCGTGGTGATGCTCGATGCCGGCCAGATCCGGCTCGAGATCACCGGCGCGGAAAAGGCCGAGGTCACGATCCCGAAACTCATTGGTCACTTCGGCATGAAGACCGACCGGATGCTGCTCGCAAGCTGAGACGGACATGGAAACGGTTTCTATGATATTTTCGAACTTCATCACGCTCGTCCCGGTCACGCTGGCGCAGAGCCTCATCCTTTCCTTCATCGTTCTCGGCATCATGCTGCCGTTCCGCACACTGAATTTTCCGGACCTGACGAGCGAGGGCGCATTCCCGCTCGGCGGCTGCGTCTGCGCGCTGTCGCTCGCCGGTGGCGCACCCGGTTGGCTGGCGATCCTCGTTGCGATGGCCGCAGGCTTCCTGGCGGGTAGCTGCACGGCCTTCGTGCATCTGCGCTTCCGCATCCACACGCTGCTTGCCGGCATTCTGATGATGACGATGCTCTACTCGATCAATCTGCGGCTGATGGGCAAGTCCAACCTCTCGGTGTACGGCACGCCAACCATTTTCGATGGCGTACCCTTTGCCGAGCCGGGTTTCCCGGTCGCGAAGATCGTCGTTGCAGGACTGCTCGGCATTGCCGTCTATTGCCTTTTGAACCTCTATTTCCGGACCGAACGCGGAACGGCCATGCGCGCCGTCGGCTCCAACCCGGATATGGCGGAAGCGCAGGGGATCAGCATCTGGGCCTTCACCATCGGTGGGGTCGGTCTAGCCGGTGCCTTCTCGGCCACCAGCGGCGCGCTCATGGTGCAGTCGCAGGGGTTTGCGGACGTCAACATGGGCATCGGTACGCTGATCAACGGCCTTGCGGCGCTGATGATCGGCGAAGCCATTGTCGGCAAGCAGACGATCCGGCGCCAGCTTGCGGCACCCTTCGTCGGAGCCATCGTCTACTACCAGCTTGTCTCGCTCTGCCTTGCCGCCGGCATGCCGCCGACCGACCTGAAACTTGCCACCGGCCTCTTCGTGCTCGCCATGCTGGCGCTCCCAACCCTCAAGCGCGCCCGCGGCCCCATGCCGGCCCGCGAAACCGTCCGTGAATAGAAGGACTGCCCCATGAACATCGATATCCATGCTGTCGAGGCGCTCGACCGCGACGACCCGCTCGCGGCCTTCAAGAAGCGCTTTGATTTGCCCGAAGGCGTCATCTATCTCGACGGCAATTCGCTCGGCGCGGCACTTCATGCCTCCTATGCCGAAATCGAGAAGGCCGCGAAACTCGAATGGGGCCGCGACCTCATTCGCAGCTGGAACACGGCTGGCTGGTTCGCCCTGCCGCTGACGCTCGGCGACCGCGTCGGCCGCCTCATTGGCGCAGCACCCGGCCAGACGGCCGTGACCGACCACACCTCGGCCAATGTCTACAAGGCGCTGCACGCCGCACTCGGCCTCAATGCGGAGCGCAAGGTCATTGTCGCGGAAAGCGAGAGCTTCCCGACCGATCTTTACATGGCTGAGGGCGTGATTGCGACGCGGCCCGGTACCGTCCTGCGGCTTGAGGGCGTCGATGGCCCGCGGATCGAAGACGTGATCGACGAGAGCGTCGCCGTGGTGCTCGTCAATCACGTCAACTACAAGACCGGCGCTCTGCGCGATATGGCGGCGCTGACCAAGCGCGCGCACGATGTGGGTGCGCTCGTCGTCTGGGATCTCTGCCATTCGGCCGGTGCGCTGCCGGTGGAACTCGATCGCTGCAACGTCGATTTCGCCGTCGGTTGCACCTACAAGTATCTGAATGGTGGCCCCGGTGCGCCAGCCTTTATCTATGTTGCCAGGCGCCATCAGGAAAAGGCCAGCCAACCGCTCAGTGGCTGGTGGGGCCACGCCCGTCCATTCGCTTTCGAGCGCAATTACGACGGCGGCGCGGGCATCTTGCGCTTCCTCTCCGGCACGCAGCCAATCTTGTCGCTGCGCACGCTTTCGGCCGCGCTCGATCTTTGGGATGAAGTGGACATGACGGCCATCCGCCGGAAGAGCATCGCACTCACCGACCTCTTCATAAAGCTCGTCGAAGCGCGTTGCGGCGCGCATGGCCTGAAGCTGGTCGGTCCAAGGGACGGCACGGTGCGCGGCAGCCAGGTCTCCTTCGAGCACGAGGGGGCCTATGAAATCATGCAGGCTCTGATCGAGCGGGGCGTCATCGGTGACTTCCGCGCCCCGGCCACCATCCGTTTCGGTTTCACACCGCTCTATACGAATTTTAAGGATGTGTGGAACGCCGTGGACGTGCTGCATGACGTGATGGAGACTGGCGCTTGGCGCGACGCCCGCTTTGCTGTCCGTAGCGCCGTGACCTGATCGCGATCGCTTGTGAAAAATGGAAAAGCGCTTTCCCTGTCCGGGAAGGCGCTTTTTTTCGTTTGGGCTGGCTCGAGACTTATCACATCTCGATATCAATTCATTCAACCTATGTGGATTGTTATATTAGACCGCTGATTGCATCCATTACCGGAACAGGAAGGCGCAGCCTCTGAAGGAATGGCGAAAAGGCAATCTCATGGCTCAGGATACGCATGCTCAGCTCTATATCGGCGGCAAATGGAGGGCGACCTCTGAGACGCTCGCCGTCATCAACCCCGCCAATGAGGATGTCATCGGCAAGGTGGCGGTCGCCCGCGAGACGGATCTCGCCGACGCAACGGACGCTGCCTGGCAGGGCTTTCAGGCCTGGAGCCGGACATCGCCGGCTGCCCGCGCGGCGATCATCCTGAAGGCGGCCCAGCTTATGCGCGAGCGCTCAGAGGAGATCGCGCGTTCGATCACGCTCGAAAACGGCAAGCCGCTTTCCGAGGCGCGGTCCGAGGTCATTCGCGGTTGCGAATTCTTCGAATGGGACGCCGGCGAATGCGTGCGTCTCTACGGCCGGGTTATCCCGAGCGCGCCGGGCATCCGCTACATCGTGCTGCAGGAACCGATCGGCCCGGTCGCGGCGTTCTCGCCCTGGAACTTCCCGATGAGCCAGCCCGCCCGCAAGATCGGCGGCGCACTTGCGGCCGGCTGCTCCATCATCATGAAGGCGTCCGAGGAGACGCCAACCGGCGTCGTGCACATAGCGCGGGCGTTCCACGATGCAGGCCTTCCTGCCGGTGTACTCAACCTCGTCTTCGGCCACCCCGCCGAAATCTCAGGCTATCTCATCCCTCAGGACCGGATCCGCATGGTCGCCTTCACCGGCTCGACCGTCATCGGAAAGCACCTGACGACGCTCGCTTCGCAAGTGATGAAACCGGCGCTGATGGAACTTGGCGGCCACGCGCCCGTCATCGTCTGCGAGGATGCCGATCCGGTTGCGGCCGGCATTGCCTGCGCCACCCGCAAGTATCGCAATTCCGGCCAGGTCTGCACCTCGCCGACGCGCTTCTTCGTGCACGAAACGCTCTACAGGCGCTTCACCGACGCCTTCGTGGAGAAGGCGCGTTCGATCAAGGTCGGTGACGGCCTCGACGCAGGGACGCAGATGGGCCCGGTGGCCAACGATCGCCGCATCGCTGCCCTCCAGGAGCTTGTCGACGATGCACGCGCAAAGGGCGCCCGCATCCTGTGCGGCGGCGGACGTCTGGACGGCAAGGGCTACTTCTTCGCGCCGACCGCGATTGCCGATCTGCCGGATGATGCCCGCGCGCTCAGCGAAGAGCCCTTCGGCCCGCTCGCGCTGATCAATCCGGTTGCCTCGATCGACGAAGCGCTTACGAAAGCGAATGCGCTTCCGTTTGGTCTTGCCGCCTATGGCTTCACCAACTCGGCCGCCAACATCGACCGCCTGATGCAGGGCATCGAGGCCGGCAATCTTTCGATCAACACGCTCGAGGCCTCCGTCGCCGAAACGCCGTTCGGTGGCGTCAAGGAAAGCGGCCTTGGCCGCGAGGGTGGCGCGGAGGGCCTGCATCACTACACCGTCGTCAAGAACGTCTCGCTGCGCACCGCCTGACGGCATCGCGCGCCGCAATGAATGGATGATCAGGCCGAAACCTCTGTCTGGGTGGTTTCGGCCTTCTTGCGTTCCATCAGCCGACAACCGGGACCATGTCGCGCAGCACCTTGCGCAGCAGTGTGCGCACCGCGAGCGTCGCGGGGGAGGGCGTGCGTTCGCGCGCCGTGATGACAGAGACATCGCGGGCAATCGACGGCTCGACCAACGGGCGGGCTGAGATCTTCCGACCGTTGAGGCCGGTAAAGGCATAGGTCGGCAGGATGGCAACCCCCGCCTCCCGCTCGACGAGCGAAAGGGCCGTGTTGATCTGGTGCACTTCGAGAGAAGGGCGCAGTGGCACGCCGGCGCTTTCGAAGCCGACCTCGGTCAGAAGACGGATATTGCTTTCGCGCGTCAGCGTGATGATCGGCTGGTCGGAAAGCGCGGACCAGGCCACTTCGGCCTTCGTGCAGATGGCGTGGCCCTCGGGCGCAAAAACCATCAGCTGGTCGCGCAGCACGCGTTGGATCTCAAGGCCGTCCTCGTCGCTGGCAAAGGTGCCGACGCCGAGGTCGCAGAGGCCACTGCGCACCCGGGGCGCGATCATGTCCGTCACGACGTCCTCGATCCTGAGTTTGAGGTTCGGATGGCTTTGAGCGACTTCCTGCAGCAGGCGCGGCAGCACGGTTGCGCCAAGGAAGGGCGGGGCGGCGATGCGCACCAGGCCCGTTCTCAGTTGCCCGAGATCGTGCACCGCATCGACGGCGCGCTCGATTTCCGCAAGGCCGGGCAGCGCGGCCGCCGCAAAGACCCGACCGGCCTCGGTCAGTTCGACGCGTCGGGTCGTGCGGTCGAAGAGCCGCGCGCCGAGCAGCGCCTCGAGGTCGCGGATCGCATGCGAGATGCCGGCCTGGCTGGTGCGCAAGCGTTCGGCGGCGCGGGAGAAGTTGCCGAGTTCGACCACGGCCTGAAAACACTTGATCTGACGGAGATTGAGCATCGCGGGATCCATACTGATTTCGGCATGAATATATACAGACTATGTGTCTTAATGAATAAAAAAATCCTGCGCTAAATGCGCCGAGAGAGAGACCGGAGCGGTTGCTTCACGCGCCACCGGACGGACATGCGACAGGGAGCGTCATGAAATACCAGCGTAAAGATGCAAAGGCCCATTCCCGTGCCACAATGCGCGGCATCTGGGCGGCGGCGAACACGCCGTTTACGGCCGATGGCGCCATCGACGAAGAGGGCTACCGCCGCAATGTCGAGCATTGGATTTCCGATCTCGGTATCGACGGCCTCTTCATTGCCGGCAAGCAGGGTGAGTTCTTCTCCATGTCGGTCGACGAGCGCAAGCGGATGTTCGATCTATCGGTGGAAGCGGCCGGAGGACGGGCGCAGACGATCATGTCCTGCTCCGACCAGAACATGGATGTGGTGATCGATCTTGCCCGTCATGCGCAGGCCTGCGGCGCCGACTACATCGTCGTGCATGCGCCGATCCTGCATTTCTTCAAGCAGCAGGACGAAACGCTGCTGCGCTACTATGAGGCCATCGCCTCAAAGGTGGATATCGGCATGGCGCTGTGGTCGCATCCCGACAGCGGCTATCTGATGAGCCCGGAACTGTGCAACCGGCTTGCCGACATCGAGACGGTGGTAGCGATCAAGTATTCGGTGCCGCGCGCCATGTACAAGGCGCTGACGGCGCTCGCCGGCGACCGCATCCTCGTCTCGACCGCTTCGGAAGAGGAATGGCTGGATAACGTCTTGGAACTCGGTTGGCAGCTTTATCTCTGCTCGTCGCCACCCTACACGCTCCAGACCAAGGCCGACCGGCGCATGGCCGAGTACACAGCACTCGCCTTTGCCGGAAAGGCCGAGGAGAGCCGCGCCGTCAGCGCGAGCCTGCAAGGGGTGCGTGACGCCTTCCGCAAGTCCAAGCCCGCGGAAAAGCCCCATGCGCACCAGAAGTACTGGCAGGAACTGCTTGGCCAAGTGGGGGGAGCCGTCCGCCAGCCACTGCTGGAGCTGACGGATGCGGAAAAGAGACTGACCAGAGCCGCCTTCGAGGAATGCGGCCTGAAACTGCGCTGAACGGGACAGGGAGGAATATCGATGACGAAGCTCAAGGCGTTCAATCTGCAAAAGTGGATCGACGAGCACAAGCACCTGCTGAAGCCGCCGGTCGGCAACCAACAGATCTGGAAAGACGCCGACCTCATGGTGACGATAGTCGGTGGCCCCAACAAGCGCACCGACTATCACGACGATCCCGTCGAGGAGTTCTTCTACCAGCTAAAGGGCGACATGGTGCTGAAGCTCTATGACGGCAAGGAATTCTACGACGTGCCGATCCGGGAGGGCGACATCTTCCTGCTGCCGCCGCATGTGCGCCACTCGCCGCAGCGGCCGATGGTGGGATCGATCGGCCTTGTGATCGAGCCCACGCGGCCTGAGGGCCTGCTCGACGCTGTCGAATGGTACTGCTTCGAATGCACGGAGCTTGTGCACCGCGCGGAGGTAGACCTCGAATCCATCGTCGACGATCTGCCGCCGATCTATCAGGCCTTCTATGCGGACGAAAAGCTGCGCACGTGCCCGAAATGCGGAACCGTGCACCCCGGCAAGACCCCGCCCGAGGGCTGGGTGACGCTCTGAACCCGGCAGCCAACCAGCAAAGGATCGTCATGTCGAAAGTCGAAGCCATCTGCCTCGTGGGCTGGGGCGCCATCGGACAGCGGGTGGCAGCACTTCTTAAGGCGCGGGGCGCGAACGCCCGGATTGTCGGGATCGCCGTGCGCGATCCCAGGGAAATCGAAGCGACCATGCCGGAAGGGGCGGTTCATGTTGCCGGTCCAGAAGCGCTGACGGCGACCGGCGCGACGTTGGTCGTCGAGGCGGCGAGCCGCGAAAGCGTCCAGCCCTTCGCCCGGGCGGCATTGGCGGCGGGCATGGATTTCGCGGTGTCCTCGACCTCGGCCCTGGTGGATGCCACCGTGCTCGACGAACTCGTGGAACTTGCGCGGCGGAACGGTTGCAAGCTTATCATACCGCCGGGCGCGCTCGGCGGCATCGATGCGCTGTCGGCGGCCTCACGGTTGGGTCTGGACAGCGTGGAGCACATCATCACCAAGCCCGCGAGGGCCTGGTTTGGGACGCCCGCCGAAGAGTGCTGTCGCCTAGGCGAACTTCAGGAAGCGGAAGCTTTCTTTGCAGGATCGGCCGCTGAGGCGGCGACGGCTTTTCCGCAAAATGCCAATGTGGCGGCGACCATCTCCCTTGCCGGCATCGGTATGGAACATACGCGTGTGCAGCTCGTCGCCGATCCCAAAGCAGTGGAAAACACGCACAGCATTATCGCCCGCGGCGCCTTCGGCACACTCGAAATCCGCCTTCAGAACCGCCCGCTCGCAACCAATCCGAAATCCTCGGAGATGACGGCACTGAACCTCGTTCGCCTGATCGAGAACAGGACAAGCGCGCTTGTCCTTTAGTCGGTAGCTGCCGCTCGACTGCTCGGCCATTGCCGTTCCGGGCAGATCTTTGTGCTGCCGGCAACCGCATGCGCCGCTTTATCCGTTGGCTCTATCGAAACCACCTTTGGCATCGTCGGTGAAACACGCGTGCGGTGGTGCTTGAACGCCCAGACGTTGCGGGGGCAGTCGCTCCGACGCGGGTTTTCACGCTCTTCCTAGCAAGCCGTCGGCCGATCCAGGAGAGGTAGGAGGTGGTTTTTCCTGCTGTCAACGGGGGATAAGCGGGACAGAATCGCATTGCGCGAAAGCTACGCGATACAGTGATGCGCGCCAATGTGCCTGCTGCCGAACGAAGGCTGGATCAACTTCTTGCCCGCCAGGCTCGTCTCGAAGGAGAGCGGAGATGGTCACCGCGGAGTTCGAACCCCGGCAAAACGTCTAGAACGCGGGTTGATGCCGCAGAGGAAGTAACGATGGCCGGCGAGCGACGTAAGCCTGCGAGTGGCTCGATGCCTGTCTTTGTGAAGCTCGTTTCGGGAACAAGAGCGAAGCGCGGCCGTTCTACGGTCAGACCTGCCTCATCGAGCCCGCACTTGGAGCAACGGCCGAAGGGAAGAGATCTGACAGTGGCGTCAGCGCAATCGCGCCCCTACCCGAAGGGACGCAGCGCGCTGCAGCACACTGCCACACCCACAGTGAAAATACGCCCGTTTCTCGCACGACCTTCGGGCAAGGTCCGCTTGCGAGACGAATGCGTTGCGATAGAGTTGCTCTGCGATTCGTCGCCTGGAGGAAAGATGCGTCAGCAGACAAAGCCGTTTATCGTTGAGATCAAGCAGTCCCGAAAGCTTAAACCCAACGGCGAAAAACTATCGATCTGGGGGAAACTGGATTTGAGCGTTGCCGAAGAGCACGTGGCATCCGAGAACCCAGTAGAGGCACCGGCCGCCATCGAAAGCGGCGACCGGCTCTAGCGCGCGATCGGCGCAAACCCTCAAAGAGCCATCTCAAACATCCGTCGTGTCCGGTTGCAGTTCATGAAGAGAGGCGGTCGCGCCCTCTTCTGGAGCGGCCGCATGGATGATTGCCCGCTTGTCGTCGTCCAGCGCCTTGCGCCAGAATTGAAGACAGGAAGTGTGAGCGGGCCGCGGTTCGCGTTCAGGCGCTATAGCAAGGTCGGCGCCTTTCGCCGAGCCGATAACAGGCGCGTTTTTGCGGCGCTTAATGGTATCGAAAGCTTCTGGCTGTATCGAAGCCCTATGCTTGGGGGTGGGTTTCGAAGTCGTGCTTTGGCAGTATTTCTGCTTTTGTTGATGCTGACGCACTTGGGCGTTGGATCGACCCACGCTGGTGATTCCAGCAACATTCGCAATTCCTGCTGGGCATCCGGCCGCATCTCAGAGAACGTGATCACCATAGCTTTGGCAGCCGAGCGGTGGTCCTGTGATGACCGGAAATTCTCGATTGATTCCGAGCGAGTGCTGCTTCGTTTCGATCTCAGGCCGGGCGAGAGCCCTCCTCGATACTTTCTCTCCAGGCGGAGCGCACTTGAGGCGGTGCATCTCCTTGCAATCGACCAGGACGGCGCGGTGCGGCAAGCCTCCGTTTCTGCAGCAGCGTTGCCCAGCTCAATGGCCGGTGGGTATTTCAAGGCTCCCCTGCCTGTAGTGACAGATGCGACGCGGCAAGTCGTCGTCGCAATCGATTTGCCCAGCCATCGGATGACACTGGAGCGAGCATATCTTGCACCAGTGGATGTCGCAGTCGATAGCATCGACGATATGCAACTCCTGACGTTCGTCGCAGGCCTAGCTGGCATGCTCGCCATGCTTCTGATCTTCAATGCGGCGTTCTATCGGATCCTGCGCGAACCTTTTGTTCTCTGGCACTCGGCTTTGACGCTGTCGTTGCTGATGACCATTATGACCTCATCAAGTTTGTCAGTCGTATTTTTCGACCCGCCGGCCATGACTTTGAGCTGGATGACCACCTTGCTCTTCGGGATGACGGTCGCATCAGGAGCGATGTTTACGTACAGCTTCATCGAACCTGGACTGATGCATCCTGCACTACGGCGTCTGCTACCCTATTGTGCGGCATCGGCATTGTTCCTGAGTGCGTTTCACGCGGCATTCCCGTTCGTTGCGCGGCCAATACAATCGACCGCGTACACGGCTGCGTTTGCACCGATCCTCATCATTTTCATACTGTCGATGGTCGACGCATTGCGCCGCGGGAGCCGCGCGGCAAAATTTCAGGCAGTCGGATACACGCCAATGATCGCGGTCGGCTTGATCCGGCTGGTGACGGGCGTCGTACCCTGGTTCGACAGCATCGACGCCACGCTCGCGTTTTATGCTGGCTGTCTATTCGAAGCCCTCTTCACCACGCTCGGCGTAGCTGATCGCTTCGTGACCATGAAGCGGGAGCGAGATCGCGCACGCATCGAAGCCGATCTGCTTGAACGGCTTTCCGAAACGGACCCATTGACGGGATTGCTCAATCGTCGAGCTATTGAGGGACAGTTCGCGCAGCTTCGAGCTGATGGCTTTGCAACACTGGCGGTCATTGACCTTGATCATTTCAAGTCAATCAATGACGTAAACGGACATGCCGTTGGAGATGCCGTGCTCAAAGCTGTAGCCAATGCTTTCCAGACAGGGCCGGACGTGCGGGCATACCGTCTTGGCGGTGAAGAATTTGTACTTCTCTTGCGCGGCAATGATGCCGCCACCCTGGCCGAACGCCGGCGACAGGCAATTCCGGTAATTGTAGCCAGTACCGTTCCGGGTCTCGAGCGACCTGTAACCGCCAGCATGGGAGTGGCGGATACCTTCGGCGATGAAGGTTTTGAGAAACTCTATGAACGGGCCGACAAGCTCCTCTACGAAGCAAAGAGCGCGGGCCGAAATCGAACTCGGAGCACCATCAAGGCAGAGACGGATCTGGAAATCTTTGTGAAAGACCAGGCTTTCGCCAACTAGAGCACTCACAGTGCTGAATGAACGGGGGCGGAGGTTGGTTGCGGGCTTGGCCATGTCTCTTTCTTTCGGGCCGAAGTGGTTCCGGCCCAGTGCCGAACCGGCGGAAGACGGCCGCTTCAATGTTCGGGCTCGGCCGGACAAGCGGAGACGATCTGCGGGCATACGAGGCAGTGCCCTGCGAAAGGCAAGCGGGTCCGCTCCGCGCGGCGACGGATGCCGGCCGCCACGCGGCGCAAATGCGGCCTTATAGCGGACGACCGACGTTTTAGACCGCAGCAAAACCGAAGGACGAGCCGTGACATTTGCGTCAGCACCGCAGAGAAGGTAGGGGTGCACCCCTATTGCAGCGATCGCGGCCGCGACCACTGCAAGATCCGAAAAACCATGCAAGGCAGACCATGAGCGACCAGAACGACGACTACGTGTACGACGATGTAACGGGTGAGTGGCGGCCAGCCTCCGAACTTGCTGCCGAGAAAGCAAGAGCCGCCGAGGTTCGCGATGCGTCAGGGACCGTCCTTGCAGATGGCGACTCAGTCGTTTTGATCAAGGATCTCAAGGTAAAGGGTGCCGGGCAAACGCTGAAGCAGGGAACGGTGATCAAGTCGATCCGGCTAACTGATAATCCTGAAGAAATCGATTGCCGCCATGAGGCGATCAAAGGTCTTGTTCTACGCACTGAGTTTGTTCGCAAACGCTAGACGTTCGAAGCGTAACAGGTGATCGGCAGTCCTGAAGCGGCGCCGACGTCTTCGGAAGCGCTCAGCTTGAGGGCCGAGGAGTTGTCGCCGCTTAGCCCAGCGGTTTGGTCGGCGTTCTCGGCCGTTGTAATGCCGACCCGCACTTCCAACGCATAGCGACAACGGAGCGCGACTAAGCGGATTGCGGCCCATGAGCTCGCAGTCGCGCTGGATGGCAGCCTGGTCGCAGGCTGCGGCCATCCGCTAGCTGCTTCTCTTGCCGCGCAACGGGAGGGCCGCCCTTTCGCCTACGGGAATACGAGGGCTGCACCATCCCGGCTCGACCCTTCCGGCTCGACCCATGGCGAGTGCGTCTAGCTATGGACCGCGGCGACCAGGCGGCGGCAGGCCTCCACGAGGTTCGGTTGCTGAAGCAGGGCGCCGCCGATCAGATACATGACGTCGTTGCCGTAGGCCTCACGCATCTCGGGAACGCGCTCGAAGGTCATGCCGCCACCGGGTGCAGCGACGATCGCCTTCGGCCCCCTCATGTCGGCCGCGCAGGCCCGAGCAATCGACAGGCATTCCTCTCGCGTGAAACCGAAGCGGCCTCCGAAGTTCGGGTAGATCACCGCATCCGCGCCCATCAGGCGATGCAGCGTGCCGAAGAACGAACGGTGCGAGAAGCCGCAATCGGCAGAAACCACATTTGCGCCGGAGAAGGCTGGGTGCGAAACGATCGGCAAGGTGAAATCGGGATCGGCCGCAAGTGTGCGCACGACATCATAGCCGGTCAATGCCGGGGCCAGCATCACGGCGCCTGCACCGGCGGCCTGCGCTTCCTTCGCCCGGTCAAGCACGGCCGAAGCCGGCCCGGTGACATTCGGCACGAAGCTTGTCCTGCCGCCGGTTTTGGCATTGGCCTCGCCGACGGCCTCGATGCAGGCCTTCAAGCGTTCATTAAAAGGCGACGTCACCTGATCGACGAGACCATGGTCGTCCTTGACGAAGTGCATGCCGCCAAGCGCGAAATCATGGGCGCGGCTCGCAAGTTCGGATGTCGAAAGCCCGACGGGCTTGATCGCCGACATCAACAGAGGGCTTTCGCCCACGCCGGCGCGGGCGCGAAGCCCGGCAATGCCGTGGCGGGGTCCTGTGCAAAGCGCAAGGATACCCGGCGAAAGACCGATATCCTCGACCTTCAGGCCGGGCTTGATGGAGCTGTTGCCGAAGATGACGTTCAAGAGCTGCAGAAAGTCGCCGCCGACATCGTCGTCGGAATAGGAGATCGAGGCAAGAAAGCCCGGCCGGCCGGCCGGATCCGGCTTCAGGTCTTCCAGCTTGCCGAGGATTTCATCCTCGACGTAGCCCTTGGGAACGGCGCTGCGCGGAATTTCGACGGTCTGCTCCAGAGCGATATCCAGCGCTCGCGCCTTAGCCTCGTCGGCGTCAGCGGCACGCACGTAGTAGGTGACGGTGAAACGCGGAGCCACTAGAGCGCCTCCGCCTTCTGCGCCGAATGCACGTGGTCGATGCGGACCTCCGTCAATTCGTCCTCGCCAATCTCCAGAGGCTTGCCGACCAATTCGCTGATGGCGCCAACGAGCGCGCCGGCGTCGAGGCCATACTTCTTCATGAGGTAGGGCTTGGACGCGCCATGGGCGAAGGTGTCGTTGAGGCCCAGCCGCTTCAGGCGAATGCCGAGGCCTTCTTCGGCCAGAATTTCCGCCACGAGCGAGCCGAGGCCACCGACGATGGTGTGGTTTTCCAGCGTGACGATCCCCTTCTTGCCCCGCGCGGCCTTCAAAAGGCCTTCGCGATCGAAGGGTTTCAAGGTCGAGGCGTGCAGATGGGTGATGCCGATGCCGCGTGCCTGAAGCGGTTGGGTGGCGCGCAGTGCTTCCTCGGTGCAGACGCCTGAGGAAACGACGAGAATGTCGTCGCCCTCGGACAGAACCCGCAGCTTGTTGAACGCGAAAGGCGTGGAGAAGAGACGCGGGACCTCGCCGCGAAGCACACGTACATAGACAGGGCCATCGATGCTGTCGGCCACTTCAAGCACGGTCTCCACCTCGGTCGCGTCACCGGTCTCGAGGATCGTCATGTTTGGTACGGCGCGCAGAACGGCAACGTCCTCGATCGCCTGATGGGTGATGCCGCCGGGCGTGGTGATACCGGGCAGGAAGCCCATCAGCCGCACCTTGCGATTGGAATACGCGATGGAGTTGATCAGCTGATCATAGGGGCGGCGATAGAGGAAAACCGAGAAGGTGTGAATGAACGGCCGGTAGCCTTCCATCGCCAGCCCGCCGGCAAAGGACAACATGTTCTGCTCGGCCATGCCGAGCGAGAGGAACTGCTGCGGATGCCGGTCGCGGAAGCCGTCGACCTCGCAGGACGAGGTCAGGTCGGCGGAAAGGCAGAGGACTTCGGGTCGCGCGGTCGCGAAGGTTTCGAATGCCTTGGCGTAGGGACGATTGACGATCTCGACCATATTCAGGCCCCTTTCATTGCGTCGGCGTCGACGCCGAGTTCGGCCGCAAGTGCCGCCTGCATTTCAAGCCGCTCTTCCTGGCTCTTGAAGCGAACGTAATGAAGCCGCGGGAAACGTTTCTTAAGGAAGTCCATGCCCTGGTAGGGCGAGGTGTTGGCGAGGATGACCAGCGGCTTGCCGGGCTCGGTGCTTCCGGCCGCGGCCCTGAGCGCTTCCAGGTCGTGCCCGTCCACCGAGCGGCAGGTGACGCCGAAGGCGCTCACCCGGGCCGCGAGATTGCCAAGGTCGAGCACCGACGACATGGCGCCGTCGCATTGCTGGCGGTTCACGTCGACGACGACGCGAATGTTGTCGATGCCGTGGTAGCTCAGCGCCGCAAGGCACTCCCAGGTTTGGCCTTCCTGGAACTCGCCGTCCGACATGTAGACCCAGACCTTGCCCGGCTCCTTCTTCTGCAGCCGCGCCCAGGCGACGCCCGAGGCCATGGACAGACCCTGCGCCAGCGAGCCCGTGGTCACTTCCATGCCGGGGCTGTGCTCGGCGCCGATCATCTCGACCGAACCGCCGTCCTTGTTGAAGTGATCGAGCGCGTGCTCGTCCATGCGCCCCATCTCGATCAGCGCCGAATAGATGACGAGCGCATAGTGGGCGGGCGAGATGAAGAAACGGTCGAACGCCGGCCCAACCGGTCCGTGATAGCCGGCGCCGGTAAAGGCGTCCGGATTGTGCGCCGAAGGAACACCGCGAAACGGCAGCGGCACCTTCGGCAACGTCGGCTCGCCGAGCGTCAGAAGCTCGTTATAGAGCAGCGCAAGGCTTTCGGCAGCCGAGCAGGCCTGGCTGAGGTAACCGCCATTGTTCTTCATCGTGTGGAAGAACACCCGTCGGCGGATGCCGAGCGCGATCTCTTCCGTTGAAACCCGGTTCGTGAGTGTCATCGTCTCAGCTCCGTTCTGGGAAAAGCGCCTTGAGGCCTTCGGGCGATGGTGTTGCGATGCCGCGCTCGGTGATCAGGCCGGTGATGAGCCGGGCGGGCGTGACGTCGAAGGCCGGATTGGCGGCAGGGCTGCCCTCCGGCGAAATGCGCACGCTGGCAATCGAGCCGTCGCTGGCGCGCCCCTGGACGAAGCTCACCTCGTCGGCGGTTCGCTCCTCGATCGGGATTTCCTTGATCCCGTCGCGGACCGTCCAGTCGATAGTCGGCGAGGGGAGGGCGACATAGAAGGGGACGCCATTGTCGCGCGCAGCTAGCGCCTTCAGATAGGTGCCGATCTTGTTGCAGACATCGCCATTGGCCGTCGTCCGGTCCGTGCCGACAATGACCATATCGACATCGCCGTGCTGCATCAGGTGCCCGCCGGCATTGTCGACGATCAGCGTGTGCGGCACACCGTGGCCGTTCATTTCCCAGGCGGTGAGATAGGCGCCCTGATTGCGCGGGCGTGTTTCGTCGACATAGACATGCACCGGAATGCCTTCCTCGACAGCCATGTAGATGGGTGCAGTCGCAGTGCCATAGTCTACGGTCGCAAGCCAGCCGGCGTTGCAATGGGTGAGGATGCGCACGGGTTCACCCGGCGCCTTCTTCGCAGCAATCTCGCGGATGACCTTCAGGCCGTTTGCGCCAATGGCGCGATTGAGTTCGACATCTTCGGCCGCGATCTCGGCGGCACGATCATAGGCCGCCTTGGCACGCCCGCCTTCCGGCAAGGGGCGCAGATGGTCGCGCATGGCGTTCAGCGCCCAGCGCAGATTGATGGCGGTCGGGCGTGTTTCGTTGAGTTCCTCCCAGACGGCGTCGAGATGGGCGTTCGACGGGTCCTTGGCCATCGCAATCGCAACACCGTAGGCGGCCGTGACGCCGATCAGCGGTGCGCCGCGCACCCACATGTCGCGGATGGCGACGGCGACATCGGCGACCGTTTTCAGCGTCACGACGCGGAACTCGTGCGGCAACCAGCGTTGGTCGATGATATCGACGGAGCGTCCGTCCTCGTTGAGCCAGATCGTATGGTAGTGGCGTTCTCCGACTTTCACGCTGATGTCTCCTTCTGAAGGCGCTCCGCGAGTGCGCGGATGTCCTTGAGGCTGTGGATATGATGCCGGTTGACGGCGAGGTGACGCCCGAGCTTCAGCGCCCTGGTTTCGCAGGCAGCACGGCGATCGGGGTCGATGATGGTTTCGAAGTCGGCGTTGTGGGCGAGCCCCAGGATGCGGCGGTGTATCTCGACACCGGCAAAGCCCAACATCTCGCGCCAGATCTCGTCGATGACGATATCGAGCGCCTGTTCGGCACCGAACGGATCGTTGCGCGCCTCAAAGAGGCTTGCCTGATAGAGAATGCCGTTACGCTCCGTGCGCCAGAGATGGGCGAATTCGGTGCGGAAGGTTTCCCAGATGACTTCGACCGTATCGAGCAGATAGGTGCGCATGCCATCTCGGGCACTGGGCGCGTTTTCGTGTCCGCTCTGCGAAAAATAGCTCATCCAGAAATTGGCAAGCAGCATGCCGACGTCGAAGCTGATCGGTCCGTAGAACGCGAACTCCGGGTCGATGACGCGGGTCTCGTCGTCGGTCACCATAACAGAACCGGTATGCAGATCGCCATGGCAGAGCGTTTCGGCTTTTGCCGAGAACAGATGTTTCAGCCGCTGTGCTTCGACCTTGAGGTCGCGGTCGGCGCGAAGCTTGGCCACGATCGGATCGAGCTGGGGCGTGGTATGACGATTGAGCTCGGCCTCGAAATAGGGATCGGAAAACACCAGGTTTTCGGTGATGTCGCAAAGCTCGATATTGTCGGCGAAAAGCGCAAGGTCCGTCTTCTTTTCTCGCGTGGCCATGGAGAGGTCGGAGCCGCGAAAGAGCGTGCGGGCGACGAAGAGGCCGAGGTCACGCCCGATTTTCGGTAGTTGCCGCCCGTCGATCAGCGCGCGCCTCAAAATGACGTGCGGCGTCAGGAATTCCATGACGATGAGCGCCTGGGATTCGTCGAAGAAATAGATCTCCGGCACCAGACCGGGGTCACGCGCTGCCTGGCGCTTCAGGGCATGATATTCGAAATAGGAGCGCTTCAGCGGCAGCGGCCAGCTTTCGCCGACAAGGCGCACATAGGGCAGCGCCTGCTTGACGATGGCAGCGCCCCTGTCGCCGGAGACGATGAAGACCAGATTGAGGTTGCCGTCGCCGACTTCCTTAACGCTCCAGCGCGAAAAGTCCGGCCCGATTTTTTCTCTCAGGACGGTGTTGCCGCCGAGTTTTTCCGGCAACGTCGCAGCGCTCAGCGCCTCGAAGACCTGCTTGTCCATATCGTTCTCCTCCAACGCATGGCGCGGGCCTCCACCGCTCGCAGCCATACCGTGTGTGGTCACAACTAAGGCGGCATGCTAGCAAATGTCAATGGCCTTGACATTTGACGGAAGCCTATCCTAACCTGCCTTCATCGGGAGGAGAGAATGAGCGAACAGGCAGTGTTTCGCATTGAGGGCGTGCGCAAATCCTTCGGGCCGGTACCGGTTCTTCGAGGGGTGGATCTCGATCTCAAGGCTGGGGCGGTTACCGTTCTGATGGGCGCCAATGGCGCCGGCAAATCCACGCTCGTGCGGATCCTGAGCGGCGTTTACACGCGCGACGCCGGCACGATCACGCTCGCCGGCATGCCCTTCGAGCCGACGGCCCCGGCCGAGGCGATCCGCGCCGGCGTTGTCACCGTGCATCAGAACATCAATGACGGGGTGGTCGCCGATCTCGACGTCGCCACCAATCTAACGCTCGACCGCTTGAACGGGTGCGGTGCGCGGCTGTTCTTCAACCCGCGTCGGGTGCGCCGAGAGGCCGCCGCGGTCGCCTCGCGCATGGGGCTTGCGATCGATCTTGCCGCCAATATCAACGACCTGACGCTTGCCGACCGGCAGATGGTGGCGATCGCCCGTGCCATGGCGCATGAGCCGAAGGTGCTGATCCTTGACGAACCGACCTCGTCGCTGTCGAGCGCGGAGGCCGACCGGCTTTTCGATCTCGTCGATCGGCTGAAGGCGCGCGGCGTCGCCATTCTCTATATCTCGCATCGCATGTCGGATATTCGCCGGCTGGCCGATAGCATCGTGGCGCTGCGTGATGGCCGCATCAGTGGCCGCTTCGAAGGGCCGGAACTGGACTATGAGGGTGCGGTCAACGCCATGCTCGGTCGCAAGGTCTTGGCTGGCGCCGTTGATCTGCGCGACGGCGGCGCTCCGGTCTTTGCGGTCAGCGGCCTGAAGTTGTCGGAACAGGCGCGCCCCTTCGATTTCACGCTCCGTGACGGGGAAATCGTCGCCGTCACCGGGCTCGTCGGCGTCGGCAAGACCGCGCTTGCCGAAACCCTGTTTGGCGCGCGCGCTCCGTTTGCAGGTGAGATGACGCTCGACGGCGCGCGTTACGCGCCGGCAAGCACCGGAAGGGCTATCGCCCGCGGCGTCTTCCTCGTCGCCAAGGACCGCGCCGAAAGCGGCATCGTGCCCGACTTCAACATCTACGAAAATATCAGCCTGCCGTTCCTGAGCCGGCTCTCGCGCTTCGGCATATCGAGCCGGCGGGCGGAAAAGACCAAGGCACGCCAGCAGATCGCCGCCCTCGGTGTCGTCTGCCGCAGCGAGCGCGACGAGTTGCAGACGCTTTCGGGCGGGAACCAGCAGAAGGTGATGGTCGGGCGCTGGCTTTCCGAGCCGTCGCGCCTGCTCATCCTCGACGAACCGTTCCAGGGCGTCGACATCGCCGCACGCCGCGACATCGGCGAGAAGCTGCGCGCCTCGGCCGCGGGCCGCGCCACGATCCTCTTCGTGACCGAACTCGACGAAGCCTTCGAAGTCGCCGACCGAATCCTCGTGATGTCGGAACAGACCATCGTCGGCGAGCACCGCAATGCCGACATCGATGTCGAGCGGCTCCTGTCGGAAATCGCCGGTCAATTCTATCAACAGGTCCATGCGTCATGAGCAGTGAACAGAGCAATTCCGCAGCACCGGTTGCGGTCCCTTCGAGCGCATCGGGAATTCGCGAGGCGGCCATCAAATACGGCTTCCTCGTGCTTCTCGCCGGGATGGTCCTCTATTTCTCGCTCGTGACCGGCGGCTTCGCCTCACCGCAGAGTGCGGTCTTCATCCTGCAATCGGTGTCGATTACCGGCATCCTGGCGCTGGGCGTGACGGCCACGCTTGTCGTCGGCGGCTTCGATCTTTCGATCGGCTCGGTCGCGACGACGGCGATGATGGCCTCGTCCTATGTGATGGTGGTGATGGGCGGCGACGCACTGACGGCGACGCTCGTGTGCCTTGCCATCGGTGTCCTGGTCGGTTTCGTCAACGGCGTCATTATCGTCTACATGCGCGTGCCTGATCTACTGGCGACACTCGGCATGATGTTCCTCTTGCTCGGCCTCCAGCGCATCCCGACGGAGGGCCGGTCGATTGCCACAGGCATGACGCTTCCCGACGGCTCGGTCGCCGGCGGCACTTTCAGCCCGGCCTTCCTGGCACTCGGCCGCCACCGCTTCGATTTCGTCCTGCCCAACCTCGTGCCGGTTTCGGTCGTGGTGTTGATCGTGCTGGCGATCGTCATCTGGTTCTTCCTCGAATACACCCGCTTCGGCCGCATGATGTATGCCGTCGGCTCCAACGAGCGGGCAGCCGGCCTCGCCGGTGCGCCGGTCAATGCCTACAAGATTTCGGCCTATATCATTTCCGGCGTCTTCGCCTCGATCGGCGGCATCCTGCTTGCCGCCCGTCTTGGTCGCGGAGACATCGCGTCGGGCAACAACCTGCTGCTCGATGCGGTTGCCGCAGCGCTGATCGGTTTTGCCGTGCTCGGCGCCGCCAAGCCGAACGCTTTCGGCACGGCGATCGGCGCGCTCTTCGTCGGCATCCTGCTGCAGGGCCTGACGATGATGAACGCGCCCTATTACACCCAGGATTTCATCAAGGGCGCCGTGCTCGTCGCTGCCCTGATCTTCACCTTTGCGCTCTCGAAAAGAGGCAAACGCTGAAGGGGTGCCCTTCAGCGGAAAACAAAAAGTTCACCAGTGGAGGAGACTGACATGAACATGACTCGCAGAAGCCTGGGCCGCTTGACGCTTGGGTTGATGGGGGCAGCCGCCTTCGGCGTGCCGTCCTTTGCAGCCGACATGCCAAAGCCGTTCGACAAGGCCGGCGATGTCAAGATCGCGCTTGTGCGCTACCTTTCGACCGGCGACTTCTTCCAGTCCTATCTCGCAGGCGTAGAGGCGCAGTCCAAGGCGCTCGGCGTGCAGCTTCAGGTCTTCGACAGCCGCCAGGATGCAGCGCTCCAGGCCGACATGGTCGACCAGGCGATCGCGCTTGGCGTGCAGGGCATCATCATCCAGCACGGCCTGACCGAATCGATGAAGGAAGCTGCCCAGCGCGCGGTTGACGCCGGCATCAAGGTCGTCGCCTTCGACGTAAACGTCGAGAACGAGAAGATCCCGCAGATCGAGCAGTCCGATCGCGACCTCGCCCGCCTCGCGCTCGAGCAGGCCGTCAAGGACAATGGCGAAAGCTTCAAGGCAGGCTACGTCTATGTCGCCGGCATCGCGCCGCTAGACCGCCGCGACGAGACCTGGAAGGAATTCAAGGCGAAGTATTCCGGCATCGAGGAAGCCGCGCAATTCGGAACGATGGACAACCCGATCGCCAACTCGGTAGCCAACCAGGCCCGCGCGGTGATTTCGGCCAAGCCCGACATCACCGTGATGTTTGCGCCCTATGACGAGTTCGCCAAGGGCGTGAAGATCGCCGTCGACGAAGCGGGCCTGTCTTCCAGCGTCAAGATCTACTCGGCCGACATTTCGACGTCCGACATCGCCGCCATGCGCGAAACGGGCTCGGCCTGGACGGCGACGGCCGCCACCAACCCCGCCGTCGTCGGCCAGGTCTCGGTCCGCTCGCTCGCCATGCTGCTTGCCGGCGAAGACCCGGGCCGCCAGGTGGTCGTACCGCCGACGCTGATCACCCAGAAGGACCTGAACGATCAGGACATCAAGAACATGGAAGAGCTCGGCGTGAAGCTGCCGCAGTTCGCCCATGCAGATGTAGCCATGCCCGCATGGATGCCGAAGCCTTAATCTCCCAAGGCGAAACGAAAGGGGCGGTCGATCAGACCGCCCCTTTTTTTGTCCTTATTACTCTAATTCGCTTTCCGCCTTTGGCGGCACCCAGGCTTCGATCGCCGTCTCGGGATAGATCTGCACGGAGCCCGGCTCGAAATGGCTTTCGATCGCGTAGCCGAGGCTGGTCAGGTCTGTGCGATACCAGCCGACGATCTTGCCGCGCCATGAGGCGCGGCCTTTCTTGGCGGCATAGTCACCCATTTGAAACGCGGCATCTGCGGGCCATCGATCGACCATTTCGTCTCCATCCGAACAACTCTGGCGGGAGACTGCAGTGTGGCACGTTTTTACGCTTAGACGGAAGCGCTCAGCGCATCGCCGCTGCGATATTGCCGCCATCCACAGTCGTCACATCCGCGGTGGTTCGTTCTGCGAGCGCGTGGTGCACGAAGGCGCGCGCTACGTCCTCGGCCGTCACTTCGAGACCGAGCAGGTTTCCGCCCATGTAGTCCTTGACCGAAAGGCCGCGGGCGGCTGCACGATTGGCGATCATCTCGTCATTGAGCAGGCCCGAGCGGATGCGATCGGCGTTGACGGCATTGACGCGGATATGGTCGGCACCATGCTCAAGCGCATATTGCCGCGACAGAAACAGCGTCGCCGCTTTCGGCAATCCGTAGGCGCCGAACTTCGCGCCCGGGTTGACTGCCTGCTTGGAGGCGTTGAAGAGCAGCACGCCGCCGGTCTTTTGTTCCTTCATGATGCGCACGGCATTCTGCGCGACCGTCTGATGCGCGAAGAAATTCAGCTCGAAGCTACGGCGCAGCAGGGCGTCGTCCATCGTCGCAATCGGGCTTTCCCAGGCGGCGCCCGCATTGGAGACGACGATATCGACGCCGCCGAAGGTCGCGACCACCCGGTCGAAGGCGGCGCGCACCGAAGCGGGATCCGTGATGTCGCAGGCGATGCCAATCGAGTTGTTGCCGGCCGCCTTTGCCACGACTGCAGCCTTGTCGCCGTCGAGATCGAGCACGACGGCATGCGCGCCCTCGGCGACGAAAGCCTTGACGATGGCAGCGCCGATGGCGCCGGCGCCGCCGGTGACGAGCGCGACCTGGCCGGTAAACGGCTTCGGCTTGGCGCCTGCGAGTTTCGCCTGTTCCAGCGACCAGTATTCGAGATCGAAGAGATCCGGCCGGCTGACCGGCTCGAAGCGGCCAACGGATTCTGCGTCGCGCGCAGCCTCGATCCACATCTCGCCGACGTCGACGGCGATCATCGCGTCCTTGTAGGTGCGGCCATGGCCGAACATGCCGAGCCCGGGCACCAGCGTCAGGCGCGGCATGGGATCGAGCATGATGCGCTTGACGTCGTCTCGTGCGTCGTTGCTGTGGAAATACCCGGTGTAGTCGGCGGCAAAGGCGGTGACCCGCGCGTCGATCACGGCCCGGTAGCCCAAGAGATCATCTTTAGCCGGCGCCGGAAGCACCATCGGGCCGGTCTTGATGCGGATGGAAAGATCGGGCGTCGAAACGCCCCTGGCTGCCATCTCCTCAACCTGCTGCGCATTGACGAAGTCGAGGATATCGGGCGAGGTGCGGAACACACTGACCATGCGGTCAAAACGGCCTTCGCCCTTGTCGACGGCAACGGCGCCGCGCAGCATTGGCGCGATATCGGCAGGGCTTGCAAGCACTGCGGGCAGGGCGGCGGGCGTAAACGGATTGTGCCCCTTCGCTTTCACATGCTCTTCGGCAAGCGTGACATAGTGGATCATCCGATCATAGGCTTCCTTCGCCGTGTCGGCGAAGGTGAAGATTCCGTGCTTGTCGAGGATCAGCCCCTCGACTGTCGGATCCTGATCGAACACGTCCGCCGCAGCCTTCGCCAGCGCGAAGCCCGGCATGATGTAGGGCACGAAGCCCATCTTCCTGCCGAAAAGCTCGGCGCACATCTCCCGGCTCTTGGCCTGATCGGCGATGGCAAGAATGGCGGTCGAATGGGTGTGGTCGACGAACTTGTGTGGCAGGAAGGCGTGCAGCAGCGCCTCCACGGACGGGTTCGGCGAGGCCGGGTCGATGAGGTTGGCGCGCAACAGCGTCACCATGTCCTCGTCCGAAAGCCTTTCGAGCTTGCGGCTCTTGAGCAGGGGGGCGATCTTGACGGCTGGCAGGCCGGGGGGCTCGATCGTGCCCATGTCCCAGCCACTGCCCTTGACGCAGAGCACGGCATGCGTGTCCCCGACGAGGTCTGTGATTTCGGTTTTCACCGAGGTGTTGCCGCCGCCATGCAGCACGAGCCGCGGCTCGCCGCCAAGCAGTCGCGTCGTATAGGTCCGCAGCGCCAGATCGCGGCCGGTGCCCTTGGCCTGATAACCCGCAACGACCTTCTCCGCCTCGTCGTCGCGCCAGAGATTATCCATAAGTTCAGCCTCCCGATAAACCGGCCCGGCCGGTATCGGCGGACCCAAATTCGAGGCTCAGGGGGCGCCTGAGCCGCTTCTGCCAAGCCCTTCGCGGTTCCAGCGATCGAGGACTTTGCGTGCCATCGACTCGGTGATGACGAGATGCGAGGCGAAGCCGCCCTTCAAGGCCGCCATCAGCGGTTCGAACTTGCTGTCCTCCTGCACGACCAGCATGCGCTTCTTGATCGTGCGGATGGAGCCGAGATCGGCCGAAATGCAGCGGCGATTGTGCTCGCAATCCATCCATTGGCCGTCGCGATCGATGAGCTGTCCGGCAATGACGCCGGCCGCGCCCTTTTCGCCCATCGCATGCATGTCTGCAGCCGAGAGCGCGCCGCATTTGACGAGGTGGCTGTCATCCTCGATGCCGCCGACCGAATAGAGCGCCAGACCGCAGTCGGAGATGGTCGCGAGCTGCTCCTTGATGACGGGTTCGCCGCGCAGTTCTTCGGCGAGCCGCTCGGAGGAAAGCACGAGCGGCGCATAAAAATTAATCCCTTCGGCATTGAGGCGGCGGGCGATTTCCGTCGTGCATTGATCCGGGCGGTAGGAATAGGGCGCGCCGAGGTTGCCGCAAAGCTGCACGACCGTGACGCCGCGCAGGTCCGCAAAGGGCATGACGTCGGCGATATGATAGACGGTGCGGCCCCAGGCAACACCGATCCGGTCGCCCTTGTTGATCAGTTCGAGAAAGACGGAGGCCGCGACGACGGGCATTTCGGCGGCCGGGTCCATCGCCTGCCGATCTTCCGGCACGAGCCATGCAGTCGTAAGCCCGGTGGCGTCTTCGAGCTCGCGGGCAAGCACGTCCTGCGAAAACAGTTCTGTCGACGTGGTGATCGTGACGATGCCCATCTCGCGGGCCTTGCGCAGATACATGGCGATCGAGGCGCGGGATATCTCCAGCCGCTGCGCCACTTCGTCCTGGCGCAGGCCGTGCGTATAATAGAGCCAGGCGGCCTTGTGAATGATCTGGTCTGTGGCTCGGATGGGCATTGGCGGAACCTTCGCAAGATGGATCTGACATATTTCATCTATACTGACAAAAGTCAACGTTGTTGACGAATGTCGCCCTTTTCCGCGTTGCAGCAGCTGACCCTCTATCTGAATGATGGTCTTTACGGCGTCGCTTCTCGCCGCGAACGCGCTTGCAGCCCACAGCCGGTTGCAAACGGAATCCATATGTGAACATACTATTCATATAAGGATCCGAATGGAGATCGAGCGGCATTGCCCTCGGGAACCGTCGAACGGACCCGCAGTTGCCGACCTATTGCATCAGGGACTGACCAATGGATGACTTCATGCCCACTGTCGGGGTGTCCTCGACCCATCCCGGGGACATGCCGGAGGAGCACGCCGCGCTTCCCGTGTGGAACGCGGAAAATTGGTTCTATGAGGACTGGCCAGTCGGCCAGCGTATAAGGTCCTTGCGTCGCACGATCGCCGAGAGCGACAGCCACCTCTTCAATACGCTCGTCGTCGATATCCATCCTTACGTGCAGGATCAGATGTTTGCCGAGCGCGAGGGCATCTTCGGCAGGCGTCTCGTTGCCGGCGCCTTCGTCTTTTCCGCAGGCCTCGGGCTGGTCGCCACCAACTGCGTGAACGCCTTTTCCTACGGCTATGACAAGCTGCGCTTCATCAAGCCGGTCTTCATCGGCGAAACGATCTACACGATCCGTACCAACCTGGACAAAACGCCCCGCTACAGGGAGCTCGGGCTTATCCGGGCCAGCTACCAGGTCTTCAAGGGCGAGGGGGAGCTGGTGCTCTACTGTGAGCACCTGCAGACCGTGAAATACAAGAACCCCGCCGACTTCGTCGGCAAGACCGAGAAGTAAGATACCGATGACCGAAACCAACGAACTGCCGCTCTCTGGCCTTGTCGTCGTCGACATGAGCCAGTTTCTCTCAGGCCCCTACTGCTCCTTGCGCCTCATGGATCTCGGGGCGCGCGTCATCAAGATCGAGCGCCCCGACGGTGGCGACCTGTCGCGCCGGCTTTATCTGAGCGACACCGAGATCGGCGGCGATTCGACGATCTTTCATGCCATCAACCGCGCCAAGGAAAGCCTCGCGATCGACCTCAAGAACGAGGCCGATCTTAAAGCCTTGAAGACGTTGCTCGCCAAGGCCGACGTGCTGATCCAGAATTTCCGTCCCGGCGTCATCCAGCGGCTCGGGCTCGACTACGAGGCGGTCAAGGCGATCAACCCGAAGATCGTTTATGCCTCGATCAGCGGCTATGGCGAGGAAGGCCCCTGGGTGAAGCGGCCGGGGCAGGATCTGCTCGCGCAATCGCGCTCCGGCGTCATGTGGCTGAACGGCGATGAGGGCCAAGGGCCGGTGCCCTTTGGTCTGGCGATCGGCGACATGCTTGCGGGCGCCGCAGCAGCGCAAGGTATCCTTGCAGCCCTCGTCCGTCGCGGCATTTCCGGCAAGGGCAGCCTGATCGAGACGAGCCTGCTCGAGGCCCTCGTCGACTTCCAGTTCGAAGTCCTGACGACGCACTTGAATGACGGCCGCCGGCTGCCGACCCGGTCGGGTTTTCGCAGCGCCCATGCCTATCTGTCGGCGCCCTATGGGGTCTATCCGGCCAAGGACGGCTATCTCGCCATCGCCATGACGCCCATCCCGAAGCTTGCCGATCTCTTGCAAATGCCACAACTCGACGCCTATCGCGACGATCCGGCTACCTGGTTCTCCGAACGGGACGAAATCAAGGCGCTGATCGCCAAGCGGATCGCCGAAAACACCATCGACCATTGGCTTGGCGTGCTTGAGCCTGCGGACATCTGGTGCGCCCGGGTTCTAAACTGGAACGAACTGCTCGAAAGCGAAGGCTTCCGCGTGCTCGACATGCTGCAGACGGTGGTGCGCGAAGACGACGTTTCGATCCTGACGACGCGTTCGCCGCTCAGGGTCAACGGTAAGCGTGCGCAGGTGGACCGCGCAGCACCACGCATCGGCGAGCATAGCACCTCGATCCGAGAGGAGTTCGGCCTGTGAGCGTCACATTGAAGGGCATGACCTGGAGCCACCCGCGCGGCTACGATCCGATGATCGCCTGTTCGCGGCTTTGGCAGGAACGCACCGGCATAACGGTAGAATGGGACAAGCGCTCGCTACAGGATTTTGAGACCTATCCGGTCGAGGAATTGGCGCGGGCCTATGATCTTATCGTCATCGATCATCCGCATGTCGGCCAAATCACCAAGGAGAAGTGCCTGGCGCCGCTCGATGTGGAAGGCCGCCAAGCCGAGAGGAAGGCGCTTGAGGATGCGAGCGTCGGGCGCTCCTATCCGAGCTATACCTGGCAGGGCCGGCAATGGGCCTTTCCGATCGATGCGGCGACCCAGGTCCAGGCGTGGCGCCCGGACCTGACGGACCGCATGGAAAGCTGGACCGACATGCTGGCGCTCGCGCGACAGGCAAGGGTGGCGCTGCCGATGCGCCCACCGCATTCCCTGATGAGCTTCTACACGCTCGCCGGCAATCTCGGTTCCCCCTGCCGCAGTGACGCTACCGGGCCGCTGATCGATCCGGATGCGGGCATCAACGCCTTCGAGCGCCTGCGTGAATTGACAGACCTGATCGATCCCTCCTGCTTTTCCATGGACCCGATCGCCGTGCTGGAGGCAATGAGCGATCCGGCGTCGAAAGTTGTCTGTGCACCTCTGATCTACGGCTATGTCAGCTACGCGATGCCGGGCTTCCGGCCGTCGCTCGTGACGTTCGGCGATGTTCCGGTTGCCGGAACCAATGGTCCGGCAGGCTCGGCCCTCGGCGGAACGGGGATTGCGGTCTCGGCTTTCTCACAGGCGCGGGAAGCGGCGATCGATTTCGCCTATTTCGTTGCGAGCGGCGCCGTCCAGCGCGGTCCTTATGCCTCAGGAGGCGGGCAGCCCGGCCACGCGGCCGCCTGGGATGACGACGCCGTCAATGCCGCGACCTCCGATTTCTATCGTGCGACGCGCAAGACGCTGGAGAGCGCCTGGGTTCGCCCACGGCACGATGGCTACATGGCCTTCCAGCAGGCGGCATCCGATCGCATCAACGACGGCCTCACGGGCAAAGAGGCGGCGCGAAAGGTCGTCGACGATCTCAATCGGCTGTTTGCAGAGAGTTTTGCTACAGCCTGATTTCTGAGTTCCGGGATGCCCAGGCGTCCCGGAACGGACTTAGGGCAGGGCTTGCTAGGCGAGATTCCAGATCCGGCGCGCGTTGTCGGCAAGCAGCTTGCGCTTTTCCTCCGCGCTGCAGCCTTCCAGAAGCGCGTGGGTGGCGCCGACCCAGGTCGAAAGATTGCCGCCGAGCGTGCAGACCGGCCAATCGCTTCCCCAGACCACCCGATCCCAACCAAAGACGTCGATCGTGTGCTCGACATACGGGCGCAGCGTCTCGACCTGCCAGGCCTCGTCCGCATAGGCGACGACGCCGGAGATTTTTGCCGTGACGTTCGCACGCTGGGCGATCTCGCTCATGTGCTCGCGCCAGGGATGCTCGGCGCCGGCGCGAATGTCGGGCACGCCGCAATGGTCGAGAATAAACGGAACGTCGGGCGCCAGATCGGCAAGCGCAATCGCCTTTTCGATCTGGTGCGGCAGGACGCAGAGGTCGAAGGTGAAGCGACGGCCGCCGAGCCGGCGGATATTGTCACGAAAAGTCGCTCCTTCGGAGAGATCATCCGGCATCACATGCAGCACGCGGCGGAAGCCCTTGACGAGGCCGTTTGCTTCCTGGCGTTCCAGATAGGCCGAAAAGCCATCCTCTTCAGGTCGGCAGGCGGCAATAGCGCCCTTCAGCAGGCTATCCGCCTGGCCTGCGAGCCGCGCGACCTCGGATGTCTCCTTCTCCATCTCTAAAGGATCGACATCGACCTCCATGTGCAGGCTGGCGGTAATGCCGAGCCGCCGCGCTTCGCGCTCGTAGGTGGCGTAGAGAAAGTCCTGGTTGAGGGCAGGCACACCGGCGAGCCAGGGATAGGCGAGCCTCGACCTGTCGATGAGGTGAAGATGGGTGTCGATGATCAAGGCGCGCCTCCTCCGAACGGCTTCTCACATAAGAATGATCTATTCAGATAAGAAGTACGACCGTTCCCAAGTGCCGTCAATCTGTTGTGGAGGCCACGTCCGAACCGGCCAACGTCGACAGTTGCTCGGCGGTTTTCAGCAAAAGGGCGATGCTTTCAGTGATGTCTGGCGCCGAGGGCGCGTTGACGAGCGCGATATAGGGAACGGTCAGCGCCGCGATGCCGCGGCCATCAGGCCCCAGGATCGGCGCCGAGAGGTTATAGACGCCGGCTGTCTGCGCGCTCGCCATCATTTCATAGCCGCGCTCGCGGATCTGATCGAGGCGCGCGTAGAACTCAGGCCCGCGCGGGACCTCGTCTTTGCTCCTGGCATGTTCCGCGATCATCATTTCGCGCTCTTCGGCCGAGCGGAAGGCAAGCAGGATATGGCCGGAACCCGTGTCGAAGAGGCTGATATGCGACCCGACCCGGATCGAAATGCCCCAATAATCAGGCGCTTCCTGCTGGGCGATGACGACGGCGGAGCCGCGATCGAAGACGGCGAGGTGGTTTGCCTGCTTCGAGCGCTGGGCCAGATCCCGCATCAAGGGCGTGGCGTAGGAGGCAAGCCTGCGGACCGGCGCATGCAGTTGCGACAACCCGAAGAGCTTCAATGTCAGCGAATAGCGATCTCCGTCGATGCGCGTGACATAGCCGCGCCGCACCAGCCGATCGAGCATGCGGTAGAACTCGTTCGGACTCCGGTTCAGGCGCTTGGAAATCTCGGCCTGCGTCAGTCCGCCGTCGACGCTGGCGAGCAGCTCGAGAATGTCGAGCCCCTTATCAAGGGCCGGTGCGCGGTAGCGATCTGACTCTTCGGTGTCCATGAAGCCTCCTTGGTGAATATTCATATCCATATACGCAGACGAAGGCGCCCACAAAGGAAAGTTCTCCCTTGACGCCTCATAAAAATGTTGTTTGTATATGAATTAGTTTCTCACAAATGAGAACGTCACGTCAGGAAGAGGGCGTGAACATGGGAGGAGTGGATATGAAAAGGCTGCTTGCCGGCGTCTCCGCCGGCGTCGTTATGCTTGCCTGTGCAGGGGGAGCGGCGAATGCCGCAGAACTGCCCGGCAAGTTCGAGGGCGTCACGATCGACGCCAAGCTGATCGGCGGACAGCAATACGAAAAGCTCTACGAGCGGATCGGCGAATGGGAGAAGGCGACCGGCGCCAAGGTCAACATCCTGTCGAAGAAGAACCACTTCGAACTCGACAAGGAGATCAAGTCGGACATCGCGACTGGCGGCGTCAGCTGGTGCGTCGGCTCGAACCATTCCTCCTTCGCGCCGCAATACCCCGACATCTACACTGATCTCCTGGCGCTCCTGCCGCCGGAGGAGATCGCCAAATTCGTGCCGGCGCTGATCGACGCTTCGACGCTCGACGGCAAGCTGGTGATGTTGCCGCGCGCCCAGTTCGACGTGTCGGCGCTCTACTACCAGAAGAGCCTCTACCAGGACGAAGCCAAGAAGACCGCCTTCAAGGCGAAATACGGTTACGACCTCGCGCCGCCGGACACCTGGGCCCAGGTCAGCGATCAGGCCGAGTTCTTCGCCGCCCCGCCGAATTTCTACGGCACGCAGTTTGCCGGTAAGGAAGAGGCAATCAACGGTCGCTTCTATGAAATGCTGGTCGCCGAAGGTGGCGAATATCTCGACAAGGACGGGCGCCCCGCCTTCAACTCGGAAGCCGGTGTCCATGCGCTTGACTGGTTCGTCAAGCTCTACAAGGACAAGGCCGTACCGCCGGGCACGACCAACTATCTTTGGGACGACCTCGGCCAGGGTTTTGCCTCGGGCTCGATCGCCCTCAATCTCGACTGGCCTGGCTGGGCGAGCTTCTTCAACGACCCGAAGTCCTCCAAGGTCGCCGGCAATGTCGGCGTGAAGGTGCAGCCGGCCGGTTCTTCCGGCAAGCGCACCGGCTGGTCGGGCCATCATGGCTTCTCGGTCACCGAAGATTGCGCCAACAAGGAAGCGGCCGCTTCGCTCGTCTGGTGGCTGACCAACGAGGACAGCCAGAAGCTGGAATCGGCTGCCGGCCCGTTGCCGACCCGGACTGCCGTCTGGGAATACAACATCAAGCAAGCCGAGGGCGACGCCTACAAGACGGAAGTGCTGCAGGCTTTCCAGGAAGCCGCAAAGCATGCCTTCCCGGTTCCGAAGACGGCCGAGTGGATCGAAATCTCCAACGCCGTCTATCCGGAACTCCAGGCCGCCATCCTCGGCGACAAGACGTCGAAGGAAGCGCTTGATGCCGCCGCTCAGAAAGCGACCGGCATTCTCGAAGACGCGGGCAAGCTCTGATCGTTACCCATGAGGCGGCGCCGATGCCTTGAAGGCGCCGGCGCCGCCTCAGCCATTTCATGCAATCCTCAGGACTGCCCGATGAAGCTCAAGAAATTGTCAGCACCGGCCCTGCTTCTGCTTCCGGCCTTTGTCGTGCTCGCGGCGGTGATCGTGTTGCCGCTCCTTTTTTCCTTCTATTCGAGCTTCACGCCGTTCCGCTTGACCAAACCGGAGACGCTGTGGGTCTTTGTCGGCCTGCGCAACTACGCGACCGTACTTGGCAACGCCGAATTCTGGGTCGCGTTTGGCCGCACCGTGCTGTTGCTGACTGTGGCTCTGAACGCCGAGATGCTGCTCGGTCTCGGCCTGGCTTTGCTTGTCAACAAGGCGACCCACGGCCAGCGCCTGCTGCGCACCATGATGATGTTTCCGATGATGTTTTCGCCGGTGCTCGTCGGCTTCCAGTTCAAGTTCCTCTTCAACGACAATATCGGCTTCGTCAACAATGCGCTGCAGTCGCTGGGACTGACGGATCAGGCAATTCCCTGGTTGATCGACGGCAATCTCGCACTGCTCTCGATCATCATCGCCGAAGTCTGGTCCTCGACCGCAGTCTTTGCGATCCTGATTCTGGCCGGCCTGCTCGCCATGCCGAAGGATCCGGTCGAGGCTGCCCATGTCGACGGCTGCACACCCTGGCAGACCTTCCGCTATGTCACCTGGCCCTATCTGATGCCGTTCGCCTTCATCGCCATGACGATCCGCTCTCTCGACGTCGCGCGCGCCTATGACATCGTCAAGATCATGACCGATGGCGGCCCGGCCAAGCGCACGGAGCTACTCTGGACGCTCGTCGGCCGCACAGCCTATGCCGATGCCCGCATGGGGCTCGCCAACGCCATGGCCTATGTCGCGATCCTCCTGTCGATCGTCTTCACCGTCTATTTCTTCCGCAAGCTCGCCGCGGCGCGCCAGCAGATCGGAGCCGAGTGGTAATGGATATCAACGCTTCGCACCGCCTGCGCCGCCGCCTGTTGAAGACGGTGCACCTGATCGGCCTGTTTCTCGCAATGGCCGTGATCTGCCTTCCCGGCCTCTGGATCGTGCTGTCGTCGCTGCGCCCGACCGTCGAAATCATGGCGAAACCACCGGTTTGGATCCCCGAGAGCATTTCGCTCGATGCCTATCGCGCCATGTTTGCGGGCGCCGGGCAGGGTGGCGTTCCCGTCTGGGACTATTTTCGCAATTCGCTGATCATCTCGGTGACCTCGACGGTGATTGCACTGGCGATCGGCATGGCCGGCGGCTACGCCTTTGCCCGCTATCGTTTCAAGGCGAAGTCGGCGATCTTCCTTGGCTTCATGCTGACGCGCGCCGTGCCTGGCATCGCGCTCTCGCTGCCGCTCTTCATGCTCTACGCCCGCACCGGGATCATCGACACGCATTTTTCGCTGATCCTGACCTATGTCGCGCTCAACGTGCCCTTCACCATCTGGCTGATCGACGGCTTCTTCCGCCAGGTGCCGAAGGATCTCGCCGAGGCCGCCCAGATAGACGGCTGCACGCCATGGCAGGCCTTCTGGCAGGTGGAGTTTCCGCTTGCCGGTCCCGGCATCGCATCCGCCGGCATCTTTGCGTTCCTGACGTCCTGGAACGAGTATGCGCTTGCCTCGCAGATCACCCGCTCGGTCAATTCCAAGACCTTGCCGGTCGGGCTTCTCGACTACACCGCCGAATTCACCATCGACTGGCGCGGCATGTGTGCGCTCGCCGTCGTGATGATCATCCCGGCGCTGACCCTTACCTTCATCATTCAGAAGCACCTCGTTTCGGGCCTCACCTTCGGCGCGGTGAAAGGATAATCGTTCATGGCTCCTGTCACCCTCAGGAAACTGGTCAAGCGCTACGGCGCGCTCGAGGTCGTCCACGGCATCGACCTCGAAGTGAAGGACCGCGAGTTCATCGCGCTCGTCGGCCCGTCGGGCTGCGGCAAGTCGACAACGCTGCGCATGATCGCAGGCCTCGAAGACGTCAGCGATGGCGCGATCGAAATCGGCGGAAAGAAGGTCAACGACCTGCCACCTCGGGCGCGCAACATTTCCATGGTCTTCCAGTCCTATGCGCTTTATCCGCATATGACGGTCGCCGAAAACATGGGTTTTTCGCTGAAGATCGCCGGACGCTCGGCAGACGAGATCAAGACGCGGGTCGATGAAGCCGCTGCCATCCTCGATCTTAGCCATCTTCTGGAGCGTCGCCCGTCGCAGCTTTCCGGCGGCCAGCGCCAGCGCGTCGCCATGGGGCGCGCGATCGTGCGCCAGCCGGATGTCTTCCTGTTCGACGAACCTCTGTCGAACCTGGATGCGAAGCTGCGCACCCAGGTGCGAACCGAGATCAAGAAGCTGCATGCCCGCATGCAGGCGACGATGATCTACGTCACCCACGACCAGGTCGAGGCGATGACATTGTCAGACCGCATCGTCATCATGCGTGACGGCTATATCGAACAAGTGGGCACGCCGGAAGAAGTGTTCCAGCGCCCGGCCACAAAGTTCGTGGCCGGCTTCATCGGCTCGCCGCCGATGAACATGGACGAGGCGATCGTCGACAACGGTACGCTCGTCTTTGTAAGCGGCATGCGGCTGCCGATCCCGCCGCGGTTTGTGAACGCGCTCCGTCCGGGACAGAAGGTCACCTTCGGTCTGAGGCCTGACGACATCTATCCGAGCGGCCATGGTCTGCATGCCGGCGACCCGGCCGCCGTGCACGAGGTCGAGCTACCGGTGTCGATCACCGAACCGCTGGGTAACGAAACGCTGGTCTTCATCCAGTTCAACGGTCGAGACTGGGTTTCGCGCATGCTCAATCCCCGCCCGCTTGGCCCGGGCGAGAAGGTGCGCATGAGCTTCGACCTCTCGCGCGCCCATCTCTTCGACATCGATACCGGCAAGGCTCTGGAAGGCTGACATGGCAAAAATCGAGAAAATTGAACTGCGCATGGTCGACCTGCCGCCGAAGGTGAAGCGGACCGATGCGATCCAGAGCTTCGTCAGCCAGGAAACCCCGATCGTCACCATCACCGACAGCGATGGTGCGACGGGCACCGGCTACAGCTATACGATCGGTACCGGCGGTTCGTCGGTGATGCGGCTTCTCTCCGACCACCTGGTGCCGATCCTGATCGGCGAGGATGCCGATTGCATCGAGGCGATCTGGCACAGACTAGAATTTGCGACCCACGCGACGACGATCGGCCCGATAACGGCGCTGGCGCTGGCGGCAGTTGACACAGCACTTTGGGACCTGCGCGCCAAAAAGCAGAAGCTGCCGCTCTGGAAGCTTGCCGGCGGCGCCAAGGAAAGCTGCCCCCTCTATACCACCGAGGGCGGCTGGCTGCACATCGAAAAGGAAGCGCTGATCGAGGACGCGCTTGCCGCCAAGGCCAAGGGCTTTTCAGGTTCGAAGGTGAAGATCGGCAAGGCGCACGGCTCGGAGGATTACGATCGCCTGTCGGCAATGCGCAAGGCGCTCGGCGACGGCTTCGAGATCATGACCGACTGCAACCAGGGTTTCACCGTCGACGAGGCGATCCGCCGCGCGTCCAGGCTGAAGGAGCTCGACCTTGCCTGGATCGAGGAGCCGCTGCCGGCCGACGATCTCGACGGTCATATCCGGCTGACGCGCTCGACGCCCACACCGATTGCGGTTGGTGAATCCATGTACTCGATCCGTCATTTCCGCGAATACATGCAGAAGGGCGCCTGCTCGATCGTCCAGGTCGACGTTGCCCGTATCGGCGGCATCACGCCGTGGTTGAAAGTCGCGCATGCGGCGGAAGCCTTCGACATTCCGGTCTGCCCGCACTTCCTGATGGAGCTGCATGTCAGCCTCGTCTGCGCCGTGCCGAACGGCAAATATGTTGAGTACATTCCGCAGCTCGATGATCTCACGACCAAGGGCATGGAGATCCGGAACGGTCGCGCATTGGCGCCGTCCGAGCCAGGCATCGGGATTTCCTGGGACTGGGATGCCGTGCGCGCCCGGTCGATCGACGAGTTTACCCGCGAGTTTCGGGGCTAGGATAGGGAGGTCATCATGCAGCGAATGGGAATGGTGATCGGTCTGGAGGCGTCCAAGGTCGCCGAATACAAGGCGTTGCACGCCGCCGTCTGGCCGGAGATCCTCGCGCTGATTTCCGAGTGCAACGTTACCAACTACTCGATCTTCCTCAAGGAGCCGGAAAACCTGCTCTTCGGCTACTGGGAGTATGTCGGCTCTGATTTTGAGGCGGACATGGCCAAGATGGCCGCCCATCCCAAGAACCAGGAATGGTGGTCGGTCTGTATGCCCTGCCAGAAGCCGCTTGAGACGCGCCAGGAAGGTGAGTGGTGGGCGATGATGGAAGAGGTCTTCCATCACGACGGCAAGGTCTCCCACAATGGCTGAAAATTTCGATCCGGGCGCGCTCAGGCAGTGGTGGCCGAAACCGGCAAAGCCCCGGCCGATCGTGATCTTCGGCGCCGGCAGCATCGTCGGCGACGCACATCTGCCGGCTTATCGCCAGGCCGGCTTCCCAGTCGCGGGCCTTTATGATCCAGACCGGGAGAAGGCCGCGAAGCTTGCCGGCGCCTGGTGCATTCCCGCCTTCGAACGGGAAGAGGATGCGCTTGCGGTCGCTGATGCAATCTTTGATCTGGCGACCCCGCCGGCGGCCCATGCCGCCATCCTGGCGAAGCTTCCAATCGGCGCCGCTGCCCTCATCCAGAAGCCGATGGGCTCGGACCTCGAAGCCGCAACCGCCATTCTCGAGACCTGCCGGACGCGCAAACTGAAGGCAGCGGTCAATTTCCAGCTCCGCTTCGCGCCGATGATGCTGGCGCTGAAAGACGCGATCGCGAAGGGATACCTCGGCGAGGTCGTCGATTTCGACGCCTGGCTTGCACTCTCCACCCCCTGGGGCTTGTGGCCCTTCTTGAAGGGCCTGCCGCGCATCGAGATCGCCATGCACTCGATCCACTATCTGGATCTCGTGCGCGGCCTGCTTGGCAATCCATTGGGCGTGCATGCAAAGACGATCGGCCATCCGAACCATGAGGTTGCCCAGACACGGACGGCTGCGATCCTCGACTATGGTGATCGAGTGCGCTGCGTGCTCTCGATCAATCACGACCATGATTTCGGCCGTAAGTTCCAGGCCTGCGAGTTCCGCATCTCGGGCACGTCGGGTGCTGCTTATGTAAAACTCGGTGTCAACCTCGACTATCCCAAGGGCGAGCCCGACGAGCTCTGGATCCGGCCAACCGGGGCTGTCGAGTGGGTGTCAGTTCCGCTTGAAGGCGCCTGGTTCCCCGACGCCTTCGCCAACCGAATGGCCAATCTGCAGCGTTTCGCCTCCGGCGAAGACCCGGAGCTGATCGGCTCGGTGGAAGACGCCTGGCAGACAATGGCCCTGGTCGAGGCCGCCTATCAATCGAGTGCCGCGCCGGCCACGGCGATCGCGCCACTTCCGGGACGCTGAGATGTCGGAACAGATCATCCATTTCGAAGACTACGAGCTCGGCCATGAGCGCCTGACGACGGGCCGGACGATTACCGAGACCGACTTCGTCGTTCATGCCGGCCACACCGGCGATTTCTTTCCGCACCACATGGATGCGGAGTTCGCCAAGACCCTGCCGGGCGGCCAGCGCATCGCCCACGGCACCATGATCTTTTCGATCGGGGTCGGGCTGACCGCATCTTTGATCAATCCGGTTGCGTTTTCCTACGGCTATGATCGTCTGCGCTTCGTGCGCCCGGTTCATATCGGCGATACGATCCGTACCCGCGTGACGATCGCCGCCAAGGAGGACGATCCGAAGCGGCCGAAGGCGGGACGCATCGTCGAACGGTTAGAAGTCATCAACCAGCGTGGCGAGGTCGTTCTCGCCGCCGACCATATCCTGGTCGTTGAACGCAAAGCATGAGGGATCGAGAATGACAGCGGATCTTAAAGGCAAGGTCGTCCTGATTACGGCTGCGGCTCAAGGCATCGGCCGCGCTTCGGCTTTGGCCTTTGTGAAGGCCGGCGCAAAGGTGCACGCGACCGATATCAATACCGATGCGCTTGCGGCACTTGCAAAG
Organism: Ensifer sp. Root423; assembly: GCF_001426275.1. Lineage (NCBI taxonomy): Bacteria > Pseudomonadati > Pseudomonadota > Alphaproteobacteria > Hyphomicrobiales > Rhizobiaceae > Ensifer > Ensifer sp. Root423. Next base: position 41,217 of record NZ_LMEG01000006.1, on the reverse strand, counting down.
GAAGCCGACGTCGAAACGCACCGGCTCGACGTTCTCGACACGCAAGCGGTCGAAGCGCTCGTGGCAGAGATCGGCGCCGTCGACGTCCTCTTCAACTGCGCCGGTTTCGTGCATGCCGGTTCGATCCTGGAGATGAAGGATAGCGATCTGGAGTTCGCGCTCGACCTCAACGTCAAGGCGATGATCCGCACCATTCGTGCGGTCCTTCCGGGCATGCTTGTCCGCAAGGACGGCGCGATCATCAACATGGCTTCGGTCGCTTCCAGCATCAAGGGCGTACCCAACCGGTTTGCCTACGGCGTCACCAAGGCCGCCGTCATCGGTCTCACAAAGGCCGTCGCAGCCGATTACGTGTCTGAGGGCGTTCGCTGCAACGCCATTTGCCCGGGCACCGTCGAAAGCCCGTCGCTGCAGGACCGCATGCGCGCCCAGGGAGACTATGAAACTGCGCGTGCCGCCTTTATCGCCCGCCAGCCAATGGGACGTCTCGGCACCCCGGAAGAGATCGCCGACCTTGCCGTCCATCTCGCGGGCGCCACCTATACGACCGGCCAGGCCTATGCCATCGATGGCGGCTGGACCATCTGACAACAGACAAGCAGGAAGCAGAGATATGAAACTTCTTCGTTACGGCCTCCCGGGCCAGGAAAAGCCGGGCATCCTCGATGCGAACGGCACCTTGCGTGATCTTTCCGGCCACGTCGCCGATTTCTCAGGTGTGGCGCTCGACCCGGACAAACTCGCCGAACTCGAGGCACTCGATCTCGCCGGCCTTCCGGCTGTCGACGGCAACCAGCGGCTCGGCCCTTGCGTGGCCGGTACCGGCAAGTTCATCTGCATCGGCCTCAACTACTCCGACCATGCCGCCGAGACGGGCGCCACGGTTCCCTCCGAACCGATCATCTTCATGAAGGCGACGTCGGCGATCGTTGGCCCGAATGACGACCTGATCATTCCGCGCGGCTCGGAGAAGACCGACTGGGAAGTGGAACTCGGCGTCGTCATCGGCCGCAAGGCCAAGTACGTCACCGAGGCGGATGCACTCGACTATGTCGCCGGCTACTGCACCGTGCACGACGTCTCCGAACGCGCCTTCCAGATCGAGCGCCAGGGACAGTGGACCAAGGGCAAGTCCTGCGACACCTTTGGTCCGACAGGCCCGTGGCTGGTGACCAAGGACGAAGTGGCGGACCCGCAGAACCTGCCGATGTGGCTGAAGGTCAACGGCGAAACCATGCAGAACGGCTCGTCGAAGACCATGGTCTATGGCGTTGCCTACCTCGTCTCCTACCTGTCGCAGTTCATGTCGCTGCAGCCGGGCGACATCATCTCGACCGGCACGCCGCCCGGCGTCGGCATGGGCATGAAGCCGCCGCGTTACCTTAAGGCCGGCGACGTCGTCGAACTCGGCATCGAGGGCCTCGGCAGCCAGAAGCAGTCCGTGCGCGCGGACGATTGATCATAAGACTGGAGTGACCATGACCCGCATCACTGATCTGCGCGTCTTCGACCTGCGCTTTCCGACCTCGCAGAGCCTCGACGGTTCCGACGCGATGAACCCGGACCCGGACTATTCCGCGGCCTATGTCATCCTCGACACCGATCGGGAGGGACTTGCGGGCCATGGTCTCACCTTCACCATCGGCCGCGGCAACGACATTTGCTGCATGGCGATCAAGGCCATGCGGCATCTGATCGTCGGCCAGGAGACATCAGACATTCTCGCCCATCCCGGCCGGTTCTGGCGGCACCTGACCAGCGACAGCCAGCTGCGCTGGATCGGTCCGGAGAAAGGTGCGATGCATCTGGCGACCGGAGCCGTCGTCAACGCCGTCTGGGACCTGCTTGCCAAGGAGGCGGGCAAGCCCGTCTGGCGGCTTGTCGCCGACATGTCGCCGGAAGAAATCGCCGACATCGTCGACTACCGCTACATGACGGACGTGCTGACGCGTGACGAGGCGGTCGCCATCCTCAGCAGGGCCGAACCCGGCAAGGCTCAGCGCATCGCGACGCTCGAGAAGGAAGGCTACGCCTGCTACACGACATCGGCCGGCTGGCTCGGTTATGACGACGATAAGCTCCGGCGTCTCGCCCAGGAGGCGATCGACGAAGGTTTCAACCACATCAAGATGAAGGTCGGCCGCGACCTTGCCGACGACATCAGGCGACTGACAATCGCGCGCGAGGTGATCGGCCCGGACCGCTACTTGATGATCGACGCCAACCAGGTCTGGGAGGTTGGCGAGGCGATCGACTGGGTCAAGCAGCTTGCCTTTGCCAAGCCGTTCTTCATCGAAGAGCCGACGAGCCCCGACGATGTTGCCGGCCATCGCAAGATCCGCGAGGCGATCGGTCCGGTGAAGGTCGCGACCGGGGAGATGTGCCAGAACCGCATCATGTTCAAGCAGTTCATCGCCGAAGGCGCGATCGATATCGTCCAGATCGACAGTTGCCGCATGGGCGGCCTCAACGAGGTGCTGGCGGTGCTGCTCGTTGCCGCCAAATACGGACTGCCGGTCTGGCCGCATGCCGGCGGCGTCGGCCTTTGCGAATATGTCCAACACCTGTCGATGATCGATTATATTGCCGTATCCGGAACGAAGGATGGTCGCGTCATCGAATATGTCGACCATCTGCACGAACACTTCCTCGACCCCTGCGTGATCGCGAACGCCGCCTATATGCCGCCACAGCGGCCCGGGTTCTCGATCGAGATGAAGCCGCAGTCGATCGCCGACTACAGGTTCGGCGGTTAACGCAGAAGGTTTTATATAAGAATAACGTCTTCAATATTCAAAAGCCGGAGCGATATAAAGCCGCTCCGGCTTTGTTGTTTCCTCCGATCCTCGGTCAATTTCGGCGCCCAGCCCTTGACGTCATGCGTTCATTTATGAATGATCTATTCATTCATTGTGAATCCCGGAGGGGAGTCCGGGAAGAGGAGGAAATTGATGAAGACCTTTGTTCTGGCTGCAGCCGTGGCTGCGCTGTCCTTTTGCGCCGTCGCCAACGCGCAGGAATACAGCCTGAGGTTCTCGACCTCGCAGGTGAATCCGAACGAGCCGATCGTCAAAGCCATGAAGACCTATGCCGAGCGTGTCGGCGAACGTTCGGGTGGCCGCATCGCCATCACGGTCATGACCGGCGACCAGCTCGGCGCGCAGAAGAAGGTCAACGAGATGGTCATGAGCGGCGCAAGTCTGCTCAGCGCCACCGACTATGGCCAGCTCGGCCAGTTCGTCCCGGATCTCTCCATTCTGGCCGGCCCCTATGTCTACCCCGATCTGGCGGCGACCGACCGTCTCTTCGCGTCGGACCTCTACAAGGAGCTCTCGGGCAAGCTTGAGGCGCAGGGCATCAAAATCATCATGCCGAACGGCCTCTTCGGTTATCGCCACATCATCGCCAACAAGCCGGTTCGCTCGCCGGCCGATCTCGCCGGCGTCACCATCCGCGTGCCTTCGTCGCCGATCATGATGGCGACCTTCGGCAATTATGGCGCACGGCCGACCGAACTGCCCTGGGGCGACGTCTACAACGCGCTTCAGACCGGCGTCGTCGATGCGGCCGAAGGCCCCTTCGGTTCGATCGCCGGCGCCAAGCTGAACGAAACCCGCAAGGTCATCTCCAAAACCGGCCACCAGATCATGTTCACCGCCTGGGTGGCATCGAGCCAATTCTTCAACGGCCTGCCGGAAGACCTGCAGAAAATCCTGCTCGAGGAAGGCCAGACGATCGCCAAGGAGCTGACCGAAATGACGCTCGAAACGGATGACGCCTACGCCAAGCAGCTTGCGGCTTCCGGCGTCGAGATCGTCACCGACATCGACATCCCGGCCTTTATCGAAGCCTCGCGCGCTGCCTACGAGAAAGTGCCAAACATCACGCCTGGCGTGTACGACCAGGTGCAAAGGGCGATGGCGCAGTAAGCAGGCAATTGCACGACGCGGCGATAGAGACGCCGCGTCGTGCTGGCGTCGGGCGCGTTCAGGATGCCGCGACAGAAAACCATCAGGCCGGCCCAAGCGCCGGCCCTGTTCCGCCTTTCAAAATGATTGGGGCCATCATGGAAACCTCACCTTCGCCGGAAGAGACCGCTCCTCTCTTCAGCCTGCGGCGCGCCGATGAAGCGGTCGGCGTTGCCGCCCTTCTCGTCATCGTCTTTTCGATCCTCTGGGGTGTCGTCAGCCGCTACATCTTCCCGCAGCCGGCTGCCTGGACCTACGAGCTGGCGATCATGGCTTTTGCCTACCTCGTGTTCTTCGGCGCCGTCGCCGGTGTTCGTCTCGGCACGCATGCGGCGATCGATGTCCTCGTCGCGGCGCTACCCAACGGCTGGCAGCAGGCGATCGCCTGGTTCAACTACCTGCTGCTGGCGCTATTCTTCATCGTCATGACCGTTCTCTTCGGCTGGCAGGCCTGGACTTCGCGGCACGTGCACACGATCGCGATGGATCTGTCTCGCAGCCTTTCCTACGGGCCGCTGGCGCTGGCTTCGGCCGGCATGTTCGTCCAGCACCTGATCGTCGAAAGGCCATGGACCGTTCGCCTGCACCGCAATGTGGAATCGCTGATATGACCCTTTTTCATCTTGCCGGCCCCTCGCTGCTGGTCGTCGTCCTCTTCCTCCTGTCGACGCCGATCACCTGGGCGATGGCGATCGGGGCGCTTGCCTTCTTCTTCATCAACATGGACATGATCCCGCTTGCCAACTTCGCACAGGAGATGGCCGAGGGCAGCCAGTCCGTGTCACTGCTGGCATTGCCGCTCTTCGTGCTTGCCGGCTGCATCATGAATGCATCGGGCATCACCCGGCGCCTGCTGACGCTCGCCGACGTGCTGGTCGGCCACATGACCGGCGCACTGGCGCAGATGTGTACGGTGCTCGGCACGCTTCTCGGCGGCCTGACAGCGTCTGCCAACGCCGACGCTGCGATGCTCGCAAAGACGCTCGGCGTCGAGATGTCGGAACGGGGCTATAGCCGTGCCTTCGCCGCGGTCATCACCTCGTCGGCGGCGATCATTACCAGCCTGATCCCGCCTTCGATCGGTCTCATCGTCTACGGCTTCCTCGCCGAAACCTCGATCGGCCGACTGTTTGCTGCAGGCGTCGTTCCCGGCCTCGTGCTTGCGGCAGGTCTGATGGTCACCACCTATTTCATCGCCCGCAAGCGTGGCTACAAGCCGCTCCGCAAGGAACGCGCCAGCAGGGCGGAGGCGAGCCGGGCGCTGATCGACGGCCTTTGGGCGCTGTCGATCCCGGTCGTCATCTTCGCCGGCACGCGCTACGGCATCTTCACCACCACCGAGGCCGGGGCGGTTGTCGTCGTCTACGTGCTCTTCGTCGCCATCTTCGGATACCGCGAGTTCACCTTCCGGCAAATCCCGGAGGTCCTGGCAGAAGCGGTGCGCGATTCCGCCGTGGTGATGATCATGATCTGCGCGGCCGCCTCCTTCGGCTTTTATCTCGCCTGGGAACAGGTGCCGCAGGCCATGTCCGGCTGGCTAGGTGGCGCGACAGACAACCCGCTCCTCATGCTGCTCCTGATCAACGTTCTCCTCATCGTCATCGGCACGGCGATCGAAGGCTCGGCGGCGCTCATCATCCTCACCCCGATGCTGATCCCGATCATCGACGGCGTCGGTATCGACCGGGTGCATTTCGGCGTCGTCTTCATCACCAACCTGACGATCGCCGGCATCACGCCGCCGGTCGGCGGCCTGATGTACATCTCGTCGATGGTGTTGAAGGTACCGATGATGGCCTATGCGCGGGAGGTCCTGCCTTATCTCGCAATGATGATGGTGCTGCTGGTGATGCTCAGCATGTTTCCGCAGCTCTCGCTGTGGTTGCCGAACCTCGTCTACGGAACCGCGGCGGTTCAGTAGCGCGATCCAGAGCGGCTCCGGCGGCCTTTGACTTGGGCGCCAGACTAAGCCCTGGCACGTCGCTCCGACCCACCGTTGCGACAGATCACGAAAATGAATCGATCACCCCGGATCGATTCAAAACTCTCGTTGGACCTATGCGCGCCGATCGCCGAATCTTCGCGCATGACGATCGTTCAGCCCTACCAGATCTATGTCGAGCGAAGGGACGCGGCCAGAAACATGGCGCGCTACTACTCCATGCAGATCTCCATGTCCCTATTGGGCGAGGCGTGCCTGACGCGGCGCTGGGGACGGATCGGAAGTCACGGCCAGATGATGGTGCACCACTTCGCGCGGGAGGAGGAGGCGGTCAAACTCTTCCTCGAGCTAACGCGTAGCAAGCGTCAGTGCGGCTATCGTCCGAGGATGTGATCCGGAAAGGTGCGCGACCTCACCGCGGCTTGAAGTCGACCAGAAGCGATTTGAGCTCGATTTCGCGGACGCGCCGCGCCGCTTCATCGGGGCTGACCCAGGCGACCAAACGCTCGCCTTTCTCCTTGTATTTCTCCGCCAGCTTGGTGACTTCGATCTGGAAGATGTCAACGATACAGGGCACCACGTCGCCGTCATCGAGCATCTTTAAGTAGGTGTAGCTGCCAATCGGCTTCTTGCGAACTTTCCCGCGAACACCGGCCTCCTGCAAGGCTTCGATCGCCGCGGCCTCGTGCGGTTCCTTCTGTTTCATCGGCCAGCCTTTTGGAATGAGCCAGCGGCCGCTGTCGCGCGACGTCACAAGAAGGATCTCGATCGCGCCGTCAGGCACGTAACGATAGCAAAGTGCTGCACATTGCTGGCGAAACGAACCCGAAAACAGTTTCTCGGGCGAGGCAGCCAGCTTCTGCAACAGCGTCTTCGGTTTTGGTGGTTTCGGCGCCTTTGACTTCCTGATCGCTCTCAAGCTCCTCGATACTTGGCGCCAATTTGCGGACATCTAGGACATCCGCCCCTCATGTCAAAGGAGAAAATGGAAAGAAACGTTCGGGCAAGAGGCTCACGCCTTGGCAGATATTGCGCTCAATTCCTCAAGGTCGAGATCGCGCTCCAGTTCATGCAGCGTTTCATCGTCGATTTCGCCGGCGCGATGAAGCCGGATGAGTTCGCGCCGCCCGGTCGCGACCGCTTCGAGCACGACGTCGAAATGGGCGTGGAGGATCGGCGTGTAATGCTCCGTGCGCGCGGCATAGTCGACGATCGAAACCGCTCGGCGCTGATAGCGGTCCAGCAATTGCGGATGGATGAGATTGCCCGCCGTGTCATAGGCGCGGCTTTGAATGGTGATGAGCTGCGCCTGGGCCATCGCCGCCTCGGCCTGGCTTAGGGTGAGGGGCGCCTTTTCAGACGAAGGCTCGACGAGCCTCGCCCAGGCGATCACCCGCCCGAGAGTCGTTCCCTGGATCAGCACCGTTCCAAGGATCACGGCAAAGGAGGTCACCAGGATGAAGTCCCGGCCGGGGAAGCCTTCGGGCACGCTCAGCGCAAGCGCGAGCGTTACCACGCCGCGAACGCCGGCCCAGGAAAGCACGGTCGCACCGCGCGCGCCGACCGGCGTGTAGCGCTTGAGCCCCAGCCTGTTGCCAAGCCAGATTGCGAAGTCGGAACCGAACACCCAGAAGAAGCGGGCGACGGTGAGCGCGAAGAGCACCATGAGGATCGGCCATCCCAAGGTCGCTGCAACGGTCTCGAACCCGCCGCCGCGCTCGACCACGCCGCGAAGCGACAGGCCGATCAGGATGAAAACCGCGGCCTCCATCAGGAAGACGATGACGGTCCAGAAGGCGGAGCCGCGCATACGGGTGGCGGCCGAGAGCACGGTGTGCTGGTGCCAACTGGCGACGAGGCCGGTGGTAACTGTCGCGATCACGCCGGAAACATGCAGGAACTCGCCGAGGAGGTAGGACGTCCAGGACAAAAGGGCCGTCGCGGCGATGATCAGGTACTCATCTCCGAGGCGGCGGGCAAGCAGCACCCACGCCGTACCGATGGCGAGGCCGACAAGGGCACCGCCGATCGCCAGCAGGAAGAAGTTGCCGACCGCCTCGCCGGCGCTGAAAGCCCCGGTGACGCCGGCGGCGATAGCGAAGCGGAACAATACCAGTCCGCTTGCGTCGTTGAGCAGGCTTTCGCCTTCGAGCAGGATCTGCAGCCGTCGCGGCAACTGTACGCGCTGCAGCACGGCCCGTGCCGAGACGGCGTCGGGCGGCGAGACGATCGCCCCGAGCGCGGCGCATGCGGCCCAAGGCAGGGACGGGAAGATGAAGTGCGTCACGACGGCAACGACGGCCGCGGTAAAAAACACTGCGCCGATCGCAAGCGAGGCGATGCCGATCAGGTGACGGCGCAGGCGGCCGACCGCGATCGTCCAGGCGCCATCGAGGAGCAGCGGCGGCAAGAAGATGACGAGCACCAGCTCCGGGTCGACCGCGATGGCCGGCAGCCCCGGCATGAAGGCGAGCATCGCGCCACCGCTAAGAAGCGCCACCGACGGCGGCAGGCCGAGCCGATGCGCGACGTAGTGCAGCGCGATGATCGCGACAAACATGCCGATCACCAGTTCGAACAGATGTATCGGCTCCACCGGTCTCCCGCCTCCATCGCTCAATGACGCGGCCCATTACAGAACACGTTTTTTCGAAACGCAATTGCGCGTGCAGCAACAGTGGCGTGGAGCCTTGCCGAAGGTGAAGGGTCGCAGAAAAGAAAAAAGGGCCAGCGGAAGACCGCGGCCCATAAAGGTGTGAAGGTCAAAAACCTCCAGAGGGGAACAGCTGCTGCGGCGGACTGGGAGGAGACCCGCCATGTGCATCAGCTGTGTGCTTTATGCCTGATTTTTGACCAGCTGGAAAACATTTATTGTGCAATGCAGCTATGCATAAACGCAAGACGTGCGCCGCGGTCGTCGGCCGGAACTGCCAAACGGTGCCAAAATGAGCGTACGTCGGGAGGAGGGGGACGTCGCCAAGGACAGCCGCCCCGGCATACAATCGGGACCGGCACACGTGCCGGCCCCGATGAGATAGTTGCTACACTAACGGTCGTGAGCTTGACCGCACAGCCATTTTACGAGCGCTTTTACGATCGAACAGCCGGCAACCCGACTTCCGGCCTTGTCCGCAGCCGGTCCACAGGTTGTTCACAGGGAAAGGAGGCGCTAACGCGTTGAAACGCAGTTCAGTTTTCCAAACTGTGAGCTACTGCCCCTGAAAAGAATGCACCGTATCAGGTCAGCGATACCTTGCGGGTTTCCGCATCGATCAACGCAGCGGCGATCGCCGCCACAAGCAGCAAGCCTGCAAAGGTGCCGATCGCCAGGCCGAAGCCCTTCGCCACCAGCAATCCGATGAGCGAAGGCGCAAGCAGGCCACCGAGCCGAGCCATGCCGCCGGCCGCCCCCATGCCGGTCGCGCGCGAGGCGGTCGGATAGAGTTCCGGCGTATAGGCATAGAGTGCGCCCCATGTGCCGAGCAGTGCAAAGCTCATGATCAGGAGCGCAGCGGCAACGACCAAGGCCGCATCCGCCACGACGAACAACAGGCAACTGAGGGCGGAGAGCAGGCAGAAACCGACCAGCGTCGGGCGCCGTCCCCACTTCTCGACGCCGTAGGCGGCAAGCGCATAGCCCGGGATCTGCGCCAGAGCGATGAGAACGAGGAACCCATAGCCACGCACGAAGCCGAAGCCTTCTCCCGCAAGCCGCGGCGGCATCCAGGTAAAGACGCCATAGTAGGAGACTGAGACGAGGAACCAGACCGAAAGGATCAGAAGGCTGCGGCGACGCAAGTCCTTCGAAAAGATACTGAGATCGGCCGTCGGTACAGGCAGGGCGATCGATACGGTCGGCTCGAGTTGCGGTCGAGCGTTGGCTGCCAGCATTCGATCGACGATCGCCTTGGCCGCCTCCGCCTTGCCCGCGCGCAACAGGTAAAGCGGCGATTCCGGCACGAGGAAGCGTAGTCCGACGCCAATGACTGCCGGAATGGCCGTGACGGCAAAGATGTAGCGCCATCCGTCCGTAAGGCCGGCAAGAGCGATGAGCCATGCCGCCAGTGCCACGATCAGCGTGCCCACGGCCCAGAAGCCTTCGAGCATGACCAGCCATCGCCCGCGGCTGCGCGCCGGCAGGAATTCCGACATCATCGCATAATCGACGGGAAGTGTGCCGCCGACCGCAGCGCCGGTGAGGAAGCGCAGGACAAGCAGGACCACGAAATTCGGAGCGAAGATCGACAGAATGCCGAAGACCGCGTCGCAGGCAACGGTTACGATCAGGACCCGGCGCCGGCCGATCCGATCGGCAAGCCTGCCGAAGCCGACGGCGCCGATCAGCATGCCCAGGAAAAACAACGTGCCCGTCTGCAGCGCTTGGGGAACCGTCAGCCCGAATGTTGCGGCAATGGAGGCGGCGGTGAACCCGACGGCGAGCACCTGCATGGCGTCGGCCGTCCAAACCAGGCCAAATATGCCCATCAGGCGCCGCTGATAGGGGCCCGTGCCCGCCCGGTCGAGCGCTTCCTGTATCGTGATCGTCGTCATTCGACCCTACCTTGAGATTCGACGTGTGGACACTACGTCGACCGCGCCTGCTTGGATATTGCAGAAATGCCGCAGATGTCCGGCTGAGTGCGGCCGCGAGGATCGACCAATCTTCCGGGCACCTGGCACGGACCGGCAATTTCGACTTGCGCGACATGCACACGCGTGCAAATATGCACGCGTGTGCAATGGAGTTTCGCCGATGAACGATCACAAGCCGCGCTATTCGAACGACCTTTCGGGGCGGGCCCTGTTGTGTCGGGATGTCATTCGCTCTGCCGGCGCTCTGGTGCTCGACGGCTTCAAGGCAAGTGCCGAGCGTGGCTTTTCCCTAAAGGGCCCGCAGGATTTTCTGACGGAAACCGATGCGGCCTCCGAGGCCCATATTCGCGACGCAATTGCCACCCATTTTCCGGCCGATGCGTTCCTGGGCGAGGAGGGCGGCGGGACCGTTGCCGATCGCGTCTGGGTCGTCGATCCCGTCGACGGCACGGCAAACTTCGCGCGCGGAATCCCGCACTTCTGCATCTCCATAACCTATGTCGAACACGGACACGCAGAGATCGGCGCAATCTACAATCCGGCCCACGACGAACTTTATTTCTGCCGCCGGGGAGAAGGTGCAACGCTCAACGGCAAGGTCATCACGGTCTCGTCGACGGCGACCTTCGATGCCGCGTCGGTCGAAATGGGCTGGTCGCGGCGGGTGCCGGACGAGACCTATCTGGAGACGATGCGGCAGATGCTGGAGAAGGGCGCCAATGTGCGGCGCGGCGCTTCGGGGGCACTTGCGCTCGCTTACGTCGCCGATGGGCGCTCGGACGCCTATGTCGAGCTGCACATGAACTCGTGGGATTGCCTTGCCGGACTGTTGCTCGTTGCCGAGGCGGGCGGCGCCGTGTGTCCCTTCATGGAAATAGGCAGCCTGCTCGACGGCGGGCCGGTGCTCGCATCGACGCCGGCGATTGCCGGCGGCGTAAGTGTGGCTTCAGGCATCCCGGTCCAAAAAAGGGAGCAAGCCGCCAGGCTCCAGCTGGCCTGAAACCGCGGTAGCCTGAACACGCATGCCACCCGTTCGCATACACAAGGGGAAATCCAATGGACGCACCGGTCTACACCCGGCCCGCTATCAGTCTGATCGCCAGAGAACTCGGGCCCCACAGCGCCGATCTCTATATCGGCGGCAGTGACGGCGCGCGTGACCTGGACCTGCTCAAGCGTCACGGGATCTCCATTGTCGTCAATTGCGCGATCAACCTGGACATCAACCTCGTGCGCGAAGAAGAAGTCAGCATCAATGATGATCTTTGTGCAAGCGGCTATGCGGCCGTCCGCTATTACAAGCTCGGCATGATCGACGGTGATGGCAGCCCCGACACGATGATGCTCGGTGCCTATTACATTCTCGACGGTGCGCTACGCCAGACGATGCCGAAGCGCGCAACCTACCCCTTCGCCGATGGCGGCAACATCCTCGTCAATTGCCGCGGCGGACGCAGCCGCTCGGTGTCGCTGGTGGCGCTGTTCCTGCACAAGCAGCAGCCGCATCTGTTTCCCACACTCGACGCGGCCGTCGCCCACATCCGCGAGCATCGCGAACTGCGGCCGGATGAATGGTTCGAGACGCCGAAGCCCATGCTCTATGAGGCAGCGCGCCGCGCTTCGGCCTGGATCGACCTCGTCGAGGCCTCCCGTCTGGAGGTGAAGGCCGATGTCTGATTTGCCTCGGATCGCCATCATCGCCGACGCCCATTTCCATGATCTTGAAGGCGATTTCGAGTTCCCGCGGATAGAGATCGACGGCGAAAAACTGGCCGTCAGAAGCTGGACCGACACGCGCGAATCCACACGCGTCTTCAACGAAAGTGCCAAAGCGCTGGACGAGGCCTTGGCGGAGATCGCGCGCCGCGGCATCCGTCACGTCGTCCTTTTGGGCGACTACACGGACGACGGGCAAAGACAGACAACGGCGCGCGTGCGCACCATTCTTGATGGGCACGAGAGCGCCCATGGCACGCGCTTTTATGCGCTTCCGGGCAACCACGACATCTTCGGGCCCAAGGGGCGACACCACACCAAACAATTTCTTGATCGGAACGACGTGAGGGTCCTCGTCACGAGCGACATAGGAAAGGCAGCCCCCGGCAGCCACGCAACGCCGCGCATGTATTGCGAGGGATATCCGACGGGCCTTGCCCCCGTGGCTACCCATGGGTACTTCCGACGGCCGGACTATCTTCATTGGGAAACCCCGTTCGGGGCGTCTGACCGCGTCGAGGATCGGCTCTACCCGGTCTCGTCTCCGGACGGCCGGAATTGCTACCGGCTGATGGATGCCTCCTATCTGGTCGAGCCCGAGCCGGGTCTCTGGCTGCTGATGATCGACGCCAACGTCTTCGAACCACGCGACGGCCTGTTTGAGGAGGGTGATGAAGCCGCTTTCGTCGACAGCACCGGCGCGGGCTGGAACGCGCTTATCAGGCTGAAACCGTTCATCGTCGACTGGATTGCCGACGTGTCCGCGCGCGCAACGAAACTCGGAAAAACGCTGCTCGCATTCTCGCATTATCCGGTGCTCGATCCCTTCGATGGCGCAACGGGAGCCGAAAGCGTTCTCTTCGGCGAGACCAATATTGCCCGCAGGACACCACAGCAGGCGGTCGCAGATGCACTGATGACCGCCGGCATGACGCTGCATTTTAGCGGGCACCTGCATGTCGAAGGCGTTACGCGCCGCGCGCGCGGCTGCCGCTCGCTGATCAATGTCGCCGTGCCGTCGCTCGTGGCCTTTCCGCCGGCCTTCAAGATCGTCGAACCGTCTCAATCGGCGTCGTCCATCGAAACCGTCGAACTGTCCGCGATGGCCGTCGATCCACGCGTGCTGCGCGCCTATCGTCGCGAAGCGGCGCGAGCCGGCGAATATCCGGACCCAGCCTTTGCCGCGGCGGATTACGGTTCCTTCCTGAAGGCACACAAGCGTGCCCTGGTCCAGCATCGCTATTTTCCGAAGGAATGGCCCGGAGATGTCGTCAACGAAATATCCGGGCTTTCGATCGCTGCGGTCTGCAAGTTGATGCCCGACGCCGGCGCCATGACGAGCGCTTCCGGGCAAGGAGCGATCGCCATCTCTGAGGACGCCGCCAGCCTCGACATGATCGAGGTGATCGCCGATTGGTATTGCCTGCGCCAGGCCGGCGTCCTTGCTCTTGACAAGATACCTGAGCGGCGCCGCGCGCTTTATCGCCTGCTCGCCAAACACTTCGGCCGTCCGCCCGGGACCGGCTGGGACGGATCGACATCAGGCTTCCTGGCGATCTTCTTCGGGGCCTTCGACGCCTTCCTCGATCGTGCCGAAGCGGGAAGCCTGCACATCCGCATCGAGAGCACCTCCGACACGGAAGAGGCTGCCTGACCATGGACCAGTTGCTCTCCACGGCCTCTTCCTCCGCGCCGCCGGCGACTTTCATCGAGTTGCGGGAATCTTGCCGTCTGGGCCGACGTCATCTGAAGGGTGGGCGCCTGGAAGTGGCCAAGTTCGTGCTTGCCCATCCGTACGACGTCGCCTTTGCGAGCGCACGGGAAGTGGCCGTGCGCAGCGGTGTCTCGACGACGACAGTCATGCGGCTCGTCAGCGACCTCGGCTTTGAGACCTATGCATCCTTTCAGCAACTCTTTCGAGCGGAGTTGCTGCGCGGCCGGCAATAAGCAGCATTGGGGAGGGGGCCATGAGCACTGCGATCGTCAGCATCAACCTCTTCGGCGCGGTGGCGCTCCTCCTGTTCGGCCTTGGTCAGGTGCGCGACGGCATGCAACGCGCTTTTGGTGCCCGTCTGAAAGCCGGACTGGCGGCCGGGACGCGTGACGGTCTTCGTTCGTTTTTCAGTGGCCTCGTCGCAACCATCGCCCTTCAGAGCTCCACCGCCACCGCTCTCATGGTCGCGTCCTTCGTCGAGCGTGATCTCATCGTGCCGCGCATGGCGCAGATCGTGCTGCTCGGCGCCAACGTCGGCACGGCGATGACGGCCTGGATCGTGGCTTTGGGGCTCGGCTGGCTCTCACCGCTCTTGCTGCTTTGCGGTTTCGTTGTCGGGCGCGGCAGCTCGAGCACGCGCAAGGGATCAGGCGCAGCGCTCGTCGGCATCGGGCTGATGTTGCTGTCGCTGCATCTGATTGGCGGTGCGACCGAACCGCTGCGGACCTCTGCCGCCCTTTCGGCTTTCTTCGGGATGCTCGACAATGCCTGGCCGGTGGCGCTCGTCATCTCGGCAGGACTCGCAGCGCTCGCGTCATCGAGCCTGGCAGTCGTTGTGCTGATCCTGTCTCTTGCAACATCCGCCAGCCTTTCGACCGGCCCGCTCATCGCCCTCGTTCTGGGAGCCAATCTCGGCGGTGCTGTGCCCCCGGTTCTAGCCACATTCAAGGCTGCGGCGAGCGCCAGGCGGGTTGCCCTTGGCAACCTGATCGTGCGTGCCGTCGGCTGCCTGGCCGCTCTGGCGCTCGCCGGGTACATCGCCCCGCATATCGACTGGCCGCCTGTCTCACGCGGCAATCTGCCGGTTGATGTGCATCTCGCCTTCAATCTCGCACTGGCGCTTCTGGCGGCTCCCCTCGCTCGGCCTCTATCCCGCCTGACCATGCGCCTGTTGCCGGACGAGCCAAAGGCGACGGACGGCCCGCTTTTCCTGGAACAGAACGATCTCGGCACGCCGGTCGCAGCGCTTGCCGGCGCAAGTCGGGAAGTGCTCGGCGTCGGCGACCTGGTCGAGCGCATGCTGGTCGAAGCAAACGATGCCCTGCAGCAGACGGACCCTTCCAGGCTTGCTGCGATCAGCACGCTTGAAGGGCGCGTGGATCGCGTGCAACACGAGATCAAGGTGTACGTCTCGCGCGTCGGCCAGTCCGAAATCGCCGAGGAACAGCGCCGCCACGCCATGGATATCGTCGACTATGCCATCAACCTCGAGCATATCGGCGACATCATCGAGAAGGGGCTCCTTGCCGAACTTGCAAAGAAGATCGCCCGCGGCCTGGCTTTCTCCTCCGATGGCCACGAGGAACTGTCGCGTCTCTTCGCCATCACGATCGACAATCTGCGCATGGCCCAGGCCGTGTTTGCCACGCGTGACAACGCGATGGCGCGGCGCCTGGTAGAAGCCAAGGAAGATGTCCGCAGGCTGGAGCGGCAGTCGGCTGAGCGGCATCTGCAGCGCCTGCGCGATGGTCGCGCCGAAAGCATCGAAACCAGCTCGCTCCATCTCGACATGCTGCGCGATCTCAAACGCATCAATGCACACATCGCAACTGTCGCGCACCCCATCCTTGATCAGAGCGGGTTGTTGATCGACAGCCGTATCCGGCCGGCGGCCACTTGAGCATTCCGGTCTAGCGTCGGGCGGTCTTGCGCTCGACCATCGTGACGGGAACGACCTGAAGTCGCGTTTCCATCTCGTCGGCTTCCAGCGCTTCGAGAACATGCTCCGTCAGAGCGGAGAAGGACTGCGCAACGGTGGTGAGTTCGTAGCTCTTCCACCCTGCCTGCGGAATATCGTCGAAGCCGACGACGGAAAGATCGGCCGGCACGCGGCGGTGCATTTCGGTGCGGGCAGCGTCGAGAAAGCCGAGAGCCAAGAGATCGGTAACGCAAAACGCGCCGTCGATCGCCTCGTCGACGAGCACCTCGCAGCCAGCCTGGTAACCGCTTTCATAACTCGTGGTACCGCCCGACCAGGCGACCACCTCGACCCCGGCGGTCGCCATTTTCTTTTTGAACGCAGTGGTGCGGCGCACCTGAGCAGGGGTTTGGCTGCCACTCGAGATCACCGCAACCTTCTTGCAGCGCGCCTCGATCAGGCGCAGTGCTGCAAGGTCCGCACCGCGGGAATCGTCGCTCAGCACCATGCTGGTATCGGTGCGATCGATTTTCTGGTTGATCAGGATCAGGCGCACGCCGTTGGCAATGCACTGGTCGACGATCGATTCCGGCGGCTCTCCGGAAAGAACGATGATCGCTTGCGCCCGGAACTCGAACAGTAGCTCGATCAGCGGCGCGATATCCTTTCGCGCATCCGCGGCATTGAGCAACAGGCATTGCAGACCGCGACGCAACAGGCCGATGCTCAAGAGATCGAGCTGTTTTGCATGGAAGGGTGCGCTGAGATTGGCACCGACGACCCCGATGAGATTGGAGCGGTCGTTGTTCAGTCCTTGCGCCAGCCGGTTGACCCGGTAACCGAGCTCCCGGGCGGCTTTGAGAACCTTGCGCCGCACAGCCTGGGATACGCTGGCTCCGGGCGTAAAGGTTCGCGAGACCGCCGAGCGTGAGACGCCCGCGCGTTTTGCAACCTCTTCGGCCGTCACAAAGCCCCTCGCCATGCCTTTCTCCTGCAGAATCAGATGCTTTTCATCAGGGCCACAAAAGCAGGCCCATTCCAACGAAAAAGTTCGAGCCTACCCGCTCGGTGAACCAGCCGATGATGCCGGTGAACGGTCACCATCGCTCCATCTATATCGGCTGTTTCTTCCCGCTGAAGTCATTCGCCCAATCTCAATGATCACGTGTTCCAAAAACAATACAACAGTGTCACAAAAGAGTCATCAAAAACAATAGCTTATATCATTGCGCACGTGTGCATTTTTTTGTTGACAATGGCGCCTCACCATTGGATCATACGTTCCATAGACAGAGCTGGATTGGAATTTTTGTTCTGTCTATGTTCGTGGTGATGGCGGCGCGGTTGAGGAGCTTGCGCCGACATCTGGCAAGCGCTTGCGCCTGCCCTGCGAACGGGGAGGATTGAGTAACCGACAGCCGCGCCTTTTGCGTCATTGAGCGGCTTCTTGCGTAGGTCAGCGCCACGCCCTGGCGACTGATTTCTATTCCCCGTTGGCACTTTGAAAGTTCCGCCGGCATCGATCGCCGGGGCAGGCAGCGCATGTTGAGTTCCAAGGGGAAGAGCATGGCCTTATTGAGTGAGACAGCCAAAGCGGCAACATTGCCCGGCAGCGCAATGGCGCCGACGGCATGGCAGCGCTGGCGCTATCGGATGAAGGTCGCGTCGCGGGAGCCGACGACGCTGATCGGCGTCCTGACGGCACTTCTCTTTACCTATCTCATCGTCGTGCCGATCATCTCGATCGTGCTCGATTCCGTGCGTGTCCAATTCGGCCACGAGCGGCGGCTCGGCAAGGACTTTGGTGAGCTTACGCTCTACTACCTTGATCGAGCCTTCCTGTCGCCGGTCTCGGTCGATCTTTTCTGGCGGCCGCTCTTCAACACGCTATCGGTCGCGCTCGGAGCGATCAGCCTGTCTTTGTTGATCGGTACGGTGCTCGCCTGGTTGATCAGCCGGACAGACATGTTCGGACGGCGCTGGTTCGCAACAGCGCTGATCGTGCCCTACATGCTGCCGGCCTGGACCTTTGCGCTTGCCTGGACAACGCTCTTCAAGAACCGCACCGTCGGCGGCCAGCCGGGCTGGTTCGAGGCCATGGGGCTGACGCCGCCCGACTGGGTCGCCTATGGGCGCTTCCCGATCATCGTGATCCTGGCGCTACATTATACGCCTTTCGTCATCCTGCTGTTTGGCTCTGCCCTTCGTCGCTTCGATTCCCAGCTCGAAGATTCCGCCCGTATCCTTGGAGCCAAGCGCTACCAGGTGGCGATGCAGATCATCCTGCCGCTGATGCGTCCCGCACTTCTGTCCTCGATGGTGCTGATCTTCGCCAAGTGCCTCGGCGAGTTTGGCGTGCCCTATGTGCTCGGCCTGCCGGTCAAGTTCGAAGTGCTTTCCACCTCGCTCTTTCGCAGCATCGCGTCGCGCCAGACCGGCGTTGCCGGTGTCGTCGCGGCCTCGATCATGCTGATCGGCATCGTCACCCTGATGATCGATGCGCGTCTTGTTCGTGAAGCCCGGCGCTTCGTTACTGTTGGCTCGAAGGGTTCGATGAACCGCCAGAGCCGGCTCGGCAAGTACCGCCTGCCGGCGACCGGTTTTGCCGCACTTATCTTTCTCTTGAGCGTCGGACTGCCGCTTCTGACCCTGTTCCTCTCCACCATCATGAAGCTGCCGGCGCAGTTCACGCTCGACAATTTCACGCTCGACTACTGGATCGGCCGTGATCTCCACACGGTGGCACTGCAGACCGGGGTCCTCTTAAGCCCCGATCTATGGGCGGCTGCAAAAAACACGCTCGTCATCGTCGGCCTTGCGTCCTTGACCTCGGGCATTCTCGGACTTCTTGTTGGCTATGTGGTCATCCGCACGCCGGTGAAGGTCCTGTCGGTCTATCTGCGGCAGGTCACCTTCTTGCCCTATCTGGTGCCGGGTATCGCCTTTGCCGCCGCCTATCTGTCGCTCTTCGCCGTGCCACGCGGACCGATGCCGGCCCTCTATGGTACCGTCACCATCCTGGTCCTGGCGCTGATCGCCGACCAGATGCCTTACGCCTCGCGCGCCGGTATCTCGGCCATGACCCAGCTTGGCAAGGATCCGGAAGAGGCGGCCCAGATTTCCGGCGCCGGCTGGTTCCGGCGGATGATGTTGATCGTCATTCCGATCCAGAAGGGCTCGCTGGTAACAGGCGTGCTGCTGCCCTTCATCTCGGGCATCAAGGGCCTGAGCCTCTTCGTCATCCTCGCCGTGCCGAGCACCGATGTTCTGACCACCTATTCGCTCCGGCTCGTCGACTACCACTACACGCAAGCCGCCAATGCCGTCGTGCTGATCATCGCGGCGATCGCCTATCTCGGAACCCTGGCAGCCCAGAAGCTGACCAAGACCAATCTCGCAGAAGGACTCGGAAGCTGATGCCCACCATCAATCTCAGCGGCGCCCAGAAGAACTACGGCGTCAATTCCGCCAATGCCGTCTCGAACCTCGATCTCGAAATCCGCGACGGCGAGTTCATGTGCCTTCTTGGACCCTCTGGCTGCGGCAAGACCACGACGCTGCGCATGATCGCCGGCCTCGAAAACCTCTCGGACGGCGAGATCCGCATCGGAGAGCGGGTGGTCGACTCGGTCAGGGCAGGCGTGTTCATCCCGCCGGAAAAGCGTGAGATGGGGCTGGTGTTCCAGAGTTACGCGCTCTGGCCGCACCTGACAATCGAACGCAACACCGACTTCGGTCTGAGGCTGCGCAAACTGCCGAAGGAAGAGCGTGAAATGCGCGTCGAGAAAGTGATGCAGGCGCTCGACATCGCCAAGTACCGCGACCGCTACCCGTCGCAGCTCTCGGGCGGCCAGCAGCAGCGCGTGGCGCTCGCCCGCATGCTGGCGGTCAATCCAGGCGTTCTGTTGCTCGACGAACCGCTGTCGAACCTCGACGCCCGGCTCCGGCTCGAGATGCGCGCCGAGCTCAAACGCATCCACAAGGAGTTCAAGACGACCATCGTCTTCGTCACCCACGACCAGTGGGAGGCAATGACGCTGGCAACGACGATCGCCGTCATGAACGAGGGCACGCTGCAGCAGATGGGCACGCCCAACGATATCTATGATCGCCCGGCCAATCGCTTCGTCGCGGAATTCGTCGGTAGCCCGCCGATCAACATCCTGAACTTCGGATCGGCCGCCGCCTCTGAGCTGTCGCGCGCAGCCGAGGCCTATCTTGGCACGCGCCACCCGTCGCTGCGCGGCATTGGCTCGATCGGCATCCGACCGGAAGCGATCGGCTATTCGGTCAAAACCGACGATGTGCCGGCCGGCAGCTTCTCCGGCGAAATGACGGTGACAGGCGTCCTGCCGACCGGCGGCAGCTGGATCCTGGAGCTCAGGAACGGCAGCGACACGCTGTTCTTGACGACCAATGCCCTGCCGCGCGTCGAGACCGGAACGAGGGTTTCGTTCTTTGCGCCGCCTGAGGCGCTGCACGTCTTTAACAAGGACGGCCAGCGGATCGCCGAAGCGGACGCGCTGCTGCGCAAGTCCACGCTGAACTAAGGCGCTTCAGTGCCGAACGACAAACCGAAACATAATCTGAGGGAGGAACAGACGATGCAATTTCTAAGGACTGAAAGGACGCACCGTGCAATCAGGCGCGCGCTGCTGGCAACGACCATCGTCGCCTTCGCCGGACCGGCGCTGGCACAAGAGCCGTTCGACCTGAACGCGCTGATCGAGGCCGCGCGCAAGGAGCCGCCGATTACGGTTTATGACAGCACCGGCAAAATCGTCGAAATGGCCAAGGCCTTTGCCGAGAAATATGGCGTCGGCGCCGAGGGCTCCAAGGTCAAGGCGACGGCCCAGCTTGAGATGATCATTCGCGAGGCCCGTGCCAACAACATCCAGGGCGATGTCTCGATCATCAGCGACGCACCGGCCGCGATGGCGCAACTCATCCCGCAGGGCTTTGCCGAAAGCTGGCTGCCGCCGGATCTCGCAGCCAACATCCCCACTGAGTATCAGGACCCGCTGACCGTCGTTACCAGCGCCAATGTCTGGGCCTACAACACCGAGCTCTTCGACAAGTGCCCGGTCAGCAACATCTGGCAGCTGACGGGACCTGAGTGGAAAGGCAAGGTCGCCATGCAGGATCCGCTCGGCAAGCCATCCTATGTCGACTGGTTCAACCAGATGGCCAAGCACGGCGACGACAAAGTGGCGGCCGCCTATAAAGAGCTTTACGGGAAGGATCTCGAAACCGACGACGGCAGTGCGACGGCCGCCTGGGTCAAGGCGCTCGCTGCCAACGCTCCCTTGCTGACGGACGCCGATGCGGCCGCTGCTGATGCCGTCGGCGCGCCGGGTCAGTCGCAACCCTTCATGGGGCTGATGAGCTCGGCAAAGTTCCGCGACAATGCCGAAAAGGGCATGAAGCTCGGCCTTTGCAAGGACCTGAAACCCTGGCTCGGCTGGATGTATCCGGGCGTCGGGCTGATCACCAAGGGCACCAACAGCCCGAACGCCTCAAAGCTCTTCATCCACTACGTGATGACCGCCGAAGGCATCGCGCCGCAGGCAGAAGACGGAAAAATGTCGACCAACAAGGACGTTTCGCTGCCCGCAGACGAGCCGTCGGGCATCGGCGCCGTTCTTGATCAGGTCATGCCCTACCAGATGGCAACGAGCCTCGACGACTGGGACGCGCGCGAGACCTGGCAGGACCTGTGGCGGCTCAGCTACCAGAAGTAATCGCCTGAACATGTGAAACGGTCTCCTTGGGAGGGGAAACCATGAGCAAAGGTAAGAACAGGGTTATGATCATGGGGGCGGTATTTGCCGCCCTTGCGGCCGCATTGGCCGTCGAGGCAAACGCCGAGGAGGCGTTTGATCTCAATGCGCTGGTGGAGGCGGCGAAGAAAGAAAAGCCGATCAATGTCTATGACAGCACCGGCAAGATCGTCGAGATGGCCGAGGCCTTCACCGCCAAATACGGGGTGAAGGCGACCGGCGTCAAAGTCTCGGCCAACAGCCAGCTGGAGATGATCATCCGCGAAGCCCAGGCCGGCAACGTCCAGGGCGATGTCGCCCTGATCACCGACGCGCCGGCAGCGCTCGCCCAGCTTCTGCCGCAGGGCTTCGTCGAAAGCTATCTGCCCGGCGACATGAAGGAGAAGATACCGGCGGCCTTCCAGAACCCGCTGGCGATTTCGACCAATGCCAATGTCTGGGCCTATAACACCGAGGCCTATGACAAATGCCCGGTCGGCAATATCTGGGAGCTGACCGAGGCAAAATGGAAAGGCAAGATCGCGCTGGTCGATCCCCTGACCAAGAGCACCTATACCGACTGGTTCAACCAGTTGGAAAAGCATGCCGACAACGCCGTGAAGGAGGCCTACAAGGTCCACTTCGGCAAGGATCTCGAAACCGCTGAAAAAAGTGCAGCGGCCGCCTGGATCAAGGCCCTGGCACAAAACGGCCCGCTGGTAACGGACGGCGACGATCCGGTTGCCGAAGCCGTCGGCGCCGCCGGCCAGAAGGAGCCCTTTTTCGGGCTCCTGAGCTCCGCCAAGTTCCGTGATAACGAAGGCAAAGGCTACAAACTCGGGCTCTGCACGGAGCTGACCCCCTGGGTCGGCTGGACCTACACCAAGCTCGGCCTGATCGCCTCGAAATCCGCGAGCCCGAATGCCGCGAAGCTCTTCATCCACTACGTGCTGACGGAAGAGGGCATCGCGCCCCAGATGAAGGACGGTAAGCTGCCGACCAATGTCGACATCAAGATGCCTCAAGACGAACCCTCGGGGATCATGGAGGTAGCGGACCGCCTCTTTCCCTATGACGCGGCCACTGGGCTTGACGATTTCGACCGGCGCGAGGAGTGGCAGGATTTCTGGCGCATGAACTACAGCAAGTAAAATCCCGGCCGGCGCGGCCTCACGAGGACAGGTCGCGCCGGCCGTTCCAGGATGAACAGGAAGAGAGCATGACCGACGCCAATCTCGCCACGAGCCGTAGCCAATCCGATAGAGACGCCAAGCGCGACTACTCGCGGCGACTGATGACGATCGCCGAAGGTGCGGCCCGCTCGGCCGCCGGCCCCTTGCTCGCTGCGTTTCGCTCGGAAATGGTCGTCGACTACAAGCGCGATCTCCACGACGTCGTGACGGTCTACGACAGGCAAGCCGAGGCATCCATCCGCGACTACATCTTCGCGCACGAGCCGAATTCGGCGATGCTTGGCGAAGAGGGCGGGCAGGTCGGTGAGGGCGACATCCAATGGTATGTCGATCCGATCGACGGGACCGCGAACTTCGCACGAGGACTTGCCTTCTGGTGCATATCGATTGCGGCGGTTGAAGGCGGATCGGTTGTGGCCGGGGTCGTCTATGACCCGGTGGCCGATCTCCTGTTTTCGAGCGACGTCGAGCGTGCCTATCTCAATGGAAAGGTCATTGCCTCCAAAGCCATCGGTGACGAAAGCCGGGCAACGCTGATCACCGGCTACCCGGTCTCGCGCGACTTTCGCCTGGATGGCCGCAACGAGGCACTTGCCCGCCTCGGTGATCTGGTCGAAACCTTCTCGACCGTGCGTCGCCCTGGAAGTGCAGCTTTGAGCATCGCCCATGTGGCGGCGGGTTTTGTCGATGCGGCCGCGGGCTTTGGCGTCAACGCCTGGGATGTGGCCGCAGCGACGCTGATCCTGAAGAACGCAGGCGGCCGTTATGCGCCGTTGTCGCTTGGCAAAGTGCCGGAAGGATCCGCCGACTACCTTTGCCCGGGGTATCTCGCCTATGGCCGGGGTGGCGACTATCCAACCCTGAACCGTGTCGCCGCCGCAATCTCTGCCGGGCGCAGCGCGAAGGCGCCGTCGCCATGAAAGCCCATGAGGAAACCATGCTCGACAATCTTAGCGATGCCTCAACCACGGAAAAGACCAGCAGCGAATTGCCAAGGCTCAGTCTCGTGTATCCGAAGCATCCGACCTATGGCGTCGACATCTTCATTTCCGGCAAGGAAGGTGCGAGCGACCTCGAACTCCTGCGCAAGAGCGGGATCACGACGGTCGTCAATTGCGCGGTCAATCTGGACTTCAATTTCGTCGACCAGCCGAAGCTCGTCTCGGATCACCGCAACAGCATCCATGGACCGGGCGAAATCCGCTACTACAAGATCGGGCTTATCGACGGGGATGGGAACCCGGACACGCAAATGCTGGCTGCGCACTACATCCTGCGAGCGGCCCTGGAGCAGGTCCTACCCGAAAAGCCGTCCTATCCCAGGCGCGAACGTGGCGGTGTGCTCGTCAACTGCCGCGGTGGCCGATCGCGCTCGGTCGTCGTCGTGTCGCTGTTCCTGCATTTGACGCTGCCTGATCAATTCGAAACATTGGAGCGCGCCATCGACTTCGTCCGCGAGAAGCGCGAGATCCCAAAGGACGAGTGGTACAAGGCGCCCAAACCGGTTCTGGCGGCCTCGGCCGAGCGAGCCGCGGGATGGGCACGTGCGATTGAGAGCGGGAAGGCCTGACCCGAGAACGCAGTTCAGAGACCGTCTGCAGCATGGGCCAACGGAAACCTGCTCTCAGTACCGCCAGGGATGCCGACGTCTCGACGTCAGCCAGCCGTCGACGCATTCTCGGCCGCCCCTCCGGTCGCGACAGCTGGTTCTTTCGTGCATGCCAACGCGTTCGAACGCCCAAGCGGAATCGAAATCGCTTTATTAGGCGGAGCACCTTGACGCGCGCGGCCGGCGCCACCCTTGACGCCGGCAGATCGTGATTGAGTAGAATGAAAGGCCCTATTGTTTGGGCAATATGCCCTTGTTTACGAGCCATGTTTCGAAGGTGCCGGGGCACCCTTCGCTGGTCCATCGTCCCCGATAGGAAAAGCCGGGTGCTGCGCGCGCCGTCCCGACGAAGCCGTCATATGCGCTTCTATCGGCCCCGCCTATTTTGAATGCCTTATCGGGATGTTTCCTCTTTGCCTTTGTGAATTTCATCGTCCGCCCCTTACGCAGTACAACCATGGAGTCGAAAGCGTCGCACAGCGCACGGTGCAGTCAAGGATTAGGCAATGAGCAAAAGGGGTTAGTCGCCGCACTGCCTCAGCAGTCCAGCAACCTCTGAGTGAAGAAGACCCAGAATCCGCCTCTCGGGCACGCCAAAATCGCTTCCAACCGGCGAGCGTGGCAGCTGGCCGGTTGTGCCGAAGTGACGCGCGTTTAGCGCAAAATATCTTCAAATAACCTCGTTTCGCGCCTGTGTCAGAGCTCTGAAGAGCGTCTGAGAGAGTGCATACCGTTAACTCGGCCCGAAATTAAAGGATTGGCAAGGCTCCCTGCACGAAGAGGCGACTACTCTCCATCTGGTTGCAAAGAAACTGCCATGAACATACTGACCCTGCCACTGATCAGGCATTGCGCCTCGGCCCTGCTGAAATGCCGGTCCGGGAACTTCGGCCTCTTGGCAGCGCTTGTCGCGATCCCCCTCATTGCCGCTCTTGGCGTTGCGATCGATTTCGCAGCCGCGGTCAACCGAAAGGCCGCTATGCAAAGCGCGGCCGATGCTGCGGCACTGGCGGGAGCTGCAGCAGGTGTCGGTTCGGAGCAGAAGATCGCCGTGGGTTTTCTCGGCGCCCATCTTGGCAGCAGCGACACGCAAGATCTGAAAGAGCCCCCGAGCTGGAACCATCAGGTCACGGTCGAGCGGGATACGGTAGCGGTGGCTGTCAATGAGGACTACGAAACCGCCATCATGCATATGTTCGGCTTCCGGACGGTTCCGATCTCAGTCATCGCGAAAGCCGCCCGAGGGGCTGGCAGCTCGGCCTGCATCCTGATCCTTGATCCGGGCAGGGCCGATGCGCTGAAGATCATCAATTCGAACTCGGTCACCAGCGAATGCGGCTTCCAGGTGAACTCGTCCCATTCGCAACGTGCGTTCTACGCCGAAAACCAGGGGAAGTTCGCAGCACCGCTGATCGCCGTCACCGGCCAGTCGAAGCTTTCCGGCCGCCTGATTTCGCCGCTGCCGGTCGACGGATCTCCTGTCGTGCCCGACCCCATGGCCGGCATGCCCGAACCGGTGTCGCCGAACGACGCCTGTACCTCCCAAAGCCTGAAGACGATCAACAGCCAGGGCAAGTCGTCGCTCGAGCCCGGGATCTATTGCGGCGGGCTGACCGTGAATGCCACGGACGAGTTAACGCTGAAGCCCGGAATCTACGCGTTCCGCCGCGGCGCGTTGACCTTGAACACATCGGCCAAGGTCATAGGCAAGGATGTGCTTTTCTATTTCGAGGACGCGCAATCGCCGCTGTTTTTGAACGGTGCGGCAATCCTGCAGGTATCGGCGCCAACCAGCGGCGCGCATGCCGGCATCCTGATGTTCCAGGGCCGGCAGGCGAAGGACAGCAGCGTCCAGTTCCGCATCAACACGTCTGCTGGAAGCTTCTACAATGGGGCGATCTATTTGCCCTATGCGGTGGTCGACTGGAACGTCAGCGGAAGCCTCAATTCGGAATCGAAGTTTACCGCACTGATTACCAGGGTTTTGAACCTCTACGTGTCCGGAACGGCCTTCTTCAAGAAGCCGGGGGAAGAGGGCAAAGATTTCGTGCCCAACGGCTTCGGCAGGGGAGGCGGCGTGCGGCTGGTGGAATAGCGTCGAAACCAGCCCGTCGTAATTGCGTGCCCCGGTGGCTTCGCTCGTGCGCTCGATTTTTCGGCATTGCCAATCATCGCGAAGATGGAAATGCTCAGCGGCGAAGCAACAAAAGGCATTGCGCTTGGTGCGGGGCCGCAGATGGATGGATATGGCTGAACGACGATACGGCGAAGCGCCGCCCAAGACCGACAGCACGATTGCAAGCGCCGACTGGTACGGTCGCCAGATCGAGCGCGAGCGATACGACAACACGCTGTTCGTCGATCTCGACCTGACCGAGGCGCAGACCGTCGGCGTGGTCTTTCACGAATGCACCTTCCGGCGAGCCCGGTTCAATGCATCGTCACACCAGGCGAGCGCCTTCGTCAACTGCACGTTCGTCTCCTGTAAGTTCTTCGATAGCCGCTTCAAGGAGTGCAAGTTCGTCGGAAGCATGTTCGACGCTTGCGAGTTCGACCAGATGCAAGTGACGGGCGGCGACTGGTCCTTTACCGGATTGCCAGGCGCGGCTCTCGGCCGCGCATCCTTCAAGGAAACGCGAATGCGGGAAGCGGATCTGACCGGCGCCTCCTGCAAAGGCGGCTCGCTCAGGGACGTCGATCTTTCCGGTGCCTGGCTGCATGGGGCAGATTTTACCACCTGCGACCTCAGGGGCAGCGACCTCACCGCCTTCGATCCGGAGAACCTTCGCCTCAAGGACGCGATCATCACGATCGACCAGTCGATCATCATCGCCGAGGCTCTGGGTCTCGACGTCAGGCGAAAGTGACGCTGCCGGCGACGTATAGGACCCAACGGGTGCCTGCCGCGGACATGTCTTCGACGGCGCTATGGATCGCCTCAAAGGCATCGCTCTTGAACTTGCGCTTGGTCGCCATTGCAAGTCTCCTAGAGGGCACCGGTCCCGATTTCCGCGTCAAGCTCGGCCTGCGCCGCTAGAGTTCGGCGAACTTCCGGAAGGCCGAAGGTCACTTGCCGGAAGATGGGGGAGGCGGGCTGGAGGTAAGGCCGGATTGCCCGAGAGCACCAAGAGATACCATCACACAGAGCTTTTACCCGATAGCATGCTGCAATGCCGCGGTGTCGACACCAAACGAAACCCACGGAAAGATATTTCCGCCGGCTACAGCCATCCGGACCTTTTGAACCGCCAGTAGAGAATAGAGCAGAGCGTCGCAATGACACCGAGGACGGCAAAGTAGCCGTAACGGGTTGCCAGTTCAGGCATGTGTTCGAAGTTCATCCCGTAGATTCCGGCAATGGCTGTCGGTACGGCAAGAATTGCGGCCCAGGCTGCAAGCTGCCGTGTGATGGTGCCCTGTCGTTGCTGCTCCAGGAGATTGGAGGCCTCGAACACGGACGTCATTATCTCGCGAAGGCCGCCTACCAGGCCTTCCACACGTCTGACATGGTCAAGAACGTCTTTGAAGAATGGCTTGGCATTGTCGTCGATACAGGGCAGCTCGAGATGAGTTAGCTTACCCGCCACCTCTCCCATCGGCCCGAGCACCCGCTGGAAGCGAATGACGTGACGGCGCATCCGAAAGATGCGCCTGATCTGCTCGGGCTGCAGGAAGGACACAAGTACGTGTTTCTCGAGCTCCAGAACTTTGTCCTCAAGCGTTTCGACCACCGGCAAATAGCCGTCGACAACGAAGTCGATGATGCCGTGCAGGACATAGTCCGGTCCGTGCTCAAGAAGCTGGGGCGACTGTTCCAGGTGTTGGCGCAGTTCCTTGTGGGAGCGGGCAGATCCGTGGCGAACAGAAATCAGGTGGTGCTTCCCCACGAAAATGCAGGTTTCGCCGTAGGTGATCTTGTCACCCTCAAGGTGGGCCGTCTTGACGATCACGAACAACTGGTCGCCGTAGATGTCCACCTTCGGCACCTGATTGCCGTTGAGGGCGTCTTCGACGGCAAGTGGGTGAAGAGCGAACATGGCCTGAAGGTCGGCCATTTCCTGCTTTGTCGGTTCAGTCAAACCGATCCAGGCGAAGTCGCCACCTGATGCTTCGAATGGTTTGGCGGCAAGCGGGATTTCTTCGGCGCGCTTGCCCGAACGATACATGTAGGAGGCGACGACTGGCATTTTTTGAAGTTCCGGGAGTTGATATCGCAGCGTGAAGCATCTGACCTAAGGTTAGATCGTGACTTGCTCGCCAATCTCGACCACGCGATTGGCTGGCAGCTTGAAATAGGACGATGGATCGATGCCGAGACCTGCAAGTGCAATGTAGAGCTTGTCTTGCCAGCCGGGCAGACCTGAGTTCGGGTCACCAATAAGGGTCCTGCGCCCGAGATAGAAAGAGGTCTGCATGATCTCGAACTTGAAACCTGCCTTCTTGCACAGTGACAGCGCCTTCGAGACGTTCGGTTCGTCCATGAAGCCGAAGCAAAGCTCGAGCCTTGTAAACCGGTCTGACAGTTCAGTCATTGAGACGCGGTCTTCCTGCGCGACATACGGATGCTCGGATGTGCGAACCGTCAAAATAACATTGCGTTCGTGCAGGACATGATTGTGTTTGATGTTGTGGAGGAGAACGGCGGGTGTCTTATCGCCGACGCTGGTTAGAAAGATTGCCGTCCCTCGAACGGTCTGGGGCGCATGGGTGGACTTCTCTATCGAGCGGATGAATGTTTCCAGCGGGATATCGTTGCGCGCGGTCTTTTCGCGCAGCATTGCGGATCCCCGCGTCCAAGTCCACATCACCACCATGATTGTCAGTGCCAATGCCACCGGCACCCAGCCGCCATCATGAATCTTGAACAGATTGGCAAGCAAGAAGACGCTCTCGATGACGAGCAATGGCGCTAGAAGCAGTGCAGCCAGAACGGTTGAGTATCCCCAGACGGAGCGGAGAAACTGGAACGCCATCACTGTTGTCACAACCATCGCGCCTGTGACCGAGATTCCATACGCGGTCGCGAGAGACTCTGAGTCCCCGAACGAGAAAATCAGCACGATGACCCCGACGAACAGCAGCGCATTTACGGCAGGGACGTAGATCTGGCCGGTGTTGGTCTCGGACGTAAATTTGATCAGCAGTCGAGGAAGAAAGCCCAAATGGACCGCCTGGCGAGCGAGAGAAAACGCTCCCGTGATGACAGCTTGGCTAGCGATGATTGTCGCCATGGTCGCGAGAATGACCATCGGCAGCAGCGCCCAGTCTGGATAGAGAAGATAGAATGGGTTGTTGACCGCGTCTGGGTGGCTCAGCACGAGCGCGCCTTGGCCAAGGTAGTTCAGCGCCAATGCGGGGAATACAAGGATAAACCATGCCGTGCTGATCGGTTTCCTCCCGAAGTGGCCGAGATCTGCATAAAGGGCCTCGGCTCCCGTGACCGTCAGGAAGACGGCGCCAAGCACGATCAGACCTGCCCAGCCTGCATGCGTGATGAACCACAGGGCGTTGATCGGGTTCAGAGCCTGCAGGATGGTCCAGTCGTCGCCGATGTGGATGAGACCGCCCCACGCCATCGCGAGGAACCACACAACCGTGATTGGCCCGAAAAACCTTGCGACCGCTTCCGTACCCTTGGACTGCACGGCAAACAATGCAACCATAATGACCGCAGCAAGGGGAAGCACGTAGTCCGAAAAGGCTGGTGTGACGAGTTTCATGCCTTCGAGCGCCGACATGACCGAGAGGGCAGGGGTGATCATGGCATCCCCGATAAACAGGGCCGCCCCGATTAGGCCCGCGAAAAACAACACGGGCATGAAACTGCCGGTCTTCTTCATCAAGAGCGCGAGAAGCGACAATGTTCCACCTTCACCGTCATTGTCGGCGCGTAGGAGGAAAAGCACGTATTTGAACGTCACGATACACGTCAACGTCCAAACCATCAGGGAAATGAGACCGATGACTTCGTCAGGCTGCGCCCCGTCGCTCAAGAAGGGACGAAGGGCCTCCCGAAAAGCGTAGAGCGGACTTGTTCCGATATCGCCATAGACAACGCCGATGCATCCAAGCAGTAGAACGAGAAAGCTCTGCGTTCCCGATCGAGGTCCGACAGCTTCGCTGTGAGCATTGGGCATAAGGTCTCCTGAAACACCATCGGCATTAGCGATGGCAGATATATGCTGCATTGCGAAAGTCCAGGCAATTCTCACAGGAACCGCTCGAGAATGTCGAGTGTGAATAATCGGCCGTTGGACAAACCTAACTCGCGAAAACATCAGGGAATGGTTTGCGTTCCCACCCGCATCGGCTGAGATCAGTGTTCCGCATTGCTGAGGCGAACCAATTGCGCTTTTCTCTTGAGAATACCGAACGATGACCGACGCAGTGAATGTCGATTGTGAAGTCTCTGGGCCCGCATCGCAGACCGAGTTAAGCGAGGTTGCCCTTGAGGCAGAGTTTCGCACGCAACCTAAAATTACACACTTATTAAGAGAGTAGGTGTAGGCAATCTCGTGTGAGTTTGGGCGCTTCACACGAGTTTCATCTGCCATGAGTTTAGTTGTCGGCGAGACAAGTGTCGCGCGAGTTGATGAACGCTGGTCGGCAACGGGGTATTGGCTGATCTGCATCTTTATCGTCGGCCTACTCATCGGGTTCGATTTGTCCGGTGAGCGTATTCACAACGCTGACATCGACGACAGTTTGCGGGGTCTGCAAATCAAGGCATTCCTTGAGGATGGCGGGTGGCTTAGGCCGGCAATACCGCGGATCCTGATGCCCGAGCCGTATATTTCGCCTTGGTCGCGAATAGTTGACCTTCCCTACATGCTCATAGCTTTCTCTCTTCAGTCCGCCTTGGGAGCGGAAGACGCGCTCGCGGTGGCCTTCCAGGTTTGGCCAGCCGTAATGGCAGTCTTTTTCACCATTGGGGTTGTTGGGGTTTTGAGCCGGATAGCGCCACGAAAAGGTGAGCTTTCGCCCGGAATGCTATGCGCCGTCCTCGTCCTTATGGCCTTCGCGATCTGGGAATTTAGTCCTGGCCGCATTGACCACCATAACTTGCAGATGGTGCTGTTGCTCACGTTGATATACGGGATTGCTAGGTTCGATCGCATAGGCGGGGCGATCGTCGCGATTTCAGCGACAATCTCGCTCTTGGTAGGCCTGGAGACGTTGCCTGTTATCGCGCTGGTGTTGGGAGCCTTGGCACTAGCGTGGGCCGCGGGTTTGGACGGCACCCGAACGATGCTTGCCTCAACCGCCATCACATGCCTGGTTGCGGTACCCATCCTGACCTTTTTGGTAATCGGTCCTTCCGGGTTCTGGCGTGTGGAGAACGATGCTTTCTCCGCACCATTTGCATTCGCACTGCTTGGCTTTGGAGCGATCGCAACCGTGACCTTATGGCTGGTGCCGGAGGCTTCGAGCGCGGCGTTCAAGTTTGGACTTTTGGCTACCGCCGGTTCGATGCTATCGGCTGTGCTGTTGTTCGCCTATCCACAGCTTTTGGCCGGCCCATATGCAGCCATCGACGATCTGGCCCGGATATATTGGTTTGATCGCATCGACCAGGAAAAGAGTGCCCTGGAGTTTTTCCGAACAGGGGACTACGGCTCACTTGCTCTACTGGGTATTTTCAGCTGCGTCCTGGCTGTTAGCTTGCAGCGCGCGTTGAACGCCCCCCGAACGGCAAATCCGCAATTCGCTATCATCCATGCTGTCGCCGCAGCGCTCCTCCTGACCGCGTTGGTCTCCAACCGGTATTTGCGCTTCTCTGCTGCCGTCGTTCCGTTGTTGCTGCCTGCTGCGGCGTCGGTAATTCGCGAAGACAGCCAGGTGGCGGTTAGGCGGTTGGCTGCGTTTGGCGGGATGGCTGTTGTGATGGCCACCTCATTCTACTTCGTCGTGCCTTTTGAGCGTAAGACTACGGATGCTTTTGACCACCTGCTCTGGAATGATTGCAAGGGGGCGGATTTCTCGCTGCTTGCCACCCTTCCACCTGGACAAGTGATGACGCCGCCGGCACTGGGGCTTGAGATCGCCCGTAGGTCGCAGGACAGCCTTACGGTGTCGAGCGTTCCCTTTCACCGGGCCGCGCCAGCGATCGGACGGGTTCTTCGGGCCTTTATGTCGAGTAGCAACAATGAGCGGAATGCTCTTTTAGCCGGGTTCGACTATCTGGCCGTTTGTCGGGCGCCGTTAGGGCTCGTGGGAAGCGAGAAGATGCCGTTGTTCGATGCCATCATGACAGGCAGTGCTGGGCCGGGCCTTCATCCCGTATCATCAGTCAAACAGTCTGACCTCATCGTCCTGCGGATTGAAAAGTAGCGTGCGCCCAGGAGTATATGTTTGTTTCGCAGGCCACGTTCAGCCGGGCCACGACAGGATCCGAGGCCGGCATAAATCACGTCGAAGCGGTGAGTCGAAGCGGTGACGGTCACGCGGAAAGTTCACCATTCCGGATCGCTGCGGGGCTGGAATGGACGCCACTGCCGTTCCGTTCCGCTCACGGTTTGAATTGTAACGATACTTATTGTCACTTCCCACTTGCCGCCAATCAGTGCAGTGGTTCATCACGTAGTTTGTTTGGTTGCTCCGCGACCAGCTTTGAGAGAACCGGCAGTATGAAGAAACCAAACCCTCTGACGCACTTCCCGCGGACGAACATTTTCCGTCCAGGCGATGTTTTCGTTCTGTTTGGTGAGCTGTTCGATCGGGGTTATGCCACCCATCTGGTCGACCAGGCCAAGAAGGCCGGCATGGAAATTGTCGGGATCACGGTTGGCAGACGAGACGAAGCCAATGTTCTGCGGCCACTGAACGACGAGGAACTTGCGGCGGCTGAAGCCCGGCTCGGAGGCAAGATCATCAACGTGCCGATCATGGCAGGCTTCGATCTTGACGCGCCTGAAGGCGAGCCCACTCCGACCGACCTTCTCGCGAAGATGACGCTCGAGACGTGGCAAGACGAGAAACTCGACTGGTCGCACATCGAGAAATGCCGAGACGTCGGCGTCGAACGGTTCAAGAATGCCCTTTCTGAAGTCATGGGGATCCTTGATGGCATGATCGCTGATGGCAGGAATGTCTTCTTCGCGCACACCATGGCCGGTGGCATCCCGAAGGCCAAGGTGTTCATGGTCATCGCCAATCGCGTCTACAAGGGACGTGGCGCGCGCCACATGTCGTCGCAAACGCTGCTCGACAGCGATTTGGGCAAGCTCATTCTTCAGAATTTCGACGAGGTTTCGGCCAACACGTTCCGACACCTGATCGATCTGAGCACAGCCATCCGGGCGCGCATCGAAGCTTCCGGTGGCCAGGTTCGTTATTCGGCGTTTGGCTACCACGGTACGGGCATTCTCGTTGCTAACGAGTACCGCTGGCAGACCTATACCAATTACACGCAGGGCTACGCCAAGATGCGCCTGGAGCGCATCGCTGAGGAAGCCTGGAACAAGGGCATTAAGGCGACGGTCTACAATTGCCCTGAGATCCGCACCAATTCGTCCGACGTGTTCGCCGGCATCGAGCTGCCCCTCATTCCGCTTCTGCTCGCGCTGAAAAAAGAGGGCGGTGGCGAATGGGTCGCGCAGCAATGGCAGGCCTGCCAGGATTTGTTGGCAGATGGCTTCACCGTCGATGACGTCTTGCGGAAGATTTCCGATATGCAGACGAGCGAAGTGATGCGGCCGTTCTACGACTTTTCGTCCTGGCCAATGCCGAATAATCCGGGACAGTCCGACCTGACGATCGGTACGTCGAGCGAAATCACGGCGATGCACCGGGACGGCAAGGCGCTGATCTCCGATCTCTTGAGCCGGCTGGTGGTCGAAGCGGTTGGGCAGCTCATCTTTGGTGAGAGCTCGGCGCCATCGGGCCCTGTCCTGTGGCTCAACCACGACATCGTCGCGCGCACGCTGATCGAGACGAAAGGGTCAGCCCGCAACGCTCTCGAAGCGGCCTAAGCGCGACGCCGCAGGCGGCTACTGCCTGTCTCCTTGAGTCGCCTCCGATTGCGCGTCTGATCAGACGCGCACGCGAGGTCGATGACCGTGACGTCAAGCAGTCTTGGCGGTACTGGTCGTTAGTTGAACCAGACGACGCGTGACGATTGCACCCGCTCGGCCGACCTCTTGGGGTGGCCCTCGGCGTCCTCGGCAAACAGCGTCTTGCGTGCCAGCCGATCCATGTTCGCGAGCGCTTCGGCGATCGTCGTGTCGGCTGCGATCGTTTCTCTCTTAAATCTTGTAGCTCAAGAAGTTTGCCGGCGTAGGGCGCGCCGAGAGAGAGGATGTGCGCCTTTGTTTCAGTATCGATCGTTCGGATACAGGGTTTGGTTGAAAGTCGTGTCGTCGCCGGGTTGTCTGGGCGTTTGCCTGTGACTATGTGTGTGACAGCCAAAAAAGGATCAAACTCAATGCGTATTGCCACATTCTTGCTCGTACTCTCCGCGCTTGCCGGATGCTCCCAGACCGGCGGCGGTACGACCAGTGTCAGACAGGATTACTATGGTGGCGACGGCGGTTTTTATGCGGGCGCGGTTGCACCGCGCTGAAGCCGCTCCGGCGGCGCTGTAACTGCACTGCCGGCAGCTGTGCGAACTCTGACAGGGGGTGGGCCCGCTCAGGCGATTTTGACAAGCATGAGGGGCCCATCGCCTGATCTTCGGCCGTAGTGGCGCCGAACGTCGCCAAGCCGCCACGAGAATGTTGGCTAAGCGACCCTCGTCGAGAAAGCTCTCCTTCCATCAAGCCAACTCTCTGCCCTTCAGGTCCAAGCTCTGTCCGATTGTTCGGATTGCAAGGGCTTGCGCTTTGACAATGGCGCGGCCCGTAACGCCGTGATCTCCCCTGGAGCAACGTGCCGACCAACCGCTTTCATTCCCGACGGCCGGATGACGTCATCGCTCATTGCTCCGGAAAGCGTCCGTCTCAAGGACGCGATCATCATCGCCGATGCGCTGGGCCTCAACGTCAGGCGAAAGTGAGCGTCAGAAGATGCCACTGTCCCAGCATCGAGCCAGACGCGGGTGTCTGTTGACATCCGACCAAGCGTCCCTGCTATTCAACGGGGGAGGGCTATTGTCGCGAGGAAGGTATGGAGCTTGATCTGAAGGTTTGCGCTTTGCCGCTCGGATGCCGGCTTCGACGCTTCCGCAGGCTCAGGCAGATCAAGCAGGAAACGTTGGCGGCGGATCTTGGCGTGTCGCAGGGTCTGCTATCGCGATGGGAAGCCGGCCAGCATGAGCCTTCAGCAAAGGCCCGGGCCCGGGTCGAGACGCTGCTCGAGCGGCATGAGAGCGTCGGGATAGACCTGACATTGCGTCGGCTCATCGAAACGGCGCCGTTTCCGGTTCACCTTGTTTGCGACGACACCCATGCGCTTTTGAGCGTCTCACCGGCCAGGCAAGCCCAGTGGCGGATCTCTGCCGCGTCCTTTTTCGGCGTCTCGCTATGGCGATATGCGACGGCGGAAATCATCGAGAGAGAGCTTCAACTGCAAGAACTTGGCTGGTTTGAAGAGGTCTGGTCGGGAGCCGTCCAGTTCACGACCGGCGGCAGCG
The DNA here is from genome assembly GCF_001426275.1 of Ensifer sp. Root423. Classification (NCBI taxonomy): domain Bacteria; kingdom Pseudomonadati; phylum Pseudomonadota; class Alphaproteobacteria; order Hyphomicrobiales; family Rhizobiaceae; genus Ensifer; species Ensifer sp. Root423. The sequence continues at coordinate 5,236 of NZ_LMEG01000006.1, read as the reverse complement.
ACGACCCCGATATGCCGATCCCCCCGAGCATCATCCGATGGGAACGAATAGGCATTTCCGACGGGCGCGTCGGCCGCCTGGTAACCAGTATCGATCCCATCTGAGACGCGAATATTTCATTCGTTGTCCGAGCTGTTCTGCCCCTGCTAGCCTGCCATGACCGCCAGTTGCCCCGAAACCGCCATACCAAAAAATTCGGCGGGCAGGGCGTCTGCGCTCACATCCCATCGGTCACGATAAATCCGCCAAGAGCACTCCGAACAATGACAAATTCGCGTCGCGCCATCACGTTTTCACTTCTCATCATCTGTGCAACGCTATCGCTGGCAGGGACCGACCTCGTCTTGCCGGCCGTTCCGCAATTGCCTGAAATCTTCGGCACTGACCGGGCGACCGCGCAGCTGGTGCTTGCCGCCTATGTCGGCGGCGGCGGTCTCGGCCTGCTTCTTTATGGGCGCCTGGCGGACCACTTTTCGCGCAAGGCGCTGCTTTTCTCTTCGCTCGCCGGATTTGCAGCCGCCTCGCTCGCCTGTGCCTTCTCGCCAAATATCACGGCACTTATCGCGCTGAGGTTCGTTCAAGGCGTGGCGTCTGCGGCGGCTCCGGTCTTTGGCCCAGGGTTGATCCGGCAGCTGTTCAGCGACAAGGCGGCGGTGCGCGCCATCGGGTTTCTCGGCAGCGTGGAATCGCTGGTGCCGGCGCTTGCGCCGATCTTCGGCGTGCTGCTGCTTTTGCATTTCGGATGGCAATCGTCATTCGAGTTGCTGGGTGTTGTGACGATGCTCGCTGCGGTCCTCATACTCGTGCTTGGGCTGCCCCGTGAGGAAGAACCCTCCGACACGCTCGGTAGTTATGGGCAACTGCTCACGGATCGCGTCTTCATGCGATACGCGCTCAGCCAGGCCCTGACGCTCGGCGGACTGCTCACCTTCGTCTTCGGCGCGCCGACAGTCATCGTCGCGTCGATGGGCGGCTCTCTGAACGACTTCATCATCATGCAGGTCATCAACATTTCCGGGTTCATCATCGTCACCAATCTGACCGCCCGGATTGCCGAACGTTTTGGCGCTGAAAACGTCATCCTGACCGGCACCATCATGGCTGCCTTGAGTGCCCTTGCGCTGTTCGCCTACGGTCTCATGGGCGGTACCAACACGCTGATGTTGCCTCTATTGTTTACGCCCATGGCGATCGGCTTGGGTCTTCGCGGCCCCATTGGCTTCTATCGCGGCATTCTTGCTTCGGGTCCCAATAATGCGCGCGGATCGGCGCTGATCGTCTTTTTCATCTTCATGATCACCACGCTTGGAACCGTCATCGCCGCGCCAATCATCGCAGCTGGGCTCGCGGCGCTCGCGTTCGTCGCCTGTGCTATCCACCTCCTGTCGGTGGCCCTCCTGCTCCTGCTTCCGGCAATGCCGGAGCCAACGCGCGATGCTGCCGGCGTACCCACGCTGTAGGTATCCGAACCAGATGAGGACCCCTTGAACGGCTAAATCGACGAATCTCCAAAGACGTGCCGGTATGCGCCGTAGCGCATGCCACTGATATCCACGTGTCGCTCAAGCGCGCCTCCGAGTTTTCTCGCGACCGCTTGGGAAGCCAAATTGTCATCGGTGATCAGGCTTATTGCCGTCCTCCAGCCAAGTTTGCTGGCTGCGAAGTCGAGAACGGCATGCATCGCCTCGGTAGCATAGCCTCGCCCCTGGAACTGGGGGTAAATGCCCCATCCCAATTCAGGTTCAAGCTTGTCCAAAGGAAGCTGCGCTCCGCAGTAGCCCGCCATTTCACCTGTTTTACTATCTTCGACAACGAAAAAGCCAAAGTCGCGCAAGTGCCAATGACCGATGAACGACAACATCCTTCGCCAGGCATCCTCACGCTTGATCGGACCCCCGACGAAGGCGGTGGTGACGGGGTCCCCCCAGAATCGAGCGAAGGCCTCAAAATTGTCCTCGCGCCATTGGCGCAATATCAGTCGTTCAGTTGCTATAGTTTGCACGATGTTCTTCTTTCAAAGGTAGCCATTCTTCCTTCCGCATCCGCCGGATACCATGCCGATCGCCGCGGCGACCGGCTCCGGATGAAAGCTGCAGTTCTGCCGGCATACTGGCGCGTTAAGAGAGTTCTGAGATCGGGTTTGCAGCGACTTGGAAACATGACAGTCACGGCGCGACGCGCTACATTGTCGTTGCAGTCCACGCCACAGGTCACGGTATCGGGAGAATTATTATGCAAACGCATAAGGTCGGATACTTGATTGGTAGTCTCGCCAAAGACTCCATAAATCGCAAGCTCGCCCGTGCACTGGTGAGGTTGGCTCCTGCACACCTTGAAATGACAGAAATATCGTTCAGGGAACTCCCGCTCTATAGCCATGACTATGATGCCGATTTTCCGCCGGTCGCGACAGCTTTCAAAGAAGAGTTGGCTGGGGTCGACGCCATTCTCTTTGTAACCCCGGAATACAACCGTTCAATCCCGGGTGGCCTAAAAAACGCCATTGACTGGGCGAGTCGCCCCTACGGAAAGAACTCCTTCACACGCAAGCCTTCGGCTGTCATCGGGACATCGCCGGGCTCGATCGGAACCGCGGTAGCGCAACAAGGACTGCGCAGTGTTCTTAGCTTCTGCAATTCACCGCAGATGAACGCCCCAGAAGCCTACATTCAATTCACTCCGGGGCTGATTTCCGACGACGGAGAAGTGACGGTGCAAACGACCGAGCAGTTTCTCCGTGGCTACATGGAAGAGTTTGCAGCCTTCATTGCGCGCGTGCTCTCTGTCCTGCCTCGCGACGCTTGAACAAGCGGCTGCCACTCGCGTCTCCTCAAGCCGTATGCAAGGGCGTCGAACAACGCTCGAAGTGGCTCAGGCGTCCTCACGATGGGTTCTGCCATGGCCACATCGAGGGTGCGGTCGAAATCGAGCGACGCAAGACGTATACTCGAAATGGCGAGCGCTGGTTCAATCATCTATCGCGAGGAAGTGAATTTTGATCAATGCGTTAGATGACATATTTGATACATCACATTCAGTTCCATAATTCAGATTATGCGATCTGAACCTGTAGCCGCAAAGTTAAAGTGTCCTGATCCTGCAAAGTTGGAATGTCACTCTCCCCGGGTTTTGATGACCTGGGAGATTGCGGATGGGATTGATTGCGATGAGCGAGCGCGATCTGCAGCGGATTGAGGTTTTGTCGAAGGTGATCGCCGGACGCATGACGTTGGTGTCGGCGGCACATGTGCTTGAGCTGAGCACCCGCCAGGTTCGCCGGTTGCTGGAGCGGATCAGCACTGGCGGTGCGGCGTCGATCCGGCACCAGGCTATGACCGTGCGCACCGCATGTTCGGCATCTTCCTAAGACGAGTGTCGCATGTCTAAATGGCTGACGACGCGCCGCCCAAATTGACATTTTAACTTTGCGCCAAAGCGGACAGTTCAACTTGGCTGCCACATTGCATGTAGCCGCAAAGTTAAAGTGTCCTGATCCTGCAAAGTTGGAATGTCACTCTCCCCGGGTTTTGATGACCTGGGAGATTGCGGATGGGATTGATTGCGATGAGCGAGCGCGATCTGCAGCGGATTGAGGTTTTGTCGAAGGTGATCGCCGGACGCATGACGTTGGTGTCGGCGGCACATGTGCTTGAGCTGAGCACCCGCCAGGTTCGCCGGTTGCTGGAGCGGATCAGCACTGGCGGTGCGGCGTCGATCCGGCACCACNGTTGGTGTCGGCGGCACATGTGCTTGAGCTGAGCACCCGCCAGGTTCGCCGGTTGCTGGAGCGGATCAGCACTGGCGGTGCGGCGTCGATCCGGCACCAGGCGATCGGCCGGCCATCGAACAACCGGATCTGCGACGGCGTACGCGATTACGCCATGACGATCGTGCACGAGCGTTATGCCGACTTTGGTCCGACGCTGGCGGCCGAGAAGCTTGCGGAGCGTGATGGTCTGACGGTGTCGCGCGAGACCTTGCGCCAATGGATGTCGGAGGCCGGCTTGTGGCTGTCGCGCAAGCAGCGACGGACGTTCCATCAGCCGCGGCTGCGGCGCGAGGCCTACGGCGAGTTGGTTCAGATCGACGGTTCCGAGCATCGCTGGTTCGAAGATCGCGGCGATCCATGTTCATTGCTGGTGTTCATCGATGATGCGACCGGCAAGCTGATGCAGTTGCGGTTTGTGCGCTCGGAAAGTGCGTTCAGCTATTTCGAGGCGCTGGAACTCTATCTGAAGGCGCATGGTGCTCCCGTCGCCTTCTATTCCGACAAGCATTCGGTGTTCCGGGTTGCGAAGAAGGATGCCAAGGGCGGCCAAGGCATGACCCAGTTCGGGCGTGCACTTTGCGAGTTAAACATCGAGATTCTTTGCGCAAACTCGAGTCAAGCCAAGGGCCGGGTCGAGCGGATGAACCGGACGCTACAGGACCGGTTGATTAAGGATCTGCGTCTGGAGGGCGTCTGCGGCATGGACGACGGCAACGCTTTCCTGCCTCGGTTCATGGAGCGCTATAACCGCCAGTTTGCCATTACCCCTGCCCGATCTGATGATCTGCATCGGCCGCTGAACCTTGCCCCGGATCGGCTGCGCGACGTGCTATGCAAACGTGAGCAGCGTTATGTCGGTGCCCAGTTGACGTTTTCGTACGAGCGCCAGCGGATCATGCTGGAAGAGACCGAGGTGACGCGCGGGCTGGTCGGTCGCTATGTCGAGACCTACGCGCTTGCCGACGGCAGGCTGGATGTGCGTTGGAAGGGGCATTCCCTACCCTACCGGGTGTTCGACAAGGACCAGCGGGTGACGCATGCGGCGATCACCGAGAACAAGCGGCTCGGTGAACTCCTGACCTACATCAAGGAACGTCAGGAGCAGCAGACGAAGCCCGCCGTGAAGACGAACAGCGAGAAGAACGGCTACGTTCGACGCGCGCGCGGCCCGGGACGTCGGAAGGATTTCATGAACGATCCTGCGGTCATTGCCCGGCGGCGACAGGCGCTCTCTGACCTCGATGCGGCGGAATGACCGGCTGCTTCAACTGTCCAAGCTAAAGCCGATGGGTGCGTCTCATCCGCCCCCTCCCTTCCCTTGCAACCCGGTCCAGCCGGTTCGGTCGGGGGCTTGCCTCAGCGCCAACGGAGATGTCGAGTGTCGCATGTCTAAATGGCTGACGACGCGCCGCCCAAATTGACATTTTAACTTTGCGCCAAAGCGGACAGTTCAACTTGGCTGCCACA